>DHQV01000076.1 GCA_002408185.1 Deltaproteobacteria bacterium UBA5329
TAGTTGTCAGCCATTATATCTAGTTTTTGTTTTTATTGTTGTTGTTCAGTTTGAAGGTTTTCGAAGAGACAAAACATTGGATTCCGACTTCCTCCGAAATTACGTGCAAGTAATACTTCTTACGCCTAACGACTTACCATCAAAAATTGGGTGAATCTGCTTCGATCTCTACGCCGGCGATGTTGTAGAGGTCGGTGAAGGCAGAGTCGAGAAGGTCTTTCGGGCCTTTCAGGACGGTTTTCCAGGAATGGAAAGGGGGTTTGTTGTGCGGGATAGTGCCGAACAGGAAGGGATCAAGGTCATTGTCGGATAGGACCGTTTTGACCTTTGCGAGGGCCCGGTCAGCGGCTCCTTGAGTCTTTGCGCGGGCTTCAACAAGGAAGATCCTCGTGAAGGGCGGGAAGTCGGCTTCTTTGCGCTTGCGCAGTTCATTTTCGTAAAAGGCCGTTGTTTTCAGGTACGGGACAAGATCGGCGGATTTCCTGCTCCGGGAATAGCACACGATCTCGTCAGGGGTCAGGGCATCGATGAGGTTGGCAATGATCTGATGGGTTTTTTCTTCGGATCTAAATCCTGACATTTTTCGCAATTCTTCCCAGTCCGCGAGAATGAGTTTGTCGACATGGTAGCCGTAAAGCTTCGAAAGTGCGCGGGTTCCTACGAGACATTGGGTGCGATGGGGACCTTTTTTACGAAGGGCCGGTAATTCTTCCTTCAGTGAATCGCCGGTAATGAGGGTTACGTTCAGGCCGGGAGCGGTGCGGGAGAGATGGTCGTAAACAAAGGATGCACCTATCCTCGCGAACCCGATCATATTGCTACCGCAATTAGGGCATGCATCCATGTAAGGGCGCTCTGCGTCGCAGGCGGTACAGTGTAATGTGTCCTTGTCCCTGTCGTAATCGAAATGGCCACCGCATTTCGTGCATGCGAGAGGCCCCCTGCACACGTAGCATTTCAGGTAAGACCCATACTCCTTGCGGGGTACATAAACTGCAGTGTTATCGCCGCGATGGACAGTCTCGATAATATCGGTGCAAAGACGGTCCAGTAATTCACCCGGCGACCGTGAACCGACGGTTTTTATCGTATTTGTAAAGTTGCTGCCTGCCATCCAATCATTACATTGGATGGCAATGCCGTTTTCCCGGGCATGCCAAATGATATTGGCACAGCAGGCGGCGCCCCCGAGGACGATCGGAATTCCACCTGAACGGGCGCGTTCTATCGCTGTCCGGATCGCGTTGAATTTGAAGCTTTCCTCGTTCCTGTATTCATCGTCATCATATCTTTCGGCGATTATAAGAGACAGATTGTGGACTGGAAGGAATACCGAGTTCTTGTTTCCTAGAATGATATAACCTCCCTCCTGGCGGGCCCTGAAATACGTTTCCATCCTTTGCTTAACCGGTACTCCCGAACTGAACCAGAGGACCCGGTCACCATATATCGCCTTCATTTTCTCCGTGAAATACGCACCGGCTGCGTAGTGATCGGGCAGGAGGAAAAGGATGTTCCCGTTGTCGTCGATGTGTTTGCCGATCAACGTAATATAGCGTTCCAGCCGGTGACCCACGGAATCGATGAAGACAGTCCTTTCGGTTTGGTTGTCACCTGACGGTCCGGCCATTGGATGCGCTGCGGTGAATTTACGGTGCGTTATATCATCGCGTAAACTGATCGAGCCCTGCCGGAATAACTGCACAAGGCGGAGCCGTCCCAACCTCTTGATCGTCTTGTTTAATAGAGCGCTGCCTGCTGCTGAAGGACCCTCGCCTGTCGTTTCGACAACTAGATAGCGCTCGATATCGCGTAAGGGCGGCAAGGCATACTTCATAACGAGGCCTTTGGGAGTGAGGTAAAATGATGAGGCCCAATCGGCCAGGGCGGCGAGCTCAGGATCGACCAGCGGAAAGAATTCGAGCGGCTCGAGTATCGCTTTTAGCCCCGTGCCGTCGCCTTCACGGATTGCCGTGACGATACCGGTGGCATCTCTTTGACGGAAGGGGACGCGCACTCTCGACCATAACGAAACGTATGGAGCGATCTCAACCGGTACTGTGTAGGAAAAATACTTGCCGACAGGGATCGGCAGGACTACGTCGGCGATCATGAAGAAAAAAGGAGATCTTGGTAGTCGAGGCTTTTCAAGGACTTTACGTGTGTCAGGGCCTCGCCTAAGATCCGGCCGCCGATCTCATGAAAAGATTCCGGGGTATCGGTCACGAAATATTCACGTTTACCCCTGCCTCGCCTGTTCAGGAGGTTTCTCTCGTTGAGGATCGTCCATGCCTCTTTGGCCGTTTCCTTACCGGAGTGCACGATCTTTATTCTGTTTCCCATTGTTTGCCTGATCACATCTTCCAGAACGGGATAGTGGGTGCATCCCATGACGATGACGTCAATTCCCGACCCGCGAAGATCACCCAGGTATTTCTCGGCCGTGAGGCGCGCGATCTCGTCGTGTTCGAGGCCTTCCTCGACAATAGGTACAAAAAGAGGACAGGCGCGCGAAAAGACCTCTATACCCGGACTGAGCCTCTTGATCGACCTGTCGTACGCCATGCTCTTTACGGTGGTCCGCGTGCCGATGACTGCCACTTTATTGCTTGTTGTGTTCCTGGCCGCCTCCTTGGCACCCGGTGCAATAACGCCGATAACGGGAACCGGCATTTTTTTCTGGAGGATCTGGAGGGCGAACGCAGATGATGTATTGCAGGCTATGATAAGAAGCTTTATGCCCTTTGTTAGAAGGAAGAGCGCACTTTCAAGCGCATATTTTGTAACCATCTGGGGAGATTTGTTTCCATAAGGGACTCGCGCGGTATCACCGAAATAAATAATATGCTCGTGAGGGAGAAGGGCCTTGACCTCCCTGAGGACGGTCAAGCCGCCAACTCCTGAATCAAACATGCCGATAGCGAGTCTTTGCATAGGTACAGATTAAGGAAAGAGTGAGCCAAAAGTCAAGGGAAGGTTTGCTCAAGCACAGGATAACATGACGAAGGTTTATAACTGTGCGATCTTGGGGCCTTCGTCGGACCTCCAGGTTATTTTATGTTTTTGTCGATAATCTGCACGAAATTCTTGATAAATCTGTCAATCCAGATCTCATTGAGCAGAGGCGAGGCATATGCAAACGTGATCGGCAGGCTACAATGAACAGGCATGGCCGAAATGAACATGAACTGGCCCGCCGATTTGCGACCGCTGACGAACAGGAAATTCTCTATCGTAAAAGGGCTGTTCTGAATGCTGCCGATCTAGTTTACATATAAAAGGGAACACGAAAGGGGCAGCGCCGGGTCTCTCTTCAAATCTTCGCCTGCCCATGAGGCGGCGTCCGCATGCAGGTCCGTGGAAGGCGCCGACCTCAATAACGCCGTTTCGTACTCCCGCACACACTTCTAGAAAATGGCACAATCGGTGATATTCCCCGGTCTTATGCGGGAATTATATGCGAAAGACAGTATTTCATCTTCACCTATCCCGGGCGTGCCGAGTTTCTTGATGCTTATGGGGGTCTTGATTTCAATCGATGGTTTATCGTTGAGCTGTTTTTACAAGGCCATGACTGTGACAGCCGCTAGGGTTCCCCGTATCGTGGCCTTTTCGGAGGAGCAAAGGGCCTGTAATTCTTTGAACCTTGGAGGTTTTATCGTATGGCTGCGTATGTGGTTATGCCTCTTCATAACCGACGCGGGCCTCATGGTACGGGATCGAGCTTAACGTTTTTTCCCGGTAGGCCCCATCAATGTTTTTTTCCGAAAAGAGGGATTCAGGGATAGTGGCTGCAATTTCCTCGAAATTTGGACAGACAGGCAAAAGACCGGCATCGACTGTCCCACCCGACAGTATTGCTGCACAGCTGGCCAGCATTTCCCGGGCTAAGTTGACCGTGTAGAGCGGATCGCTGATGGAGCGATGCGTGCAAAGGATCAGGTAGTGCCCGTCGAGTTTAACCCTGTACGTTATGAGGAGAACTTTCCAGAGATGCCGCGTACTGTCGAAGGCCGAATCCGTTTCGCATTCGACAAATGTACGGACATCCGTCCTGCCTAGCTCGAAGACCGAATGGATTGGGTCCTGTTGAAAGGCACATCGAAGAGAAAATGGGACCCGTTCTCCCGTGCTAAGATACGAGCGCTAAGGAGAGAATGCTTCTCCCACAGGCGTCTACACGATTGCTTGACGAGTTGCACATCGAGAGGCCCGGCTATGCGAGCGGAAGTGCAAAGGACGGCAGGCCCGCCCGAAAGCTCATTATGCATCATGTGAAAGAATGTTTCAGTAGGTCCCGATTGCTTTTCGGGATCTGACCGCCCTTATGCGGATCGGCTTTCCGGTAATCTAGAGGGGCCATGATCTATTATGGAACGGTTATTGAATTTTTTACAACAGGCTTTCAAATATGGCCCGCCCGGCTCGAGCAACACAACATTTGCATTTAAACAAAAAAGGATACACAATACTGCGAGGTCTTAAAGAGCCATGGTCATCCCGATCTTTCTTCCCCATTTAGGCTGCCGCGACCGGTGCACGTACTGTCACCAGGGATATATCACCGATGTATCCGGGGAAGATATCAAAGCGCGTATTGACGCCGCTTTTATTCATCGTGCCGCGCCCTGTGATGTCGGGCTCTTCGGCGGCAATATCTTTGGTATCGAGCCCGCTGTCCTCGAAAAAATGTTTTCGTTTTTCGAACCTTACCGGGACTGGGTAAGGGCTTTTCGTCTCTCGACAAAGCCGGTGCCTCTCAGGGATGAGACGATATATCTGCTCAAGGAAAATAAGACAGATATTATTGAGCTGGGGATACCGACGTTCAACGACGCGATACTTGCCGGTCTCAACAGGGCCCACACGGGCCAGGACCTTTTTGACGCATATCACAGGCTTCAAGAAGAAGGTTTCTCGGTTGCACTGCAGTTCATGGTCGGCCTGCCTGGTGAAAATGAGAACGATATCGAGAATATCATCCGGAACATGGTCCGGTTGAAACCCGTGTATATCCGCATCTACCCCCTAGTTGTTTTGAAGGATACACCTTTGTACACTCTCTACAGGACAGGGCAATTCAGGCCGACCGCATTCGACGACGTACTCGACTGCGCATGCCGCATATACGCAAATGCCGTTAAAAACGGGATAAGTGTCGCGAATGTGGGCCTGACCGACAATGAACTCGTCAGGGATATGGTGGCTGGCGGCCACTATCATCCGGCTTACGGTTTTCTCGTCCAGTCACGGATATTTATACGGGCGGTCGAAATTGTTCTCAAGCATCTGGGGTACCCAAAGGATATCACGATCATCCTTCATAATGCCGACATACCCCTTCTCATCGGCCACAAAAAACAGAATATCATGAAATTTTCACGGATGGGCGTAACGGTAAAATGGGTACCCTCAGGAAACAATCGCGGTCATTTTGAGGTAAGGAGCCAAAAAGGCAGCGCGGCGGGCTCGGTGCAGGATATTTACGACCAGTGATCCATCACTGTTCCCGAAAGGCCTATGTATACGATCGGTTCCTTCATGGATTGCGAGATGATCTCTCCTAGGAATTTTTTCTTGTCGACGCTTACGAGGCTGATAAGGCGCAGATAAAACCGTATCCTATCCCGGCTTGATATTCTAAGGGGAACGCTGTTATTGAGCTGAAGGAACAACTTTCTCAAAATATCCGGCGTCACCGAGGAGAAACGAATATCCTCCACGTCGAGAAACAGAAAATCATGATTATTGCGGACGAAAATGTTACAGGCCTTCAGATCTTTGTGAGTTACCTTCCAGTGGATGGTATTAAAAAAAAATGTCGCGATTTCATTGATAAATTGTTTCCTGCGCCGGGCACTCATGGCGTCATAATGCCTGTCGAGATAACGGTCCAGTTCTTCTCCGCTTCCCGCCAGGTCCTCCATCGCAATGTAGCCCGCGTTGCCCTGGCCTCCTAAGACGACGCCGTAGGGCCGTGGAATGACATGATTCTGCATGTATTCAAGTACAACGCAATTTTTCCAGGCTGTCTTAAGGCGATTGCCACCTTTGTAGGTTTTCCGAATGTGGTCCGCATGGCGCTCAACTTTTACCTTTGTATCCTTTTTTATGACCTCTACAAATTCTCCTGAGCAGTGCTCCTCATTTCCCCGTATATAAAGTTTCGGTCCCTGACGGCGCACAACCGACGTGTCACGAAACGCCCGCGCCATCTTGTTCAGTATCCACCTGTCGCGCAGGGCCTCGGTCGCACGATGCGCTTTTATCTTCTTTTCCGGGGTCAATCCGTATTCGTTGAAGAACAGCCCTATTTCGCGCGGGTTTATGTAGTTATATATACTGGCCAGAACATGTTTCAGGTTTACGATCTCATCATTTTCGGAAAACGACCTTTTGACGGTTACTTTATGGAGGTCTATAAGGTTGCAAGTATGCCCGGAGACAAGTATATTGTCAAGGTGGAGATCATCGTGACGAACCTTTTTATTCTTGAGGAGAAGAAGGAATTTTGCCAACTGACGTAATAATCTGATGCGGTCACCACCATTCCTGATGAGTTCAAGAAAGGTGGTCCCATGAATAAAAACCTCAGCTATGGCTGAACTTTGTTTACCAACCCCATAACCGAGCGGAAGCGGCGCGGGGACCCCGGCAATTTGGAGTTTTTTGGCTATTGTGTATTCCTTTTTTCCCCGGGGTGAGATCAACGACCGGATACGTCCGACAGTGCCCTTCTCGTCGAATGTCTTGATGAATATCTCCTTGCCTTTACATTCAAAATGGAAATAATTTCTTCGGATATTTTTTGGACGCGGGATATTTTCGATGTGAAGAATTAAATCTTCGGATTCTAAAAACCAGGTAAATTGTTTGCTTTGATATTTGATCATGGTTTTTTCAATGAATGTGTTTCTGTATCATGAATAATTTAACTTTCGAAATCGCTTGCGGCAATTTAAACAATGTCGGTTATTGCATCAACGCATTTTTGACGATGCATCACTCCTCCGATGAATTATGTTTGTAAAATCTGCATTATGCGAAAAGCTCGATGACGATGAGTGTGCTCTGCGATACAGCGCTTTCTTCCTGCTGAGCCGATTTTTTCTGCAGCCGATACATCTCTTGAATACCGCTTGACTTTTTCTACAAATTCATCGAGGTTTTTGAATGTGAGGATTTCAGTGTCAGGTTCGAAAGCTTCAGGCAACTCTTCCACCCATTCTGTCAATAAACACCTACCTGTAGAAGTACCAGAAAAAACTTGCAAATTCATTATAGTTGAAGTGCCAATAAATGGTTCACGGAGGATATTCAGAAGCATTCCCGTTGATTGGTAAAGCTTAACAACATCCATTCCTTCAACATTTTTTCGTGATCGAATAAACTGCTTAATATTTTCATTGTCAGAATAAGGCTTTCTTGACCACTGGGCCCCCCAGACAACAAGACCCTCCGTCGTTATTGCTCTTAGATATTCAGCCCGTCGAGGCGTTGGTCTACCCAGAAATGCAACTGGTGCACGAAAATATTCAGTTTCCTTTAATGTCATAACATGTGGGGCATAATAGTCGGTATTTACTCCGTGAGAAAGATAACAGACGTTGCTATGCCCTTTATTAACGAGCGAACGAAGACTGGACTTTGAAACGGTTAGCAGAAGATCAATTTCCTTGATCCATTGCAAATCTTTTTGATAACCTTCGAAATCTGGCCCATCCAGGTCATAAAATACAATTATCCCTGGATAGCTAGCGCGAAGCTCTGAAAAATCATAAATTAATCGAGCCGTCACAACGATAACCATATCAGTCTTATTTTGAAGTAGATACGTTTTAAGGTTATCCGTCTGACCCTTCTGCCGCAGTCTCGCCTTTTTTTCATTGGAATATAAAGAAAATACTTGTCGGTCCCATGAATGATAATCAATCAAAGTGACTTCATGACCAAGCATTATAAATCCATCTGAAAAATGGGATATATGGAGTCCCATCCAACCATCAAGTCTGCCTAGTATTAATATCTTCATAAGGATTTTATTATTTATTCTGACTTGAGCCCGACATATTATATAATCTTTCTCTTTCTTTTTGCTGGAACACTTCCAATAATATATTCTCAATTTGGTCAGCATTTTTTTCTATCGTTAATAATTCTGCCTTTTTTCGGGCATTTTCACTCATAACCTTTCTCCTGGCGGGGTCCGTCAGTGCAATAATGGCGTCGGTAAGAGCGCCGATATTATCCGGCTCGTCGATAATATAACCTTCTTCGTGGCCTACAAAACAACTTGCCCCTGCCCAGTTGGTGGTAATGACAGGCAAACCCGATGCCATCGCCTCTACGGTTGTGAGGGAATAAGAGTCATAATACGTCGGATTTATGAAGATATGGGCCTGGCGGTAAATTTCCTCGGGGGCGGAATGTTCGCCTATAAAGTTTATTAGATCACCCAGTTGTTCCCGGTCGATCAATGCCTTGAAAGGCTCTTTCTTCCCGCGGCCCATAACTGTGAGGTGCACTTTTTCCCCCTGGCGTACGACATTGCCCATGGCCTGCAGAAGAGGACCAAGCCCCTTAAGCCTGAAATTTCCCGCACAGAAAAGAATTTTTGTCGCCGGGCCCTTGGGCGATACGGTTGCGGGTCTGAACCGTTCGATATCCACGCCATTGTATACAACATCAATATGTTGTTTATCCATCCCATAGTGCGATGAAAAATGGTCCCGCACCATATCTGAGACCGCAATTATTCTTTTCGATCTGTATGCCGCAATAGCGTGTTCTTCCATTTTACGCTGTATGATTTGATTGATATTGTATTGCAGCAATATTTTCTTTATAAGCCGCCAGGCTCTTTTTTCGTAGCTCGCTATTTCTCTTTGCATCCAGATGCTGTGTACCCCGCCATGACTCTGGTACACATCGAAATCAAGCACATTCCCATAGCCGAGAATCACATCCGGACGCACCTTGCGCACAGCATGTCTGTGTGCAAGGGCAAAGGACAGGTTGCGGAACCACCGCGGATACCTGTATGTTTTCAACGGTACAACAGTGATACCTTTGGTTTCTATCCCGTTGACGCAAAAGACGCAAACATCATGGCCCTTTGCCGCAAGCCTTACCGCGAGATCGTACGTATAACGTTCGGCGCCGCCCTTTTTCGGGTCGAAATTATATATTGCCAGGCCGATCTTCATTTTTGTGTCACTGTCCACCAATCAGGAAAAGAAATAAAGAGGGTTATCTCCTGAGGTCCATTCGTAATAATGATTCATAAAAACTCTTCATCGCCTTCGCCTGGAGCCTGAAACTCCATTCTTCATCGGCGCGCCTGCGTGCGTTTTCTCCGAAACGCTGCCGGATATCGGTATCGTTGACAAGAATCTCCATCTTACCGGCAAGATCGGGGGCATCCCATGATGTCACGAAGCCTGTTTTCCCGTCATCGACGAGGTCGGGCAGCATTCCCCTGTCGGATACAATAGCCGGTCTGCCCATACTCAAGACCTCGCGAAGGGCCCGTCCACTGCCGTCGCTTCCGGCTCGCATCATTATATAGATATCGAACGTCTGGATCATCAGGAAATAATCATCGAAGCGGTAGCCGGCGAGGATCACATCTTTCTCAATACCAAGGTCCTTAAGCGGTTTCATAACGCTCGTCCCTATCTGGGAACTCCTTCCGACTATAACGAGTTTCACCCTGTCAATGCGGGAACGCAGGATGCTGAAAGCTTTCAGTATTATGTCATAACCGCGGTCGGGCTTCAGCCTGCCGATAACTCCGATAACACGGTCGTCAGCGGAAACTCCCAGTTCCCGGCGCAGGTTCCCGGCAGGACCTTCATAGGGTTTGATCCCCGGAGGGATGATACGGAGCCTCTCCTCGGGGATGTTGAAATTCTTCATATCCAGATTTGCGAGCCTTTGACTGTACGTGACGAGGCCATCGGTCCGGGCCATTGCCCAGGACATAAAAAGATTTGCGGGAAGACCGTCACGCTTGTGGTCTGTCCGGACTATCCGTGGACGGGGCCTGCGAAAAGAAAGCGCCGTGATAGCGGTGAAATAATCGTGCGAAAGGTGCGTGTGAACGATGTCGAATTTCTGCTTTTCGACATACGGGCCGAAGAAAGCAAAATCATGGAGCCAATCGCGGACCGAAAAATACCTGTTGAGCTTCAAACCCTCGTAACAATGGAGACCTCTCTTCATGGCTTCTTTGTCAACAGTTCTTTCGGGAAAATCTAAAGGGGTCTTGCGGTACGCCACAACAACGTCGACGCCCTCGTTCTGAAGGTTTTCGCATAATGACAGCACAGGTTCCGCCGGTCCTGTCCATTTCCAGTCGGAGAAAAGGTGAAGAATTTTCATTTCCCGTAGAACTCGCTTACTGCTTGGCAGACGCAGGCGATCTCGTCAGCCTCGAGCGATGGGTAAAGAGGCAGGGAAACTATTTGACGGGCAGACCTTTCAGCCTTCGGGAACGAGCCGGGGCCATACCCCAAGTGACGGTAAACTTTTTGGAGATGTATGGGGTTCGGGTAATGAACGAGGGTTATGATCCTTTTTTCGCCGAGGTATGTTCTCAAGGCGTCACGGTCATCCGCGGCTATAACGTAGAGGTGATAGACATGGTAGGCGTACGGCGCCTCGACCGGCCTTTTCACGGGAAGATCTTCAAGGCCGGAATCGTAGAGCGATGCATTTTGTCTCCTCTTGATATTCCATTCGTCGAGAAAAGGCAGCTTGATCCTCAGGAGCGCGGCCTGAAGTTCGTCAAGCCGTGATACGAACCCTTGCACATCGTGGACATGGCGGTCGGTTTGACCATGGGCCCGAAGTACGAGCATCTGCCTGTAAGCCTCTTCGTTGTCCGTGACAATTATACCTCCGTCGCCATAACATCCGAGATTCTTTGTAGGGTAAAAACTGAAGACGGCGACGTCGCTCATGGTGCCGACATTCCTGTCTTTGTACCGCGAACCGTGCGCTTGGCAGGCATCTTCCATAAGCATGACGCCGTACTTACTGCAGACCTCTCTGATCTCATCGAGCCGGCACGGCTGTCCATACAGGTGAACGGGGACGCAGAGCCTGATATCCTCTTCTTTTTTCAGGAGACCTTCCAGGGCCTCGGGGTCCATATTGTACGACTCGTCCTCGATATCGCAGAAACGGGGAACAAGGCCATGTTCTGACAACGCCATTGCCGTCGCGATGTATGTGTTGGGGGTTGTGACGAATTTATCTCCCGCCTTGAGGCCGAGAGAAAGCCCGCCTATCTTTATTGCATCCGTTCCGCTGGCAACCCCTACGGCATATTTCGTCCCCACATAAGCGGCGAATTCCTCCTCGAGTGCCCGCACTTCTTTTCCGAGAATAAATTCTCCGGCTCTCAGGATCCTTTCGAATGTCTTGACCAGGTCCGATCGTATCGCGGCATGGTCCCTGTCTATGTCGAAGATCTTGATATTCACTATGAACTACCGTCCTTTTTAGCAAAAATTATGAGCGTATTTTCCCCGTCCAGAATGACCCTTCTCGTGCACACCATCGTGTGCCAGAGGTTTCGGCCGGAATGCTTCTGCCATGCTACCAGTACTCCCTTCGGAATTGCCGGTAGAAATCTATGGTCCTCGCGATACCTTCGTCAAGCGAAATAGCGGGCGCCCAACCTGTTATTTTCTTGATCCGTGTTATATCGGCATAATAATCACCGGGTTCGACTTCCTTCCTTTCCTGCGTGAATTCAGTAAATTTGGTCCTGCCGGAGCCCGCAACAGCCACTATTTTCCGGGCGAGATCGAAGAAACTGACAGGGATTCCTGTTCCCACATTAAACACGTTGCCGTAAGCCTCTTCGGTGGTAGCGACCTTGATCATCGAATTGATCAGGTCTTCTACATAGAGAAAATCCCTGAGTATCCTTCCGTCGCCCATCACGGGTATCTCTTCATTATCCATAGCCTTGCGGATGAACCAGTTGAAGACACCGTACTCATCGTGGGCCATCTGGTGGCGCGGACCGTACGTGTTGGTGATGCGAAGGCAGATCCCTTTTATTTTGAACACATCGTCATAGACGAGCACCAGTTTTTCCGCCGTAAGATTTGTTACGGCATAAACTCCCTTGGGGTTAGTCGGGTGGTCTTCGTCTACGGGGAGACTGACGCTCGAGCCATATTCGCCGCGCGTCCCCGCAAAAATTACCCTGGCGTCCCGGTTGAAATGACGCAATGCTTCGAGAAGAACGAGGGTGCCCTGGCAATTTATTTCGAGGTCCTGCAGGGGGTTTTTCATGGAGTCAACATGGTTGACCTGTCCGGCGAGGTGGAAGACGTAGTCTTTTTCCTTGACCAGATGGTTCATCGAAAGCTGATTACGGACATCGGAGATATTGACGGTCACGTTTCCGACAATGTCTCTGATATTGAAAAGATTGCCTCCCTGGCGGGGGAGCATGTTGTCGATAATGGTCACATGAGCGCCTTGCCTTACAAGTTCGATGCACAGATTGCTCCCAATGAAGCCCAATCCCCCGGTTACGAGGACCTCCTTGTTATTGAACACGTTTTTTTCCTCCGCCTGCTTTCTCTAGCTCCCAGAGCCGTGCGTGCTTCATGAATACATAATACACGGTCGAGGCCAGGATGATAAGGCCCGGAACACCATCAAGGAAACCCCTCTTGAATATGTAGTCCCTGATGAGACGATAGACCGGGCGCAGCACCATGTTTAAAAAACGAAAATGGCGTCCCGCATTGAAGAGATCGCGCGCATATGCCTCTGAATAACGGTCTATGGTACGGATCTGGTGGGCTGTATCGCTATACGGTGTATGCATATAGTAATTTTTCATATGTCCGATTCGGCCCATGACATGCACCTTTGCATGGATGCCCCCCTGCCAGCCTCCGCGATACTTTCTATAGAGGCGTATCTCCCGGTCGGGGTACCACCCCCCGTATTTTATCTCCCTGCCGAGGTAGATATTCCTGCGGTCAACGATGTAGCCATCGCTTGCCGACGCCGAATGGAGGATCTCCTCCACCTCGCGCTTGAAGGATTCCGGAAGCCACTCATCCGCGTCGATGAACATGACCCAGGAGTTTTTGCACTGGTCCTGGGCATACTGGTATTTTTCCCGCAGATCTGTTGTGTCGAGATGGAGCACGCGATCGGTATATTTCAAGGCGATATCGGCGGTGCCATCTGGACTGTGCGAATCAACGACCACGATCTCGTCCGCCCATCCGGCGACGCTTTCGAGCGCCCTCGCTACCGTGGCGCCGTTATTGAATGTGATCATATAGACAGATAGAGGAAGTGTCCCAGCCTGTTTATTATCCATTTTAATTGGTCCGATTGTGTTACCATACACTAAAAAGTGCTTGAAATCAAATCAGAAAGCAGTATTTGACCGCCTCATTTCTCCCGCAGTTTCTTGATGGTTTTTATAATGTCACGCGTAGAGTGGTCCTTGGGATCACCCACGATCGCAATCCTTCCCCCGTAGGAAGCGACAATATCCCGTTCGGGTACGTTGTACTCCGTATAGTCGGTCCCTTTTGCGTGTATGTGGGGTTCTAAAGTACGAAGCAGATTTTCGACAGTGGGTTCACCAAACAGGATCACATAATCGACGCAATCAAGGGCCGATATGATCTCTGCACGTTCATTTGCTGGCGTAACGACCTCTTTCCGCTTGCCAAGGCCGGTCACGGACGAATCGTCGTTGACCGCGACGATCAGGACATCCCCGAGTTCCTTTGCACCCTTGAGATACCTTACATGCCCAACGTGAAGGATATCGAAACACCCATTCCCGAAAACGACCCTCTTCCTCTCCGCCTTCGCCACGGCGATAATGTTTTTCAGTTCGGTCAGACTTTGAATTACCTGTCCCATTGTTTCTCCAGAAATATATTCGGTTATAGGTTAAAAACCCGGGAGTTATTGTCAATAGTTGGTGA
>DHQV01000107.1:0-2022 GCA_002408185.1 Deltaproteobacteria bacterium UBA5329
AACGGCACGTACGGTGGTGTGAGAGGCCGGGGCTGTGAGGCCCCAGCCTGCTTGATTGAACGGAGGGCCAGGAATGCGTGCTGTTATACAACGGGTCAAGGAATCTTCTGTTTTTGTCGATAATGCATGCGTCGGTCGAATTGACCGTGGCCTGCTCGTCTTGTTGGGCATTGCGAAGGATGATACCGAAGACGGTGTCGACTGGCTCATCGACAAGATCGTCAATCTCAGGATCTTTGAAAAAGAGGATGGCAAATTCGATGAATCATTGCTCGATATCAACGGCGCGTTGCTCCTCGTGTCACAATTTACCCTGTATGGTGACTGTACCAGAGGCCGGAGGCCTTCGTTCTCTGAGGCCATGCCGTCTTCCGAGGCGCGAAAATTGTTTGACATTTTTGTCGATAGGGCCAGGAAACGTGTGGCAAATGTGCAAACCGGTGTGTTCCAGGCACACATGGATGTGGCGCTGATCAATGACGGGCCCGTGACGATCATAATCGATTCCAAAAAATAGGCGATTTATAATACATATCGAGTCATTATGTATACATCTTAATACAATAGTTCTTGACAGTATTTTTTATGAACGGTTATAATCAAAATCTACTCATACATTTTGCCGGGGAGTTGTTTTGGTCTTCAAAGGATTGGGGCTGAAACACGTGATTATACATCGGGGATGCTCAGCAAGCGTAGGAAAATTCTCTTGAATGAGAGATGGGTACGACCTTTGCCTTTGGCCGTATTGCGAAGCAAATAGTACAGAAGAAGGTCGAGCGTGTGAAAAAAGCATTTCAGGATGGCGAGCTTGACAAAGGGGACGGTAGGCGCCTGCCTCCAGGCGACAAAGGTTTCCATTACTTGTTTTCTCGTCAAAACAGTGACGGAGGCTGGGGCGGTTCAAAGAATGATGCCAGCACAATTCTGCTGACGGCAATCGCCCTGATATCGCTGAAACAATGTCCCGAAACACCCGAAAAAGTTGTTGCCGTAAATAAGGCCGCTGAATACATCCTGTCGGGGCGGCACGAGGATGGAGGATTCGGTGACAAGGCCTCAACGGTACGGGAGACTGCTCTCGTATACAGTGCGCTTCACGGGACGCTGGACGCACCCGATGTCCTTGAACTAGCCAGGGAATTCATTCTATCTGCCCAATCTGATAATGGTTCCTGGAATGATGATCTCTACTCAACTGTTCTGGCAATTGAGGCAGCCGGTCTTTTTACGGATACAGCGTCGGTTCCGGGCAAAGGGAGCTTGAGTACGCCGGACCAGGATACATGCACAGGGGTGTCTCAAACAGTACAGGACAAGTCCCTGCCAATATCCGGAGCGCAGGTTACAATGAGGGATACCTGGGCCTCGAGCGATGCCGAAGAACCCCCGGCTGCCGCAAATGCCGGAATACGTGAAAGGATCCAGCATACAAAGATATCACTGGTTTCCCGCCGAAATGCCAGTGCATCCGCTGCCGCAGAACTACCCGATTTTCCCGCTGGCAAGGGTGTAACAGTACGGTCGGTGAATACCGACAAAAAGAAATATTTGTCTCATGAGACCGTATGCATATATTCGACGATCGAGAACGAGGCGGATGATTCCCGAAGCATAGTCGTAAACGCCCAGATCGCAGATTCTCACGGACATATTGTAGACGCCGCAACCCACGACACGAGCCCTTCAGTAAATCTTGGTGCCGGTTCCTGCGAGCCCGTCACACTGTCATGGTATACCGGGATGAACCCCCCGGGTTCTTACAGTGTGCGTTTTCATGTCGCTGATGCTGCGGATGGACGGATCCTGGATGAGACAAAGATAACTTTTTCAATTTCATCGGCTTCACCGGCCATCGTCACCGAGTACTCGTCCTTTAGTGATGAACGGGTGGCAAATAAAGTGTCTCTGCCCATTTTTAACCAGGACGGATACGGGTTCAGCGGTACGATTTCTCCAAAGCCGCTTCCCGGAAAGACGGTTATGACAGGTTACAGTCAATGGCCTGCCGGTTTTCGCAAA
>DHQV01000107.1:2270-18209 GCA_002408185.1 Deltaproteobacteria bacterium UBA5329
ATGGTTCCCGCCAATGCGGACAGCGTGATAAAGATCGATAGGAAAAACGGGAAGATGGCGTCCTATAACGATTGGCCCGAGGGATTCTCGAAAGGGGGCCACGCCTTCGCCGGTGGAGTTTTCGACGGCCGGTACGTCTGGATGATCCCGTCCTATGCCGACAGCGTCGTGAAGCTCGACCCTCATACCGGCCGCATGACAGGCTACGATCAATGGCCCGAAGGATTTGTGAAGGGAAGGTATGCCTTCGCCGGTGGAGTTTTCGACGGCCGGTACGTCTGGATGATCCCGGCTAATGCCGACAGTGTTGTTACGCTGGACACTTTGACTGGCGAAATGAAGAGATGCAATGCCTGGCCCGAGGGGCACGCGATGGTGGAATATGCCTTCGCCGGTGGAGTTTTCGACGGCCGGTACGTCTGGATGATCCCGTATTATTCCGAACAGGTTGTCCGGGTAGACACACAGTCTGGTGAAATGACCGGATGCCACCGAAGACCCGAAGACAAGGGCAAGGTTGAGTATGCGTTTGCCGGGGCCGCCTTCGACGGTCAGGCCATATGGATGGTGCCCCTCAATGCGGACCAGGTGATAAAGATCGATAAGGACACGTCAGAGGCTGCCGGGCTTGACAATTGGCCGCAGGGGTTCCGCAAGGGGGTTAATGCTTTCGCAGGTGGCGTCTTTGACGGGGATTGTATCTGGATGATCCCGTCTTATGCCGATAGGGTGTTGCGGATCTTTCCGTATTCATCAATGTCCGTTTCAGCGAATAAGGACAATTCTACCGATGATCCCATGGCTAAAAAATTGGAAGCAACGATCATGGCGCAGCCGAGCCCTGTTTACGAAGGATTATCAGAGACAATATATTATAAGATCTCTTCGACGCACGGGGATGATCTCGCCGGAATACAGGTTGAAGTTGCGATCCTTACGAGTGACTTAAGGGAAATGAAACAATCGTTTATACCCCGGGGCTCGCAGGCCAAAGATGGTTCCTATTCCGGTACCTTCACTTTTTCGACGGGTACATTGCAGCCAGGCCACTATCTGGCCTGTTTATTGGTTTCATCGGATGGAAAGGCCGTCCCCCGGGAAATAGCCAGTACGCAATTTACTGTTCGCAGGATTGACGTGGTTATAACTTGATGCCCGGACGCCAGCGTGTGTCAGGCAAAAAAGCAAAGGAGTTCCCTCATGTCGAACGATTTCATTGGAGATCTTTCAAAAAACAAACTTCTCGACTTGATAGCGCCTCTCCTGAGCAGGAAGAAATCAGGCATGGTGCAGATCAAGGGGCATCAGATCGGGGAAATGTATCTCGAAGGGTCAAGTATCACCCATGCAAAGACAGGCGATCTCACCGGTGAAGAAGCGGCCCTGGCAATGATGGAATGGAATTCAGGCCGCGTAACATTTGATTGGGAGGCCGCTGGCAGTGAGCAGACTGTTTATATGCCGACTGAACAGCTGCTCATGATCTGGACAAACCGTGAATCTGAGTGGGCACGGATACGGGAAGTGATTCCTTCACCAAACGTAGTGTTCCAGATCCCGGTCAACGGGTGTCCCGACAGCAGGAGCGTTCAGGCCAATCAATGGAAGATCCTTGCGCTTTGTAACGGGACGAGGTCAGTAACTGATATTGCGGAGACATTGAACTGGCAGATCTTTGAGACGTCGCAGATGCTGTGCAGCATGGTGCAGGATGGACTGCTTGAAAAGAGCGGGGAGAAAAAAACCGGACCTGCGGTCAACGTCCGCAACACGATAAGCAGTACATTTTTTCAAACCATCGAAAATGAGTTGAGGAAGATAATGGGCCCCATAGCACCTATCGTCATCGAAGATGCTCTTACATATCTCGGGGAATCCCCGGATGATTTCCCGGAAGACAAATTGTCGGCCCTTATGCAGACTGTAAGCCAGGAAATATTGGATGTGTCGAAAAGAACTCAATTTGTACGGACCATATCTGAGCATTTTGCTCATATACAAAAATAACCTAATTTGATTGAGGGGGTTTTACATGGCAACGGAGAATAAAGCGTCATCAGGATTATTATTCAGGCTCATTGCAGGCATCTTCGTTCCTATCCTGGCGGCGTTCTTCATTTTAGGCTGCATATTATTCCTTAATATCAATTTTGGGGCCTTCCAGTTCCCCAGCGTACGCGGGCTGTGGTCGAACAGCATGAGTGAACTGGGCGCGGCGAGCCTGAAGGAATCAACCTCTGCCCTTAATAAACTCGGTGAAGAGATCATCCGGCAAAAGGCCGAAGATGTCGCAAAGCAGATGGAGATATATGTGCGGGCATACAAGAAGAAGCCGTCCTTTGAGGTCCTTCGCAATGATCCCGTCATGAAGCAGCTTGCTGTACAGAAGGTCGGAAAGACGGGATATACAGCAGTGCATGATTCAGCGGGCATAAATTACTTCCATTCGAACCCCAAAATTGTCGGTACCGACCTTCATGATCTCGCCACGAAGCTTCCGGCATTTTGGAATATAGTCGAGGGCGCCTTCAAAGCCCAGGGCTATGGCAGCTACTATGACTGGAGAGACCCGGACGGCAGGATACGCCCGAAATACATGTATATCATGCCCATAAAAGATACAGATCTCTTCGTGGCAGCCACGACCTATATCGACGAATTTTCAAAACCCGCTCAGGCTATCACGACAAAAATAAATACCATGCAAAAAACCTATGCAGAACAGTACAACAGGCGCTTCGGTATTATCGTTATCATACTTGCGGCTGTTCTTGTCATTTTGCTCGCCGTCATATTTGTGTATTCATCTTCCGTTGTCGGCCCGATCAAGAAACTGTCCGATGTTGCGGACAGGATCAGCATGGGTGACCTCAAGGCGGCTATTGAAGTAAAGGGTAAAGGTGAAATAGCAGTCCTTGCAGAATCTATAGAGAGAATGCAGACAAGTGTACAGGCTGCCATCGAGAGGCTGCAAAAACGCAGGTAGAGAAGGACATGGCCCAAAAAAGGAAAAACACCGAGGGACAACAAGAGGTGGACATGATATACTCACAAGGAAAAATCATTCATCAGAACCTCTCTGCTGAGTACACGGACGTACCGAAGCTCTTGAATTCGATGAGCGAGAAGGGATTTTCCGGGGTCATCGAGGTCGAGGCTGGAAGCAGGAGAGGGGCATTCTTTATCGTCTCGGGCCGCATAGTGAACGCTGCCGTCGGCCTGGAATCGAACCCTCCGGCCATGGTCGGGGAGCCTGCGGTAAACGAACTCCACCAGCTTGCGCGGCAGCCGAAGGGTTTACTGCATGTATCCGAACTATCCCCGGCTCAAATCGAGATCCTGACTGGTCCTTTTGCCTCAGAGCTCGTTTTCAAGGGGCTCAGCACGGATTTTATCCGTGTAGAGGGGTTTATCGCAAAGCTGAAAAGCGAAGGACATACCGGTTACACGGAGGTCTTCAGTAAAGACGGTGGCAGGATCGGAACGCTGTCATTCAAGGACGGCGAAACGACAGTTTTCCAGATGGTATCCACCTCGGGGAAGACAAACCTTTACGAAGGGGATTTCATCCTCTCTGCTCTTGATTACACCGTGAGAAACGGGGCCGTGTTTGATGTTTACCGGACTCGAGACATGTCGACCGTTGTCGTGGAGTCTCAGGAAAACGCTCAGCGGGAGATGTCGTTTCCTGCCGCATTCTCTGCGAGTGCACGGTCGGAACCCGAACCCCCCGCCGAAGCCGTCGTCGAGGCCGCAACAGTGGAGGCTCCCGACGAGAAACAGGAAACGTCAGCGGACAAGCTTGCCGAACGGCTGGCAAAGATGCAGGAGGCGGCTGGAGCCGCCAGCGAAGCGGCATCCGGGGTTGTTGAAGACGAAGCCTCAAAGAGCCACAGGGCCGGTCTGATCTCGGGCCTCGAGCGTGTTCTATCGAAGCTTGAATCATTCACAGATCATGTCGGGAGCAAGGGCGAGTTCCAGCGTGTGTTCCGGCAGAAATGTGTCGATATATCGGATAATTATGATTTTCTTGACCCGTTTGAGGGTCAATTTCAATATGATTCAGGCAAGATCAGTCTCAGTGAGGATGTTAGTTCCGAAGATTTTGCCATAGGGGCCGCGCACTGTTTGAATGTGGTTCTGGCAAAACTGAATACGGATTTTCTGAAAGGGGCCGCCCTGCCACCGGGCCTGAAAGGGGAAATTGAAACTTCGTTCAGAGACTACAAGGAGATCATCAGGGTCGCGGGTTTGGGGTCCATAGTTCCTGCGAATATGAGATAAACATAACACATTGCCAAAAGCCGCTTGCCACGGAAAACGGCGCACCCTTACGCCCGTAATGTGATATAATGGATTTCATAGGACGTGATATGACAAGTGTGCGCGAGCCATCAGTGAGCGGGATGTTTTATCCCGATGACCCCATGGTCCTCAGAGAGGATATCGGGAATTACTTGAAGGCGGCCGAGATAAAGCCCCCGCCTGAAGGTATCCGTGCGGTCATTTCGCCGCACGCAGGATATATCTACTCCGGACCGGTGGCTGCCTATGGGTATAAGGCTGTCTCCAGGTATAATTTCGATACAGTCGTCATCCTTGCTCCGAGCCACAGGGCCTATTTTCAGGGGTTCGCAATCTGGGATGAGGGAATTTTCAAGACCCCGCTCGGGAATATCACGATCGACGCTGAGTCGGCCAACGTACTCCTGAGGTCACATGGAGTATTTCGGGCAAACAAGGATGTGCATAAGGGAGAACATTCGCTGGAAGTCCAGCTGCCTTTTCTCCAATACATTTTCAAGGACTTCCTACTCCTTCCCCTGCTCGTCGGGGCGGCCAATGAAGGCATGTACCAGGACGCGGCCAAAGCGCTTGCCCGGGTCATAAACGCAAGCGAGAGACATTTCCTGATCGTTGCCAGCACCGACCTGTCCCACTATTATCCCTATGATGCTGCGGTCAAGATCGACACAGTTACCATTGGACACATCAAGAATTTCGATATCGCAGGGATGGTCCGCGATACCCGGTCGGAAAAAGCCCAGGCATGCGGTGCGGGCCCCATGATCACAACGATGATGGCGGCTGAAAAGCTTGGCGCGCATTCAAGTTCGGTGCTGAAATATGCAAATTCGGGCGATATAACGGGGGACCGAAGCGGTGTTGTCGGTTATGTATCCGCTATATTGTTCAAAAGTGATGTTTGACGGGACAGATCATGACCCTTTCCGAAGAAGAGAGAGAAAAGCTCAAGAAATTGGTGAAGGATGCCATCGAGAGCGTTCTATTCGGTACCGAGTGCCCGCCGGTAGAACTCACCGGCCCTCTTGAGGAAAAATGCGGCGCTTTTGTCACCATCAAGAACCGTGGGTCTCTCAGGGGATGTATAGGGTATGTGAGGGGCTATCAGCCCCTTTATGAGACAGTGAGACAAATGGCAATTCATGCAGCGTTTAGTGATCCCCGGTTCGAGCCTGTCACGAAGGATGAATGGGCAGATTGTGATTGCGAGATCTCCGTCCTGACACCAATGAAGAAGATCAAGAGCATTGATGAGATCGAGATTGGTGTTCACGGTCTGTACATAGAAAAGGGAACTCATTCAGGGCTTTTGCTGCCGCAGGTTGCAAGAGAGCAGGGCTGGGACAGGACACAGTTCCTGGAACATACATGCTATAAGGCCGGCCTTCCAAAAGACGCGTGGAAGTCCAAAGGCGTCAATATATATATTTTTTCTGCAGATGTTTTCTAAAAATTTGGGCCGTGTATCACTTTATGTAATTACGGCCGGGGAAACGGATGATCGACAGAAAGATGTCCATTAACGAGGTTTTGAACAAATATCCGGAATCCATGAAAGTTTTCGAGGATTTCGGTCTGGGGTGTGTTGGATGCGAGGCCGCCCTGTTCGAAAATATTGAACAGGGGGCACAGGTCCACGGTGTAGATGTCGACAGGCTTCTTGCCGGCCTGAAGGAAACGATCGGGGAAGACTGAAAAATGTATTATGATGGCGTTATTGTTTCATGACTGGGATCTGTTCTGTAATTTTGGCTGCCGGATCTTCCCGGAGACTCGGTTTCAACAAGCTTACCCTGAAGATCGATTCTGAAACGGTTATAAGGAGATCGGTCTTTCCGTTCCTGGAAGCAGACCTTGGCAGTGTCGTCGTCGTCGCCGGCCCGAGTGCGTCATTAATAGCGCAGGAACTTGATGGCCTGAACACCACCGTAGTCTATAACGAAAACCATGCATCGGGTATGTCCAGTTCGGTCAAAGCGGCTCTTCCGTGGTTGCGCGGGGCAAAAGCGGTATTCTTTCACCTCGGGGATAAACCGTTCGTTAAAAAGAAATTACTGGAGGATATGGTCGAGGCATATCGTACGACAGGGAAGAATATTGTAATTCCCGTTTGCAAGGGTAAAAAGGGCCATCCCGTATTGATAAGCGTCGCTCCGTATCTTGACGAAATGAGAGGTCTTGACGGAGATAGGGGCCTACGTGAAGTTATAGAAAAGCATAAGGAAGATGTGCTATGTATAGAGGCGGATGAAGACGTGCTTTTCGATATTGATACAGCCGACGACATTCGCAGTTTAAAACAAAGAGGATACAAGGTTGAAAAAGGTAAGAGTTGAGGATGCTCAAGGACTGTGATGGAAGATAAGAGAAACTTTACGGATGCTGCTGTTGTCATAAAAGGGGCCGGGGAGATGGCGTCCGGTATAGCACACAGGCTCTATCGTGCCGGCATGACGCATATACTTATGCTCGAGACGGCAAAGCCGCTGTGTGTGCGGCGTTTTGTGTCGTTTTGCGAGGCCGTGTATGACGGCACCGCCGAAGTTGAAAATATCAGGGCGAGGCTCGCCGCCGGTCTGTCCGACGTTGCCTCGATCTGGCAGGCCGGGGAGATTGCCGTCATTGTCGATCCGGCGTGGAAGAGCATCGGGGACCTTAAGCCGGATATCGTGATAGATGCGATTATGGCTAAACGGAACCTTGGGACACGGAAAAACGAGGCAGCGCTTGTCATTGGGGTTGGGCCTGATTTTGCAGCGCCGCGTGATGTCCACGCCGTTGTCGAGAGCAACCGCGGGCATGATCTAGGACGTGTCATTTACGACGGATCGGCCGAACCTTACACGGGCACGCCGGGGGAGATAAAGGGGATTGCGAAGGAGCGCGTTCTTCGCGCTCCTGTCGCAGGGCTCGTAAGACACGTTCAACATCTTGGAGATGACGTCAAGAAGGACGATCTTGTCTTGTATGTCGATACTGACCCGGTGTATGCGCCTTTTGACGGGGTCCTCCGGGGACTGATCAGGGAAATGACGGTCGATAAGGGTGAAAAGGTAGGCGATATCGACCCGAGGGCCGAAAGAGACTATTGTTTCACGATCTCGGAAAAGGCACGCGGTATCGCAGGCGGGGTATTAGAAGCCGTACTTCATTACTATTTTGGACGAGATGAAAAGGAAACTGCCCATGAGCGTGTATGACACAATTAAAGAGAGCCTCAAGGCGGGGAGAAAGGGCGTGCTTGCTACCGTGATAAGCCGTTCCGGCTCCGCTCCACGTGATGTCGGCGCCCGGATGTTCATCGATGAGAACGGGCAGTCTGACGGCACGGTCGGCGGTGGGCTCCTTGAGCTTCAGGTCCAGAAGACGGCTATAGAGCGAAAGCGTGCGGAAAGGGCAGCGGTCTTCCATTTCCAGATGAACGCGAAAACGGTGGCAGAACAGGGAATGCTATGCGGCGGAAATGTCGATGTCCTCCTTGAGCCCGTTATGGCAAGGCATAACGAATTGTACCAGCGACTTGCAGATATGGAGCGAAAGGGGAAAAAGGGTATAGTCGTTACGTCGCTGACGGACAGCTTTACCAAAACACTGATCGATGAAAGCCTTGGTATGACCGGGGATTCAATGAGCGAAAGCAGCGCCATGCACTGCCTGAGCCTTGTCGCCCCCGGCAGGCCTGTTGTCTCCGATGACGGTGCTTTTCTCGTAGAGCCTGTATTCAACCGGGCACAGCTCTATATATTTGGCGCTGGCCATGTATCGCAATTTATTGCAAAGGTCGCCAGCATGGTGGATTTTGCGGTCACTGTCATTGATGACAGGCAGGAATTTGCGAATCATGCCCGTTTTCCCGACGCGGATGAGATTATTGTCGATAATTTCGTAACGGCCTTCTCATCCCTGTCCTTTTCAGGGAACGAGTTTGTCGTTATCGTCACACGAGGTCATGCACATGATGCCGATGTTCTCCGCGAGGCATTGTCCAGGGACGCGCGATACATAGGCATGATAGGGAGCAAGCGCAAGGTAAAGATGATATTCGACCTGATGCGCCAATCCGGTTTTTCTGATGGTGCAATATTGAAGGTATACGCGCCTATTGGCCTCACGATACATGCCGAAACACCCCAGGAAATAGCGGTCAGTATCGTGGGTCAGCTCATACAAATTCGGGCGCAGTAGAGGTACCGTATTATATGGACGAAGATAAAGTAGAAAAAAAGGCGATACCGATAAAGGGCGATGATGGCTCACTGCCGACCACTTTCGATCCTTTGCGGAAATATCTTTCCGAGGTATCACGCTATGGCGTACTGTCGCGGGAGGAAGAATTCGAGGTGGCCCGCCGGGTGTTCGAAGACAAGGACCGGGATGCGGCCCAGAAGCTGGTCATGTCCAACCTCAAGCTGGTCGTGAAGATATCGCTTGAATATTACAATACGTACCTTAACGTGCTCGACCTGATACAGGAAGGAAATGTCGGGCTTCTCCATGCGGTGAAAAAGTTTAACCCGTACAAGGGGACAAAATTCTCTACGTATGCCTCGTTCTGGATCAGGGCTTATATTCTGAAATATATTATGGATTCGTGGAGCCTTGTAAAAGTCGGGACTACACAGAGCCAGCGAAAGCTTTTCTACCGCCTCAATAAGGAAAAACAAAAACTGGAGGCCCTGGGGATGATCCCTGCGCCGGCTCTTCTCGCCAGGAACCTGGATGTCAAGGAAGAAGAGATCGAAGAGATGGAGAAAAGACTTGCTTTCACGGACATCTCGCTTGATTCACCCATTCATGATGAAAGTGATGATACCATAATGGACATGATACGGGGCGGCGACGATGTCGAAGAAGTTGTTTCAAACAAAGAGAAGCGCGAGATCCTCGCCCAAAGGGTAAAAGAGTTCAAGAAAGGTCTTAACGACAAAGAGGTGTTTATTTTTGAGCAGAGGATAATGGCGGAAGATCCTCTTACCCTGCAGGAGATCGGCCAGCAGTTCAAGATCTCGCGCGAACGGGCAAGGCAGATCGAGAACAGGGTAATCAAGAAATTCAAGGAACGGTTCCAGAGCGAGTTCCATGAATTGGATTTTTGAAAATCGCAAGGCGTAAAAAACAAAAAATCTGAAGACACTAGTTATCAGCCATATGGCATTCCGATGCAAAAATTCGCCGGAATGCCGATATTCCCGGATTATCGATTTATATATTTCCCGGACCTAAACGAACTTTGACAGGGTGATAGAAGCTTAACAAATTACGCTCTCACACCTTACGGTCTTCATCAGTTGCCTGGGAACAGGATCATTCCCAGCCACATGTTAAGTGCCGTGTAATACGAGCTTATCATAATGACGCCGAGGATAATGAGGAGTATGCCGAGGAGCCTCGCGGCATACCGGGCTACGAAACCGTATTTTTTCAATAAGTGAAAAAGCCTGTCAAATAGAAGCGAAGAGATCAAGAATGGTATGGCGAGGCCCAGCGAATACAGGGAAAGCAGGTACACACCTTGAGAGGCCCGGCCGGACAGAGACGCAACGATGAGAATTGACGACAGGGCGGGGCTCACACAGGGTGTCCATCCCAGTGAAAATGTAATGCCGACCGCAATTGAGCCGAAAAGCCCGATGGGTTTTTGCTCGAGCTGAACCATGTACTGCCTGGTGAAGAAGGGGATCTTCACAATATCGAGATAGAACAGGCCGAGGATGATCAGGACCGCACCACCGATGCGAATGATATATGTCTGGTAGTGAGATAGAACAGTGCCGATCAACGATGAAGAAGCGCCCAGGGCCACAAAAACAAAAGAGAAGCCGAGTATGAAGCAGAGCGAATGAAGAAACACTCTCTTTCGATGCCCTGCCGCCGGGCTGGACATGTCACTGACTGTAATGCCGCTTATATAGATTATGTATGAAGGGACGAGGGGAAGTATGCACGGCGTGAAAAAGGACAGCAGACCTGATATAAAGGCTGCGATCCCATTCATATCTATCGCAGCCGGGACAGCGGGACTCATGTCGGGTATCTTATTGGTTATTTAATGGGGATGTCAAATGAAAAGTATGATGCTCGCAGAGATCATCGCACACGGCGGGTTTTATGAGTGTGTTGTCAGCCGGCGTGAGGTACGGCTTGATGTATGACCGATGTTCAAGTACCTGAGCAATCAGATTTTGGAGCATTATAAAGCGTATGGCACGTGTCATATTATTCCGCCACCCCGGGCCGGGTGCCTTGAGGGTTTCGGATTCCCCCATAGCTGTCCTTGGATTCCGCCCACCCTTAAGGGTACCCGGCGCCGGAATGACAGCGAAATTATAATTGCGACACAGTCTCTTCGAGGAATGACTGAAAGAGTGATCTTACGGGTTTTAGGTATGAACGGTCAGGTTCTTACCATCCGTGCAAACGGCTTCCATGATGAGGGACCTTCAAAACGGATGATCGCACATCGATACCGCGCATTATAATGGACCTCTCGATATCCTCCCCTGCATCTCCCGTCAGAAGGAAGCTCAGGTCACCGTTCGTGATGCGCAAAACGAGCGAGGAGTTGTTTGTATTCGATCAGGACTAGAAAGATGGATACGAGGATCCGTACATCAGTACCGCCGATATACAATGCGTCTCCCGCTTGCACTGTGGATGCCGGTACTTTGCGGGCATTTAAAGTGTTCCGGATCTCGCCGGGTTCGAGGCCGCCCGGTCCGGACGCGAAATTCCACATTTTAAAATACTGCAGAACATGCTGGAGGCCGACCAGATGATCCTGGTGCGGGTGGGTATTTATGACGTAATCCAGGGTGACTATCTTTTTTGCAAGAAGAAATGGCCCTATCACGGACCGGCCTGTGTCGAAGTTGCTTCCATAAAAACCACCTCCGTCTACGAGAAGCCTTATGGCATGAGGCGCTTCGATCAGAAACGAATCCCCATAATAACTCTATTCCGATTAAACTTGTGGTGGGGTTGTAGCGAAAAAAGGAAGTGCTCCGGATTAATCTCGGAGCACTTCCTAGATAATTATTTAAGCAGCCGCTCTCACTTTACATGTCCACTGAGGCCAATCATCGCCCTTGTGTCGGTTGTTTTCCCACTGAAGAGGCTGCAGATTGCTCAAGGCGTCTGAACCGCCTTTGGATACGGGCATGATATGATCGATCTCCCATCCGTACTGGGTTGTATCCGCGTATGAACCTTTCTTCATCCACGCTCCGCAGGCATCCTTCCTGTAGACATTAGGATCATATCCGGGGACAACTTTACCCCTTGCCCATACTGCATTGATTGTGGGGATATCAAACGACTGTCCTGTTACTTTTCTATTTGGCATTTCTCTTCTCCTTAAAAGGGAATTAGGCAGGCACCGCCCGCCTTTTGGGCATTATGAAGATTTCTGCAATCCTCGGTAATGCACCATCCGACATAGACTATGGCTATGCGCGGAGCAAAACTGGGTGTTGCTGTTTCAAACACCTTCCTTTTAAGGGCTGGATTTTGCTTGACAGATTTCTGGCCATGATGATAATCTTGGCTCAATCACCACTATCAAGTTCTCATCGCCCTTATGATGAGAATTAGGCCTCAAGGCGGTCGGACGCCCTGAGGCTTTTTACTTCCCAAACATTGGTTGGCGAACCCCCCGAAGTACTACATGTAGTATGGATATATTGTAAACATACTACATGTAGTATTATTTACCTGAGTGGCCGTATATTTGTCAAGAGATTTTCCATCATTTTTTTACATCCGATCCCCTTGAGGAATCCTTATATATTTTAGAGTTAGAGCGGTTTGATTAAGAATTTTCTCACAATATCGGGCAAACCAAGTTAGCCTAATAAATTTTATCGATTTCGATCAAGCTTGTGGTGGGGTTTTGAATTTTGCTTTCGGTTATTTAGATGGGAGTGAAGCCGCTAATATTTTCTGCTCCATCTCAACAAACTGGTCGTTTACAGACGCGACAATGGTCGGATGAAACCAAGCGTCTTTGTCAGGAGTTTTCAATATCAATCGATAATAATCTTTGATGTAATCCTCATAAGCTTTCTTCAAGATTGACGACCAATCGTCGTAACCGACTTTTTCAAACATCATCGCCTGCAGATGTCGGAGCACAATATATTCGGCGTCTGCCCATACCGCCTCATGAGTCACCTTTCCTCGCGACCATTCCATCGTGAATCTTTCTTGAGCGAGAATATTGTTTGATAACATTTCAAAGTGTGGATTAGATGCCAGCATATTTTTTAAGTCAGGCCATCCTTTATTGATTGCATTGCAGATATTCTCAATGTCTGAATCAAATTCGGAAGATATTAGCGGCGAATACGTCGATACAACCCGAGCGTTGCTGATGATAGCCTCTCGAAGTGCATAGTGTGGATTTGCGTTTCGGGCTATATTGATTCCAAGTTGTTCGGCGTGTTCCGCGAATTCCGATTTCAAATCGGGTCTCTTTGTCAGACCCATGACCCCAATGTAATCGCTTTTTGATTTTCCCGAGAACCAAAATTCCAGACAGTCGTGAATCTGTTTCAGGATATTCTTTTCGTTTATTTCTGGATTCAAGAACCGCCCGAAAAGATTGGATATCATGGTTGTTCCCCCATCCCTATAAATGCTGCGCCCATAATTTATACTGTCGCCATTGTCGTGGGTTAAAATCTTCCCAAGACCTTTATGTCATTAAGTAATCTTTGAGGTATGGAAGATAAAGGCTGATTCATTGTTTCTTCATAGGAATGTATTATTTTTTCAGCTTCAACCAAGTCTTCTTCCAAGGTTGGAATTTTATCTACACCTATTTCCTTATAAACGGGCAAACGATCGATTCTTTCCTGACGTTTTTCTTTATCGTAAGCTTCAAACAATTCCGGAAAACTTAATCCCCACAACAAAGCTTCATAAAAAAAGCCCTCAAATGTATGTTGGATTTTCCGATCATTTAACATGGAAGCATTAGTTGTTTTACCTAATTCGGAAAATCCAGTTGGATTAACAATTTGGATCGGATTATTAGTCTTTTTTGATGACCATTTCTCCTTTATAGGCTCAATCATAGTGGGTAAGCCAAAATTATCCCAGTCTGCACCATGAAACATAGTAGCCAGAATTTGTGCAGCCAGTTTAGGCTTTTCGGCCCCGATGCTTGCCGCCCATTCAATCATTTGATTTACAATTACATCAAGAACAAGACTATCAATTACAGCTTTGGAACTAATAAAACTTTTCCTTCTTGGCCAACCGGTCGCGGTCAGCATTCCCTGAATATAATGATAACCGAAAAATGACATTATTTTTTACCTCTTAAAATTTGGGTAATCAATTTCGAAAAGTTCTTCCAGTAATGTTTTTCTCATCATATCGCTAGCATTTTATTTTGTCAAAGAAAATAAACCTATTGTAAAAAAGTGTACCTCGTACCCTCCCGTGCGCCCGTATAATCCACGAAGGAACAAAATACATGAAGGAGGGTCACATGAATAAGGATACAAATCAACAGGATGTCAGCATCGAGGATGGAAAGGACACGAAAGAAGCCGCCCCTGTCACGAAGAAATCCATCGTGATCGAAATGGTAAGCAAAAAAGGGGGAGCAACTGCCGAGGAGATGGCTCAAAAATGTACGGAAGCAGAACTCGGCAATTATGATCGGAATCTCAAGACAGTAAAACTCTGGCTCCCCAAGATTGGATTCAAGGTAAAGAAAGATGCAACCACAGGCAAATGGACGAAATTGAAATAATCCCGACTTTTCTGATATGAAGCTCCGGAGCCAACCTCTTCGGGGCTTTTTCATTTTCTAGAATCGAATGTACGGCGGTCTACATCAATTCTTCGATCATCCAAAGGATTCCCATAGCTCCCTATTCAATACTCGCAATGTCTGGTGAAAAAACTCCTAGTACACTCAAGTTACTGAAAATACTAAATATTTTTCTTGACGCCTACCCGAATCGTCTCTAGGATTTTCGATAATGATACATCAAAGTGCCTGTATTTTAGCAGACATAGAAACAGACATTAAGGATGAGATGATGTTAATCCCAGTACGAAATATGGAAAAAGGAAGGTCGATATGGCAGTGATAAAAGCGGTAGCATACCTCCGCGTATCATCGAAGGGCCAAGAGGCTGGATCAGGATTTGACCGACAGCTTTCCACGATCCTGAACTTCTGCCGAGCAAACAATCTATCAATCGAAAAGGTCTACAAAGAATCGATCTCCGGAGTTAAAGATGAGAATGAACGCCCTGAATTTGCGCTAATGATTAGCGGTGCGCTTTTGTCGGGCATAAATGTCGTCATTATCGAGTCTATGGATCGCCTTGCCCGTCAATACATCGTATCGGAGCAGATTGCCATGTATCTCGCCTCAAAAGGAATCGATCTATTCTCGGCAAACACGGGCGAGAATATAACAGAAGCTATGAAATCCGATCCATGGAGAAAGGCAACGATACGGTTCCAAGGATTGGTTGCCGAGCTTGAAAGGGATTTGATCCTGTTGCGACTCCGCAAAGGACGAGAGAAGAAAAGACAAGACACGGGGAAATGCGGGGGCGCACAGAGATACGGCGAACTTCCGGAAGAAAAAGAAGTCCTTAAACGGATTGCCTATTGGCGTCGCAGGATGCACGGAAATCCACCGATGAGTTATGAGAAGATCGCACAAAGGCTAAATTCCGAATACATACCTACGAAGACGGGAAGAAAATGGACTGCACAACTTGTCGCTCACATGATGCGACGAGGAAAGCAGAAAAAGGGGAAGATCGATGGATAGGGAAAGAGCGGTTGCCATTCATGAGGCATCCCATGTTGTCATAGGCTATATCAACTGGATGGAAATCCGGAAGGCGAGCATTACACGAACAAAAACCAATGATACAGAAGGAAATACCGCGCTTTATTATGGAGGCGAAGTTACTCCCAGCAGTGTCAGAATCCACGATCCTCTTGTAACCATGCTCAAAGGAACATATGCCCGCGATCTGGCAGTTTCCCGCGCAATAATGTTCAACACCGCAGGATATCTCGGGGAATTCATGTTTTCCGGTCAGAGTGACTTTTGGTTGTCCAATCCTAAACAATTATTCGTGGAAAATCCGGACATGAAGCATGCTTTCAAACATGCCATAAACGAGCACATTAGAAAGGAATCATTTGAACTCAATTGTGATATCACGTCCGCATACCTCGCGGGCGCATGGGGAATGGTTAACATGATCGCAGATAAATTGATTCAGGATAAGACCCTTTACGGGAGCCCCGATGAATTCGCGAACATGAAAAAAGAAAGAATGTTGCCGAATCATAAAGCAAATCCCCTGATAAAGTTCATATTGGATCAGATATACGATGAAGATTAGCGAGAAAAACCGAGAGCGAAAGACATCTACCTGTACGAAAGCAAAGACCAAAGAGAAGGGGTCCCCCGCCCCCTATGCGATTCATTTGCGTACAGCAGAGGATGTCAGGAGGCTCCTGTCGAGTACGATCAATGCTGTCCGGAAACATGAATTGGATGCTAGCATCGCCAGAACCGTAATCTACGGGGCATCTGTTCTGCTGACCGTATTGCAACAGACTTCCTTTGTAAATTATCACTGTAAACTA
>DHQV01000008.1:0-363 GCA_002408185.1 Deltaproteobacteria bacterium UBA5329
CGGCGGCACACTTGTCGTTCATCTCGAACTTGCTCATATCGCCCGCCTCGTTGAGGGAGATGGCCTTTGTGTCCTGTCCTCCTATGTCGAGGATCACCCTGCAGGACGGGTGAATGGCTTTTGCCCCCAGGGCGAAGGCCTTGATCTCGCTTATAACGGGGCAATCGAGGTGTCCCTTCAGGAGGTGACGGCCGTATCCCGTTGCCACGATCACATCGTATTCCACCCCGCCCATCAGGCCGCGCGCCGCCTCCAGGGGGTCGTGCAAGGTGAGGCACCTGCGCGTGAGAACCGTCTCGCCCCCCTCGATAACGACAAGTTTCACGGTGCGCGAACCGATGTCGAGGCCGGCCGCCCTCATCC
>DHQV01000008.1:481-5514 GCA_002408185.1 Deltaproteobacteria bacterium UBA5329
CGAGGCCGGCCGCCCTCATCCCTTATGGATCCTTTCCAGGAACGCCTCGACCCGGGTTTTGAGCTGGCCCGCGTCTTCCTGGCTGTAGTCTGTTTCGAGTCTCAGGACCGGGATGCCCGAATTTTCGAGGGCCGCTTCCGTGAGGCCGCTCTCCACCAGGTAGGGCTGGCAGAACTGGAGGCTGTAATGGAGCACGCCCCCGGCACCGTACCTGCCAAACATGTCCCTGACGTGGTCGATGCGGGTGGGGTTTGGCGTGAAGACGGCGCAATCGATCTTGAGGTAGCGCTCGGTGATAGCGTCCAGCATCTCAGGCAGGGTGGTGCCCTCTGCCTCGGTCAGCCACTGCGTACCCCGTTCGCCCACGCAGGATTCTTCACCGACTATCACGGATCCGCTGGTTTCGACGATGAAAGGCACCTTCCAGTTGGGCACAGCCATGGGGCATCCCGAGACGACAAGGCGGGGCGTTCCCTTCGGGAACACTCCTTCCCCTTTCTTCACGCGCTCCTCAAGCTCGTCGCACAGTGCGTTGACGGAAGCCGTGAAACGGACCGGGTCGTCGTAGAAGAAGACCTGGTTGACAAGAAGCGCATCGAGACCGGAGATCGGGGCAGGGTCGGCCTTGCGGAGCCCAGCGAGGCGTTTCACGGCCTGTCTCTTCGCGTTGACGGTAGCTATGCCTTTCTTCAGGTTCTCAGCTGTGACCTTCCGTCCGCTCTTCTCTTCGAGCCTGGCTACGAACTTCCCGTACTCTTCCCTGAGAAGCGTTCTTCCGCGATCGCTTTTCATCTGGGGCAGGTCCATGATGTGAAGATCCTTCACCATGGGTCCGAGGACCTCGTAGGACTTCTTCTTGCCATCGCAAGTGTTTTCACCGACGACAATATCGCTGGCCTCGAGATAGGGGCACACAAGGCCCCGCTTGAACCCGAAGGCAGACTTGATCAGCGGGCAAAGGTTTCTGGGGATCACCTCTTCGGCGCCCTCGAAGTTGAATTCCGCTCCCGCGCAGAGCCCGACGGACACCCCGTCCACCGCGAGGATGAGTTCCTCGGGTACGAAGACACAGTAGGAGCCCACGACGATGCGGCCCTGCGCCTTCGCGTCCATGAGCTCTTTGATCCTCAGGCCGTGCACCTCGCTCATCACGAAGTCGAAGTATTTCATCCCCTCGGGCCGATTCTTCTGGGAAAGGAATATGTCTTCGTACGCGCTGCCGAGGACTGACAGGAGCGCGTCGTGGGCCGCGAGGTCAAGGCCGAGTTCCGACCACATTTGTGTATAATCTGACATGAAAACCTCCTGAAAATAAAAGATCCGGCCGCGGATATCCGCACCGGACCCTTTCAGGAAGCGATTTGAAGACTTAGGCCGGGGAGACCGCGAACACGGTTGTGACGGGATGCCGCCCGGGCTCCCTGTACACCGCTCAGCCTAATGGAATAAATATGTCTGCTATCCTGATTACAGTCATTTTTTTTATTAGTGAAATACTCTAAACGAATGTTTGAGCAAAGTCAACCAAGATCACAAACTTGCTGAGTCATGAATTGACATTTTCACTGTATTCATATAACTTATTTCAGTCATGTTAATTGAGACTATATATAGAGTAGACAATGTATGTCCCCCTTCGGACTGAAGAGTGTTTATGGGACCCGTGAGGTCCCCTGTAATCTCGAAGTCTGAAGGTTTCCCGGCCTGATCATCGAAGCACCTCCAGTGACTCTGGCCGGGGCATCAGCTACCGGACAATCACAGGAGAACGCACACGCTTTATTACATCGAAGACTTTTTTGAAATACCCGGTTTTGCATACGAGGCTGCACTACAGGAGGCGTTTGTCAGAACTGCAGGAAATTATATCCGGCAACGCGCCGATTCAAAAGGGTTTTTTAGATTGGACCCCGGCGGCAATTTACAGGGAGGACGAAGGCATGCCTGAGTTTATAGACGCACGAGGACTCGGATGCGCGCAGCCGGTCATTCTGGCGAGACAATCCCTCGAAACTCACGATGAACTGACAATCATCGTGGACGCTCGCATACCCGTTGAAAACATTACGGCCTTAGCCCTACATACGGGATGTGCGATAGAGGTCTCCGAAAAACCCGGCAATATCTACTTTATCAAACTGGCGAAAATGACCGGGACGCCCCATACCCCAAAATGATAACCGCAAGAACCATGGAAAACGCAGAGCATTTTACGCATAGCCGGACCGTCTGCGGTATCTGCAGCGGCACATGCGGCATGACGATCACACTCGAGAACGGAAAGGTGTTGGCAATAGAAGGAGACCGGGACCATCCTGTGAGCGCCGGGCATATATGCCCGAAGGGCCGGGCCGTCCCTGAACTGCTCGGCAGTCCCGACAGGCTGCAATACCCCATAAAGAAAACGTCATCAGGCACCTGGGAAAAGATATCATGGGATGAGGCATATTCCCATATCGTCCGGGGCCTGAATGACATAAAAAATAGCTACGGGTCCGAGGCCCTGGCAGTCCATGTCGGCCATGCAGGGGTCGGAAAAGAGTTCCTACCGTATGCCGAACGTTTCTGCGGCCTCTATGGAACCCCCAATTTTTCTACCTGCGGAAGTCATTGTTTCGAATCCAAATCAATGGCAAACACGGTCACCTTCGGCTCCATGCCTATCGCTGATTTCGCCCGGAGCAAATGCATCGTGCTATGGGGGAAAAATCCCGCGTCATCGGCCCCATCCCTTGTCTCCGAGATCATGTCGGCAAGGGGGGCAGGTTGCAGGATCATTGTCATAGATCCCCGGAGAACGGGGCTTGCCGAAAAGGCCGACCTTCATCTCCAGCCAAGGCCGGGAACCGACTGTGCGCTGGCGCTTGCCTTTCTCCACGTCATAATTGCGGAGGAGCTTTACAGTCGGGAATTCGTCGACAGGTGGACGGTGGGCTTCGACGCGCTCTCGCGCGCCGCGGCCTCCTATGACCCTGAAAAGGTTGAAAAGATAACCTGGGTACCCGCTCCGAAGATAAGGGAAGCGGCCCGGCTTTACGCACTCGCATCACCGGCGTGCATCTCCGTCGGGGTAGCGATCGAGCTCAATACGAACGGTTTTCAGGCCGCGCGTGGTATAGCTGCCCTCCAGGCCATCACGGGCAATCTCGATATCGCAGGCGGGGCCGTCTTTACAGACGAGGCGCGGCTTTCCGATCTCCAACTGACGCCAGGGGCCGGAATGCGGCCGGCGATCGGTGCGGTTGTGTACCCGCTCTTCTACAACGCATCGAAAAACGCGCAGGCCAACCTGTACGCGCAGGCCATTCTCGAGGAGCAACCCTACGCCTTGAAAGGCCTCATCGTAGCCGGAAGCAACCCTGTGCTTACATGGCCCAATGCTGGGCGCGTGCGCTCCGCCTTGGCAAAGCTTGAGTTTCTGGCGGTTATCGATCCTTTCATGACCGCTACCGCACATTTGGCCCGGCTTGTGCTGCCCTGCGCATCTTTCCTCGGCGGCCACGAGCTATGGGATTCCTCCCACATGTCGCTGGAGCCGCGGATCGGCATCGCCCCAAAAGTCTGCAGCGACAAGGAACTGCCCACAAATTGGGAGATATGGAAAGAGATCGCAACACGCATGGGCTACGAAGATTTCTTTCCGTGGGAGACGGAGGAAGAGGCTATAAACTACAGACTCAAGGCTCTCAAGCTCACGTTTGATGATCTGCGGCACATGCCCGAGGGGTACGCATACCATACATGGACGGATAAAAAATATGAAACGTATGGTTTTAAGACCGCATCGGGAAAGGTTGAGCTCTATTCCGATACGTTGAACCGGCTGGGGTACGACCCTGTCCCCGCCTATCACGAACCGGCTGAAAGCCCGGTCGCGCTCACCGGAACCGCCCTGGAGTTTCCCCTCGTCCTCACGACCGGGGCCAGAAGGCTGGAATATATTCATTCCCGGTTCCGCAACCTTAAGTCGCTCTCCGTTCGCGCGCCGGGGCCGTATATCGAGATAAACCCCGCCACTGCAGAGCATTATGGCGTGATAGACGGCGAAAATGTCTTCATCGAGTCGTTGCGCGGCAGGATCGCTGTCAGGGCAAAGTACACGTCGTCAATACTTCCCGGCGTCATCTCAATATCCCACGGCTGGGACATGGCAAATGCAAACCTGCTCACCGATGACGAGGTCCTTGACCCTGTTACCGGATTCCCGGCCGCGCGGTCCATACTCGCCCGTATCGTGAAGGAATAACAGGGAAGGATTGAAACATGCAGCCACTCATCAATGATCGGTTCATAGATAACCCCAACGAAAGAATGCTTGATTCCATCATCTGGAAAAGAAACATCGGATTGCCCGTCATCGGTGTATACTGCGCGTACGCACCCGTAGAGCTTATTCGCGCCGCGGGAGCAGTCCCCGTCTGTCTCTGCGCTTTTTCGCGAAGGACGATAGACGCGGCCGAAACTGTCCTCCCGGGCAATCTTTGCCCCCTCATCAAATCGAGTTTCGGTTTTATCACAACGGATACCTGCCCTTTTTACGCTCTCTCGCAGGCTATCATCGGGGAGACGACCTGTGACGGGAAAAAGAAGATGTTCGAATTGATCGGGCATATCAAGCCGACCCATATCATGGACCTCCCGCAGAAACCGGATGAGCAGGAAGCCATTACAACATGGACGGCAATGGTGTACAAGCTCAAAGTCTTTCTCGAAGAGACCTTGGGCAGAACGATCGCCGATGCGGACATTGAACGCGAGATCCGGCAGACAAATCGGAAGAACAGGCTTATGAATGATTTCTTCGCGTACATGGCCCATCATCCGCCCCTCGCCAGTTGGAATGAAATGTACGATGTTTTCAGCCTTGAATATGTGTCGAATGCCGATGAACTCGACGGGACATTGCAGGGAGTGGCACGGAAACTCGAGATGCGCCGCGATAACGGGGAGTATATCGCAGACGCCCTGTCGCCGCGCGTCCTCGTCAGTGGCTGCCCCATTGGCGGGGATGCCAACAAGGTGTACAAGGTGAT
>DHQV01000008.1:5608-6006 GCA_002408185.1 Deltaproteobacteria bacterium UBA5329
ACAAGGTGTACAAGGTGATCGAGGAAGCCGGAGGGGTCATCGTTGCGATGGAGGCGTGCAGCGGCATGAAACGCTACTTGCTCGCTATCGAGGAAGGTACGGGTGACCCTGTTTCTTCTCTGGCGCGCGCCTATCTTAAGATTCCCTGCTCCTGCATGACTCCGAACACGGGGCGTCTGGAAGCCCTCGACGCATTGATCGAAAGGTTCAGGCCCCAGGCTGTTGTCGATGTCGTTCTTCGGGCCTGTCATTCATATAATATTGAATCGTATAAAATAGAGAAGCATATTCGTGAAAAACATAAGATTCCCGTGCTGAAGCTGGAAACAGACTTCGCCGAGAGCGACCATGCCATGATCCGAACCCGTGTGCAGGCCGTATTTGAGAACCTTTAAGAA
>DHQV01000008.1:6089-6281 GCA_002408185.1 Deltaproteobacteria bacterium UBA5329
CCGTATTTGAGAACCTTTAAGAAAAATCCCGAACCTTCAACGGAATTGTGCGGTCTCCTTCGGCACCTATCCTGTCTCGGCCACGCGTATAACACGCCTAGCGCTAATAACCCCACATATTCACCGTGACACGTGGCATAAAAAAGATGCGTTGTATCCTTATATTCGTGGCAATCGTGAGGGTATCGGTCC
>DHQV01000008.1:6385-11639 GCA_002408185.1 Deltaproteobacteria bacterium UBA5329
CAATCGTGAGGGTATCGGTCCATACACGTGGTGGTGCCTCCGCTTACTCTTTTCTGTCCAATCCAGTCCGCTACGGTAATGTTCTTACACAAATGATCGCGAGAATAAGGAAGGGGTATTAGAGAGAATAATGTGCGGGGTTACAAGCTTCACAGGAACGCAGATAGAAAAAGACATAACGGGATTAAACACAAGGGCAAAGGCTGATCTAATAACAACATTGAATAATTTGCTGAGCATCTATCGATATAATCGATTAGACATATAGAAGTTATCTATGATAAATAACCGCTAAGCATTCAAAAAACTCTGTAAAGGACTATACGATGGCAAAGTTTGTACAACTTTTTTCATCACGCTGGGGAATCATTGTAACAGGGGCTATCATCGGGGTCCTTGCCCAGCTTTTGCAGAAGTGGGGAAATCCGGCAAACATGGGCATCTGTGTGGCATGTTTCGAACGAGACATTGCGGGTGCTCTAGGACTTCACCGGGCCGCTGTCGTCCAGTATATGCGGCCCGAAATCATCGGTTTTGTTCTTGGTTCGATGATTGCTGCCTATTCGTTCAAGGAATTCCGGTCGCGGGTCGGGTCTGCACCGATTGTTCGTTTTATCCTTGGCGCCTTTGCCATGATCGGCGCCCTGGTCTTTCTGGGCTGCCCCTGGCGGGCGGCGCTTCGTTTGGCTGGTGGTGACTGGAATGCCATCTTCGGCCTGCTCGGGCTTATTGGAGGAATATGGGTCGGTACGTTTTTTCTGAGAGGCGGTTACAACCTCGGCCGTTCGCAAGCCACCCATACATCGGTCGGATGGCTGCTGCCCCTGACGATGCTGGGTCTCCTTGTTCTTATGTTCGTCTTCCCGCATGTACCGGGACAGGACAAGAGCGGCATCCTGTTTTACAGCATGAAAGGTCCCGGCTCCATGCACGCTGCCCTTCTTGTATCCCTTGCGGTTGGCCTCTTCATCGGGTTTCTGGCCCAGAGAAGCCGGTTCTGCACCATGGGGGCGATCCGGGACATGATCCTGTTCAGGCAATCCCATCTCCTTTCAGGGTTTGTCGCACTCGTGGTGTTTGCTTTCCTGACCAATCTGGTTTTGGGACAGTTCCATCCCGGCTTTGCAAAACAGCCTGTGGCGCATACGATGGGCCTGTGGAATTTCGGGGGGATGGTGCTGGCAGGATTAGCCTTTGCCCTGGCCGGCGGGTGCCCGGGACGGCAACTCTTTCTTGCCGGTGAGGGCGATGGGGATGCGGCGGTGTTTGTATTCGGAATGATCTTCGGCGCGGGTATTTCCCACAACTTCGGATTGGCCAGTTCACCCGACGGCGTGGGCCCCTACGGGATTCCCGCTGTGATCATAGGCCTTTTGGCTTGCCTGTTTATCGGCTTTACGATGAGGAAGCAGACTGCCTGAGGGCTGTCTCGATAAGGAGGAGTAAGAATGAGCGTAATCGTTGATGCCAGAGGGCTTTCATGTCCACAGCCTGTTCTCTCAACGGCGGATGAGATCAAGAAGGTAAAAAAGGGTGAAATCGTCGTTCTTGTGGACACAGACACGTCCAAAGAGAACGTTTCCCGTTTCGCGGCTTCCCAGGGATGGACGGTGAAAAGCGTTGAGCAGGAAGGGACCGGATACCGTATCAGCATTACAAAGGATTGATTAATGTCGTTGCTGGGATTTTTGAAAAAGAATCGGCAGGAGCTTGAGCAAAGGGAGGACATGGGCCGTGGTTTTCTTGTATTTGAGAACACCAGCGAGGTAATACAGGCTGAACGGATTCTCAAGACAGGCGGCTTCAGCATACGGGTAATGGGACCGCCACCTGAAATCCGCAAGGGCTGTGACCTCGTCATAGAGTTTCCATTAATAGAAGAGCTTGACGTACTGCGCCATCTCGAACAGGATGGCCTGAAGCCCCTCGAAATGGTACCGGTCACCGGTCCTTTGCTGAAACCCATTAATCTCTTTTATCGAAAAGACTACGGCCGGTATCTGATGATCCGGGCGGCAAATATGAAACTGACTATTGACAAAGAAACGGCCATAATCGTGAACGTGTCCGGGGGAGGCTGCCCGGATGTCCCATACCTGGCATGGCAGCTCATCGGTAAAAGCCTCTATGAAGCTCCCGCTCCAAAGGAGATCGGGCACACCCTCTGCGGGTATGCTCTCCAGCTCGCCTACGAGGAGATGAGGAAATAATGCTTGCAGTAGTCGGAACGATCCCCGTTGAGGGGTTTCCTCTGGTGGCTGGACGTGCACAAATCAAGGGAGACGACCTGATGATCGAGAAGCACGCCGTCCCGATAAACCGGGGAACGCCGGCACTGATTGCTTCTGCCATCAGAACAGGTCAAAGCCGTGCTCTCCAAGACCCTTTTTGCTACCTGGTAGGTGATATTGGCCGGGGTACAGGAAGCCGGCATCTTTACGAATACCTGACCCAAGACTTGGCCAGGCACGACTTCGATACAGTGACCTTCCACTACCTGCAACCGGACATCGAGTGGCAGAGCCGGGTTATGTCGGCGATCAAGAAGCTGGACCCTGCTCCTGTCCTCATCGCTGACGCCGGGTTCATGTATGGGGCGAAAATGGCTGGCCTGTCAGAGAATTTTGCACTCTTCACACCTGATTTGGGGGAACTCGCCTTTCTGGCGGACGAGGAAGCTCCCCATCCCTTTTACACGCGCGGTTTCATTCTCCATGAAGAGAATCATGTACCGGATCTCATATCCCACGCCTACGAGCACCATAACGCCGCGCGCCACCTGCTTGTGAAAGGCAGTCAGGACTATATCGCTAATCGGGAAGGTGTCTTGTCTGTTGTCGACGCCCCTGTCGAGGAGGCCATGGAGGCCATAGGCGGAACAGGAGACACATTGACCGGCATTGTCTCGGCCCTCATTTCTGCAGGCATGGAGGTCTCAAAGGCGGCGAGGATTGCCGCAAAGGTGAATCGAGTGGCAGGGTCATACGCAAAACCAACCCCTGCCACACAGGTGATGGAAATAATCAGACACATACCTGAGGCGCTGGAAATTTGCATGAGAAAAACGTGATGGACGACAAGAGGGTACCACGACTGACAGAAACGGTAAGCGGAGCTGGCTGAGCATCGAAGCTGGGTCCGGGGGACCTGGATAAAGCTTTGTGCGGCCTCACCTTGATGGATGACCCGAACCTCATTGTGGGGATGGACAGGGCCGACGATGCGGGGGTATATAAGCTCTCCGAAGATCTTGCACTGATTCAAACGGTTGATTTTTTCACCCCCATTGTAGACGACCCTTACATGTTCGGCCAAATCGCCGCTGCCAACTCGCTGAGCGATGTTTACGCCATGGGTGGGAGACCCCTCACGGCAATGAATATCGTCTGCTTTCCCATCAAGACAATGGATATATCGGTTTTGAGAGAGATCCTGAGAGGCGGACTTGATAAGATGAAAGAGGCAGGCGTAACGTTGGCCGGCGGACATAGCGTCGAGGACCCCGAGCTGAAGTACGGCCTTTCTGTCACAGGAACCGTACACCCTTCCAGGGTGCTGACCAACGTGGGGGCAGAACCGGGAGACAGACTCATCCTGACCAAGCCTCTTGGTACCGGAATCATTAACACTGCGGTCAAAGCTGGAATGGCAGAGGACGCATTGGCTGCAAAGGTCACGCATGTTATGGCGCGCCTTAACAAATCAGCAGCAGAGGCAGTTCAGGAAGTGGGCGCCCGTGCCTGTACGGACGTTACGGGGTTCGGCCTTTTGGGCCATTCCTTTGAAATGATTCAGGGCACCGGCAGGGGAATCATCATATACGCATCTCGCGTTCCTCTCTTTCATGAGGCCGCGAGCTTTGCAGAGATGGGTTTGGTTCCCGGGGGAACCTATCGTAATAGGGATTTCAGAATCCATCAGGTCGACATCGATCCTGATGTCTCGCGGTTTCTGTCGGACATATTTTTCGATCCTCAGACATCTGGGGGGCTACTCGTCGCCGTATCGCAGGAGAAGGCAGAGAAACTGGTCACAAGACTGAGGGAAAGAGGTATTGATGAAGCAGCCATAATCGGACAGGTAGTAAATGATCCTGAAGAAAGAATACGTATTTTGGGGTCGCAGCAAGAGACCTGAACGTCCAGTTTTGCCCGGAGCAAACTGTACTGGCTCCGAGAGACCAAAATATTGTTATCGAGCCTGCAATAAAAACAGAATAGAAGGACGCAGCATCCGAGCAGTTCACAATTCAATTCAAAGCAAATTATTTTGAACTCGGACACGAATTAGATCGGTGTCCCGTGCCTGCAAAAACAAAGTGCGCTTAATCGATTGGAAGAAAAGATGGCCCTGGCAAAGACGCCAACCGCAATGTTGTTCGCGAGTCGGTTTACGAAATGGGCACCAAGAATTTATCTGGCTTTCGGAGAAACAATCAAGGCATTGGTAGAGCCCGAGAGCAGAATAAGAAAATTGTGCTTAATATCAAAAAACAGGACGTTTTTGCCTGCGCAAGATCCCCCCGGTGATCTTGTTTTTAAGGTCTCTTCTGGATCTGGTCGTGATAACCTAAAACTGTCCCACTTAAAGGGCAAATGATGACCGAAAAATATCTATACCGAAAAACATCATCGACACCATTCTAATAACTTGCCGGATGTCCCGGAGAAAAGGTGATAACGATGGATCACTATCGTTGATGTGAACACGATTGAGGTAAATGGTCCCCCGGGGGGTTCCTGTTTCGATTCAGGGGTGTAGGGGGGTGTCTGGGAAAAGAATTCTTTTCTTGTTATCCGCTTCTACAATCGGAATGGTTGATTAAGATCATTATCATCGAGCACAGAAACGCCTTAAAACACACTGTGCAGTTTTTGTGCACCTGACAAAAGAAAACAAGGGGTAACACCGTCCAAGATGTTACCCCTGCCATTCAGCTTTTTCTAGTAATATCAACTACCAGCTAACACCGTGTAAAGTCGCTGATATCATTGGATATATCTACGAATCCAAAGGTTAGAGGTTCGATCCCTCTCGGGCGCGCTTTAAAATCAATAACTTACGCCACATCCCCCATAAATGACCATTTAAAGTGCTTCTACAAGTCACAAGGCTGTCAATGACTGATTTTACAGCCATTGACAGAGGTATGGTTTTGTGGAAATTGTCGAAATTGGTAACAGAATTACCTTCCGCCAGCAAATTTCTTATACTTTCTTTTATACTTTTTTTCAGTAGTGTCCGGTAAAAGTTA
>DHQV01000048.1 GCA_002408185.1 Deltaproteobacteria bacterium UBA5329
GTCAAAAAACAATTTTATCCCCGTTTCCAATGTAAAGATGGCTTGCCGGGCCGTTTAGTGCCGTGCCGCCCGCCACCGGGTAGCCGAGTTCCACCATTCTCCGGACAGCGCTGAGCCCCGTGCAGTGGTTGCAGGCGATCTTCCTGAAACCATATCTGCCCAGGTCCTCCACCATTTTTTCGCCTTTGGCATCGAGTTCTCCGACAGGAGCGATATGCAGGCCTCCGTATAACCCGTAGAGGTCCTCTCCCCCCTCTATCCTCGTCCGGGCAAATTCGGCAAAGGTAACGATGTTCTGATGGCAGCATCCCGTGACGCAGACGATGCCCTTGTCCTGCACGTTAAAAAACAGGGATTGCTCGCCCCTCACTCCGAAAGGGACATCGAGGTCGAACGTGACCGAGGCACAGCCGGGATATAACAAATAGACAATGTCCGGGTCATGCCGGACGAACTCACCCGTATGGGGGAACGCGTTCCCGGCATGGGACGACGGAAACCGTGCACCCTTGAGCAGCATGTGGCCTTTTTCATGAAACGTGTTCGGGATCATGATCGTGATGTCCGGGCCATGCCTGAGCACGGATGCAATCCCGAAGTAATGGTCGAAATGCTCGTGCGTCACATAGAGGAACTCGATCTCGCGCCTTGCCAGCATAGCATCGATGCCTTCGCGCTCGAACGCCGCATCCATGTAGGCATTGTTCCAGCCGGAATCGAGTAGGAACTTGCGGCTGGACCCGTCAAGCCCTTCTGTCTCGATCAGGCTGGAATAGCCTCCGCTGTTGCCCTCGTCCCAATCGACCGACCATTGATCGACATTACGGCCCCCTGCCCGTTCCACGTTTTTAAGCCATGCATCTCCGTCGAGCCAGCTGGTTTCCGAGATACAGGTGATGCTGACACTCTTGCAGACACCGATATCTTGTTTCATCTCGTTTCGCTATTACAGCTTCGCAGGATCTTTCCGTTTCTCATGGCTGTTCATGTGCGACTTCCCGGATCTGCGCGATCGTCGGGAGATATATGATCATAGTCATTTTTTCATTGTGTCCGGCATACGGGCAGCCACTACCTCGCCGCGAACACAGACCTTACCCTTCGCTACAACCTCGATAGCTACGGTGACACTGCGTTGGCCGATGTATTTTACCCTTCCCCGTGCCTCCAATTCAACACCGAGCGGAGTGGGCAAAAGGTATTCGACCTTCAGGGAGGCTGTCACAAATCGCAGCCCTGGCTCAGAATCCATGTCCCTTCCTTCATGACGATATGTAGCCGCTGCTGCCGTTCCCGTCCCATGGCAGTCGATCAAGGATGCGATGACTCCTCCGTAGACAAACCCCGGCGCCGCGATATGATAAGGGTGTGGTGTGAATCTCGCTACCGATTCTTCACCGTCCCAATAGCTTTTGATATGAAGTCCCTCCGGGTTCAACCGCCCGCAGCCGTAACAATGGCTCACATCATCCGCATAGTATTCCTGAAAAGCCTTTTCGTCCGCCTGACATCTCCTTTATCGTAAGATACTTATACAAGCTTTCTTTTAACACATCAGAACATTTTTTAAAACCCAGCCATTTCATGGCGATTCCGCTGCAGAACCTGACAGGATCCTGTTATTTTAAATTTATCCTGTCTGCGACCAAGGCGCGATGGTATACTGTTAGTATTGAGGAGCATAATCTTTCAGGCGGAGGCATTATGGAGCACCAGCCAGTTCTTTTTACGCCGTTCAAAATTGGAGGCCTTACACTTGTTAATCGAATAACCATGACGCCCGCCTATCTAGGCTATGCAAATAGCGACGGCACGGTGAGCGATCTTCTCCTCACGCATTACGGCACAATGGCCAGGTCGGGAGCCGCCCTCATCGTTGTGGAGAATACCGGCATCAACTCTTCGGCCTTAGGTTCCCCGTTCATGCTCCGGGCCGACGATGACAGATACATGGAAGGCTTAACTGAACTCGCGAAGGTTATTCATGCTGAAGGCGCCCTCGCTTTCATCCAGTTGAATCATGCCGGGAGATATGCGTTCATGCCCGAGAGAGTGGCACCATCGGCGGTACCCATCGGAAACGTGGTACCAAAGGAAATGACAATGCAGGATATCGACGAGACCATTTTATCTTTCACCAAGGCGGCCGTTCGTGTGCAGCGCGCCGGTTTCGATGGCGTTGAACTCCATGGTGGGACTGGATATCTTCTGGCACAATTTGTGTCACCGAGGACGAACAAGCGTACCGATTCTTACGGCGGGGACCTCGAGAAACGTGCGCGCTTTCCGCTTGAAGTTGTCGATGCGGTCATCGCGAAAGTCGCCAAGGATTTTCCCGTCGGGTACAGGTTCCTGGCCAGCGAATGCCTTCCGGATGGCCTGATACTGGATGAAGCGATCCCCTTTGCAGAGGACCTGGCAAAGAGGGGAATTTCCTACCTGTCCGTAATGGTTGGCACGCATGAGTCTTTTTCATTGGAACCCTATTTTTCTATGGATAAGACCGAAGGTTTTATGGCGGGATATGCCGAAATAGTCAAAAGGGTCCTTCCCGAAACACCTGTCATTACCGCCGGAAGGATCCAGAGTCCCGAGGTCGCTGAAGCCATCCTGCAAACAGAAAAGGCCGACCTCATCGGTCTTGCACGTGTGCTCTTTGCGGACCCCCTCTGGCCGAAAAAGGCGCAGGGGCTCATCAAGGATCCCATAATACACTGTAATCCTTCATGTTCCCTGTGTATGAAGCGGATCATGGCTCGTAAACCGGCAGTATGCTCCCAGTGGGATAAATCTTTCCGGGAGGCGTTCCTGAAGAAGATAGGAGAAAGCAGCGATAATTGACTTAACGCGTGAAAGTGCAAGACGTAAGGCGTGAAGAGCCTGTCTATTTACACACCTCTTTAATTAGGGCCTCTCCTATCCCGCCCGGTTTGACCGGCGTCCAAATACGGCCTGAAGGATTGTAATGATCGAGTTCCTTGCCATTCAGGTCCATTTCGCTGATCGAGAAAATAGACTGTTGCCCTTTCCCGCAGTCAAGCTCGTACTGGACCATTGAATAGCCGAGGTTTTCATATCCCTCGGTCCGCAGTTCCGACCTCTCCCGGGATCTTATCACTTCTTTCTTTCCCCCCTCGGAATACACGTACTTGACAGTAACGCGAAGCATCCCGTCGCCGATCCGGACAACTTTTGCCCTGTCGTAATATGCGACCAGGGACCCGCTATCCGGCCTGCCATATAGTACCCAGTCCGGTCCCGAGGATGCTGCCGTAAACGGCATGCCAAGAAAACACACCATCACCACGACTGCCGATGCTTTCGTCATCTTTCGCCGCCATAACAGATCCATGCATGAAGATATACATCATTTTCAATGAATCCTCACTGTATAATTTGCATAGAGTCGGCAGCATCCGGTAGCGCCTGCCTGTCCGCCCACATAAATACGGTCGGCTGAGGTCATACTACTATATTTTTGGTGAATCATATGGAAAATTAACATATAAGAAGATAGTTTAGTTATTATCAACGAAGAGGCATGAAATAAAAGGTAGAACATGAAATCACCAGACTTTTTTATGCGCAGGAAGTTTAAAAGGGAAGCCCAGAAGATCGCGGACCGGATAGCGATAGCATACCCGCAAGCCTTGGCATTACGGCCGGACGCCGAAGAACATCTCGTGATCAAGGGTATTTTGTTCTATGAAATAGGACACCAGACCCCACCGGAACTGTCGAAAGATACGATCGCGACATGCTGCACGTCGGTCAACGGTTTAGGTTATCTGTTGGCCCTGGAACATTCGATCGTACTGAGAAATGGGACCAACCTTACCATTCTACAGTTCACGAGGTACCTGGATAATGAACTCGAATCGCTGGGTTTCCCGCATCAATCACTCGCGCAAAAGGAAGAGATCCTCAAGGCCTTGAAATTGGACATCGCCGACTGGAAGAAATGGGATGAATCCATGAAATAAACAATACAAAGAAAGAACACCGGTATAATTTATAATAGACAGGAACGGACAACATGTTCTTTGCAGCTGACACCTGAACCTGTGAACCTTCCGGTACATCCAGGACCGTGCAGTAATTACAATTCTGAATAACCTCACTATACTTAAAGGTATGGGCGTCAAAATCAAGAGGGAGGGATTTTTCGGATGGCTTATTGCCGCGTTTTTTACTACTGATTTGTCCAGATAACATACCGGGTAAATTCTCCCGACGAGGCGTAGACACATCTACAATCTGCTATTGGGAAATGCTCCTGAACCGGGCATATCAGATTCCTCTGTCGATCGACAATACCGGAGACGTTAAACAAGATGTGATCTTGTTGAGGGATGACGCCCTTTCAGCCTGGATAGAATTTCACAACGGTCTTTTCGCAATAATGCGATGGCTCAGCCCTTTTGCCCAAGTATTTATACCAAAACTCGCTGCGTATCATAGTGTCAAACTTGCAGGCATCCTTCATATAATGCATTGCCTGTCTAACCTTCCCCCCTCTGTCAAGACAATTATGAGACATGCTTAAGGTGGATACCCTCCTCTGTCTTAGGTGTTGGTTGTGACGCCGCGACCTCTCCATAGTAAACCTCATACGGGGTCCTGTTACCGAGGGCCGAGTGGAGCCGTTCTTCATTGTAGCACCGGAAGAAGTCAGAGAGGCCGCGTATCGCCTCCCCGACGTTGGCGTAGTCCTTGAGGTAGACCTCCTCCCACTTGACGGTGTTGCCTCGCACATTATTCCAGCCAATCATTCTCACGCTATTGTGACCATTGCATAATAAACTGACCAGAGGGGTTGTTGTCGTCCCCTCCGGTCATGCATCCTTTTAGTTAAAATATCTCCGTCGACGCCATTCTCACATGCTCCGCCGACACGACCGTGCACTTCTCCCGGACGGCTGCGATGAGTGAACCCTTCGCAAGAAGGTTCGCTCTCCTCAAGAGCCCTCCCGAGCCCTGGTGGATGGCGAGGGTTGCCTCCTCCGAGAAGATCTGCTCCTTTATCCCCGCGATCTCAAGATGATGCTTGAGATAGCCTGCCATGTCCTTGCGCTTTAGGCCTTCAAGGTGGCTCCTGCCGATGACCCTCGATGCCAGCGGCCTCGATGTGATGTACATGAGCTTGTCGAGGAGGTTGTTCTGTCCTGCCAGTATTATAGGAAGGACCGGCTTCGAGTCCAT
>DHQV01000072.1:0-52280 GCA_002408185.1 Deltaproteobacteria bacterium UBA5329
AACGGCACGTACGGTGGTGTGAGGCCCCAGCCTGCTTGATTCCTACGGTAATGTTTCGATAAGTTCTAGGTCGAAGGCCAGCTCTTTTCCTGCAAGCGGATGGTTGAGGTCGAGCGTAACGTGAGCTTCCGTTACGTCAAGAACCAGCGCCTTGGTGGACGTTCCGCGCGAGGACTGGACGTCAAGCTTCATTCCCGGGCGAAGTTTTATTGTTTCAGAAATTCTCGGCCTCGCGATAACGGTGCAGAGGTCTTCCCTGTGCTGACCGTATGCTTCCTCTGGTTGAACGGTGACGGTTTTTCTATCACCTGCCTGCATGCCGATGATGCCTCTCTCAAAACCCATGATGACCGTGCCTTTACCTTATGATAAAAATGAAAGGTTCTTTGTCCAGTGCCGCGTCGAAAACGGTCCCATCCCTGAGAGATCCTTTTGTAGTGGACCTTCACCCTGTCATTGGCCTTAGTTCTCATCGATGCCTCCGTTGAGGACAGGTAAAAGCTGCACTTCCCATGTTCGCCATGATATTCTTGCAGCCTAGATGGATTATGGAAGTCAACCAAAGGACAAAGTCTCTTTAGAGTATCCCTACAAGTTCGATTTCGAAAACAAGGTCTTGGCCGGCTAGAGGATGGTTAAGATCAAGAGTGATGTCGGTTTCGGTAATGCCCCTTACGACTGCGCGGGCTATACCCCCTTCCGTCGAGCGGACCTGAAGGATCATCCCTAGCGACAGCTCGAGTTCCGGTGGTACCTGAGAGCGGGGGACAACGGCCACAAGATCGTTATTATAAGGCCCGTACGCATCCTCGGCCAGAATGGACACTTTCCTGGATTCCCCCACCTCCATGCCGATGACACCGTTTTCAAAGCCGGGTATCACCATCTGTTTACCGATCGTAAATTCAAGGGGTTGGCCGCCGCGGGAGGAATCGAATTCCGTGTTGTCGGAAAGGGTTCCCGTGTAATGGACTTTTACGATATCGCCTGCTTTTGCTGCTGTCATTATATCCTCCGTGATATTAAAGTTTATGGTGCCGCATTGGTCCGCTGGTTCTACCTGCGTGACCCCCGGCCGCGCGGTCTTTCCTTCTGAGGCCGCGCGTCGTCAATTCGCAGCGTTCTTCCCTCAAACTCTTTGCCGTTAAGGGCCTGTTTTAGCTTCTCCGCGTCTTCTTTTGTCGCCATTTCTACAAAACCGAACCCTTTTCCTTCGATCACGCGCACGTCTTTAACTTCACCATACTCCGCAAATAAATTCCGTAATTGTTCACCCGTGACTGAATAGGTGAGGTTGCCGATATAAAGCTTGCCGCCGTTCATTGAAACACCTCCCTTACCCTGGAGCGTTTTGATATTTCAAACGAGAAGGGTATTTTCCCGTGAAACACGAGACGAAGAAGAGAGAAAAACCCGGAAGCGGATATTGAAACATTCCCCTCAAGGGATCCTGTATCTAAGGTAATGATAAAACGCTTTGGAGGCATTGACAAGGGAAAAGTATTTCATTAGGATGTATGGAAATAGCAGCAGGAGGATTTAATTTGTGAAAAAGATTCCCGTTCGGTTTTCGACTTTTCTCTGCATGATGATCGTATCTTGCCTGTTCCTGGTGCCGCATGATGTTTCTGCAAATGATAGCACGCAGGCTAGGCATCTTGTGCAGAAAGCCCGGATGACACTGGAGTCTTTTGCTGCTGCACCTGAAATGGAGACCTTGCGGTCGCTTCTGAAAAGCGCGCAGGGCGTTTTTATTGCCCCCCAGATATTGAGAGGTGCTTTTGTCATTGGCGCCTCGGGCGGAAGCGGTGTTTTCCTTGTCCGCGACAAACATAGAGGTGATTGGGCAGGGCCCGCGTTCTATACCATCGGCGAGGCAAGCTTTGGATTTCAGATAGGCGGTGATGCCTCGGAGGTGGTCCTTGTCGCGATGACCGAGCGGGGCGTGAATGCCCTCCTGTCGACCAGTGTGAAACTTGGTGGGGATGTCGGCATTGCTGTCGGCCCGGTCGGTGCCGGGGCCGAAGCATCGACGGCAAACCTGAGTGCTGATATTATCAGTTTTTCGCGTTCGAAAGGCCTCTATGGCGGGATATCCCTTGAAGGGGCAGTTGTAGCCGTACGCGAAGGACTGAACGCAGCATATTACGGGAAGACCGTTTCCCCTGCGGACATTCTTATTGCCCGGTCCGTCGATAGCGAACATGCCGCACGGCTCCGCGCGGAAACAGCAAGATTGGCAGGAGGAAAGCACTAAAGATCTTTTGGTTTTGTGGCGGTAAGATCAGAGAAAAGGGGGTTCGGTATGAGATCACGTCACATTCCGTTCATCTTTACCCTATCATTGGTTCTAATCTTTGTTCTGACCGGCCTTAACCATGCCTTAGTGGAGCCTGCCTATCAGAATGGCCTCGACGAACTCAAGGCCGATCTCCAGGATCAGGGTTTTACCTCCGAAGAGTTGACCAGTATCTTTTCAGACAGTCGTTTTCAGCTCTATCCCCAAATCGTGGGAAGGACCGGAAAGGGAATGAATTATCTGGGCAAAAGGTTCGGTCTTTTGTCAAAGGATTCGATCAGACGCGGGAAGAGTTTCCTCACACGATACAGTGCCTCATTGAAAAATGCCGAAAATACCTATGGGGTCCAGAAAGAGGTCATCGCTGCCATACTAAGGGTCGAGACCAATTTTGGGTTGGCAACGGGCACATATCCGATATTGAACAGTCTGACAACCATGGCGATAATCGAAAACAGACGGTCCGAATGGGCTCGCAAAGAGGTGGCTGAATTATTGAAGATGTGCAAGGCCCAGCAAAAGGACCCTTTTACGATACGGGGTTCCTGGGCGGGCGCCTTCGGGATATCCCAGTTCATCCCATCCTCTTATGTAAACTACGCAGTAGACGGGAACGGGGATGGCACGATAGATCTTATGACGATGACGGATGCTATGGCAAGCGTAGCCAATTATCTCAAATTGCATGGATGGGCCAATGACGATCCGGACGGAAAACGTCAGGCAGTCTACGCATACAACCACTGCGACAACTACGTAAACGCCGTCTTCGCATACGCCAAAGCGCTGACGAAGTAAAAACCAAAAAGACCTCCCCTCTCGCCCGTTCATCTTCGGTTCGAGATGGGAGGTCTTTTTAGAAAGCTTTCCAGATTTATGCTACATTAATTCAATGGAACCGCTCATCGACACCCACTGCCACCTGAATGACCCGTCATTTAACGATACGATCGATGATGTGCTTGAACGGGCGCGGCGGAAGGGGGTGGTGGGGTGCGTCGTGCCGTCCTATGACCGAGAGTCGCTAGCGCGGACGGCGGAACTGGCGCAGTTGAATCCGGATATTCTCTTCCCCGGGTTCGGCATCCATCCGTGGTTTCTGGATGAAAAGGCACTTCAGGAACTCGAAACCTATGTGAAGATGCCGGAAACGGTATGTCTGGGAGAGGTGGGGCTCGATCTTTCACCGGGGATGCCGTCCCGGAATGCACAGGAAGCTTTTTTTGCGGCTCAGATCAGGATGGCCGCCGACTATGGGTTGCCGGTCACAGTCCATTGCAGGCGGGCCCATGAACGGGTGTATGAAATGGTGCAGCCGTACCGGGACCGTATAACTGTCATCATGCATTCATTTTCGGGAAGCGTCGAGGTGATGAAGAGATTCCTTGACCTTGGCTGCTACATTTCCTTTTCGGGGTCTGTCACGCGCGAGACTGCGAAAAAATATCATCGATGCGCTGCGGCCGTACCGGCCGATCGTCTGCTCTTAGAGACTGACGCACCCTCGATCGCGACGCAGACGACCCCGGCTTCCCGGGTAGAACCGGTGCATACAGCCGAGATAGCATCGAAGATTGCCGACATACGGGGTGCATCCTATACTGAGGTCTGCCGCCGGTCAACCTCGAATGCGCGGTGTGTCTTCGGCAAGAGAATGAAATGACCAAAGCGGAATTATATTTTTCCCGAAGTATCATGCTGTACGGCCGTGAGGGGTTTGAACGCCTTCAAGAGAGCTCTGTCGCCGTGGTGGGGATGGGCGGGGTCGGTTCCTATGCGGCTGAGGCACTGTGCCGGGCCGGCCTCGGGAACTTAAGGATCATAGACTGTGATATCATCAAGCCGACCGATATTAACAGACAGGTGATCGCACTGGCGACGAATACGGGGGAGCGGAAGACAGATGCGGCTGCAGCCCGTCTCACACAGATAAATCCAGTCGTTCATCTCGATGTTCGTTATGCCTTTTTCCATGAAGATACGGCCGATGAGCTTCTCGGAGGAAGGTGCGATTTTGTGATCGACGCTATTGACAGCATGAATCCCAAAGCGGAGCTTATAAGCCAGTGCATCCGGCGTTCATTGCCGATCATTTCGGCGCTGGGCGCGGCCGGAAGGACCGATCCCATGAAAGTGCGCATCGATACCCTCGGAAATACAGAGGTGTGTCCTCTGGCAAGAACCCTCAGGCGTTATCTACGAGGACGTGGTGTCATGACAGATATCCCGGTCGTTTATTCGACAGAGAAGCCCGTAGAACCCCACCCGGAGGGCCCTTCCTCCACTGAAGAGACCTCCGGGACATATATAAGGGGCAGGGCAAGGCAATCGTTGCCGAGCCTTCCAACATTACCAGCTATCTTCGGCCTTATTGCCGCAAACTACGTCATTCTGGAATTACTCAAAAATGGCGCCAAGTAGTCAAGTCGGATTGGCATTCACTCCTCAATTTCTTCACATAACGCCATCTGTATTGCCTTGTATATCGCAGAATGATATACTCGGTAACCAGACTTTACAGGAGGGGTTCAATGATACGGATCAAAGATATACTTTGTATCATTATCATCGCATCTTTTCTATTCGCAGGATATGGCTGCGGGGATTCCGCGAAACAGAGCCAGGCGTCTGACCCTGTCGGAAAATCTTCTGAGCAGGTGGAAAAGGCAGGCGGGTTTGTGGTACCCGCTGACGGGACACCGAGCGAACAGGTAAAGAAGCTCTGGGAATCTACAGCACCTGTCATTCGTGCGGATGCCCGGGCAAAACTCGGCGATAGAGAATACCAGGAGAAAAGGACACCCCTATTCTCTGCTTGGGTAATGTTACAGGGCAAACTCTCACTGGCCGAAACAAAGGACGAAAAAACCCAGAGGGCGATCCCCGAGGTCCTGAAATTAATTGACAGCCTGTATGGTTTCCCCGGTTACAGTCCCGAACGCCGCGAAAAAGACCGGGAAACGGTAAAGAAATCTTTCGACCAGCGGTTTCAGAAGTTGGACCAACAGATAAAAAGTTTGTAATGAGATCGTCAGTTGTAAGTCGTAGATGAATAAAACACCTTACACCTTACGACTCACGCCTTACGAAAAAGGGGTAAAGGTTACCTGTCCTTACCCCTTTTTGCTATCTCAGCCTGAACCTTTGTATTTTACCGGTCGAGCTCTTGGGCAGGTCATCGACGAATTCTATCCAGCGCGGATATTTAAATTTTGCCTGCCTGTCGAGGACCCATTGCTTCAGCTCCTCTTTTAATGCTTCGGATCTTTCATGACCATCCCGAAGCCGTATAAACGCCTTGGGTTTCGTCAGGCCTTTTTCATCAGGAACTCCGACTACAGCGCATTCTAAGACGGCCGGGTGCTGGTTCAACGTGTTTTCAACCTCCAAGGGGGATACCCAGATGCCGCCGACCTTCAGCATATCGTCAGCGCGTCCGGCACACCAGTAATAGCCCTCTTCGTCGACATAATACTTATCGCCCGTGTTGACCCATTCGCCCTGCATCGTGACCTTGGTCTTTTCACGCTTGCGCCAGTACTGTTGCGCGGCGCTGTCACCCTTGACGTGCAGGGTCCCTATCTCTCCGCTCGGCACTTCCTGGCCGTTCTCATCAACCAGTTTCAATTCGTATCCCGGGACCGGTTTTCCCGTGGAACCGGGTTTTATGTCGCCCGGGCGATTGCTCAAAAAGATATGGAGCATCTCGGTCGAGCCGATGCCGTCGATGATCTCGATGCCGAACCTTTTTTTCCAACGGTCGAAGATATCGGTAGGCAGCGCCTCGCCTGCGGACACACATATCCTGACCGAAGAGAGTTCATGCTGGTCATTGGGGTTGCCCTCACGCCCGGTTTCTTTATCCTGTCTGGTCTTGTATTCGAGCATCTGCCCGTATAAGGTGGGAACGCCGAAGAATACGGTTGGCCGGAATTTTTCGAGATGCCTGAAAACATTCTCGGGTGTCGGGGCATTGACATTGAGTACAGCGGAAGCCCCGACGGACATCGGGAAATACATCCCGTTTCCGAGGCCGTAGGAGAAGAAAAGACGGGCCGCAGAAAAGAGAATATCATCCTCGGTTATGCCAAGCACCCCTTTTGCAAAGGATTCCGATGTCACGACCATATCGTACTGCGAATGGATGGCCCCTTTCGGGGAGCCCGTGGAACCGGAGCTGTAAAGCCAGAAACCGACGTCATCCTTCGTCGTGTATTCGGTCTTTACCACGCTTGACGCATGACGGTATTTCTGCTTGAATGGGATGTGTGCACCCTGCACTTCGGATATCACGATAAGGTCGCGCAAATATAGAAGGTCGCCCTTTATCTTCGCGAGGACCGGCAGAAGTTGTTCCGATATGACGAGGACCTTGGCCCGGGAATCGTTCAGGTAATATTCGTAGTCTTCGGGAGTGAGCATTGTGTTGACGGGGATAGGGACGGCCCCGATCTGGATGGCCCCCCAGAAAACGGCATAGAACTGAGGTACGTCGAGCATGATCATCATAATGCGGTCGTCTACGGTCATGCCGACCTCGCGGAAGGCATTCGAGGTCTTATTGGCCATTTTTTGAATATCATTATACGTATAGTTCCTGTATTCCGTGTACACGGCGACCTTGTGCCCGCGCCCCTGCCGTATGTTGCGGTTCACGAAATAATCGGCTGCATTGAAAAAATCAACGGGTAGCCCTGCTGTCATGATACCTCCTTTGAATTATAAGGGGGAACGGCTCCGGACCGTTCTTGCAACCCCTTTTACAAGTATATTATATTCACCAGCTTTCCCATGGACTTAAGTTTCTCCGCGAGGAGCTTGACGATCACTTCCCGGGGGAAGACCCCCATTTGCCGGAACACGATATGTTCGTGTCCCGGGTTCGCCGCGGTACCGACAAGAAAATTGATCGTGTCCGCAGCGTGAAAGAACCGGTAAAGATCGGAAACCGACGAATCGGGTTCCAGCTTTTCGGGCGGCTCGCCTAGGATATTGTAGACCTGGTTCAGGGTTATCGCACCCTCTGTGGCGTAATCTATCCCTTTTATATGATATGATGGAGGTTTGTGGTAGGCATTAGACATCGTCTTGATCTCGACGGGCCGCCCGAGGTTGCGCGCGACGATCTCTGCTGTCGACGACCCGCAGACTATCCTCATACCGCGCATTCCGACGAAATCTTTTACCACTTTTTCATCGCTCGTTTTCCTCGCCGGGGGTCCGGTAAGAACATTGAGGATCTGGGCTTCACGGCACAAAAGCAGGCTGCAGCTGGTATCATCTCCATACGTGGTCCCCGATATATCGCGTACATTGCCGACAACCCTTCTGGGTATGTCCCGTATCCGTGTCCCCTGGGCCAAAAGGCCGTTGATAAAATCGCAGGCGCCCTCAATGCCCCATCCCATTCGGTATTGCTGCCCCAGGCCAGCCTGGCTCACGCCGTCGCTGACCATTGCGATGCCGTCGCCGTATTCGAGCATGCAGTTGACCTCTCCGATCATCTCGAGGCCCATCGGGAAGACCCTCTGTTTCGGGAGGTATGCGGCCAGACGGTTGTTGATGAGGATCGGCGACGGGATCTCGTAGGACATCACCGTGGCGTGCCCGCTCACAAGCACGCGGCACACGGAAAAGGCCGAGAAGGGAATGTTCGTCGTGCGGGCGGCATGCATGGTGTCGACGATCTTCTGACACGCCTCGCGAAGTGTGAAACCCACGCGCAAGAGCTCCATGAGCCGGGATGCGCACATGACGGCTGCAACGTGCGCCTTTATCCCGGTGCCGATGCCATCCGCAAGGACGGTCGTCGTCGCCTCGGCCGTGCGCTCGGTTATAATATAGTCCCCGCATGTCCCGCCCGGTTTTTTCGCCGCCTGAGAATTTACGGTCTCGATATATTTTCTCGGTTCATCGGGTGTTGTTTTCATCACCCTCGCTCAGGCTCATAAGTTTTCTGACAAGTTCCTCACCGCGCGCGGTGCTTTCCCCTAGGAACTGTGCGATCTTTTGTGCCATCTTTATCTGGTGTTCGAGGAGTTCGTGCGCCTGCTCGACTGTCTGGGACCGTATTTCTTTCAGTTTCTTCTCATGCTCCCGCTGGGTCGTTATATTGATAAAGATGCCGACTATCTGCTTCTCATCCGTGAGCATGTAGAGCAATTCCCGGCACAGCAAATTGTAGGGACGGTGAAAGACCGTAATGTCCAGATTCTGTTCCTGACCGGATATCAGTTTCTCAAATGGAGCAGGGTCCATGAGGTACGATATGTGCCGGCCCAGTATCACGTCACTGCAGGAGAAGAACTTTTTGAATGCCGGGTTAATGCCGATTATATTCAGTTCGTCGTCAAGCATGATAACGCCGTTAGGGGTAGTGCCGAATATCTGATCGGTGCGCCGCTCCGCGAGCCGCCGCATGTATGGTATGCACATTTCCGGTTCCGCCATGCCAAGCGCGACGGCTATCGCCTTCTCGCGGCAACTGTCGTAGCCGCATGCCCCGCAGTTAAGCTGTTGCTCCGGGTCCTGCTTCCCCGTCTGGGCAAGAATCTTCTGTACCTCCTCTTCCGTGACATCCCGGGGGGATGTGCCGCTGTCCGCCTTATCGAAGGATGCCGTGAACAGGCGGCCGTCAGCAGGCTCGGGAGCGACGGCGCCGGGGCTTATAGAACTGTTGTATTCAATGACGTCACGCCTGCGTTCGAAGAGGTTCTTTCCGGGTTCGATACCGGGTCCGTTGATGCATCCCTGGCTGCAGAACAGGGGTTCGATAATGGCGTGCTCCGAACCATCGCCATCCTTGATCCCGTCGAGGAACTCGCGGACGCCCTGGATGCTGTCAACCTTGAGGAGTTTCAGGTTAAGCCCGTCATCGTCAAGGCCTGCCGTCTTGATGAGGCCCCCCGGCAAGGGATAAAGCTGCGCCTCGTGGATCGGTTTCTCGTCGAAGTTGCTTTCTTCACACATCGACAGGTCGATCCCTTTCTGGGTAAACCACTGGCTGAGCTCTTTGAATGTCAGAACGCAATCGACCACGCCCGCAACCTCGGGGCGGACAAGCTCGGATTTTTTCGCCACGCAGGGGCCGATAAAGATGACCTTGATGTCCTGCCCGAGGTTCTCCTTGAGAAGGCGCGCATGGGCAGCCATCGGGGAGGCGAGCGGCAGAAGGTGCTTGATGAGCTGGGGCTGGTATTTCTCGATATAGTTCACGAGCGCCGGGCACGCCGTCGCGATATGCGGGCTGCCCTCGGTCAGTTCCTCGGCCAGGCGCCGGGACTCGAGCGATATCTGGTAGGCGCCGTGGGAGGTTTGTCCCACGTACCGGATACCGAGCGCACGCAGGGCAGAAGGGAGCCGTGAAAGCTGCCAAGTGTCAAAAACCGCAGCAAAGGACGGCGCTATGCTCGCCGCAACAAAATGGCCTTCATCGATGAGGTTCTTCGCGATATCGATATCGCTCCGGAATGTCTTGGCCTGCTGGGGGCATTCGCGGATACAGGTGCCGCAGGCAATGCACCGTTTCTCGTCGACGTACGCCTGTCCTTTCTGCATACGGATTGCCTTCACGGGGCATGCCCGAAGGCACCTGTAGCAATCCCGGCACCGGGCGGTGAGTGTAAACACGATCTGCGGTTTCCATGTGTCGAACATTGTGCAATCCCCTTACGGGAGGTCCATCCCCTCACGTTTAATGGCCTCGATGGCCATATCTGTGGTGCAGCCTTCGATAACCCTATTTCCTACCCTGATCGTCGGCCCTTTGTCGCATTTCTCGAAACAGAAGGATGCCTTGACATTTACCCTTTCGTCAAGCTCTTTCACATTGATATATTCCAATATATCACGCAGCAGTTTTTGTGACCCTTTCAGGAAGCAACTCGTACCGAAGCAGACGCTGATATCGAGGCTCTTCTCGGCCCCGGAACTGACGCCCAAGTCTTCCTCTATGATACGCTTACGCGAGGAGTAGTTCGTATGGAGAAGCTCATGCGCCTTCGGGCTACCCACATCCCCGAGCACCTTGTCGTAAAGTTCGGTGATGTACGGGTTGTCCTGCGACTTATGGAGCTCGAGCATGCGGTCGCTTTCGTAAAGGCCCTTTGTGCGCTTAAGCTTCACAGCCGGGTCCGTGAATACGGGCTGGCCGGCGCCGCCGATACATCCGCCGGGGCAGGCCATGACCTCGACGAGATCGTAATGTGCCTTGCCTGAGTGAATGTCCTCGAGGATCTTCCGGGCATTGCCGAGACCGCTCACTATGGCGAGAGCGAACTCCTTTCCCGCCACAGAGAGCTTTGCCTCACGTACCCCATTATTCCCGCGGACCGACATGAATTCATACGTGTCGTGTTTCTGCCCGGTCAGTTTCTCGCTGACATACCGCAGCACCGCCTCGCTTACGCCGCCCGAATTGCCGAAGATGACCCCGGCGCCCGTCTTGAAGCCGAAAGGCAGGTGGAAAGATTCAGGCCCCAGTTCCTTGAAATGCAGCCCGGCCTCCTCGATCATGCGCCCCAGTTCCTGCGTTGTCAGGACATGGTCCACGTCGCGGACGCCGTCACTTTCGAATTCGGGCCTTTTCGCCTCAAACTTTTTCGCGGTGCACGGCATGATCGATACCACGACGATGTCCTCGCGTTTCACCTTCAGTTCGGCCGCAAGCATCTCCTTTGCGAGCGCCCCGAACATCTGCTGGGGGGAACGGCAACTCGACAGGTGGTTCACGAATTCGGGATAGTACTGCTCGACAAATTTGACCCATGCGGGGCAGCAGGACGTGAACTGGGGGATCCTGTCGCCGGCTGTAACCCGCTTTATGAACTCATTGCTCTCTTCGAGAACGGTGAGATCTGCCGTGAAAGATGTATCATATATTTTGTCAAAGCCGATCGCTCTCAATGCCGCGGCGATCTGTCCTGTCGTGGTGGTACCCGGGGCAAGCCCGAACATCTCACCGATCGCAACCCTGACCGCCGGGGCAACCTGAGCGACCACGACCTTAGACGGGTCATGGATCGATCCCCAGACCTGGTCCACCTCAGACCTGGGCGTTAAGGCGCCGGTCGGGCAAATGCGTGCGCACTGGCCGCAATTGACGCATTCGACCTGGTCGAGCGCCTTGCCGAAAGACGGGATGACGACCGTCTGCGCACCCCTGTAAGCGAAGTCTATCGCGCCGACGGACTGGATCTCTGAGCAGATGCGGACGCAGTCGCCGCACAGGACGCACTTGTTGGGGTCGCGGATGATCGACGGTGACGATTCGTCGGCAGGCATCTCCTTAAGCTGGTTCTTGAACCGGACCTTCGTTATACCGAGGCGTTTGGCCAGGGCCTGCAGCTGGCACGTCGTGCTTTTCTGGCACGTCGGGCAATTCTGGCTGTGGTTCGCGAGAAGGAGTTCGACGATGATCTTGCGCATGTTGCGTATCTCGCCGGTATTGGTGCTGACCTTCATCTCGGCTGACGGCGGTGTGGAACATGCTGGTACGAGTCCCATGCCGTCGACCTCAACCATACACAGGCGGCACGCGCCATAGATGCTGAGCTCTGAATGGTAGCAGAACGTGGGCAGGTCGATCCGCGCCTTCCTGATAAGCTCCAGGAGATTCTGCTCATTTTCGATGGGGACCTCTTTATTATCTATATATACGAAAGTGCCGGTCATGATCATTCTCCTTTGATTGCCTTGAATTTGCAGGCTTCCACACAGATGTAGCATTTTCTGCAGGTCTTGTCGTCGATGCGGTGCGGTTTTCCTTTTTCGCCTGAAATGGCACCCACCGGGCATTTTGCGGCGCACAGCGTACATCCCTTGCAGAGATCTTCGTCAACGATGAGCCTCACCAGCGCCTTGCATTTTCCCGTGGGGCACCTCTTGTCGCGCACGTGCGAGACGTATTCGTCCCGGAAATGCTTCATCGTGGACAGGACAGGGTTCGGTGCGGTCTTGCCGAGCCCGCAGAGCGAGCCCTTTTGAACAGCACCTGCCAGGTCTTCGAGGAGGTCAAGCGTTTCCATTGTCGCCCGGCCCTCGATGATATCGTCGAGCAAGGCCAGCAGCTGCTTTGTCCCTTCCCGGCACAGAACGCATTTACCGCAAGATTCGTGCTGGGTGAACTGCATGAAGAACCGTGCCACGCTGACCATGCATGTGTTCTTGTTCATGACGACAAGGCCGCCGGAGCCGACCATTGCCCCGACACTCTTGAGTGAATCGAAATCGATCGGGAGGTCGAGATGGTCTGTCGTGAGGCACCCGCCAGACGGCCCGCCGATCTGGACCGCCTTGAAGCCGTCGCTCACCGCTTTGCCAGTATCGGACGTCATACCGCCAGCAACACCGTAGATGATCTCGCGCAGTGTCGCACCGAAAGGCATTTCGATGAGGCCCGAATTCGCGACATGGCCTGTAAGCGCGAACGTCTTGGTCCCTGGAGAATTTTTTGTACCGATCTTTCGATAGCCTTCGGGGCCTGTTTTAAGGACAAGCGGGACCAGCGATAATGTCTCCACGTTGTTTATTATCGTAGGCTTTCCCCACAGGCCGCTGATTGAGGGGAAAGGAGGTTTCGGTGACGGCATCCCGCGCTTTCCTTCAATAGATGCAATAAGCGCCGTTTCTTCGCCGCAGACAAAGGCGCCGGCACCTTCCATTATGTTCAGGTTGAAGGAATGGCTGGAACCGAAAAGGTTTTTTCCGAGAAGCCCTACGCGGTATGCGTCGTTTATGGCTTTGCGCAGGCGTTTTACAGCGAGCGGATACTCCGCCCGGACGTATATGTAGCCCTCATCGGCCTCTATGGCACGGGCGGCGATGGTCATTCCCTCGATAATGCTATGAGGGTTGCCTTCCATGATGCCCATGTCCATGAAAGCGCCGGGGTCTCCCTCGTCGCCGTTGCAGATGACATATTTCTTTTCATTCACCTCGCGACGGGCTACGTCCCATTTCCTGCCTGCGGGGAAACCTCCGCCTCCGCGTCCTCTCAGGCCCGAAGCGAAAACGAGCTCGCATATCTCTTCCGGCGTCATTTCGAGGTACGCCCGTAAGGCCTGGCGGTACCCGCCCGCCGCTATATATTCATTGATATCCTCGGGGTCGATGGCGCCGCAGTTCTCCAGCACGAACCGGTACTGCTTCCTGTAAAAGGGTATCTGGTTTTTCGTGCGGCATACGGTCTGACTGTCCGGTTCGACGTAGAGAAGCCTCTCCACAACATCACCGTTCTTGACCGTCTTCTCGACTATCTCGCCGACATCGAGCGGTTTTACCTTAGTATAGAAGATGCCTTCCGGCATGATAGTTACAAGCGGCCCTATCTGGCAGAAGCCCTGGCATCCCGTCCGCGAAACGAAAATGCCCTCTTCTTCCTTTTTGAGCTCCACGATGGCATTGAGCCCGCTGTCCTTAATAGCCTTGGTAAATGCATCGTATACTTTGAGCGATCCATTGACAAGACATCCGGTCCCCGCACACACGAGGATCCGGTGCGTTGCCGCCTGTGACCGGGCGATAAAATCGTTCCCTATTTTATTAAGCCCCGTGAGCATCAGATTCATTGTGAACCTCCCTGAGTATGATCTCGTCGATAATGTCGGATACCCTCTGCTGTGTCAATTGCCCGTATACCTCGTCGTTGATGACCATGGCGGGGGACAGACCGCAGGCGCCAAGGCAATTCACCGCTTCGACCGTGAAAAGCATGTCGGGCGTAGAGTCCTCTCCGTCCTTGAGGTCGAGTTTTTTTACGATGGCCGCGTGAAGGCCCATCGATCCTTTGACGTGACACGCCGTTCCGTTGCAGACGCGAATAAGATATTTGCCCTTTGGTTTGAGGGTAAACAGGGAATAAAAAGTGGCCACCCCGAAGACCCTCGCCGGCGATATGCCGAGAGATGTCGCTACAAAGGTCAATATCTCTTCCGGGAGGTAGCGGTATTCCGCCTGTACCGCCTGAAGGATAGGTATGAGCCTTGCGGCGCTGCGCTGATTCTGATCGATGATCTCGAATACCCGTTCAAATTTTCGTATCGTGTTCATTATTCCACACCATCCTGAGATTGAGTTTTTCTTGCCAGTGTCAGTTTCTTTGAAAGCACGACGAGAGACGATGCAAGGTTTTCGTGTTGGACGATGATGCCTGGCGGGACGGTGACCTTGACCGGCGAGAAGTTCCAGATGGCTTCGATGCCGGCATGCACCAACTCATTCGTCAGGTCCTGGGCAGGTTCCGATGGGACGGTGAGGATCCCGATCTTTATGCCCATCCTCTTCACCATATTGTCAAGCTTGCCGATATGGAATACCTTTACGCCGTGGATCGTCTGCCCGATCTTTTCCCTGTCGATATCGAATGCGGCAATTATGTTGAGGCCATATTCCTTGAACCTTTCAAAACCGAGGAGCGCCGTCCCGAGATGTCCGACACCGACCAGATACGCATCTTTCGTGTTGTTCCATCCGAGGAACTCCTCGATGATGGCGATAAGCTCATCGATGGAGTACCCGAGCTTCGGCTTGCCCACCGCGTCGGTGACGCCGAGGTCCTTACGGACTTGGATGGGGAGGATGGCCAGATCGTTTCCTATCTGCGTGCATGATATGAATTCGCTTTTTTTCTCATCCCGGACCTTTTTCAGGTATTGGTAGTAAAGAGGGAGCCTTCGTAATGTCGGCTCGGGAATAGCTTTTATCACCGGTTCCTTTTGCGGTTCGACCTTTGACATATCAGGCCTCCATTGATTCGATAATTATCTATCTATAAATTAATATCGATAAAAATATATCGAATGAAGAGGATGGAGTCAACACCTTTTTTCGTAAGATGCAAGACTTCTATTCCTTGTCCGTCGTCTGAAAGCGTTTTACGCCGGGTCCGGTGTCTTTTATCTTCCTTTTGCAACTGATCGATAAAAGTGCAGTTGAAGTGTGTTTGCCATATCTGATTGATATTTTTGAAGAAAAGAAAAAGTAAAGACGCTGGATCCCGGCAAGCCGGGATGACGATATCCTTTAGCCGGGAGGAGATCATGCAGTCCACGATGTGGTAGCGCAGATAAAGTATCGACGATATGGTAGTCTTTATTTTGCATATGACCCCTTAAACTTTAAACCTGAAACTTGGAACGGACCCCACAGGGGCCCTGAAAAGGGGGTTTGCCCCCGGGAGGCGACCGGGGGCAATTTTTAAAACGTATAAGGGGGGGGGTGATGGTGTCAGTATGTCAAAGCTCGTGGGAGCCTTTGGCTGGCGGAATTTTGTGAGTCGGGGACATGACCTTCGGCAACCGGTTCGAGATCCCATGTGGCAACGGTCGTGTCGTGTGCCAGCAGGCGAGGGGTGAAGTAGAACGTGAACGTGCGCGTAGAGGCCTGAAAGAGGGGAGATAAGCAGAGTAGGGTGGCGATGGCGAAAAGGAGAAGGAGAGGGAGAAGGAGAAGGAGAGGGAGAAGGAGAAGGAACATATTCATTGTCAGATCGAGCATTTCTTCACGTCCCTCGACTCACGGTTTGGGATGGAAAGGTGAGGGACCCTGAGATTCCTCGCATTTCCCTGCCCGTATACTATATGCAAGGCACTCATACGGTCACCTGTTCGGCAGCTTTGCCGTTCATGGCTTCCATGAGCCAGATAGTGTGATCGAGAATGCCGTATTTTTTAAGGGTATCGGCTATCATCAGGCCGACCTCGCTTTCTTTGAACAATCCCTGGACCGTGTTCCACATTATATGAAGGCTTATATCTCCCGGAATTGCGGAATGTGTATATATTCTAGCTTCATCGAGGCCGGGGGTCCCTTTCATGCTGTGTACCATGTCCTTAAGCCATTGCATGACCGATGGTTCGACATCGGGCTGTGTTCTCAATCGTATGATCTCTATCCATTCCATCACTTATTGGCTACCATAAAGCACTTTGCGTGCCAGAAAACTATTTCCCACAATTTCAGCTACTTAGCAAAATGTGCTGAAATTACTGACAAATACGACGGAAACATACTAGTAAATACGTCAGTTATAGTCTATACTATCGCATACGATAGTGATGCACTAGAGAGGAGATGCGATGATAGCGGATGAGAACGAGTTTTTTCGAGAACTGACACTGAGGATTTGCGGGACTCTTGACCTGGAAAAGGCCCTTTGGCAATGTTTTCTCTATGTCAGCACGGTCATGCCGGCTGACGACCTCGACCTGATATCATACGATCCTGAATTGGGGACGATAGATGTCGTGACGACGGCAAATGCCACGGGCGGCATCACGAGGATGGACAAAACCCATCTTCCCCCGGAGCTTCGGCAGGAGATCGAAGAGGCATACCGCCATCCCCGTGTCCGTGTCGCCGACAATGTATTCGACGATCCCATACTGGGAAGGATAGCGAGAAATGTCGGGTGGGAGCTATGCTCGATGATGCTGGGCAGGCTCATAATTGATGGGAATTATATCGGCGCCCTGGGGGTGAGGTCTGCCGGTACCGGCCGGTACACAGAAGACCATGTGCGGCTCTGGTCCCTCGTCAATGAACCGGCGGCGATCGCGCTTGCCAATAGCCGCCGTCTTCGTGAAGTGATCGACCTCAAGGACATGCTTGCCGACGATAACCGTTATCTCCGCGACGAACTTCGCAAGAACAGTTTCGAGATCGTCGGAGCCGACTTCGGCCTGAAAGATGTCATGGAAAACGTACGGAAAGTGGCGCCCCTTTCAAGCCCCGTTCTCATCGTCGGCGAGACCGGAACAGGCAAAGAGGTTATCGCAAACGCCATACATAACCTGTCCCCACGGTACAACGGGCCTTTCGTCAAGGTCAATTGCGGGGCGATACCCGAATCGCTTATCGACAGCGAACTCTTCGGTCACGAAAAAGGGGCATTCACCGGGGCCCTTGCGCGCAAGAGGGGGCGTTTCGAGCGCGCTCACGGCGGTACGATATTCCTCGACGAGATAAGCGAACTGCCGCCGCATGCCCAGGTAAGGCTCTTGCGCGTGCTCCAGGAAAAGGAGATCGAACGTGTAGGCGGCACTGAGCCCGTGAAGGTAGATATCAGGATAATCTCGGCCACGAACAGAAATCTCGAGAAGATGGTCGAACAGGGAGACTTTCGCGGAGATCTGTATTTCCGTATCAAGGTTTTCCCTATCGACGTGCCTCCGCTTCGGGCCCGGAAAAATGACATACCTGCCCTCGTCCAGCATTTTATACGTAAGAAAAGCCGTGAGATGGTCCGCCATACCGTGCCGGTCCTTGGCCCGGGGGCGATGGATGCGGCTATGATGTACGATTGGCCGGGGAATGTCAGGGAAGTGGAGAACGCGGTCGAGAGGGCCCTTATCCTGTCGGACGGGAAGCCTTTGAAGTTCGATGGCATCCTGGGGGCCTCAAAACCATCACGGGGAAATCCAGTAAAGGCGCTCGATGCGGATGTGCCTCCCCTGTCGCTTCGGGAGGTCGAAGCGGACCATATACGCCGGACCCTTGAGTCCTGCGGCGGAAGGATCGAAGGGCAGGGTGGGACCGCCGAGCTCCTGGGGGTCAATCCAGGTACACTCCGTCACCGCATGAGGAAACTCGGCATACCTTTCGGGAGAAAGGCACAGGCCCGGGAATGACGGTCGATAGTATATAACGGTAATTTTCTTCACTGTCCTTTTGACTTCGCTTCAAAAATTTATTATACTGAACACCGAAACTTAGCAGAAAAAATAGGTTTCAGTATCAGGCCTGTTTGTCAATGGTTATAATCAGGATGGGATAATTCCAGGTAATGGAACCGCAGCAAAACCATACTGTGAGCACATGCGGTTGAGGTTTTTATGACGTTGAAAGAAGTCCAGGAGCTTCTTGAAGCAGACGTACTCTGCGGAGATGATGACTGTCTTCAACGCGAAGTCAGGATCTGTTTTGCCTGTGATCTCATCAGCGAAATGCTCCTGTATCTCAAGCCTCATTCTCTTCTGATCACATCTTTGACAAATGCCCATGTTATTCATGCAGCACAGGTAATGGACGCGAAGTCCGTCCTTTTCGTCGGGGGACGAAGACCGGATCCATCTGTCGTCGCGAGCGGGGAACAGAATAAGATACCTCTTCTTGTCACGCCGCTTCTCACGTTTGATTGCTGCGGAAGACTTTATGAGAACGGGGTACGGGGGGACAAGCATTAGCCGGTTAGTGGACCTGACCCATGGTTGACAGCCTAACATATACGCCGAAGATCACAGTCGAATTTGAGATTGGTGAAAAGGATTTCTTTATTGCCGGAGAGTGTGCGTCCCGCGTCAAAAAAACGCTTCAACAGCTTGGACTCAAACAGGAAATCATTAAGCGGATCGCAATCATTATATATGAGGCGGCAATGAATGTTGCTATCCATGCCACTTCCGGAAAACTTGTCGTTCACATCGACCCCGATGGCATAACGATACTGACGCAGGATGTAGGGGCGGGGATCGAGGATATAGACCTTGCTATGAAGGAAGGGTATTCCACTGCGACCTACGAGATACGGGAAATGGGGTTCGGGGCTGGCATGGGGCTTTCCAATATCAAGCAGTGTTCGGATGACCTTTATATAGAGTCGAAGGTAGGTGTCGGCACCAACCTTGAAGCGAGGGTCTTTTTTAATAACCGTAAAAAGACCGGCGAGGATGTATGAAACAGTATTTTCACTCCGTGACCCTCGATACGGAAAAATGCAAGGGTTGTACGAATTGTATTAAACGTTGTCCTGTAGAGGCGATCCGGGTCCGTGACGGCAAGGCGATGATCGTTCAGGAGCGCTGCATCGATTGCGGTGAATGCATCCGTGAATGCCCCAACCATGCAAAAGTGGCGGTGACGGATACACTCGAGAAGCTGTCGGAATACTACTACAATATAGCGCTCCCGTCCCCGTCCTTTTTTGGCCAGTTCAAGGAACAGGCCAATATCGAGGACATCCTCGGCGCATTTGCAGGAATAGGGTTTGATGAGGTGTTCGAGGTCGCCCTGGCGGCGGAGATCGTTGGCCATGTGGTCCATGAATACCTGAATGATTATAAAGGCAAAAAGCCCGTATTCTCTTCGGCATGCCCAGCAGTGCTCCGTCTTATGCAGATAAAGTACTCGGATCTCCTCGACCAGGTGGCCCCGTTCCTGACGCCCATGGAGGTGGCGGCGCGGCTGGCAAAGGAAGATGCAGTGCGCAGGACCGGTATCCGGTATAACGAAATAGGGGCATTCTTTATATCACCGTGTCCGGCTAAAGTCACGGAGATGAGGAACCCGATGACGACGAAAGACTCGGCCGTAAACGGCGTAATAGGAACCAACCTCATCTATAAGGATATAATCAAGCATCTGGGGGACAGGAACTTGATCGGGGCGACGGAGAATCATCAGCGTGCAACGAGGCTCGGTATGGCATGGGGCTATGTAACGGGCGAATCACACAATGTCTCGGTCGCAACGACACTTGCAGTCAGCGGGATCCACAATGTCATCAGCCTTCTCGAAGAGATCGAGAGGGGTGAATTGAAAGATGTCGACTTCGTCGAACTTCAGGCATGTACCGGAGGATGCGTAGGAGGCCCCTTGAATATCCAGAACCTGTTCGTGGGGCGGATACGGCTTCGGGACCTTATCAAGAGGTTCGGTACGCGCGAACGGTATTTTACCGAGGAACAGCTTTCAAACATATGCAGGGACAACCGGTTCCGCTCCACGGAGCCTGTCGAACCAAGGGCCATCATGACCCTTGATGAGGATGTCTCGCGTGCGCTTATGAAAATGGAACGGCTCGATCAGATAACGAACGAATTGCCGGGGCTCGATTGCGGCGCCTGCGGGTCTCCGAGTTGCCGTGCTCTTGCCGAGGATATCATTCGCGGGATAGCCTATGAATCCGATTGCGTGATCAAGCTTCGTGAAAAGGTTAAAACGCTTGCGGAAGAGATACTCGAACTTGCCCGGATCGTCCCGCCGTCGATGAGCGATGGATCGAAGAAGAACTTGCCGGGGCAGGAGCATTGAGCAAGCGGTAACGCGAGACAGGCGCATGATGCATCACTTTAAAGGGGGAATGAGAAGATGACCGTCAGAGAACTCGTAGCGGCTCTTGACCTTGAAGTTCTCACAGGTGATATCAATCTTGACAGGCAGGCAGGTTCAGGATATACCTCGGATCTGCTCTCCGATGTGATCGCAAATATCGGGGACGATGCCGTGTGGATAACGATCCAGCGCCATGTCAACATTCTGGGCGTTGCCAAGCTGAAAGACGTGTCAGCTATTATCATACCGCGCAATCTTGCACTCGAAGAGGCATTCCTGGCTAAAGCCAGGGAGGAAGGCATAGCAGTGCTCAGGGGAAGCAAGTCGGCATTCGAGCTTTCCGCATTGATATACAACGCGTTGACGAGAGGCCGGGGGGTTGCCTGATTTTGCATGTGATCTTCACATACATTCGGTCTTATCGCCCTGCGGAAGCCTTGACATGTCGCCAAGGGTCATCGTGCAGAAGGCACGGGAAGCGAGGCTCGACATTATAGCTGTCACCGATCACAATATGAGTGAAAATGCACCATATGTTAAAGAACTCGGGGAGCGCACCGGGCTCATGGTCCTGAGCGGGATGGAACTGCAGACGCAGGAGGAGATCCATCTTCTCGCGATATTCGATGAGTATGACCGTGCCCGCGAACTCCAGTCCATGATCTATGGTCTCCTGCCGGACGTGCCCAACGACACTGAATTCTGGGGCGATCAGGTTGTCGTCGACACCGAGGACAATATCGTCCGGATGGAGGACAGGCTGCTCATAAACTCGGCCGACATCTCGGTCGAGGATGCGGCAGCCTGGATAAAGGCGCATGGGGGCATTGCCATTGCATCCCATATAGACAGCCCGACGTTCAGCATAATAAGCCAGCTCGGATTTATTCCGGCAAACATCCCTTTGGATGCCCTGGAGGTCCGCAATTTAGAAAGGGCCGGCGAACTGGCTCCTTTTATAATGAAACAGGGCATACCGTTCGTGACCTTCTCGGACGCCCATTATCCTGACGATATAGGCAGGAGAAGAACCCTACTCACAATGGATGTGCCCGATTGTGCAGGTATAGAAAGAGCCCTCAAGGCCTTGGGCGAGAGGGCATTGAGGGCGCGGCAGGGTTGAATGCGATTTGATGGAAACCAGCGATCATGATGGAAGATCTTTCGCTGCATATTATGGACATAGTGACGAACTCAGTGCGGGCCGGAGCAAAACATGTTTCGATAGCCATTGAAAAGGACGAAAAGACGTCGATGATGAGACTCGAGATTTCCGATGACGGCCATGGCATGGATGCTGACATGGCCATGAAGGTCCAGGACCCGTTCTTTTCTACAAAAACGGGCAGAAAAGTGGGCCTTGGGATACCGTTGTTAAAAGGCACAGCGGAAACGACAGGGGGATCGTTTTCCCTTAGGAGCACGAAAGGGGTTGGAACGAGTATCAGAGCGACCTTCGATTCGCGGCATCCCGATCTACCGCCGCTCGGCAATATCAGAGACACCTTTTTCGTGCTCATCGTGAGCCATCCCGAGGTCGACTTTGACCTTCGTTATGCGGCCGACGGAAAGGACTTTCTTCTGGATACCGCCGAGTGGAGGAACGAGCTTGAAGGTGTCCCCTTGAATCATCCTGAAGTGATTGGTTTCTTGAGTAAATATCTTGACGAACATCTTTGATTTCATATAGATTGTTAACACCATAAGGAGGCGATGAGATGAATCTTGAAGAGCTGAAAAAAATAAGGGAAAAAGCGCAAAAAGACGTTGAACTGAGGCAGAAACAGGCCAGGATCAGGATCGTCGTCGGCATGGGCACAAGTGGAATCGCTGCCGGTGCGCGGGACGTCCTCAAGACGTTCGTGGAAGAAGTGGGGAAGAGGAACCTGACGGATGTTATTGTCACGCAGACAGGTGAAAAAGGCTTGGCTTCACAGGAGCCGATGGTCGAGGTGTTCGAGGAGGAGAAACCCGTCGTTGTATACGGCAATATGGATCCGGAAAAAGCAAAAAGGGTGGTTGTGGAGCATGTCGTAAACGGACAGCCCGTATCGGAGTTTGCCATCTAAGTCACAATAAGGAGGCCGACTTGGACAGAGAAGCTATTCTCAAGAAATTTGAACCAAAACTTAGCAATATACTCTACATCATGCACGACCTGCAGGATAATAATCCCCAGAGATATCTGGCGAAAGCGGATATCGAGGCCTGTGCGGACTATCTGAACCTTCCGTACAGCTACGTGCACAGTACAGCGAGTTTTTATACGATGTTCAGCCTTAAACCGCGAGGCAGGAACATTATCCGGTTGTGTGAATCCCCGCCGTGTCATCTTATGGGATCTAAGTCACTTCTTGATTATCTGAAAACCTCGCTCAAAGTGGATCTCGGAGGTACGACTAAAGACGGTATATTCACGCTTGAGACGACGAGCTGCCTTGGCGCGTGCGGAGTCGCGCCGGCTATGATGCTAAACGAAGAGATGTTCGGCAATCTCACGCCCGAGAAGGTCGATTCCATCCTTGACCAGAGGAGAAAAGAGATATGAACCTCGTAAGAAACCACGTACTGATCAGTATTGATGCAGGAACGATCATGGCGGGAGCCAGGGCTGTCGAAAAAGCTCTGGTCGACGAGATCAGCAAACAGGGTCTTTCGGGTGAAATAGCCGTACTGGAGACGGGCAGCATCGGCGCAACGGGACAGGGTGTCGTCATTGTCGTCTATCCCGAAGGCCTGTACTACGCCAACGTCAAACCCGAAGATGCCGCCGAGATCGTCGAGGAGCATCTTCTGAAAGGAAGGCCGGTAAAGCGCCTGATGATGACCGAGATGCCGAAGCAGCAGGTCGTCCGCAAGGAAAAGACCGGTCTCATGAAAGAGCAAGCAAGGATCGTTCTCCGGAACAGCGGTGTCATCAATCCGGAGAATATCAACGAGTATATAGCCGCAGGCGGTTACGAGGCGATTGAAAGGGCCTTCACCGAGCTCAAACCAGCTGGCGTCATAAAAGAAGTTAAGGAATCCGGGCTGGTCGGAAGGGGCGGCGCGGGCTTCGCTACCGCCATAAAATGGGAATTTGCCGCTCATGCCCCGGGCCAACCGAAATACATCATATGCAACGCCGATGAAGGCGAGCCAGGGACGTTCAAGGACAGGCTGATCCTCGAGGGCGACCCGCACAAGCTCATCGAGGGCATGATGCTTGCAGCGTACGCATTTGGCGGGTCAAAAGGATTTATCTATATCCGCGGTGAGTACGCTCTTTCCATCGAGCGTCTCGAAAAGGCGATCCAGCAGGCACGCGAATACGGCCTCCTCGGGGACAATATACTCGATACCGGTTTCAGCTTTGACCTTGCCGTGATGAAAGGCGCTGGCGCTTATGTGTGCGGCGAGGAGACCGCTCTGATCGAATCGCTCGAAGGGAAGAGGGGCCATCCGCGCAACAAGCCGCCATACCCGGTAACAGAAGGCCTGTGGGGAAAACCGACGGTGGTCAACAATGTGGAGACGCTCGCGAACGTTCCGGATATCGTCCGCAACGGTGTTGCTTGGTACCGCGGGTACGGGACGGAAAAGTGCCCCGGCACCAAGGTCTACACGATCATCGGCAATGTCGCGACACCCGGCCTTATCGAGGCCGAAATGGGCACGACGCTGCGCGACATCATCTATGAATATGCAGGTGGTATCCAGGCCGGCAAGAAGTTCAAGGGTGCTCTTGTCGGCGGGGCAGCCGGAGCGTTTCTCGGACCGGAAATGCTCGATGCGCAGATGGATTTTGTAAATCTCAAGGAATACGCGGCAGTCCTTGGTTCAGGAGCGATCCTGGTCATGGATGAACATGCCGATATCGTCGATATGTTGCAGAGTGTGCTTCATTTCTTCAAGCACGAATCATGCGGCCATTGCGTGCCGTGCCGGCTCGGCACAAAACAGTTGGTCGAGATCATCGACCGCATAGCCGAAGGCAAAGGAAAGACCGAGGACATTGAAAAAATGGTCAAAATATCGGAGACAATGAGGGATACATCGTTCTGCCCGCTGGGACAATCTCTGGTACTTCCGATCTCCAGTTCTCTCAAGTACTTTAAGGATGAAGTGTACGGCCGGATACCGGCGATGGTGTAAGCATATCCCAGGAGGCAGTTGATATTTATGATAAAAGCGACAATCAATAATGTTGAGATAGAGGTACCGGAAGGCACGAACATACTATGGGCCGCCAAAAAAGCAGGATTCACAATACCTACGCTCTGCAATCACCCTGACCTCCCGCCGGGGGGTCAGTGCGGTATCTGCGTCGTTGAAATAGAAGGCGTGCCCGGGTTGAAAAGGGCATGCATGACGCCAATTGGCGAAGGTTTCAAGATAAAGACCCATACACCGAGGTTAATGGCGACGCGCAGGCAGCTCGTTGAGCTCATCCTGTCCGATCATGACACCAGCTGTCTTACGTGTGTCAAGAACAACAATTGCGAATTGCAGCAGCTTGCGTCGATGGTGGGCCTGAATACCCTCGATTACAAGAATGAGTCCAGGGAAATGCTCCCTATCGATCATTCAAGCATATCGATCGTGCGCGACCCGAACAAGTGCATACTCTGCGGGCGGTGCCTGCAGGTTTGCTCGAATATTCAGACTGTCAATGCCCTTGCTGTCAATCACAGGGGATCAGAGACGCTGATCTCGACAGCGTTCGACGCGGGCCTTGGCAACAGCGTCTGCATCAATTGCGGGCAGTGTGTCGTTCACTGCCCCGTAGGCGCATTGTATGAAAGGAGCGCTACAGAAGAAGTTTGGGCCGCCCTCCACGACCCCGATAAATTTGTTGTTGTGCAGGAAGCCCCTGCGGTCCGTGTCATGCTCGGGGAAGAGTTCGGCATGCCGGTGGGATCGCTCGTCAGTGGCAAGATGCACGCGGCCCTGCGAAGGCTTGGCTTCGACGCCGTACTCGATACGAATTTTGCAGCCGACCTGACCATCATGGAGGAAGGGACGGAGCTCATAAGCAGGCTTACATCGGGTAAGAGCCTGCCGCTCATTACCTCCTGTAGCCCGGGCTGGATAAAATTCATGGAAACTTTCTTTCAAGACATGATACCGCATATGTCGACGGCAAAATCGCCTCAGCAGATGTTCGGCGCGCTTGCCAAGACTTACTATGCTCAGGAAAGGGGAATAGACCCCGCCAATATCGTATCCGTTTCTATTATGCCCTGCACGGCGAAAAAGTTCGAATGCCAGCGGCCGGAGATGAATGCCAGCGGGTACCGGGACGTAGATTATGTCCTGACGTCCCGTGAGATAGGCAGGATGATGCGTGAAGCGGGCATTGATATGAAGGAAATGCCTGATGAGCACGCCGATCCGATCTTGGGTGAATACACGGGTGCGGCCACCATTTTCGGCACGACAGGCGGCGTTATGGAAGCGGCCGTTAGGAGTGCCTACGCGCTCGTGACAGGCAAGGAGCTCGAGAACGTCGAGATTGCACCTGTCAGGGGTCTCAAAGGTATAAAAGAGGCAGAAATAGATATCGATGGAACAAAGGTGAAGGTCGCCGTTGCGCATAGCTGTGGCCATGCAAGGGCGCTTTTAGAGAAAGTAAGGGATCAGATAGCCGAATACGGTAAGTCTGAATATCAGTTTATCGAGGTCATGGCCTGCCCCGGGGGGTGTGTGGGCGGCGGCGGGCAGTCATGGGGCAGCAATATGGCGAAACGCGCGCGGCGCGGCGAATCTCTGTATGCAGAGGACAGGAGCCTGCCTATGAGGCGCTCACACGAAAACCCGGAAGTGAAAGCAGTATACGAAAAGTTTCTTGAGAAGCCAAATTCGGAGAAGGCCCACAAACTTCTCCATACACATTACTATAAGCGGAGTGCCGTGGACGGCAAGGTTCTGCCGGGCTAATCTGAAATAGGAAGGTCACTCTGAGGGAGGAATTACGATGTCGGAAGAAAAACAATGCCAGTGCGCCGAAATTCAGGAGGAGGAGCTTTACCCCCGACTGGAAGAGGTAATAAACCAGCACAAGGGTAAAGGAGAAGACCTGATAATGGTTCTTCACAAGGCGCAGAACCTGTTTGGATATCTTCCCAGACGTGCGCAGGAAATGGTTGCCGAGGGATTGAACGTTTCTCTCAACGAGGTCTACGGCGTCATAACATTCTACAACTTCTTCTCCACCGTGCCCCAGGGGCGTAACAGCGTGAAAGTATGCCTCGGCACGGCATGTTATGTCAGGGGTTCGCAGGAAGTCCTCGACAAAGCTCAGAAAGAACTCGGGATCAAGGTCGGCGGGACAACTGAAGACCGCCGGTATTCCCTTGACGTCGTACGCTGTATCGGTGCATGCGGTCTGGCACCTGCAATGCTGGTGAATGAAGATGTATACGGGCGTGTGAAATCGCCGCATCTTGTGGATATACTCAAAAAGTATGAGTAAGGAGGAAGGTTAATCATGGAGGTATCTCGCGCTCACATATTGGTTTGTGCAGGAGCTGCATGCGTCTCGTCCGGTTGCCGGCAGATACGGGATGCTGTTGTCAATAAGATTGTCGAACAGGGTCTGCAGAACGAGATTAAGGTTATCGAAACAGGTTGTATAGGTTCCTGTGACCTTGGCCCTCTTGCGCTTGTCTATCCCGAAGGTGTCCTTTATCAGAAATTGAAACCTGAAGATGCGGAAGAGATTGTCACCGAGCACCTGCTCAAGGGAAGGATCGTCGACCGCCTGTTGTATAAGGAAAAAACGACGGCCAAAGCTATCCCGTCGATGAAAGAGATCGATTTCTTCAGGAACCAGATCAAGATCGTTCTCCGTAATTGCGGCGTCATCAACCCGATGAACATCGAAGAATACATCGCCCGTGACGGATATATGGCCCTCGGCAAGGCACTAACCTCGATGACGAGGGAAGAGGTTGTCGACGAGGTCCTGAAATCAGGTCTTCGTGGCCGAGGCGGCGGCGGCTTCCCGACCGGACTCAAATGGAAGTTTGCCTACCAGTCGCCGGGAGATGTGAAATACGTTGTCTGTAACGCCGATGAAGGCGACCCCGGAGCTTTCATGGACCGCAGTGTCCTCGAAGGCGACCCGCACAGCGTCATAGAAGCAATGGCGATAGCCGGGTATGCGATCGGCGCCCGGCAGGGTTATATCTACGTCAGGGCGGAATATCCCCTTGCCATCGACCGTCTCAACTGGGCTATCGGTCAGGCGCGGGAATATAAGTTCCTGGGTAAGAACATTCTCGAGACAGGTTTCAACTTCGACCTTGAGATCCGCATCGGCGCAGGTGCATTCGTCTGCGGCGAGGAAACGGCCCTTATGATATCGATCGAAGGCAAACGCGGCGAACCAAGGCCGCGGCCGCCTTTCCCGGTTGTCAAAGGCCTTTTCGACGTTCCGACGCTGCTCAACAATGTCGAGACATATGCGAATATAGCGGCGATCATCAATAATGGCGCGTCTTGGTATGCCCAGTACGGAACAGAAAAGAGCAAGGGAACGAAGGTATTTGCCCTCGCGGGCGCCGTCAATAACACAGGCCTTGTCGAAGTCCCGATGGGCACGCCTCTTGGCGATATAGTGTTCAACATCGGCGGAGGCATCAAGGGAGGTAAAAAATACAAAGCTGCACAACTCGGAGGCCCCTCGGGGGGATGTATCCCGGTCCAGCACCTGAACGTCCCGGTTGATTATGAGTCCGTTGCGGAACTCGGTGCCATCGTCGGGTCCGGTGGTCTCATCGTTGCCGACGAAGACACGTGTATGGTCGACTTTGCCCGTTTTTTCCTCGACTTTATCCAACATGAATCATGCGGCAAGTGCCCGCCGTGCCGTATCGGTACGAAGAGGATGCTCGAGATCCTCAAAAGGATAACTCACGGTGAAGGGAAGCCGACAGACATTGATGATCTTATCGAGCTTGCGACCCGTATTAAGGATGCAGCGTTGTGCGGCCTCGGTCAGACAGCCCCCAACCCCATCCTGTCCACGCTCAGATATTTTAAAGACGAGTACATGGAGCATATCGAGGACAAACACTGCCGTGCAGGCGTTTGCAGCGCCCTCTTCGATGCCCCGTGCCAGAATGCGTGCCCTGCTGATCAGAATGCTTGGGGCTACGTGACCCTGATCAGCGAAGGCAAGATGAAAGAGGCCATCGCGGTCATCAAGGAATCGAACCCGTTCCCGGCCACCCTCGGAAGGGTCTGTGTACATCCCTGCGAGACAAAATGCCGCCGGGCCCAGATAGATGCCCCGGTATCGATCTGCGCTCTGAAGCGTTACGCGGCAGATGTCGACATGGCATCGTACCCGCGCTATAAACCGCAGGTAGAGCAGCCGAAGGATAAAAAGGTAGCCGTGATAGGTGCAGGACCGGCCGGGCTTGCTGGCGCGTATTTCCTCACCCTGAAAGGCTACAACGTGACGGTATTCGAGTCACTGCCTGTCGCTGGCGGAATGCTCGCAGTCGGTATCCCTGACTATCGCCTTCCCCGGGATGTGCTGAACAATGAAATAAAATCGATCACAGACCTCGGCGTCGAGATCAAATACAACACGCTCTTTGGCAAGGACATAACGAGCGAACAGCTGTTCAAGGACGGATACAGCGCCATCCTTATCGCAACGGGAGCACACAAGGGGCAGAAACTGAACATTCCGGGAGAAGAGGCAAAAGGAGTGCTCGACGGTGTGACCTTCTTGAGAGATGTCAATCTCGGTAATACCCTGAAGGTCGAAGGCAAGGTTGTCGTTCTGGGCGGCGGAAACGTGGCGATAGATGCCGCACGGGCAGCCTTGAGGCTCGGCGCGAGCGACGTGTCGATCCTTTACAGGCGCGAAAGATCGGATATGCCTGCATACATCGAGGAAATTGACGAGGCAGAAACTGAAGGCATACAGATCCATACACTGGTAGCTCCCACATCCATCATCGAGAAAGACGGCAAGGTTACCGGAATTTCATGTGCCCGAATGTTTCTTGGTCAGTTCGACTCGGGCGGCAGGCGCAGACCGGAAGCCATCAAGGGATCTGAATTTACAGTCGATGCCGACATGATCATTGCCGCTATAGGCCAGGTACCCGACCTGTCATGGATGAATGGTGACGGTATAAAGGCTGACAAGGCCGGAACGGTCGAAGTAAATATGAAGACGTTGGCCACGGCAGCCGAGGGCATCTTCGCGGCAGGCGACAATGTCAGGGGCCCCGCCACGGTCGTCGAGGCGGTTGGCGATGGCAAAAATGCCGCGATGGAGATCGACAAATTCCTGGGCGGCGATGGCATAGCGCCGAATGCTTTCCACGACGAGCTCATCACAATGACTGTGACCTACGATGAGGCGGAATATCAGAGGGAGATCGGCAAGGCGAAAATGCCCCACCTGCCGCTAGCGAAACGTGACAGGAATTTTAATGAGGTTGTTCTCGGCTATGACAATAGGGCGGCGGTTGAAGAAGCCAAAAGGTGTCTCCATTGCTATGTGAGGACAAGCGAATAATTTAGGATAAATTAAGGAGCGTGTCTATATGATGATCAGCCTTACAATTGACGGGCGTCCGATCGAGGTCGAAGAGGGAGCAACCATACTGGAAGCGGCAAAAGTGGCAAATGTCCATATCCCGACACTGTGCTACCTGCCCGAGGTCCAGGCGATCGGAGCATGCAGGGTTTGCCTTGTCGAGATTGAGGGAAACCGTACACTTCAGGCGGCCTGTGTTTCACCGGTCGCCAAAGGCCAGGTAATACATACAAATACTGACAGGGTTCGCAAGGCACGGCGGTTTTCCGTGGAAATGCTTCTGTCGAACCATCCTTTTGAATGTTTGAGCTGCGCAAAGAACCTTCACTGCGAGCTACAGTCCCTTGCGTATGATCTCGGCATCCGGGAGATCAGATTTACCGGGGCGAAGAGCGGCGGAAGGATCGATGAATCGTCGCCCTCCATACGGCGCGACCAGAACAAGTGCATCCTGTGCAGGCGGTGTGTGACGGTCTGCCAAGAGATACAGTCCGTAACAGCCCTCTTTACGCAAGGCAGGGGTTTCGACGCGCGGGTAGAGCCGGCTTTTGACCGCGATATCAATGATGTCGCGTGCACCAACTGCGGACAGTGCTCTATCGTGTGCCCGGTTGGGGCCATTACAGAAAAAGAATATATCGACGACGTGTGGGAGGCGATCAATGACCCGACCAAGTTTGTCGTCGTCCAGGATGCGCCTGCGGTACGTGCGGCCCTCGGTGAAGAGTTCGGGTATCCTCCTGGAACCCTCGTTACCGGTAAAATGCTGGCAGCAGCCCGAAAACTGGGCTTTGACCGGGTTTTTGACACCAACTTCGCCGCCGACCTGACCATTCTCGAGGAAGGGACCGAGCTTTTGAAACGTGTAAAAGAAGGCGGGGTCCTTCCCATGATAACAAGCTGCAGCCCTGGCTGGATCAAATTTATCGAACATTTTTACCCGGAGCTTCTCGACCATCTCTCCACGTGCAAGTCTCCCCACATGATGCTGGGGGCCCTGACGAAGACGTATTTTGCCAAAAAGGCGGGCGTCGATCCGAAGGATATCGTGGTCGTGTCGGTCATGCCGTGTACGGCCAAGAAGTTCGAATGTAACCGTCCCGAAATGTACGATAGCGGCTACAAGGATGTCGATTACGTTTTGACGACGCGGGAATTCGCCAAGATGATCAAACAGGCGGGTATCGATTTCGAGAACCTCCCCGATGAAAATTACGACGACCCGATGGGTGAATACACCGGTGCAGCTACGATTTTCGGAGCAACCGGTGGTGTTATGGAAGCGGCCTTGAGGACGGCTTACGAGGTAGCGACAGGCAGGATCCTCGAGAATGTCGAATTCACCGCAGTACGCGGCCTTGAGGGAATTAAAGAGGCAATGGTGCCTGTCGAAGGCCTGGGGGATGTGCGAGTTGCCGTGTCTCACGGGCTTGGCAATGCCCGCAAGTTGCTTGACAGGATTAAGAACGGTGAGGCCAACTATCACTTCATCGAAATTATGGCCTGCCCGGGTGGTTGCGTGGGCGGCGGCGGCCAGCCTATCCCCGTTACGAACGAGATCAGGATCTTGAGGGCACAGGCGCTTTACAACGAGGATGCACACCTGAAATACAGAAAATCCCACGATAACCCGTCGATCAAAAAGATCTACGAAGAATTTCTCGGTCAGCCGTTGGGTGAAAGATCACATCACCTGTTGCATACTCATTATACGCCGCGAAGCAAATTTTAACTTTGGTCAGATAGTCCTGCACCGGCCGGTTCTTCTCCGACCGGCCGGTGCAGGATGCTTTATTAGACAACCGGACCTTTGGACATTCACGTTCTTTCTTCGCTTACTTGATCATGACAAGGAGCATTTTATAACGGGTCACCGCTTTCAGGGCATGAGGCTTATTCGCCGGCATTATGATCATTTCCCCTTCCTTCACGGTATGGGGCTTGCCATCGATCGTTATTGTGGCCTTGCCTTCGAGCAGATAGACCGCGGCGTCGAACGGGGCGGTATGTTCGCTCAAGCCCTCGCCTTCATCGAATGCGAAGACGGTCATGGTCCCCGCCGGTTTCCGGATGATCTCCCTGCTGACCACGGAATGGTCCTGGTATGCTGCCATATCTTTCAGGCTGAACGGCCGCGTTTCTTTGTCGAGTGTGATGAAGTTTTCGCTCATGTTACCCTCCTTATCGTTATTATTATCTCATATAATGAAAGAATGGCATTCGTAATTGACCTAAGTCAAACCTTTATGCAGGGGAATGGTTTAAACATATGATCAGCCGGGGTTTTAAGCCCCGGAGCCAAAGGATGGGACGATGACTGACGCGACACTCAATCAGACCCCGCGGGGAAACCGGCTGCATATCGCCATCTTCGGAAGGCGCAACGCCGGAAAGTCGAGCCTCATAAATGCGCTGACGAACCAGGAGATCGCAATAGTCTCGGATATACCAGGCACGACAACGGATCCTGTCTATAAATCAATGGAGATATTGCCGATAGGGCCCGTCGTCATCATCGATACCGCCGGGATCGATGATACCGGGGAACTCGGGAGGCTTCGGATCGAAAAGGCCCTGAATGTCCTGAAAAAAACGGACCTCATGCTTCTTGTTGTCGATCCTGCCGAAGGGTTCGGGCAATTTGAAGAAGGGATGGTCGAGAAAGCGCGCAAAAGCAAAGTTGCCCCGATCATCGTGATCAACAAGACCGATCAGTATCCGGAATTCACTATAGGCCCAGATGTATCGAGACCCGATATTCCGGTTGTAAGTGTCAGCGCGATCACGCGTGAGGGTATCGATGAGCTCAAGATAGCGATGATACATCAGGCGCCGAAAGATTTTATGAGCACGGTTATTTTGGGAGACCTTATCGGTGCCGGAGACACTGTCGTCCTTGTCGTTCCGATAGACACCGCAGCTCCCAAGGGCAGAATAATTCTCCCGCAGGTGCAGGCAATACGCGATATTCTCGATCACGATGCGATCGCCTGCGTGGTAAAGGAAAACAGGTTAAGAGAGGCGCTTCGGAACCTGAAGGAGAAACCGCGGCTGGTAGTGACGGATTCGCAGGTATTCAAAAAGGTAGCCGCTGAAACTCCTCCGGACATTCTCCTGACGTCTTTTTCCATATTGCTCGCACGGCAGAAAGGCGATCTTGTGACACTGGTGGAGGGCGCGAAGGCCATCAAGCACTTATCGCCAGGGGACAAGGTCCTTGTATCCGAGGCATGCACGCATCACCGAATGGAAGATGATATCGGAACAGTGAAGATACCGCGCTGGCTTAACGAGATCGTGGGCGGGCCGCTTGATTACAGCTGGGTAAGCGGTCTCGAGCTGCCTAAGGACATATCACATTATAAACTCATCATACATTGCGGGGCTTGCATGATAAACCGTAAGGAAATGCTTCACCGGATAATGGTGGCGCAGCACGCCGGGGTGCCGATCGTCAATTACGGGGTGCTGATCGCGTATTTGACAGGAATTCTGGACAGGACCCTGAAGCCCTTTCCGGAGGTCCATAAGGCTCTGGAAACTGTTGAAAAATAAAGGTCTTGAGGCGTTCTTTACTTTTGATATCCCGAGCAATATACTTAGATACGGAGGCCGTCGTATATGAGCAAAAATGATCAGACACAGCGGGCCGATTTTATTGATGAGGCACAGATACAGCAGATCTTGGAAAAGGCGAAGGGTGCTTCGATCCCAGAAGCCCTCGATATCATAGAAAAGGGGCGGGAAGCAAAGGGTCTATCCCCTTACGAGACTGCCGTGCTTCTCCACGCCGCCGAAGGGGATGCGCAGGCCGCCCTGTTTAGTGCATCCCGTGAGGTCAAGGAAAAGATATACGGGGAGCGCCTCGTTCTGTTCGCCCCCCTTTATATCAGCAACTACTGTATCAATAACTGCACATATTGCGGGTACAGGCGCCATAACCCAATACCACGGCAGCGGCTCACGATGGAAGAGATAGAACGCGAGGTCATGGCTCTTGAGGCTATGGGACACAAGCGTATTGCCCTCGAGGTCGGGGAGGATCCGAAAAACTGCCCGATCGACTATGTTCTAGATGCGATGAAGAAGATCTATTCGGTCAAGGAATCGACGGGAAGTATCCGTCGCATTAATGTAAATATTGCGGCTACCACCGTCGAGGATTACCGCAGGCTCAAAGAAGCGGGGATTGGAACGTATATCCTTTTTCAGGAGACGTACCATCGCGCAACGTACAAACGATGCCATCCCTCGGGCCCGAAGAAGGATTATGACTGGCATACGATGGCAATGGACCGTGCGATGCAGGCAGGTATCGACGATGTGGGCTTAGGCGTACTTTTCGGCCTGTATGATTACAAATTCGAGGCGCTCGGGCTCCTCCTGCATTCACTGCATCTCGAAGAACGTTTCGGGGTTGGCTGCCATACCATATCGGTTCCCCGGATACGGCCGGCCGAAGGGATTGATTTCGAAACATTTCCCTATCTCGTGAACGATCATGATTTCAAGCGGATGGTCTCGATCATCAGGCTCGCTGTCCCTTACACCGGTATGATCCTGTCAACGCGGGAGCCGCCGGGATACCGGGACGAGGTCATATCCCTCGGAATATCGCAGATCAGTGCAGGTTCCTGTACGGGTGTCGGCGGTTATCATAAGGACATAGAGAAACCGGAAACTAGGGCATATGGACAATTCCAGGTGGAAGACAACCGCACAACGGATGAGATGCTCCTGAGCGTCTGCAGATCGGGGTATCTTCCCAGTTTTTGCACCGCATGCTATCGCCAGGGACGAACCGGCGACAGGTTCATGGCGCTCGCCAAGACCGGGGAGATCCAGAACATCTGCCAGCCGAACGCAATACTGACCTTCAAGGAGTTCCTCATAGATTACGCATCGCCTGAAACACGCTCTGCCGGTGAGGACGTGATACGTATACAACTTGATAAAATACCCGACCCCAGGATGCGCGAAGAGATACAAAAAAGGTTGGCAAAGATCGAGGCCGGCGAAAGGGACCTTTATTTTTGAAATTCGGTCAAAATGGCCTTGCCTGCACTAGGGTTTGCTTATATACTTTAATATAGCAGGTTGTGCTTTCAGGGGATAAAAAACATTTAGGGGGCTTTGAGATATGAGTACAGCACAGGAACTTCTCAAGAACAAAAGCAAAGATATCTGGTCGGTAACACCCGATAATACTGTTTTCGATGCTTTGGCGCTGATGGGCGAAAAAGAGATAGGTGCCCTTATGGTCATGGACGAGTCTAAAAAGGTTTATGGCATCATATCGGAAAGGGACTACGCCCGGAAGGTTATCCTGAAAGGCAAGTCATCCCGCGATACCAAGGTAGCGGAGATCATGACCCCTCTCGACAAGATGTTCACGGTGAGGCCCGATACGACCGTCGAAGATTGTATGGTCCTTATCACCGCAAAGCGCATACGCCACGTCCCCGTATTCGACGATGACCAGTTTGTCGGTCTTATCTCCATCGGTGACGTCGTAAAGTCGATCATATCCGAAAAAGACATGCTGATCGAGCACTTGTCGAACTACATAGCAGGAAAATACGTGTAAAGACCGTAAGCCGCAAGGTGTTAAAAACAAGAACCGTGAAAAATTTTTTCACGGTTCTTTCATTTATTAATTTCTACGTCCGGAATGCGGTGTCTTTAACTGCTCACGACTTACGGCTTACGCGAAATGAACGGCCAGCCAGACAGTCGGTTGTTTATCATCCGTTCGTGTTACTCTGTGGCGGCAAAATGCAGGAATGAAGACATAGTCCCCCGGTTTAAGTGTGATGGGTTGCGGCTCATCTTCAAAGGCGATCTCGGCGATCCCTCTCAAAAGGATGACCCATTCGTCATGGCGCTGGTCATACCAGTTCTCTTCCGGGGTTGTATGGCCGCCGGATATGATCCTCTCGATCTTCACGTTTTTATTCACTACGATGGTTTCAAAAATTTCATTGGATATAGCGTTCGGTATCTTTGAAAAGATATTATCTTTTTTCATTTTCCGGCTCCGGTCTGATGGTTCTGATCGTTCGTCTTTAAATAGTCGATCTCGTAAACAGCTAAATTCTAGCATGGAAGCCCTGGACAGTAAAACATCACAGTTTATAGCCAGTTTCTAATCTCATGAGTATTCAGGGAATTACCGGGCACTGATGACAGTATATAGCATTTGAAGGATTTATGTTCCTATGGTATTCTGTGAAACATATCGGCCATATTTTTTTCCGGTCGATCCCCAGACAAAAAGGAGGACCTTATGTCGACGATATACGACGTTTATGCACGGGAAGTGCTGGACAGCAGGGGAAACCCGACGGTTGAGGTTGAAGTTGTCCTTGAAAGCGGCGCGATGGGCCGTGCGATAGTACCTTCCGGCGCATCGACCGGAGAGCGGGAAGCTTTGGAATTGCGCGATGGCGACAATAAACGGTACAAGGGGAAGGGTGTACAAAAAGCTGTCGAAAACGTAAACAACATCATAGCTCCCGAAGTTGAAGGCCTCGATGCCTTGGATCAGGCATACATTGACAGGGTGCTGGTCGATACTGATGGAACGGAGAACAAGAGCAATCTCGGCGCAAACGCCACGCTTGGCGTTTCCATGGCCGCAACGAGAGCGGCAGCGGACTTTCTCGGGATATCCCTCTACCAGTATATCGGGGGCATACGGGGACGTGAGATCCCTGTCCCGATGATGAATGTGATCAATGGCGGAGCGCATGCGCAGAATTCGCTCGACGTCCAGGAATTCATGATAGTGCCGGCAGGTGCGGAATCATTCACCGAGGCGCTGCGCATGGGTGCAGAGGTTTTTCATACCCTGAAAGGGATCCTGAAGGGTCAGGGTTATTCGACGGGGGTTGGTGATGAGGGAGGCTTCACGCCCCAGATCAAATCGACGACCGAGGTCCTCGACACGCTGATCAAGTCTATCGGCGATGCCGGATACGAAGCAGGAAAAGACATCTATGTGGCCCTCGACGTCGCGGCGAGTGAACTCTACAAAGACGGCAAGTATGCCATAGACGGGAATATATGGGATGCAGGGCAACTCGTCAGTTTCTATGAAGATATCATAACGAAATATCCCATTGTCTCAATCGAGGACGGTTTCGCGCAGAATGATTGGGACGGGTGGAAATTGTTTACCGATCGCTGTGCTTCAAGGATCCAGATCGTCGGCGATGATGTATTTGTCACGAACCCGATGATTTTCGGGGAAGGCATAGAGAAAGGCATTGCCAACAGCATATTGATCAAGCTCAATCAGATCGGGACGGTAACAGAGACCCTCACAACGATCGAGATGGCAAAGCGTGCGGGTTATACATGTGTTATCTCCCACCGGTCGGGGGAGACGGAAGATACATTCATCGCCGACCTTGCCGTGGCGACCAATGCAGGGCAGATCAAGACCGGTTCAGCTTCGCGCAGCGAGAGGATCGCAAAATACAATCAACTCCTGAGGATCGAAGACGAACTCGGGGAAATGGCTGTTTTCGGCGGAAACAGCGTATTCTACAGCATAAAGAAGAAATAGGTTCGGCTTATTCCAGAAAAATAGATCAGCGTCCTGTTTTGCCGGCAGGACGCTGATCTATTTTTTTATGAATGAGGAGGCTGCCTGGTTGGCCTAGTTTGTTTCTGGGAACTGTTGCATGAGTTCAGACAATCGTAATAACATTCAGACTGTTTCTTTTTCGAGCATTTTGAATCGGTGCAGCAATACGACAGGCATTTTTCCTGGCATGACAGCTCGGCAAGGGCAGGGGAACCTGACGCAAGAAGCATTCCTGCAACGAACAACAATATCGATGCAAGAAGATACTTTTTCATAACTCACCTCCGAAGTGGGTGTATTACGATATATAGCACTATAGGATCATCCAGTCAATGACAGACGTCACACAATAAAACAGCCGCAATGTTGAAAAAATTCGGTGCTTTTTGACGCAATATGGGATACATTGTAGTCATCAATCCAATCAAGAATGGTAGTGTCGTATGGTAAAATTTTACAGTATAGTCGATTCTCGCGTTACCGAAGGCGTCGCCGAAAAGGATAAGATAATTGTTTATATCAACCCTGACGATAAGGAGAGGCAATATCTCATCGATCAGTACCAGATAGACGAGCACACCCTTTTGTCAGCCCTTGACCCCGACGAGCTTTCCCGTATCGAGATCGAATCCAACCATGTCGCCATAATTCTTAAATCTCCAGTAAATTATATGGCCGAACACGCATTTGAGTTCCTGGTGTCATCGATGGGCATGTTCCTTTTTGAAGATACCCTTATCATCGTAATGGCGGAAGACCTTCCTATCTTCGACAGCAAGACATTTTCCCGGGTCAGCCGGCTTGCGGAGACCATGCTCAAGATAGTCAACTACAGTATTTTCCGTTTCCTTGAGCATCTCCGGGTGATCGATATGGTGTCCGATGAACTGGGAGAAAAGATCAGCACATCCATCGAAAACACCTATCTTCTGAACCTTTTTGCACTGGAAAAAAGCCTGGTGTACTTTCAGAATGCCATCAATTCCAATTCGGTGCTCATCGAGAAAATGAAAATCTACACCCAGAGGATCGGATTTACGCGGGAAGACACCGAATTGCTCGATGATATCACCATCGAGAATACCCAGTGCTACAAGCAGGCGGAAATATATTCGAACATTCTGGCGAGCATGATGGACGCGCAGGTCTCGATCGTCAATAACAACCTGAACATTCTCATGAAGAAACTGACGTTCATTACGATCGCCATCATGGTCCCTACCTTTGTCGTCAGTGCGTTCTCCATGAATGTTCCTTTTCCTATCCAACACCATCCGTTCGCATTCTGGATAATCCTCGTGATCGCATTTACGGCAATGGGAGGCTTTTTCTTCTTCTGGCGACTGAGGAAATGACTTAGTCTCAAGTCTCAGGGAAAAACCGGTTATGCAGGCCTCACTCGCAGGCTATCGCAAAGAGCTCGTTGCCGTTTCCACATTGCTCTTTCACGTTTTCTCTTCGCAGCCGACTCGATTATCCACATTCCTGGTGGATACTCTTTGTTTTTTCGATTAAAATGTATCAGGCGAACCGATACGAGATGACAGTTGCTTCGGGAAAAAGAAGTGCGGGATTGCTTATGTACCGCCGTCGTAATGCTGTGGTCGAGGTGTTGCTCGTTCATCCCGGGGGGCCTTTTTGGGCAAAGAAGGATGATGGGGCATGGAGCCTGCCGAAAGGTATTATAGACCCGGGAGAGGATGAACTCCTGGCGGCCATACGGGAATTTGAGGAGGAGACCGGTTTTACGGCAGAGGGGGAATTCATCGCGCTTACACCCCGGCGGCAGCCGAGCGGTAAGATCATATACGCCTGGGCGATCGAGGGCGACTGTGAACCTCTGGCCATGAAAAGCAACATGTTTACAATGGAATGGCCTCCCAGGTCAGGAAAAATGACCGAATTTCCCGAAGCCGACCGTATAGAATGGTTCGATATCGAATCGGCGAAAGTGAAGATCATCAAGGGCCAGAGAGGCTTCGTCGAAGAATTCGAAAATTTTATAAAAAGATCATAACACGGCATTTTACGAGACCTCCCCTCCCCTGACCGTAAAACCGGGAGCCTCATGAACGCCACGTCCGGCTCTGCCAACCCACCGCACCCTGTCTTGACAGTCGTTGCCACATCTGGTAAGGAATGAATACGGCACATGAAAATCAGATATTTTCTCTTGGTCATGATGCTTCTCATCCTGTCCCCGGCTGTGGTCGGAAGTGAAAGCTGCACCGACTGCCATACCGACGAATCGATCATGAGATCTCTCGTTGAGGCGCCCAAACCAAAAGGGAACAGAACGGAGGGCGCCATCGGGCCCGCAGGGCTCCCTCCCTTCATCAAACCTGATGTTTATTACAAAAGGTACCATGTCGACAAGACCCTACTTGAAAAGGACCCTCACCTTCTGGAGGGCTGCACGCCCTGTCACGGAGGAGACGGCAAGGCATTGGATAAGGACGACGCGCATAAGGGCGTCGTGAAGAGACCATCGGCGGACATGGGAACCTGTGGCCAATGCCACGGCGATATCACGAAAACCTACGAGAAATCACTTCACTCAACGCTGGAGGGCTTCGTGACAAAGATGTCGAATCGGCTTGGCACGAAAGAGAAGAAGGTCTTCATGGACAAGGTCTTCGGCCAGTCCTGCCGAAGCTGCCACGCCACCTGCGGCGATTGCCACGTAAGTTCCCCGGCCGTCAACGGTATAAGGACGGGCTTCATACAGGGGCACGCCTTCGTCAGGAAAGATGAAGGGAAAACCTGTGCCGTATGTCACGGCGGGCGGGTCTACCCGGAATTCACGGGTAAAAATGCTGCCTCCCCCGACGTTCATTACCAGAAAGGTATGCCATGCACGAAGTGCCACAAAAAGGCTGAGCTCCACGGAGACGGCAACGCATACAGGAACAAGGATGAGGCGAGGCCGACTCCGGTGTGTAGGGATTGCCACAAGAAAGGGTCGGAGAAAAAGGCCATTGCACGGCTTGCCCATGGGAAGCACGACGACAGGGTAACCTGCTACGGCTGCCATGTTGACGGCGAATACCGTAACTGTTCCGGGTGCCACGATGGGAAAGCCCTGTCTTCGAAACCGGGCTTCATCCTCGGGGCTGACCCCTCCGACAAGAGGGTTGTGACGACACTCAGGCAGGTCCCGGTGACCCGGGACAGCTTCCTCGAGGCAGGTGTCACGATGGAGAATTTTGACGTAATGCCAGATTATCGTGCCGCTCCCGTGCACAGGATACGAAGGGTAACCGACAGGACCCGCTCATGCGATGTCTGTCACGTAAACAGGAAGGGATTTCTTACAAAAGAGTCTCTCATAAGGCGCGGCTCCCGGTCAAACGAAGACGTGATCTTCAAAATGGCCCCGTTGAATATGGAGTGAGGCAAAAGGTAACGATGTGGCGAATTAGCTCGACCCGGGCAGCAAAAGGAATTTTTCTCGCTTTTCTTCTCGCCGCCTTGGCGGTCTCGGGTCCGGCCTCGAGCGCGGCTGTAAACTGTGTTGATTGCCATGACAGCAAAAAATTCACGACCCTCCATAGGGAGTCCGTACACGGAAATATCGGATGCATTGCGTGCCACAGGGTCTCCGGCGGTCTCGACAGGCACGTCCTTAAAAAGGAAAAACCGGTCCTCATTTCGTGCGGGCAATGTCACAGCGAGATCGAGAGGGCTTACAGGAATGATGTCCACTACCTCAAAGAAGGTTTGGGGTGCGACGATTGCCACGTTCAGATCCATACCTTCAAACCGCGAAAAGACAATATCAAGAAGGCCGTGATACGAAGCTGTACGCGGTGCCATTCCGGCGATGTCTATGTCAAATCGGGGCACGGTGCGGCGGTCATGGCGGGGAATCTCGACTCCGCGACATGCAGTGATTGCCACGGCCTGCATGACACGAAGGCCTACCACCGATCGGGAGGGCGGTATACCCTCGAGGCGCGGGAGCTCTACAACAAAACCTGCAAATCCTGCCATTCCGACAGGGAGATCATGCTGCGCAACAACATTTCTCCGCAGATCGTCAAATACTACGAGGAGACATATCACGGCAAGGTGGAGGACTTGGGTTATCCGACTTCCGTCGCGGGATGCGCCGACTGTCATACGGACCATAACATACTTCCCCCGTCGGACCCGGCTTCTATCCTTAACCCCAGGAACCTCATCAAGAACTGCAGCAAGTGTCACGCCGGCATACATCCCCGCTTCGCCGAATACAAGGCCCATCCCGATTACCGGGACGTAAAGAAATATCCGCTGCTCTACATAAGTTTTGTCGCCATGGCAGGGCTGTTGCTTGTGGTCTTCACCTTCTACTGGACCCATACACTCCTGTGGTGGAGAAAGGTCTACTGGGAAAAACACAGGCTCGAGGAAATGGGGATCAAGCTCGAGAGCCCTTTTACCCACGAAGAGGGCGTCCAGGAGATAAAGCGCTTTAAAACGCGAGACCGCATCATGCACCTTTTTCTGGTCCTTTCCTTCTTTGGGCTCGTCATTACCGGTTTCCCCTTAAAGTATCATGACACCCTTTGGGCGAAACTGCTCATTCAGGCCATGGGAGGGGCCCACAACGCGGGGTTTTACCACAGGGTGGCCGCCACCGTCCTTATAGTCCTCTTCCTTGTCACGCTCGCGAGATGTCTTCACTTCCTCTTCCCCAAGGGCCTCGGAAAAAAGGCGCGAAAGGGATGGGTCGGCAGGCTTTTCGGTCCCGACTCCCTGATGCCGAATGCCAACGACTGGCGCCAGTTCAAGCAGATGGTGCGGTGGTTCTTCAACAAGGGCGATTACCCGAAGTTCGACAGGTGGACCTACTGGGAGAAGTTCGACTTCTTCGCCGTCTTCTGGGGCATGGTCGTCATCGGAGGCTCGGGGATTACCCTGTGGGCTCCCGAGATGGCATCCTACGTTTATCCGGGATGGGTCTTCAACATAGCCAGCATCCTCCACTCCGAGGAAGCGTTGCTGGCGGCACTCTTCATTTTTACGGTCCACTTCTTTAATACCCATCTCATCCCCACCAGGTTCCCCCTGGACCCGGTCATTTTCACGGGTAGTTACAAACTGGAAGAATTATGGCGTTTCCGGTCCCTTGAGTATGAAAGGCTTGTAAAGGAAGGCAAGCTCGATGGTCTCAAGATAGAGCATCCATCCATCTCACTGAAACTCTTCGCCGCCATGTTCGGCCACGCCAGCCTCTGGCTGGGCATCCTCTTCACACTCATCCTTCTGTGGACCTTCTTCTACGGCTAATTCCCGGCCGTGATTCCGGCCTTAAGGAGGCCGTGTCGTAATCGTTTTCCTCCTGCCCGGATACGCACACAATGCCGGAATCTACCACCAATCGTCATCCCGGTCTGTCAGCATCCACCATCCTCCGTCATCCCGGCGCAAAAAGACGCCGGAATAACGACGTCGGGGAATTGAGACGCAGTCTCCGAGCCCGGGATGGCGTAAGTTAACCCTTATTGGACCCGAGCTTTTACCAGCCGGAGTGACGCGTTGACTTGTATTATCATTGAACCCTTGTCCATTCTCTGTTATCCTTTTTCGTTATGGGACTTGCAAACATGGACAACAAGGACGTCAAGCTTATCATGGTCGGAGGCAAGGGCGGGGTGGGGAAGACAACCTGCGCCTCGGCGATAGCGCTCAAGATAGCGGGGCAAGGGAGAAAAGTCCTTATCATTACGAGCGACCCCGCACCATCGTTGTCGGACATCTTCGAGAAGGAAATAGGTGACAGGGAGACACGCATACACGAAGCGTATGAACTTTACGGACTCGAGGTATCATCCGATATTGTCCTGAAGAGATGGAAAGAACGGTTCGGGCCCGAGATCTATGAGGTTGTATCGTCGTTTGCGAACGTCGATTACGATTTTGTCGAATATATAGGCACTGCGCCGGGCATCGAAGAGGAATATATGCTCAACTTCATCATGGAGCTTGTCGAGGGCGGTAAATATGATGTGGTGGTATGGGATACCGCACCGGCAGGCCATACGTTGAGGCTTCTTAAACTTCCCGAGCTTTTCCTCTCTCACATGGAGGCTGCCACAAAGTTTTACATGAATATTTACGGGTACATCGAAAAGGTAAAGGACACGGTGCGCCTGAAGGAATCGAAAAAGACACTGCTTCAAATAATTGCTGGCTGGGAAGCCCTGTCGGAGCGCATTGTCGAGTTTATCCGGGACGTCAATTCGGTTAAATATCTCATCGTCACGATACCGGAGGCCCTTGGGGTCAAGATGACGAACCGTGTCATCGGGGAATTGGAAGAGAATCATCTCGCCGTAGAGAATCTCGTTATTAACAACGTTGTACGCGAAGCAGACTGCGAATTCCATCGGCAGCGCAAGGCGATGCAGGAACAATACATCGATGAGCTTGCACGAACGTACGCGGGCAAGAAGCTGACGATACTTTATCTGGCCCCCCACGAAATAAAGGGTGTGGAAAAGATCGCCGTCATTGCCGGTGCTCTTTTCGAGTAGCCATGTCAACGATACGGATCACCGGCGGCAGGCTTCGGGGGATGTCGATACAAGTCCTCTCGAACGAAGTTGCCCGGTACACCTCGTCCAAGGTCAGGCAGGCGATATTCAACATGATCGGCGATATTGAAGGCAGATCCGTACTCGAATTGTTCGCGGGCTCAGGCTCATTCTCGATCGAGGCCTTGAGCAGGGGGGCTGCCAGCGCAACCCTGGTCGAAGCCAATAGAAAAATGACGGACCTTATTGCGAAAAACCTTGCCAGGACCGGATTAAATAAATATTGCCAAGTTATCCATATGGATGTAAGATATGCCGTCCCTTTGCTGTTTGGAAGGAAGTGCACATATGATATTATTTTCATGGATCCTCCTTATGAAATGGGATACGTGATGCAGATCATGACACTTCTTCAGGCCCATCCGCTGTTTACCCGCGACACTGTCACTATAGCTGAATATTCATGCCGGGAAAACGATACTTTATCCTATTGGGAGGGCTTCGAAAACCAGAAAACCAGAAAGTACGGGGATACTGTTGTGACCATTCTGAGGAACAGCAATCTTCCGGCATAAGAAGGAGAGGTCATGAAACGTAAGCTCGCAGTTTATCCAGGCTCCTTTGATCCCGTAACGCTTGGTCATCTTGACATCCTCCAGCGGGGGCTTGAGCTTTTTGACAAGGTTATTATTGCCATAGCATACAACATTGAGAAAAAAGGCCTGTTCACGTTCGAAGAACGAAAGGAACTCATCCAGCAGTCCATAGATGGGAATTCACATGTCATAATCGACAGCTTCGACGGACTCCTCATCGACTACGTAAAAAAGGTGGGTGCTACGTTCGTTATCAGGGGCTTGAGGGCCATGAGCGACTTTGAATACGAATTTCAGATGGCATCCATCAACCGGACCTTGAACCCGGGAATGGACACCCTCTTCATGATGACAAGCAAGGACTATTTCTTTATAAGCTCCCGGACTATCAAGGAAGTGGCGCAATTCCATGGTTCTGTCAGCAGTTTCGTCCCGGCCCCTGTTGAAAAAAGGCTCAAGGAAGTCTTCGAAGGGCAATGAAGAGGCTCTCCTTCACCTTTTTACTGATCGTGTTCGTACTATTGGCGCCGTCTCTCCACGCAAGAGACATATATACCGTCCGCATAAGCGGGGCGATAAACCCTCCCATTGCCGGTTTCCTCGAGAATTCGATAAACAAGGCGAGTACAGACAATGCGGAAGCGCTTGTGGTCTATCTCGATACGCCGGGAGGGCTTGATTCCTCCATGCGGGACATTGTGAAGGGGATAATGGATTCCCCTGTGCCTGTTGTCGTCTATGTAGCGCCGTCAGGTGCGCGTGCAGCATCGGCTGGGGCCATAATCCTCCTTGCTTCCCATATAGCCGCAATGGCACCGGGCACAAACGTGGGCGCTGCGCACCCGGTCAATATTGGACAGGAAAAGACCGATGAAGTGATGATGAAAAAGGTAACGAAAGATGCCGAGGCCTACGCGAAGAGTATAGCCGTGCAGCGCGGAAGAAGCGTGGATTTTGCGGCGAAGGCCGTCACGGAAAGTATATCGATACCTGCAAAGGATGCCCTCGCGAGCAAAGTGATCGACGTTATGGCCGACTCGCTCGATGAACTCCTGAAGCAGATAGACGGCAGGAGTGTCACGACGAAGAAAGGCACCACCGTGCTGCATACGAAGGATGCAAAGAGGGTCGAACTGCCGATGCCATTCAAGTTTCGTTTCCTCGCCTATATCAGCGACCCGAACGTTGCATACATCCTCATGATGCTCGGGATCTACGGCATCATTTTCGAATTCTACAGCCCCGGAGCCATTTTCCCAGGGGTAATAGGCGGCATATGCCTTATCCTGGCCTTGTATGCCTTCCAGGCAATACCGATCAGCTTCGCAGGTCTTGCATTGATCCTCCTTGGTATCGTATTTTTTATCTTGGAGGTCAAGATCGTGAGTCACGGGTTACTGGGTATTGCAGGCATAATTTCTGTCGTCATAGGGTCTGTTATGCTTGTCGACATTCCCGGAAGTGTGTTCTCTATCTCTCTGACCACTATCATTCTCGTTGCGGCCATCTCGGCCCTGTTCGTTTTCGGTATACTTTCGTACGCCGTCAGGGCACAATTTTTTAAAGTAAAGACCGGGCAGGAGGGCCTCGTCGGTGAAACGGGTTTTGCCCGGAACACTTTCACGGCGGACGGAAAGGGCAAGGTCAATGTGCACGGTGAGATTTGGAGTGCCATAAGCGAAGACGAGTTGCACGAGGGTGATGAGATTGTTATTACCGCTGTCGACAACCTTATAGTGAAGGTACGAAAAAAAGGAGGGTAAATATGGGTTTTCTGTCAATACCGTTTCTTTTCGTCATAATCATCGTAGTATTCTTTCTTTTCAGTGCCATTAAAATACTGAACGAATATGAAAGGGGTGTTATATTCCGGCTCGGCCGTGTCCTGGGTACCCCGAAAGGCCCGGGCCTTATCATCCTTATCCCGATCATTGACCGGATGGTCAAGGTGAGCCTGAGAACGGTTGTCCTCGATGTACCCCCGCAGGACGTCATTACGCGCGACAACGTTTCGATCAAAGTGAATGCCGTCGTGTATTTCCGTGTCGTCGATCCCTTAAAATCGATAATCGACGTGGAGAATTTCCTGTATGCGACGAGCCAGCTTTCCCAGACAACCTTAAGGAGCGTCCTCGGGCAGGCTGAGCTTGACGACCTCCTCTCGCACAGGGAACAATTGAATGAAAGACTGCAGGAGATACTTGACACCCACACCGAGCCGTGGGGCATCAAGGTGTCGAACGTTGAGGTCAAGAACGTCGATCTTCCGCAGGAAATGCAAAGGGCCATTGCGCGCCAGGCGGAGGCCGAAAGGGAAAGAAGGGCAAAGATTATCGGGGCCGAGGGCGAGTACCAGGCGGCTGCAAAGCTGGCGGAGGCATCCGACATACTCTCCCGGAACCCGATGTCCCTCCAGCTGCGCTATTTACAGACGTTGATCGAGATATCGACGGAAAAGAACTCGACGGTCATTTTCCCGCTGCCGATCGACATAATAAAGATCTTTGTAGACAGACTAAGCAAGTAAAGGAATCTCAAGGAATGAAGAAACTGTTTTTTGCTGTCCTCATCATCGCGTCATTGTTGCTTGTCGGTACAGGCTATGCGGCTCCGGCGGCAAAAGCTGCCAGGAAGACACCCCCTGCCCAAAAAACCAAACAGGCGGATGTTCCCTACAAGGCCTTCATCGTCGTGGAAGCCGAGGGAGGGAAAATGATCGATGGCGAGAACATTCACGAACGGCGGGCCCCGGCGAGCATAACCAAGTTGATGGTTGCGTATGTCGTTATGGACAGGGTCGCGACAGGGGCAATAAAACTGTCCGATAAGGTCACGGTATCAAAACAGGCCTCACAGATCGGCGGAAGCCAGGTTTATCTTGCTGAGGGTGAAACCTTCACGCTGGAAGACTTGATGAAGGCAATGATGGTCGCATCGGGAAACGATGCGGCCTATGCTATCAGCGAGTATGTGGCCGGCAGCAAGGACGAGATGATAAAGCTCATGAACGCACAGGCGAAAACCCTTGGCCTCAATGATACGGAATTTCATTCCGTTCATGGCTTGCCGCCTTCAAAGGGAGAGAAAGAAGACCAGACATCCTGCAGTGACCTTGCGATCCTCGCCCGGGAACTCCTGAAGAGCCCCAAGGTCCTTGAATGGACCTCGATACAGACCGATACCTTTCGCGACGGCAAATTCGTGCTGACCAATACGAACAAATTGCTCGGAAAGTTTCCCGGAACGGACGGCCTTAAAACCGGGTTTTATTCCCAGACAGGGTTTAACATTGTCGCCACGGCCAAGAGGAACGACATGAGATTCATTGCCGTTATCATGGGGAGCCCATCGGGCAAAGTGCGCGACATGTCGACAATGGAAAAGTTGCAAAAGGCATTTGCACAGTATAAAATGTTAGGCATTGTTAAAAAAGGCGAGGTAATCGAGCAGGACGTCTTTCTTGTTGACGGTAAATACAGAAAAATGAAAGGAGTGACCGAGAAGGGTTTCTTGTACCCGATGGATGTGAACAAAAAGGGTGCAATCAGTAAAGAGATCGTCCTGCCCCAAAAGGTAACAGGGGAGATCAAGGAAGGGCAAAAACTCGGGGAACTGGTCGTGAAGCTCGACAGCGCCGTGATCGGCAAAGTGAATATAGTTTCCCCCGTCTATGTGCCCAAGGCCAATCTCTTTACAAGGCTTATCCGGAGGCTCGGTCTCAATATCTAAAATGATCGAAAGCCAGTTCAGTATGCTCCGTAACAAGGAGATCATTGTCGGGATAACCGGCGGGATCGCGGCGTATAAGACTGCAGAACTCATCAGGTTCCTGACGAGGCGCGGGGCCAACGTCCATGTCGTCATGACCAAGAACGCGATGCAGTTTGTCACCCCGCTCACGTTCCAGACCCTGTCGGGGAACCCGGTCATCCACGAGATGTTCGAGCTTTTCAGGGGTTCCAAGATAGGGCACATTGCCCTCTCCGACATTGCCGATCTCCTGGTCATAGCCCCGGCGACGGCAAACATCATCGGGAAGATAGCAAACGGCATTGCCGATGACTTTCTGACCACCATGGTGATGGCGACGACCGTGCCTGTCTTTTTCGTACCCTCGATGAACACCAAGATGTGGTCGAGCAAAATGGTGCAGGCAAATATGGTCAGACTGCGCGAGGCCGGCTACGAACTCATGGAACCTGCAAGCGGCGCCCTCGCCTGCGGCACGGAAGGCAAAGGTCGTCTACCGAGCATCGAAGAGATCGTCGAGCGTATAGAAGATATCTTTACCACGAAAGATCTCACCGCGGAGCGGATCATGGTGACCGCCGGACCCACGACGGAGTACATCGATCCCGTGCGGTGCATTACGAACAGGTCATCGGGAAAGATGGGCTATGCCATCGCAAAGATGGCACGGCGGCGCGGGGCCAGGGTTATGATCGTTTCCGGTCCGACATCGATACCCGTCCCGCGCGACGATATCATGACCGTTCCTGTTGTAACGGCGGTTGAGATGCGCGATGCGGTCATGAAATATTATAAAGACTGTACAGTCATAATCAAAGCGGCTGCTGTCGCCGATTTCAAGTGCGCAACGGAAAATTGCCAGAAGATCAAGAAAAAGGGCGACATTCAGCGCGTTATGCTCGAGCTTGAAAAGAACCCCGACATCATCGGTGAACTTTGTCAGGTCAAAGGGGGCCGGGTCGTTGTCGGTTTTGCCGCAGAAACGGAAAATATCATCGAGCACGCCGTCGATAAACTGAAGAGAAAGGATCTCGACCTGATCGTGGCAAATAATGTTGCCCAAGAGGGTATCGGGTTCGGATCCGAGCAGAACGAGGTGACGATCATCGACCGGTCGGGAGCCACAAAACAGGTACCCCGGCTCAGCAAAGAAGAGATCGCCAACATTATTCTCGATTCGGTGAAGAAAATTATTAAAAAACGTCGCAAGATCGTGGAAGGCTGATCTGAGAAATAAAGTAGTAAAATATTGCCCGGTATCCCCACATTTTGCCGGAATGTCCCTATGAAAACATTTTTTCGACCATCGTTTTTACATAAGCGAACGTCGAGGATTGTCCCTGCGCTGTTCATTGCCCTCTTTTTTATCAGCATATTTTTATGCATGTCTCAGCAAATATATGCACAATCCAGCCGTCAGCTCGATGACCGGATAGCAGATGTCGTCGAGATGGCGGGCAAGGCGATTGTCAACATCAAGACCGAGGAGGTTTTAAAAACCGAGTCGGATGAGAAGAAATCGTCGCCATCGATTTTCAAGAAATATTTTTCATTCGAGGATGAGGTCGAAGAACTGGTAGAGAATATCGGTTCGGGGGTTGTCCTTGATCCAAAAGGGATCATTGTGACAAACGAGCATCTTATTGCCCGGGCGATCAATATCAGGGTAAAGTTCATCGACGGCAAGGAATATGAAGCATACGTTCTCGGCAGTGATCCCGAATACGATATTGCACTGCTCAAGATCGTCTCGGACAGGACAGATTTTCCTCATCTCACGATAAATCCCAGGAAGGTCCGCGTCGGGGAAAGGGCCATAGTGATCGGAAATCCTTATGGTCTTTCGAGTTCCGTTTCGCTCGGTGTGGTCAGCGCGCTCGGAAGGAACCTGAAGATCGATAACAAGATCTACGCGAACCTCATTCAAACAGATGCTGCAATAAACCCCGGTAACTCGGGAGGCGTACTGCTTGACCTCAACGGCTGGCCGTTGGGTATCGTGACCGCGATCTATGGCGAAGGCAAAGGTATAGGTTTTGCCATACCCATGGAGGACGTCATGATGATCCTTTCAGAATTTGTTGAAAGTAAGATGACCCGTCCTATCCTCGGCCTTTTCATAGAACGTCAGAAAGAGGAGAAGAAGAATTACCTGCTCGTAAACAGGGTGATCCCGGGAAGCCCTGCAGAGAAATACGGGTTCAACGTCGGGGACCGGATAACAGAGGTCAACAAAAGGCCTATCCGTGAATCGTTGAAGATACAAAGTGCCATCCGTTCCGCGACCTCCAGGGAGGCCTTCCAACTCCGGCTCGTCCGGAACAGCAAAAAATACATCGTGAATATCGAGGTAGCCGATATAAGCGACTACACGCCGCAACCGGTAGACCAGGTACTGTGCGGAATGAAGGTATCGGACATATCAGGATACCCCAAGCTAAAGTACCGTCTGCGCGACAAGAACGGTGTGGTGGTCGTGAAGGTTTTTGCGGGAGGCATTGCCATGAAGGCAGGTTTGAAAAAAGGTGATGTCATCGTCAAGATTAACAATAATCCCGTCAAAAACAATCAGGAATTTGACACATACATGATCGAAGGGTTAAAAAGGAATTATATTTTGTATCAGGTGAAAAGAGACGACAGTCTGTTCTTTTTACCGGTAAAGCTCGACACACTTTTATAGGGGGTCTTAAATGGCTGATCTGAATGATATAAAAAAACAGGTCCAGGATGAGGTAGGCACCACCGCAACTCAGGAGACCGTCTTTCCGGGACTCAATTTTTCGACCTTCCTGCTATCGCTGTCCACCTCCGCCATGGTATCGCTCGGCGAATTGCCCGATCCGATACAGAGTGAGAAAAGTGTCAACCTGATGCTCGCACAGCAGACCATCACGATAATAGAGATTCTCAAGGAAAAAACGGAGGGGAACCTGACCGAGGAAGAAGAACGGCTCATCGATGGGATCCTCTATGATCTGCACATCAAGTACGTACACGCGGCAAAATGAATAAAAACCGTAAGGTGTAAGTCATAAGTCGTGAGGGCATAAAATGCGATAGTCAACAATTGTGTTGACAACCGGCCTTCCCTCCACGCCGTCATTCCCGGCTTGGAAATTGTGTCATAATTATTTCCCTCCTGTCCAGATGCGCACACAACGCCGGAATCCAGTGCCTTTGCCTTTCCTTTATTCCATAATATCGAACATGTATGACACATATCTTTCAAACAGCACAATCACCGAGGAGCCATGTGATACCGGGATGACGAAAAAAAGCAATAAAACAAAAAAGCCGCCCCATTGAGGCGGCCTTTTATTTTTTATTTTACTCTTACCCGTACACCCGCTTGAAGATCGTATCGACGTGCCTGAAGTAGTGGTCGTTCGTGCAGGTTTCATCTATCTCTTTTTCGCTGAGGTATTGCCTGAGCGGGTCGTCTTTCTTTAATTCTGTCACAAAATCAAGCCCGCCTTCGTAACAGCGCATAGCGACGGCCTGCGTGACCTTGTATGCGTCCTGCCTCGTGAGGCCTTTCCTGATGAGGGCGATAAGGATCGCTTCGGAGTGATAGAGCCCCTTCGTTATATCGAGGTTTTTCTGCATTTTATCGGGATACACGATGAGGTTCTTAAAGACGTTCTTGACCCTTTCGAGTGAATAGTCAAGGACGATGGTGGCATCGGGGGCAATGACACGTTCAACCGACGAATGGCTTATGTCCCGTTCGTGCCACAAGGGGATATTTTCGAGTGACGACATTGCATAACCATGAAGAAGGCGCGCCATGCCGCACAGATTCTCTGATGCGATAGGATTTCTCTTGTGAGGCATTGCAGAGGAACCAGTCTGACCTTTTCTGAAAAATTCCTCGGCCTCACCGACCTCAGTCCTCTGGAGGTTCCTGACTTCCATGGACATTTTTTCA
>DHQV01000072.1:52352-56911 GCA_002408185.1 Deltaproteobacteria bacterium UBA5329
GACTTCCATGGACATTTTTTCAATAGTGGAACCGACCAATGCAAGGGTGGTGAAGAACTCGGCATAATTGTCGCGCGGTATTATCTGTGATGATATCGGGGTTACCTTGAGTTTCAGCTTTTCACAGACATATTCCTCAACGAAAGGCGGCACGTGGGCGTATGTTCCGACGGCCCCTGATATCTTGCCGTACCGGACGCGTTCCTTTGCCGCTATCATCCGCTCGAGGTTGCGCCGCATTTCGTCATAGAAGTGCGTTACCTTGAGGCCGAACGTAACAGGCTCTGCATGGATACCATGCGTCCTGCCGATGGCGGGCATGCCTTTGGTAGCATACGCCTTTTCTTTCAGGATCTCCATGAGCGCCCGGATATCCTCGATGAGGATGTCGGCCGCTTCCACGAGCAGGCATGCGAAAGAGGTGTCGAGAATATCCGATGAGGTTACGCCCATATGGATATACTTTGAAGAGGGACCGACATACTCGGCGACATTTTCAATAAAGGCCACAACGTCATGCCGCGTGCGCTCTTCGATCTCGAGGACACGCTGGACGTCGAACCGAGCCTTCTCCTTGATATTCTTCATGTCTTCGGAGGGAATAACATTCAGCTGAGTGTAGGCCTCGCATATGAGGACTTCGATATCGAGCCATTTGTGGTACTTGTTCTGGTCCGTCCAGACCTGTGCCATTCTTTCGCGCGTATATCGTTCTATCATGCCAGCGTATAACCTCCGATTTAAAAATTATGACCTGTCACCTATCACCGGTGTCTTTCGGAAAGAACATCTTTGCAAGGTCACGGATCATGGGATGTGATTTTTTTGACCTGATAGGTCTCCACTCGTCGTTGATCCCCGGCAGTATTGCCGTCATGGCTTCCGTGATGATACAGTCTTCGCCCAGTTCTTTATCGTTTTTATCAAAATCGCCGGCGGGCAGGACTCGGCACATCATCCGGCGGGCGTCTATTTCGGCAAGGCAAAGGGAATACTGGTATGATTTATAGCCCGTAAGGGTCAGCGACCGTTTTTTGCGCTGCTCGAGATAGCGGACTATATCTTCTTTTTTCTTCAGAACGATCGATATGAATACCCCAAAACGTGCGGGGAGCGGACGGTAGCAGTCGGGTGAACTGTAAAATCCGTTTTCGTCGGCTTCGGTATCGATGACCTGGTCCAGGTCGCAGAATACGCTGATATTGTCATCTTCAAAGAAGGGTTTCCAATTCCACATGTCCAATTCTCCTTAAACGTCCCATTCCATTACGGTAATTGTCTGGAAATTACCGACATGGATACAGCTCGTTACGTCTATCACAATGAGAGCTGTCGTTGATGCATTTATAAATTCCTCAAGTTCGGGATGTTTTTTCAGAAAAATACCGGAATATTCCAGCCAGGGCCTTCCGCGTCGGAGGGGTTTAGCAATGCCAAGTACCGTTATTGCCTGTGTTTCAATGAAACCCCGGTTTTTATTCGACCGGTTGTCAATCAGGACCGCCACATCTTTTGTACTCGCAATGTTCCTGAATTTACGGGTATTTTTTGGTGTTGCGAATATCACCTTTTTGAGATCGGGCGTAATAGCGAACGAGATAAGCGATGTATAAGGCCTGCCATTTTCATTTGTCGCCAGCACGGCAAATGCTTCCTTTGCACCGAGTGCCTGCAGTTTTTTTGCTACATCGGCGGCGCCCTTTTGGGTCGCGCTCGGAATTCTTTTCGGTTCTGCCATGTCTTTTGCGTCCCTTCTGTTTTTTCGTTCATACTCCGGGCTTGAAGGCCTCTATGTATCGTTTTACATTGAATTTTGACGCGCACCCATTATAACTCATGTAGCGAATTTTGCCAAAAATATTTCGTTCACCCCACGGCCTGTCATGGAGCCCGCCAATGCTCCAGGCTATGCCGGCGTAGCCGTTCGGGTCGCGCCCGTCAAGCTGGTACCGGTCATTGAGGTAAATTGCCGCCGATAGCGCCTCTTCAGGAGATGCGGTCCATTCCAGTATCTTTTTGGCCCAGTACATCCTCATGTAACCGTGCATCGACCCTGTGCTGACCATTTGCAGCTGGGCCGCGTTCCACAGAGGGTCGTGTGTCGCCGCCAATTCCAGTTCGTCTCTTGAATAGAGATAATCACGCTTATCGCGCCGGTGGTCGTCGAGTGTCTTCCTCGCCCATTCGGGGAAGGCAGCGAAGCTGTCGTAGTGAGGGGTATAATGGCAGTAATTATCGGAAAGCTCCCGCCGGACGATCAACTCCTCGAGAAAGGACTCTTTTGCCGTATCTTTGGCATGGCACCTTTTCACCTCGAGAGCGACACGCTGTGCCGATATCTGCCCGAAATGAAGATAGGGCGAAAGGCGTGACTGACCGTTCCGGGTCGGATCATTACGTTCCGTTCCATACCTGTCGAGATGGTCGAGAAAGGAAGACAATACCGCCGCCGCTTCCTTTTCGCCGGCAATTCGGCCGGGAAGTTCTTTTAATGAAGCATCTACCCTTAAAAGGTCCAAAAGCCCGTCGGGATCTAAAGGCTTCCCTTCACGGCCGAAATCGTATGGATGCCCCTGTGCCGCGGGTATTTCGCCGAGAAACGACGGCAGAAGCTTTCCGATCTTCTTCCTGAGTGTATAGGCTCCGTATTCCCTTTTGTCGGAAACAAGCCGGCATGGAACTATATTATGCGTGTCAACCTCGTAGAACGGGATATGGACCGCTCGCGCAACATCTTCTCTCCATCGTGCCTTGATCCTGAGAGGGTCAAAATCCGTGACGAGCAATGATATGCTATTGCGCTCGATAAACTCGGGAAGGACCCTGGCGGGTTCGCCGGGGATGGCAAAGAAGGGAATGGACAGGCCTTTTAATCTTTCTGCAACCTGTTTGAGGCCCCGGAGCATGAAACCGTATTGCCTGCGCGACGCGCCGAGAAAAGTGCCCGCAATACTGAAGACGACCACAAGGGGAACCGCATGCCGGATCGCTGTATCCTGTGCAAATACAAGCGCCCAGTTGTCTGAAACCCGCTGGTCCCGGCTCATCCAATATGCTACCGGGCCGTGTCCGGGCTCACCATGCCGTATAGGGTAGATCCTGTTTCCGAGACCATACATCTCCTGTTATTCTACAACAAAATACGGATTGTTTGCTATAATGACAAAACAGACAATTTCAAAAGGGAGGGAATTATGAAGCTCAGCGAATATTTTGAAACAACGTTGGGGAGAGGGGTCCTAGCAACAGCGGATTCAGCCGGCATGGTAGATGCGGCGGTCTATTCGCGGCCGCATTTTGTCGATGAGGAAACAGTGGTTTGGATCATGACGGACAGGCTCACGCATGCCAATCTCCAATCGAATCCGCATGCCGCGTACATATTTGCCGAGGCGAGGGAGAAGGAATTTGTCGGCAAACGCCTCTATCTCACGAAGATCCGGGAAGAAAGCGACCCGGCCAATATCGAACAGTTCAAGTGGCGCAAGACATATCGGATACCGGATGAACAAAAGACCGAGAAACGTTTTATGGTCTATTTCCACATAGACAAGGTGCTGCCCCTGGTAGGTACGAAATAATCATGAAGGGACACCACCACACACATGTAAGGCCCAGCGCCCGAGCGTTCTTCACCAATCTCAAGGTCGATATGCCGCTCGGGAAAAAGATCTGGCTCTTATTTCGCAACAATGTGAAAAAGATCATAACCATGCAGAGTTGCTGCGGGCACCCGGGTGAGCCTGGCTGCTGACAGACCGATGGGACATCCACCGGTCGGTGAGGGCACCAGCAGAAACAATATGGCCGTCACGTGATCAGCGTGACGGCCACACAATAGAAAGGATTTAGAGGAGTTGCGTTATTGAAGAGTTTCATCCAAAATAGACTAGTAGTGTTATATACCAATGGGAATAACGATGTCAAGATTTTTTTATGGTATATTGACACGATCATAAAATGACCTTTATAATCGAGTATTTCACTGATACAGGAGCCGTGCATGAAAGTAGGCTATAAGGTTTGGATCGACAACGACGGCAAGGCATTCGGCGAAGGCCCCTATCAGGTCCTGAGGCAGATAGAACAGACCGGATCGCTGCATAAGGCCGCGATCGAGCTTAACATGTCCTACCGCAAGGCATGGCTCATGATAAAGGCAATAGAAAAGCGGCTCGGTTTCCCGCTTCTTGAACGCAAGGTCGGCGGCGTATCCGGCGGGGGTTCAAGCATAACGCCGGAAGGCAGGCAATTCCTGAAGAGCTATGAGGGTTTCCGTAAGGACGTGAAAACCGTCCTCGAAGAGACATTCAAAAAACATTTCAGTAATTCTTAAGCCTATTTCCGTACGGTTTTATATTCGCTGGCGTCGAGGAAGCCGTCACCGTTGCGGTCGTATCTCTTGAAATCTTCGATCGTGACCGACGGCAGGACGGCCCCAAGCTCCACGGGAGAGATCTTGCCGTCCTTATTGTTATCGACATCGGCAAACGACATCCTGTTGACCTTGTATTTTACGCGGACCGGTCTGGCGTGATTGTTTGCGGTCTGCTTGAATT
>DHQV01000072.1:57029-62567 GCA_002408185.1 Deltaproteobacteria bacterium UBA5329
TGGGCTTATGAGGCAGCAGATCATCGGCGGTGGTCAGGGGCTTTAGATCCTCGGGGAAGGTCTCTCCCTTCGCTATCGCGATCCCGTTGGGGATGTATCCCAGTGAAACAGTGTCCCCGACTTTTATATCGCCTGCGTTTTGATATCCCCTGAGATGAGGGTTTACGAGATCAAAGGCAAGGTGCTTGTCGGATGTTTTCAGGGATATCGTACGTGATGCCGTGTCAAGCCTCGTTACTGTTCCCGTGAATATCATCTGCGGCGCGGTTTTTGTTCCCTTGCCTGAAGCAGGTGAGCCGCGGAGGTTTTCTGCCTGGACCGTTTGAGCGGCTGACAGCGGTGTCGGCCCCAGGGTGGCTTCTTCATCCGGTGCGGTAAGCGGCTGTTTCATATACACGGCTTCCTGCTGTTTCTGCTGCTGTTTCGGCCCCGTTATTACAGTGGGGCCTGGGCCGAGATCAAGGGTCCCGCAACCGGGGATAAATAAAAAACAAAAGATGGTAAATAGAACTGCGGATACATACTTGAATTGCATGTTACACCTCGAAAGCGTCACAAGTTTTAACGACCTTTATGGGCGAAGTCAAGGTATTTAACTTTGGATCGAAAAACCATCTTTTTCGTTTTTGCTTCGTCAACCGGCAGGCTTGCCTGTGCGACGTACGGATGTGCATCTCCTCGTAATCTCTCGATTTCCTTGTTAAAACAAAGAATCTGCGCTTTTAGGCCCGGAAATTGATAGTCCTTAACAAAGATTCGAGTAAACTTCATTTGTTCTTGATTTTGAGCGGCGCGGCTCTTAAACTGGTACAGGAAAATGCTGGTCGAAAAATTAATATGCAATGTTGCGCGGAAGAAGAATGCCGATTATCTCCGGTTCAGGCCCGGAGAATCCTATGACGTACCGCGGCCGCGGGACGCGATTCCCCGGCTCCTCTATCTGCACGTGCCGTTTTGCGAAGAGCTATGCCCGTATTGTTCGTTCAATCGCGTTGTCTTCAGAGAACAGGTGGCCCGCGACTACTTCAGGGCTTTGCGCAAAGAGATCTCCATGTACGGGGACCTTGGCTATAGTTTCAACGCGATATACGTGGGAGGGGGTACTCCGACCGTTCTTATCGATGAATTAGCACAGACGCTCAACCTGGCGAAAGGTATTTTCCCGATCCGTGAGATCTCCGTCGAGACAAACCCCAACCATCTGACCGGTCCGAACTTGGCACAGTTGAGAGATATGGGTGTCAACCGCCTGTCTGTCGGCGTTCAGACATTCGATGACGGGATCTTAAGGACAGTGGAGCGTTTTCACAAATATGGCAGCGGCGAGGAGATAGCTGCGAGGCTCAAGGAGACGATGGGTTATTTCGATACCCTAAATGTCGACATGATCTTCAATTTTCCCAGGCAGACAATGGCCATGCTTGAACATGATCTTGACATCCTGACAGGGCTCCATGTGGACCAGGTCACATTTTATCCTCTGATGGTATCGACATCCACCGAGAGGATAATGGGGAAAAAACTGGGAAAGGTGGACTATGACCGCGGTCGCGGCATGTACATGAAGATAACGGATAGACTGAAAGACGCTTACGTCCCTAGCACGGCATGGTGCTTTTCACGAGGCGACGTGATGATCGATGAGTACGTCGTGAACTACGATGAATACGCAGGTCTCGGAAGCGGCTCGATAGGCTATCTCGGCGGGAGTGTCTATTCGAACACCTTCGATATTCCTGCTTACATAGAACACCTCAATAACGGGCAATTCCCGGTGGCCGCCCGGAAAGACTGTAGCACCCGGGAGCGCCTTCTGTACGATTTCCTCATGAAGCTTTTCGGCATTTCTCTTGACCTTGACGAACTATCCCAAAAGCATGGCGTGAACGCCTATATCTATCTTTTGCCCGAGGTCACTTTCTTCCGGTCGACAGGCGGCCTGATGAAGAAAGACAATAAAATTGTCCTGACACCAAAAGGCCAGTATTACTGGGTAATCATGATGCGGGAATTCTTCATCGCCGTCAACAATTTTCGTGACTACTGCCGCTCGCTGATAGACTAAGGAATAGTCTCAAGTTTCAGACAAAAACCCATTACTTTTTACTGACGAAAACCGATGCCCAATTAGCAATCGTCGTCATTCAGACAATCCTCCATCCGCCCTCATTTCGGCTTGCCGGAATCCAGAGTCTTTGCTTCTTCTTTCTACGATAAAATATTCATTTTCGCCTGAAACCTGAAACCGTCTTTCAGTGATTCATTCTGAGAATTTAAACCTTAATTGACATTGCATCCCGTAATCAATAAACTATAGCAACGGAAGTGGATGGGTCCTGGTGGGCCTCCTGGTCTTCAAAACCAGTGTGCCGGTGACGAGCTGGCGGGTGGGTTCGATTCCCATGCACTTCCGCCATTTCTTTGATATCAAGGGGTTACAGCTTTTTCCCATCATTTGAAAAATGTCCTTCAGCCTTTCGAATTGGCCCTTTTTCCCGAAATTGTAACTAAATTGTAACCATCGCCGGCTACAGAGCTAAGCTCCTTCTGGTTTTCGTAGAGTCTCGCGAGTTTTTCAGCACCTGTTCGGAGGTCGTCCTCGTTAACGATATTGTACCTATCGAAGACGGCTCTGGTCTTGTGACCGCTTATCTTCATCGCGACTCTTTCCGGGATTCCGGCTCGAACCATGTTCCGTACAGCCGTCCGCCTTAGGTCATGGAAGAGCTTTACGGGTATGCCGGCATCCTTGAAGGCCGTCTTCCACGCCTTGCGAAAATCCCGGATCCTCTCACCGTTGAAATGAAACACATAAAGACCGTCCATACATCTCTGCCTGCCTTTTATCATATCGAGTAATTCTCCGGTGAGGAACAATAGTCGTGCTTCATCATTCTTTGTCGTTCCCGCATCAAGGGTGATGGTCTTATCGAACAGGTTAACCCTGTCCCATGTAAGCCCCAAGATTTCCTCCCGCCTCATTCCCGTGAAGTATGCCATGACGAAGGGGCCTTTAAGATGCTCCGGTAGCTTGTCGAGGAGAATTGCGTATTCCTCATAGGAGTAAAAGCCTGTGCGGGTATTCCGCTCCTTCAGCATAGGGATAAAAGGCTTATTGGCCACCAACGGCGGTGTCGGCTGCAACGCCAGGTTGAACATTCTTTTCAGTGTGGCAAGCATCCTATTGATGGAAGCGTTTGACATAGCTGCAGCCTGCTTGGTCGTTATGAATTCCTTTATCTTGTTTGTGGTGATCTCCGTTGCTTTGCAGTCGCCGAAGAAGTCCTTGAGATGCCTTACATTGATCTCCGCCCTCCACAATGATTTCTTGCCGTTGATTTGATAGTCAAGCACAAGCCCTTTGGCAAGATCGCTGAACCGCGTCCTGTCGACCTGCAGGCCAGGGAATTTATGTTCCTGTACCTGGCCCTCACGGAGCTTTAGAAGCCGTTCCGCTTCGCTTTTCTTGTCGGTCCTTGCCGATTCCATTACTGTCTTTCCATGGTTGTAATACTTAATCCAATACTTTTTGCCTCTCAGATAGACGCAACCCACTTTAATCCTCCTTTCTCGTTTTTGTCTCACACTCGATGGCTTGCAGAGCAAGAGACAGGAAAGGCGGAATAGCCCTTAAACCCGTCTCCCATCTGCTCACCGTCATGCCTGCCACGTTTAGTTTCTCGGCCAGCGCTGACTGGGTGAGACCGTTTTTGTTACGCCATTCTTTGAGGTATTCTGGGGTCATGTTAGTTTTTATACCAATGGTATAATTATGTCAAGCCCCAAATGTTTGTTTATTCCGCTCAACCCAGGCTTCCAGATCGGTAATGTCTATAAATATTCGCTTACCATCCTTGATATAAGGTAGTTTAGCGGCCCATAGCATTTCCCTGACAGACCAGTCGGATCTGCCGAGGAATATACTTGCCTCTTTAATGCTATAAAGCCGTTTAATTGCAGTACTGGGACGCTTCATATTCCTCACCTTTCATTTTTAGCAAAACGAAATATAAATCTTCGCGTTTGTCTTGCATTCCTTCTTCCAAGAATCGTTGTGATATCTTGCCTCTTATAATAGGGCCCAACTCGGTCCACAACTATAGTTGGGAGTTGGCGCTTCAGTCTTTGGTTCATTGTCGCGTCGACAGCTATGCCGTTATATTCGAGCCAGCTATGTTCCCAGACCATGCCCGGAGATAGTTCTCTTTTTGGGTTCGCGCCTTGCACCCAATACCAATCTTGAGCGTGTCCTGCCTTAATCAAATCAGTCATAAAAGCCAAGGCGATGTTATGACAATTGCCGTCGTGTTGTCCTAACAACGGTTTTTCCAACATTGCAGCAATGGTATGTCGCATAAATTTGCGCGAAAAATAATCATGCACCATTGATGCTACACGCCTAGTACCTGTGTTTCCCGAGTCATTGTCTCTGTCGATGCATACTATAGCCGTGTTTGTCATTGCAATATCAAGGACGGGATCCAAACCGGTTTTTTTCTGGTTTTCCCCAACTGTATTAAAAAAGCTGTCCATAATTCTCCTTTTCCAAATCAAATTTTAAGCTCAAACACTGGTTATGCTATCCAATGTGCCATTGTAGAACCCTGCTGCTGAGCTGTTTACAAAGTATGTAACTATGATTGTAACCGTGTTTTCTCTTCCCTAAGGCCGGCAATTGCCACCTTTCCAACCCTTGCCCCCGTGCTCCCAAAGACACCTTTCGTTTTTTCATAATGGTAAATTCATCACTTAGCTTTTCTCCCCTTAGAGGAGTTCACCTGGGGGGGGGACCTGTTGCCATTGTTAACAATTGTGGCTCCCTTTGAGTGTTTCATGATTGGTCCTCCTGGACGAAAGTATCATCGTCCTGTTCCGCTGTTTTTCCATCACCATTCGGAAACGGCTCATGCCGGTCCTGGATGACTTTAGTTACTTCCCGCCTTATCTCCCGCCAGTGACGATCCTTGCATTCCCTTGAGCAGAATTTCTGCCATATTCTTTTTGGAACAAATCGATTCTTGCACTGTAGGTAAATGCACATCTTGAAATGAATATCGTTGCTCATGGTACCCTCCTAAGGTTTAATAGAATGAGTGCTACGCAATCTCAGTACGTTATCCGCGAGATTTCCGCGGCATTGATCTCGAATCGAAACCCATTTCTTTTGCTCAATTATTTTTAGATACCGCAGTTAGTGTTTTCTCTACTTCTTTGAGGACTGAAACCCACCTCGGATGACATCTCAAACTCAGTCCCAGGTTCAATAACTGCTCCGTACAGTGGCATAAAATGAATTTGAGACGGAACAGAAGGTAAACGGTAATGGCAAAAAACGAACTTGTAGGAGGTAATACACAGTACGTGGCAGTGGCACAAAATGAACGGTATTCTATATATTGCCAGGCGTAGTATTTCAAAGACCTTTACCTCCTGAGAGTCTTTTCCTAATCTGGTACTCCCCGAACTCTTTCCAATGAATCTCTTTAAAGCTACTAGTTCCATAGTCTTTCCACCTTGTCAAGTATCACCAAAACTAGT
>DHQV01000099.1 GCA_002408185.1 Deltaproteobacteria bacterium UBA5329
CTGGATCCGAAAAGATCTCTTCGGGACGACCGTTTACCGGACAAGGGAGATAAAAAAGGATGGAACGGTATGTTGACGAGGCTCCCGGAAAGGAGGATAATGGAGTCATAGATTTACTACAGGGGATAATTAACTACTTACTTCCTGCTCGAGGAAGATTGGGGGTTCGATTATGGCAAATCGTAAATCTGTACAGCTCCTTGAGGCTGAAACAAAGAGGTTGGGGGCGCGTCTCGAAGAGGCGGAAGGGGTGCTCGGGGCCATCCGCGAAAACCAGGTCGGCGCCCGCGTCTTCATTGAATCCATGAACCACGGGATAGTGATCATGTCCCCTGAGGGGACGATCCTTCACTGCAACATGCGCTTCTCCGAAATACTCCAAACACCCCTCGAACGCATCATAGGTGCGTATTTCTTCGACATGTTGACCCCTCCCCGGGACGGGAAAAAGCTTCAGGGCACGATCAAGACATGCGGTCCGGAAGGCTGCAAAGGGGAATTCCGTCTCAGGACCTCCAAAAGAAAAAGGGTGTCCGTTCAGCTCTCGGCCGGACCGCTTACCGGGACAACGGAGATATTCTGCGTGGTGATCACGGATCTGGCTGAACTGAAGCGGGCCGAGGAAGCACTAAAGGAGGTGAACGAAGAACTGGAGCAGCAGGTTGGGAATCGGACCGCCGAACTGGAACGCGAGATAATCGAACGTAGGCAGGCCGAGGATGAGCTCGGGAGGACCAATAGACAACTGGCGTTCATCCTGGCCAACTCTCTTGACGCTGCATACGAGCGTAACATACAGACCGACAGGTATGAATACATGAGCCCGGTAGTTCAAAAGCTCACCGGCTTCTCTTCCGAAGAAATGATGAGTCTCGGCACGAATGACATGCTGGCACTGGTGCATCCCGACGATCTTCCACGGGTGAAGGCGGAAAAAAGGAATTCCAGTTCCGAGGTTGGTGAAGAGACGGGAATGGTTGAATACCGTTTCCGGAGCAAGAACGGAAAATACAGATGGCTATCGGACCGTTTCAGCATAGTGCGTGACGGCGAAGGTCACCCGTTGTACCGGGTAGGAATTGTCCGGGATATCACCGGGCGGAAGAAAAACGAGGAAGAACTGCGACGTTCGCGGGACGAACTCGAACTTCGGGTGCAGGAGCGAACTGCCGAGGTGCGGCGGGCCCTCGAAGCGGCTGCAAAGGAACGGCAGCGGCTGTACGATGTCTTGGAGGCTCTGCCTGTAATGATATGCCTTCTTACACCCGATTACCATGTCGCCTTCGCCAACCGCAGCTTCCGCGAGAAGTTCGGGGAGCCGGAGGGCAGGCACTGTCATGATTTCTGCTTCGGTAACAAACAGCCTTGCGAGTTCTGTGAAAGCTACGAGGTGTTAAAGACGGGCAAACCTCACCACTGGGTGGTCAAAAGTCCCGATGGCGGCACCGTCATCGATGCCTATGACTTCCCTTTCACCGATATTGACGGATCACCTCTTATTCTGGAGATGGATATCGATATCACGGACCAGAGGCGCGCCGAGACAACTCTCAAGGCCGCCGCCGCATATGGCCGGAGCCTCATTGAGGCAAGCATTGACCCCCTGGTTACCATCGATTCCCGGGGCATGATCAGCGACGTTAACATTGCCACGGAACATATCACGGGGTATCCCCGGGAGAAGCTCATCGGAACCGACTTCTCCGACTACTTTACCGATCCCGAAAAAGCTAGTGCCGGCTATCAACTGGTTTTTAGAGAAGGGACGGTCAGGGACTACGAGCTCGTGATCCGTCATAAAGACGGACATACAACCCCCGTCCTCTACAACGCGTCGGTGTACAAAGACGATGCAGGGAACGTGATGGGGGTCTTTGCGGCGGCCCGTGACATCAGTGAACAGCGCCGCCTCGAAGACCACCTCCGTCATGCCCAAAAGATGGAGGCGTTGGGAACCCTCACCGGCGGTATCGCCCACGACTTCAACAACATCCTCGCCGCCATCCTCGGGTTCGCGGAGATGTCCCTTGAGGATGTACCGAGGGACACACCCCTGGAGAAGAACCTCCGCCACATTCTCCAATCATCACTCCGAGGAAGAGACCTCATCAAACAGATGCTTACCTTCAGCCGCAAATCAGAGTACGAGGTCAAGCCCATGCCCATCACGCCACTGGTAAAGGAGACAGCTAAACTGCTCAGGGCGTCGATTCCGACCACCGTAGAAATCGAAGTGGAGACTTCCGCGACATGGGATGTGGTCGAGGCAAATGCCACTGGGGTACAGCAAATTCTTATGAACCTCTGCACGAACGCCGCCTACGCGATGCGTGAGACCGGGGGGGAACTGAAAATAACCTTGTCCGACACTGGGGTCGGTCCGGACTCACACTACACAGACCTGGCGCCCGGCCCGTATGTCCGGCTCGCTGTGAGCGACAGAGGTACCGGGATGGACGATACCGTTCGGAAGAGGATATTCGAGCCCTTCTTTACCACCAAGGACCCGGGGGAAGGCACCGGGATGGGTCTTGCCGTTGTCTACGGAATCGTAAAGAGCCTGAAAGGGGAGATTACCGTGGAGAGTGTTCCCGGCAAGGGGTCCACATTTCAGATACTCATTCCGAAGGTGGCCGCCCACGAAGAGACGGTGCCCTCATCGTGTAAAGAGGCCGCACGGGGAAAGGAGCGTGTCCTTTTTATCGACGATGAGAATATTATCGCTGAACTGGGCCGGGCGATGCTCGAAAGGCTGGGTTACCAGGTAACCGCCACGACGGACGCCGAAGAAGCCCTGAAGATCTTTTCCGAGGACCCCTCTGCCTTCGACCTGATCGTCACCGATCAGACCATGCCCTTGTTCACAGGGGTACGGCTTGCCAAAGAGGTGTTCGAGATGAGGCCCGATATACCCGTTATACTCTGCACAGGCTACAGCGAGAGTATCAATCGCGACACTGCCAAAGCAGCCGGGATCACAGACCTCCTCATGAAGCCCTTGGCCTGGAAGGAGTTGGCTCAGACCGTGAGAGAGGCGCTCGATATGGGGAGCAGAAGGGAGCAGCCGAGGCAGTCTCGGAAGAAACCGGCGCTTGAGAGAACACGGAAAAGCATAAAATAAAAACGGACAGCAGCGATCGACCCGCTGCCATTGGCACCACATACCCGATGATTCGGGACAAGATATCAGGTACGCCGTCATGCCAACAACGAATTTCTGCAGAACGCAAAATAATAATTGTCAAAAGTGTCGATCCGTATGATAATGAGAGTATCAGGAGGCTGGTACCTCATGAAGACCCGTAACGTGCCTGCCGTCAAATGCCCTCAATGCAAAAAAGAAGCGCCTGTTGTTCATTTCGGGAACGGATATATCGCCGTATGCTGCGGTAAGATCATATACCGGGGAGACCGGCCGCCGGAACAGAAGGACGAGAAAGAAGATTGATGCGTGTTCCGGGTTATTGGGGTCCCGGTGCATGGTCGGTCGAGATTCTCCCAATGCCATGATATCCACTTTCGCACCGATATGTTCCAGAGGCGAAAACCGCATAATGCCCTATCCTCACGGTTCCTTACTGATCAGGCTCATCATCTCTTTCCTCTTCCACGCCTGCCGGCATGGCCGCCTCGAGAACTGGGTGAAAACGAACCTCGTTACAACACTGGCCGATATAGCCGTTTTTGATCTGTGCCATCGGGACTTCGCGTCCGCAACGAGAGCATTTGAACATCCGCACAGGCCTCCACGTAATTATTAGCGAAGGAGCAGCATCAAGCAAAATGGCGCCAAGGGTGAACTCGCCTCTATAGAAATGTAATCGTCATATTATCAGAAAGCATAAGCAAAGCGGGCCGGACGATACCCTGTCCTGTCACTGAAATGGAGAAGTGTAAACCCAAGGATATCATTCACGAAAAGCTGTGAGGTGTCCACAAATTATCAGCTTTTATTGGACATTTTGTCCGTAGTTTTTCGACAACCGCAGGGGTTCCTGCCGGGCATATTACACCCTTCCCCTCTGCCATTGTAACCCCGCACATTACCCTCTCTAATACACCTTCCTTTTTCTCGGAATCGTTAGCGTAAAGAGATCACTGTAGCAGATTAGAGCGGACAGAATAAAAAGGGCGACCGGGGGATCACCGGGATTGGCCAGAAGAAAGAAACCGTTGACCCGGAATTCTCACAAATATCCTGATATATGATTCTCCGTTTAGCCATGGTTTGAAAGGGCCGGCTTTAAAACCGGCCTTATTGCCTCTCCCATTAAAATCCTTGGGTTTCTGTCGTTTTACAGGGAAAATCATGGTTATCTTCCGCATACCGGAAAATAACTTGACAGAAAATAAACGGTATTTTATATAGTTGAATAACGGGTTCAAGGATATTTAATCTTTGGAGAAACCGATGGTAGGGTCGCCATCGAAGAATTAAATCTTCGGTGGCGATTTTTTTTATTCCGTGAAGAGGAGATTAATTAGACAAAAGTTTTTTCAGCTGAATAATGTTCGGGTTCAGAAACAGAATCATTTGTTTCTGGAGGGTCTAAGGATTAGTCGGGCCGCTATCCGGGTTCTTGCTCGGTATGCGGCCATTTATTTGGAAAGTAAAACTGCGACACGCAAAAAGAGGTGGAAATAGAAGAGGAGGCTAAATCATGTCGGAAGAGTTTTTTGCCTATTTATTTATGGTTTTTCTCGTGATCGTGGGAGGTATCGTAGTGTATGTCACTGCCAAAAGTGCGGAAGGAAAGGGCAGTGAATAAAAAACATTTCTAAGAAAGAAGAGCGTTGTCTTGGGAACGGAGTGCAATCTTCGGTCAGTATAAGGAAAAGGGGGTGATTATATGGTGCCCACGTGGGTGATTATCTTGGGCGTTGTAGTGGTGGGGTTGGCGGCGTGCATAATCGCTATTAAAGCAGGTTCAAAAAAGAACACATGAGGGACTCCCGGGCGTGCTAGGAACAGAAATGGGGCCGGGTAACCGGCCCTAAATCTCCTTCTCGCCGGTGATTGTCCGGGTGTTACTACACCAGTCAGGCATTTGTGTGGCCCCCGTGTTTTCTTCAAGATATGAGATATGGTCTCATTACAGATAAAATAGCAGGTAAGAAAAAACTGGGGTTGCTGGCCTTCGGGAAGAATTTTTTTCGTTCAACGCATCGAGGCGTGCGACGACCGATCGGCGGATGATTTCCTGTAGATCCTCGAGGTCCGGTATTTTCCGGTTAATTCCATTTACCGGATTCATAGACCACTATTCCCGTGTCTTCAATTTCCCGGTAGATGAGACCCGGCCTGTGTTTTAGTACCTCATAATCGCTTTCCCTGACAACGAGTATATTGATCGGTATCATCAGGTCCCTTAGATGCCTGCGGATCCTGGTACTTTCCGCCCGGGTATCGGGAATGCTGTCTTCGCTAATGACAAGTATATCGAGACCGCTACCAGATTTTATCTCTTCGTTTATGTACGAACCGAAAACGATGACCTTCTTCGGGCGGCCGACTCGCACAGTTCTGCGGATGGCTTCACGGACCTTATAAGATGTTATAGTCCTCATTATATGCATATTATACACGCTCTATCAAAACTGCCAATGGTTCCGCCTTCGGTCATATCGAGCGTTTCCCCGTCGGCACTGACGAGGAGAAGGGTTGCCCTCCAGTCCCCTCCCCTACCCCGGTTCATCATGGCCGGGAGATTATTATCTATTCGTGCAGAAATGGACGATTTCATGACACTGCGATATCACAAAATATATACAAATGTGACAACATGCGCGCTGTATCCATTTTCTCGCTTTTTCGACCTGAAAAAAGTGTACTTTCTTCATAGCATTGAAATTAAATATCCGAACCGTTATAATGAACAACATATACAAGCAGCCGGTTTTCAACGGAAGGGAGTGAAAATCTCCCACTGTCCCGCAACTGTGATGGTTGAAACGGCGCGCAAGGGCACGAAGCCCAGTCACTGCCTGAAAACGGCGGGAAGACGCGTAAGCCTTATGACCTAAGTCAGGAAACTTTGGACCGGGTTATCTGCTCCAAATCCTTACGAGGCATAAGGAGGCGTACCGTGAATCCAATACCACCCTGATTACCTTCTTTTTTAGCGATCTATTGTTGACAGACTCGTAAAACATTAGCCCGTTGTTTATCGCAAAAAAGGAGGAAAAATGCGCATTAAAACCGCATTATCGATCATTTGTTTGTTATCTTTGTTGCTCGGTTCTTTTCCCGGATTCGCCCAGCAAAAACCCTACCGTCTCGACGGCATCGTCGTAACAGCTAACCGGGAGGCGATGCCCCTTCTGGAAGCCCCTGCAAATGTTTCGATCATTACCAAAGAAGACATCGAAGCTATTGGGGCCACGACTGTTACAGACGTATTCAAGTGTGAGCCGGGCATCTTCACCAGTAATCTCCTGAACAACCCCAAATATACGCAGATTGACATAAGGGGCTATGGAGAAACCGCGCCGTCAAACGTGCTCTTTCTCATAGACGGTAGAAGAATCAATGGTATCGACATGTCCGGTGCAGACCTTTCCGTGATTCCGCTTGACATGATCGAAAGAGTTGAGATATACCGCGGATCGGCAACGGCGCTGTTCGGCGACAATGCCGTGGCTGGAGCGGTCAACTTCATCATGAAGCAAGGCGAGGGAAAACCGACGGTGAAGGCGTCGGTCTTGGCCGGAAGCGACAATCTGTTCACGTCGAAGCTGAGCGTTTTGGGAAAACAGGACAAGTTCTCCTACTACGGTCTCGCCTCGTCATATGACACGGACGGGTATCGTCGCAACAACGCGCTCCACACGAGAGACCTTATCGGCAATTTTACCTTCGATGCCTTCAAGGACCTTACCGTTTATCTTCAGACAGGTCATCACCGGGATACCTACGGTATGCCAGGCGTGCTAACCTCCGATGATCTGGCCACAGGACGCTTCAGCAGGACCGACACGAAGAACCCTGACGACTCGGCCAACACGGAGGATAATTTCGCAAACCTTGGCGCCGACATCAACTTCGGCGACATTGTCCTCTGCCTGAACGGGTCCTACAGGCTGCGGCATGCCAGTTCCGCCTGGGCGCTCAGCAACTGGTACTCCATGAGGACTTTTGAGACGTATGGTTTCATGCCGAAGCTCATTGTCAACAAGCCGATCTTCGGACTCCGAAATTCTCTCGTGGCGGGATTCGATTATTATAGAAGCCCCACGAGAAGCTCCGATTACTCACCGGGTCTCTGGGGGACGGACTCGGTCACGAAGATCACCAAGACGGACAGCGCCTTTTACATCAATGATGAGATCGCACCGATCAAGGATCTGCTTCTCAATTTTGCTTACAGAGCACAGAAGTCCTCATGGGATATCGACTATCTGGATAATCTTGGTATGAACCAGCCGATAAACAACTCGGTGAACGTCTGGAAGGACGCCTTCAGGATATCGGCAAACTATCTCTTCGACAAGAAGGGCAACATGTTCATAACGTACGCCAAAGGGTTCCGGACACCTACAACGGACGAACTTCTCAGTGTCTTTGCCGTACCCCCGATTAATGAGTCCTTGAAGACACAGACGACGAGGGAAATCGACATCGGCGCCAGGTACAATTTTGTTGAATGGATTGGCGGCGGCGTCACCTACTTCCAGTCCAGAACAGACGACGAGATCTACTACAACCCTTTTACCTTCGCCAACGGTAATTATGACAAAACCCGACGGGATGGTGTTGAGGCTTCCCTTTATCTTGTCCCTCTCAAGGAATTAGCTTTCAACTTTCTCTATTCTTATACAAATGCAGTTTTCGACGGCGGCGACTTCGATGGAAACAGGATCCCTCTTGTCTCAAGAAACAAATTCTCCGTGAAGCTTACTTATTTCTGGAACGATCTGACAGCCAACGTGATTCTTACCTATCTCGGAGACAGATATATGGTTAGCGACCAGCAGAACCAGCTCCGGGAACTGCCGGGGGTTACGACGGTCGACGTCAACTTCAAATACGCATGGAAGGGCCTTGAGGCCATGTTCGGAATAAAGAATCTGACGGACAAGCAATACAGTGAATACGGCGTGGCAAGCTATCCTTTCGGACAACCACCTACTGCGAATTATTACCCTTCACCCGGAAGGCAGTTTTACGCGGGGCTTTCTTATAAATACTGAGGTGATGGAATGTATCGTTATCAAGGAACGGACCATATGACGCAGAAATTGGAGCATGGCGATTCCTTTCACGAGATAAGGATCGTTTCAGAATACATGCCAAAGGTAGATTCCGTCTTCGACACGTTAAAGAACGCCATTAGAACGGGAAGTCTGAACCCCGGACAGAGGTTGATCGAAGAGGAAGTCTCGGAAATGGTGAAAACCAGCAGAATACCCGTCCGGGAAGCGCTGAAAAAGCTTGAAGAGTACGGCCTGGTGGAGAAGCTTCCCGTGCGGGGGTATGCAGTGCGGAATATCAAGGTAAAGGATATAGAGGAGGTCTGCGATATTCTTTCGGTCCTGGAAAGTCATGCGGCATGTGCTGCAATGGAGCGCTCCGGTGATGAGTTCATGACGAGCCTTGAGAAGAATATCGCGGACTCTTTTCGATCGCTAAGAAAAGGAAACGTCGAAATGACGCTGGAACTGATCGAAGGGTTTCACGGAATCCTATACGGCGCGACGGGAAACAAGACTTTGCAAAAAATGATCGGTATGCCTATGGAGTATATCACATGGTGCAGGAGGATGTTTTGTGCTTCAAAGGAAAGTATGCTGGTGTCACTTGAATACCACAGAAAGATACTGGAACTTATAAACAGGCGAGATAAGAAGGCCTTGAGAAGGTTTGTCAGAATGAATGTATTGAAGGAAAAACGTTTTATGCTTGCAAAAGCCCGCTCAAGATGCACGGTTCAGGCGGATCCTTCCCCGGCGACCGTAGGGCCCTGTTTGCCGGGGAAGGATCCTTAAGAACTAAGCAGGGACGAGATGATCCCGGCCTCCCGGGGCCGCTTCGCACAATCTCCCGGACTCGGATGGTGTGTCGGGATCTCGGGGGCCCTGCCACGGACATATAGTCAACCTAAGGTTGTTTTATTTGAACCCACGCATAGTTGTAAGTCACGCAAACCTGTAATATAACATCATCTAACGATGGACATAGGACTCAAGATACGTTTGCTTAGGGAAAAACATGGTCTCAAGCAGATAAACCTTGCCAATACCCTGCAGGTCACACCGCAGGCTGTTTCGAAATGGGAGAAAGGGGCGAACCTGCCGGACGTTGAAGTGTTGATGAAGATTGCACGTCTCTTCGATGTCAGTACTGACCATCTTCTCGGACTCACGGAAGCGGAAAGCGGTGTCTTTCCCGCCACTGTCTTCTGCTCGGCCGTCACCCATTTCGAAAAGCGGTCCATCTCCATGGAGTCGAAGGAACTGGCTGACTACACAAATGTCCTCTTTTACGACCCCACAGAATCCATCCTCAAGTTTGACGGGATACCCGTCAAGTACGTCGGGGACGGGTTCCTCTGCTTCTTCTCCGGTCCCGATCATGCCGACCGGGCCCTGCGCGCGGCTATCCACGCGAAGAAGGTAATCTACCAGAAGGACCTTATCATCGCCCTTAATTCGGGAAGCATCTACCTGGGTCTCGTCGGTCATCCCAGATACGCCGCCCGCGACATTGTGGGCGAGACCGTTAATCGGGCCTTTCTGGTTGCCGGGTGGGCGTCGCGTAACTGCCCTTCGGGCGTTGCCGCAACGCAAGCCGTCATGGCACTGGCAAAGGGGTCCTACAGGACCATTTTGCACGAGGCCGTGAACATAGACCTAATTGAAGGGGAACTGGACATTCTGGAGATACATCTCCCGCAATGAAGGAGGAGGCCATGCAGGTGAACTTGAAACGCTACGGATTGTATCTCTTTCGCTGGCAGCTCTCCACGCCCATCCTTGCCGCTATGCTTTATCTCCTCTCCGCGGTCGGCAAGGTCACCGCCACCATCGTCGCCAACCTTATCGGAGGGCTCATCTTCTTCTGGGTGGACATGTTCATATTCACCTCGGAGAGACTCTCCGTGGAATGGGCGGTGAAGGACACCGTCGTCTGCGTGGACTGCGGACGCGAGGCCCGCGGCTACAGGATCATCAGGGCAAGGGCCTACGATAGGAGGAGGGATTCCCATCCCGAATATCGTTGTGAGGAATGCTCCATAAGGAAAACACGGGAGCTTAGGCAGAAGGGGATCCCCGTTTAGAGGAGGCTCGCGGCTATCCCCTTGCATTCAGATCTGTGTTCCGATCCTATGCCGTCCCCGCAACTGTCGCCTTCCGGGAAAGTCCGTGCCAGCCGGACACAGTCGTGCTGCGGTAACGGATGGCCTTTTCAGGTCTCATCCGGAGTCCGAATGCCGGGACGGTTGCGGACCTTATGTTACGTCAGCAGAAAGGAGAAATGAATAATGGCACAAAGAAGATTGAAGACCTACTTGACAGCTTACCCCCGCATCGGAGAAAATCGTCT
>DHQV01000063.1:0-1136 GCA_002408185.1 Deltaproteobacteria bacterium UBA5329
GACTCCTGCCGGGGAAAGTTGAAATGAAAGGGCACATCAATTAGCCTTGGTTCATCGCCTTCTCCCGGACAATTGCCACTGCCGAAACTTACCGAGGAATGCTTCGGACATTTGGCTTCGTACGATGTCAAACGACAAACATCTATCCAACTTTCCTCATGGTCCCTCTTCGAGATGGTGCTTGATCACCCTTCCTTCAACCATAAATATCACATCCTCACATATATTTGTCGAGAGGTCTGCGATCCTTTCCAGGTTATTGGCTATCCTGATAAGATGTAGTGACCGTTCGACGGTTGTTGGGTCCGACGACATGAATGTGACAAGCTCCCTGAAGATCTGGTCCTGAAGGGCATCGATAATATAATCCCGTTCACACACCTCCTGTGCGAGCACGGCATTCTCATCGATGAAAGAACTTATGGCATCCTTCAAGCTTCTCGCGGTTTCCTGTGCCATCCTGGGTGTATCCACCAGTGGTTTTACCGGGGGACGGGATACGAGGAACAGCCCGCTCTCGGCGATATTCGCCACATGATCACCCATGCGCTCCAGGTCGCTGTTCATTTTATAGATCATAAGGACTATCCTGAGGTCCCGCGCTTTGGGCTCATACTGGGCAATCGCTGTTGCGCAAAGGTCATCTATCTTTATCTCGCGTTCGTTGGTAGCTGGCTCAAGTACACCTATAACCTCCGACAGTGGGGCCTCTTTCCTGTCCAATATTGCGACTATGCTTTTGTCGATCATATCTTCGATAAGGGCGCCGTATTCGATGATCTCTTTCTTGAGTCCCTTTATCCGGTCCTGCAGCATGCATCCTCCTAACCAAATTTACCTGTCAGATATTCTTCGGTTCGTTTGTCCTTGGGCACCGTGAACATTTTCTCCGTCGGCCCGAACTCTATGAGTTCCCCCAGGTAAATGAAAGCGGTCACATCCGATACCCGTGCGGCCTGGGCAATATTATGGGTGACAAGAAGCATTGTGACGGTCTTTTTGAGCTCTACGAAGAGTTCTTCGATCTGCGCGGTCGATTTCGGGTCAAGGGCTGAGGTGGGTTCGTCAAACAGGATCATCTCCGGATTCATCGCGAGCGCCCGGGCAATACAGAGCCGCTGCTGCTGTCCGCCGGA
>DHQV01000063.1:1232-8788 GCA_002408185.1 Deltaproteobacteria bacterium UBA5329
GGAGAGGAATGTCCCCTTCCGGTGAAGATTATTCTTGACCTCGTCCCAGAGCGCCGCATCCCTCAATGATCGCTCGACAATGCCGTCCATTTCCGATCTGGGCATCCTGATGCCGTTCAGCTTGTAGCCCGCAACGACATTTTCATAAATGCTCATCGTCGGGAAAGGGTTCGGTTTCTGGAACACCATACCGATCTTCCGCCTGAGGATGATGGGCTGCATTGCGTAGATATCCTCGTCAAGGAGATACATTTTGCCTGATATGGTGGCACCTGGAATGAGCTCATGCATTCTGTTTACGCACCGTATAAGGGTCGTCTTGCCGCAGCCGGACGGCCCCATCAGCGCAGCGACGATATTTTTCTCGACTCTCAGGTTTATTTTGTGGAGAATTTTGTGGTCTCCAAAGCTTGCGCTGAAATCCTTGACCGTCAGAACCGTGTTTTCCATTTTGCAGAAATTCCTCTCGAAACCAGATTTAAAGAAAGTGTCAGGACAACAAGAATGAACGAAGCCCCCCAGGCGAATGAATGCCATTCGGGGTATGGGCTCATCGCATAGTAGAATATCCTGTACGGCAACGAATCTATTGGCTTGAATATGTTGACATTCATGAACTGGTTGCCAAATGCGGTGAAAAGGAGCGGGGCTGTCTCACCGGTGATCCGGGCCACACTGAGCAGTATCCCGGTCAATATACCGCTCATCCCGGAGGGGAGAATGACCTTGAGCATTGTCCTGTAATACGGCACACCGAGGGCGAGAGAAGCCTCCTTCAGGTGATACGGGACGAGTTTGAGGGTTTCTTCCGTCGTCTTGATAATAACGGGCAGCATCATGATAGCCAGGGCAACCCCTCCCGAAAAGGCCGAGAACCCTTTTAAAGGTATCACGATCCACAGGTAGGCAATGATGCCTATGACGATCGATGGCGTCCCCTGGAGGACAATGACACACAACCGGATGGAATTGCCGAGTTTGCCGGTACTGTTCTCGGCAAGATAGATCCCGGCCAGGATACCGCAGGGTATCGACAACGCGCCCGACAGAACGATAAGCATCAATGTGCCTATAATAGCATTAAACACCCCGCCGCCGGTCTCACCGATCGGCCTTGGCAGGCTCGTCAGAAAGTCCCAGTTGATGACCGCTATCCCGTTCTTCGTTATGTAATAGAGGATCAGAAAGAGGGGCAGAAGGGAAATAAACGCAAAGAAACCGATAATGCCTTTGAACAGGATATCTTTTAAAAGACGGGATCTCAGATTATCGTTCATCACGTGACCTCGCGCGATGCTTCGATGCTGAGTTTCTGGATCACGTACGTCCCGACGATGTTGACGATCATCGTGACAAAAAACAGGACCAGAGCCAGGTATATCAGCGATGCGGCCGTAATTCCCGTTGCCTCGGCAAATTCGTTCGCAATAACACTTGCCATGGTATTGGCGGGGCTGAATATGCTGGTTGGGAGAAAATTGCTGTTCCCGATGAGCATTGTTACGGCCATCGTCTCCCCTATGGCACGTCCCAGAGCAAGGAGTATTCCCGCTATGATGCCTGAACGGGCGTACGGGACTACAATGTTCTTGACGACCTCGAAGCGTGTGGCTCCAAGCGAATAAGCCGCTTCCTTAAGATCGCCCGGGACGAGGGTAATGACCTCCCTGCCGATAGAAGCCGAAAACGGGATGATCATGACGGCGAGGATGAGCGATGAGGTCAGGATCCCCACACCCTGGGGGGCAACCCCGATCTTCGTCTCGACGAACCTGATAACGGGCATGAGAAGAAAAAGGCCCCACAACCCGTATATTACGGAAGGGATGCCTGCAAGGATCTCCACGGAACTGCGAAGAAAGGCGGAGATGGGCCCCTCCCTGTAATATTCGCCGAGAAAGAGGGAAATGGCTATGGAGAACGGGATCGATATCAGAAGGGCAAGGAATGACGTTATCAGCGTTCCTGCCAGGAAGGGGAGTGCTCCAAATGTCCCCGATGCGGTGTCCCAGGTCTTCGCCGCGAAGAAGAAGATGCCGGACTGGCGGATAGACGGTACAGAGTTGGCAAAGAGAGTCACCAGTATCCCGAGAAAGAGAACGACGATGAACCCTCCGCTCACTAAAAGGACTGCCTTGAATGATCTTTCCAAGCAGTCTATATGTCGTGTCAATCGCTTCGTATGTCTGGTCATGAACAATCAGAGAGGCGGGAGGCAACTTCCCCGCCCCTTCAAGTCCCTATCTGTTCGTTTATTTCAGCAACGGTGCGCCGTTATAGGTCATCGAACCTATTATCTTTACAGACTTTGCCGCCGCTTCCTTTGATAACGGGGAATAGTGGAGCGGCTCAACATATCTCTGTCCGTTCCCCGCCATCCACATGAGCATTTTGGCGAGGGCCTCAGCGCGCTCCTTCGTTTTGCCGCCGTAGTTTTGTTCCTTGTAGAAGATGAGCCATGTGAAGCTGCTTATCGGATATCCCGTGGCAGCGCCGGTGTTCGTCAGGGATATGTTCGTATCGTCGGGTATCTTGACGTTTGCCGCAGCTGTCACCGATTTCAGGGTCGGCTCGATGAACTTCCCTGCCTTGTTCTTTACATTGCCGTACGCCATCTTGTTCTGGATAGCGTATAGAAGTTCGGCATAACCGATCGCCCCCGGGGTTTGCTTCACATATCCGGCCACGCCGGGGTTGCCTTTCTGGCCGATCGACCCGGCAGGCCAGTTGACAGATTTTCCCAGGCCGATCTTCTCTCTCCATGCGTCATTCGTTTTCGCCAGATATTCTGTAAAAATGAATGTGGTGCCGCTTGAGTCCGCCCTATGCACGGGGCTTATCGCCAGGTTCGGAAGAGTGGTCCCGGGATTTGCCGATGCGATCTTGGGATCGTTCCATTTCGTGATAGTGCCCAGGAAGATGCCTGCTATTATCTCGGAGGTGAAGTTCAGTTTTGGATTTCCCGGAAGGTTGTACGCAAGGACGACCGCTCCCAGGCATGTGGGGATGTGCAGGACGGGGGCCCCGGCTGACTTCTGCTCCAGTTCGGTCATGAATGCATCGGTGCCGCCAAAATCCACCGTCTTTTTGATGAGTTGATTGATACCGCCTCCGGACCCGATCCCCTGATAGTTGATCTTCACCTTGTGCTGCTGGTTGTAGGCATCAAACATCTTAGAATAGAGGGGCTGGGGGAATGTGGCGCCCGCACCCAGAAGCTCCATATCCGCCGCCGGTACATGCCCCGTCAGACCGAAGACGGCGACAAGGGCGGCCGCCACAAATGTCAAATTCCTTAACAACCTGAAACTCATGATACCCTCCTTAATCGGATAATTTACAAGCTGATAAAGTTTACCGACTCACTGTTAACCCTGAAGGTTCGTTCTGTTAATAAATGGTTAAGATTGCGGTCAGGACCTAATGGCCGGTAAAGAAACGATGAATGTGGAGCCTTTGCCGACAACGCTCTCGACGCTGATGCTCCCCTCGTGGAGAAGGACGATATGCTTGACGATCGACAACCCGAGCCCGCTACCGCCCAGCTTTTTTGAGCGTGATTTGTCGACCACGTAGAAGCGTTCGAAAATGCGGGGGATATGCTCGGAAGGGATGCCCGGACCGGTATCGGTCACCTTTACGATCACATTGCCCAGCTTCGCATTCATCTCGATCGTGATCCCCCCGACCTCCGTGTATTTGATAGCGTTATCCAGAAGGTTTATAAAAACCTGCTCAAGCCTGAAAGGATCGCCCATGGCAGGCGGCAGGTCATCCGGGATCACAGTCTTGAGTGGCAAGCCCTTCTGACGCACCTGGTTCTCAAATATTTTGAGCACCCTGTCGATGAGCTGCGGCATGCTGACGGGCTCGGGGGTAAACGCAAATTCTCTTTCCTCAAGTTTCGCAAGCGTCAGAAGATCCGTGACAATATTGATCAGCCGGTCTGTATTGCGCCTGATGACCGTCAGGTAATGTCTGTTCTCGTCCGAGATCGAAGTTTCATTTATCGTCTCGGCATATCCTTTTATGGATGTGAGCGGCGTGCGAAGCTCGTGGGATACATTCAGGACAAAATCGCTCTTTATCTTCTCGAGGTGTTTTATGTCGGTGATATCATGGAAGACGACAACAACACCGCCTTTTGTTCTCAGGAAAGAGGCGCTGCACAAGAACACCCTGTCATTCACGGCGACCTCCTGATTGAGGTTTCGTTGTTCGCTGCGCACCCTTCTGATGAGTTCATTGATCGGGGGCTCGCGAACCTCCTCCCAGAAGAACCGGCCCTTATCGACCTCGCGGCCGATGACCTTCTCCAGGCTTTTGTTTGTCAGGACCACTCGTTCGTCGCCGTCGAGGACCAAGAGTCCCTCTTGCAGTGATGTTATTATGCTGTTCAACTCTTCCTTCTGACGGGTAAGTTCGGCAAAAAGACCCTGCATCTCATCTGTCATTGTGTTGAAGCTGTCCGCTACCTGTTTGAGCTCATCCCTGCCCCTTAACAATACCCGTGCGCTGAAATCATGTCCTGCCACGCGCCGTATGGCGTCCGTCAACTCCCCGACGGGTCGGGATATCGTCCGGGCAAAGATAAATGCCGCGATAAGGGCGATAACAAGAACGATAGCGGCCGTCTGTGCGATCTGCGTGTTGAGCCTTCCCGAGACAACCTTGATATCTTTCAGGAACTTGCTTGCCCGGATGACATACTCAACCGCATCACCCTTGTAGACCGGTATTGCGATGTAAAGCATCTCCCGGCCCAGGGTGTCGCTTAGGCGCAGATACCTTCCGGTCTGGCCCTCGAATGCCTGTGCGACCTCTGTCCTCATCCGGTGATTTTCCATCTTGCCGGGGTTTTCCTTGGAGTCAGCGACCACCCTGCCTTCGGGGTCCACGATGGTGATCCGGGTATGTATCTGCCTGTCCAGCCCCTTAATTGTGCGGTCCATAGACCTCAGTGACGAAACCTCGTTCAGAAAACCCCTGACGATCATGGCGGTCTCAGTTAATTCCTTTTCGGTGAGTTCCAGCTGGTAATGCCGGATAAGATAGGAGGAAAAAAGGACCGTAAGTCCGGAGAGGGCGATGATCAGTAGAAAATAGCTGCCGAATATTTTAAGGAATATCGACCTTTTCATTCTTCCATCCTGTAGCCTGCCCCTCGCACGTTCTTGATCATGTGTGACGCATCACCGAGTTTCTCGCGCAGATGCCTGATATGGACGTCCACGGTCCGGTCGATAACAAATTTCTCGTCCCCCCAGAGAAAACCCAGTATCTGCTCGCGTGTCTGGATGCGCCCTTGCTTCATTGCGAGCAGGTGTAATATCTTAAATTCAGAGGGTGTCAGCTTGACCACCTCCCCTTTCACCTTTACCTCATGCCTGTCAATATCCATAACGATGTCGCCGATCACTATTTGCCGGGCCTCCGCATCGTGTTTGTCATGGCGCCGCAGGACCGCGCGCACGCGGGCAACCAGTTCCCGCGGTGAAAACGGTTTTGTCACGTAATCATCAGCTCCCAGTTCAAGACCGATTATCTTGTCGACCTCCTCGGTCTTCGCCGTCAGCATGATGATGGGAAGAGATGAAAACCGTTCGTGCCCCCTGAGGTATTTGCATATTTGCAGCCCGTCGATGTCAGGGAGCATAAGGTCAAGAATGACGAGATCAGGGACTTCCCTTGCCAGGAATTTGTAGAAAGATTCTGCGTCCGCAAATTCACGGACGCGAAACCCCGATCTTTTAAGGTGTATCGACACGAGCTCCAGTATATCAGTCTCGTCATCGACAACGGCGATCAGCTGATTGGTCATACCTATGAGATTACCTCACAAATCTATCTTTGCAAAGGGCTCTTGTAGCACAGCTAAGCAGCGTATTTCCTTCTCGGGGGATATTTTACGCCCGGAGTGTTAATTCTGAAGGCTCAATGTGTTAAGAAACGGTTATTTTTCCCTAAGAACGCCGACCAGGCTTCGACCTCTGGAGCCTATTCAATTATGTGCTGGCAAGTTGATAAAGACCGGGATTTTCGTCACGTCTAATGACCTGTTGAGTTGGAATTAATACTAATTTAATCCACGCTTAATCTGAGCTTAATTAAAATTCGTTAATCTGGGTTCACAACATCACATCAATAAAGGGAGGGAGGAAAGCGCAGCGGACCATCCGCGCAATAAAACCAACCAAAAGGAGCAGGTATGAAGAGATTTTTATTCGTTTTCATCGCAGCGTTACTCGCAATTCCGGCACTCGGACACGCTGGCAGCGTGTCGAGCAGGCATGATGTCACATTCGGCGGCCTCGTGAAGTACGATCTGGGGTATTCGGCCCAGAACAGCCACGCCGACCCATCGAAGGCTTTCAGGCAGAGTACCTCCGACAGGGCCATTTTGGAGGATGAGTATGGCAACACCTTCGCAAGCGGTGCAGAAACACGTTTCAATTTCCTCATCAAGGGCCCGGAACTGTTAGGTGCCAGGACGAAGGCCTTCATTGAAGGCGATTTCCGGGGCACGACGACGGGCAACGCCTACGGTGGATTCCAACTCAGGCATGCCTTTATGAACCTCAACTGGGAATCGGCGGAACTCATGATCGGGCAGAACTGGCAGCAGTGGGGTATGCCCTATTACAGGGCGCAGGTCGGGGCCGATGATTTCAAACAGTACCTCAAGGGCATCAGGACCCCGCAGGTAGCCTTCCGCTATTTCTTCACCAAGGAATTTAACGCAATGATCGGCCTCACCTCCGCAACGGGGTGGTCGGGAACTACCCGCCAGTATAATGACGGGTATGCCAGGAGCAGCTGGCCCGGACTCCAGGGCGAGATCGCATACTGGACGGACCGCTGCGGCAAAATCGGTCCCAATAACCTTAAATTCGCATTGGGTGGGTACTATGGAAGGGACTCGGAGACCTTCACGGATCCCGTAAATCCGGCCCGAATCAAGGACAGCTCGACCGATGCGTGGGTCGCCGCATTTCGGTACTCCCTGCCCATCGTTCCCGAGAAACAGGGCAACAAGGCAATGTCCGTGCTTCTTAACGGGAACTTCTTTATCGGCCAGAACGTTGCGGGCAACAACTGGATGGGAACCTCGGGCCCGAGCAACGGTGCTTACATGAGGTCCTCCACCGAAGCCGCAGCGCCAACACTTTTCGGGATGTTCGCCCAGGTCTCCTGGTGGATCACGGACAAACTCTGGATGAATGGCCTGTACGGCTATCTCAAGTACAACTACAGTGAGTGGGCGCGCAGTCACAATGCCGCAGCACGTGATACCGTCAACATGTCTCAGTCTTATGCGGTAAATATGTATTGGGATGCCAATCAGGCTATCAGGTTTGGCCTTCAGTGGATGAGGATATTTACGCATTATAACGGGGTAGGCCCGGGAAATGGACCAGGCTTCGCCGGCACGAGCGGCACGATGGACCAGTACAGGCTGGCAGCCTGGTATTTCTTCTAAAGATCCCCGGAAACAGCTAAGAAAGGGGGCTGTCCAAGGCCCCTTCTTTTTTCGTGCGCCCGGCAGGGCGCACTGA
>DHQV01000063.1:9150-10461 GCA_002408185.1 Deltaproteobacteria bacterium UBA5329
CTGCCTGTGTCAAGAGACGCAGGCAAGGGCCTTTCGCGCATTGACCGGCAAAAGATACTCACAGCAGACAAGACCCGCGTACCCATGCTCCGCGAGATCCGTTCCCAGGTGCTCCAGGGCGTTCCGGGCGTTCTTTCGCAGGGTGGCAGGGAAGAGCGGGAAGGCCGGATATCCCAGCTTCAAGAGTGAAGGCCGGTACGACTCTATCACATACCCGCAGGAACCCGGTTTCTCCATCAGGGATGGAAAACTCGCCCTGTCGAAGATCGGGCATATAAGAATGAAGATGCACCGTCCGGCCGAAGGAAGGATGAAAATGTGCACCGTTGTCCGGGACAGCGGCCACTGGTACGCATGCATCTCTGTGGAATGCGAAGCCCGTACCCGGACTGCCCGACCGTCAGGGCGGCATATAGGTATCGATACGGGTGTCACGAGCTTCGCCGTTCTCTCTGACGGGACCAGGATTGAGAACCCGATGTATCTCACCCGTTCGTTGAAGAAGCTCTCCCGGCTGCAGAAAGGCCTGTCCCGGAAGAAGAAGGACTCGGCCAACAGGAAGAAAGCAAAACTTCTGGTGACCCGGGTACACCGGGCCATAAGGAACCAGAGGGCGGACTTCCAGCACAGACTCTCACGAACGATCGTGGACCAATACGGCGCCATCACCGTGGAGGACCTGAAGGTCCGGAACATGGTAAGGAACCGCCACCTGGCGCGGAGCATATCGGACGCAGGATGGGGAAGCTTTCTCATGAAACTGGCGTACAAAGCGGAAGAAGCCGGTCGCCTGTTCGAGAAGGTCCCGCCTCACGGGACGTCGCAGATGTGTTCCGGGTGCGGCGGGAAGGTACCGAAGTCCCTGTCCGTGAGGACGCACAGGTGTCCTCACTGCGGCCTCGTCCTCGACAGGGACCATAACGCGGCCATAAACATTCTGAGAAGATCTACCGTGGGAGCCACGGGAAGTTACGCCCGGGGAGAGGCGGCGCTGTCAGGCCCCTCGTCGAACCGGGAAGTCCCGTCCGTGAGGGCGGGGTAGTTCACCTTATTACAGTGAGTTACGAAAAAGCCGCTTTTTACGAACGACAAGAAACAGTAACATCAAAAGGCAACGATATCGATCAGTTAGCGTCGAGCTTTTTTTTCACAAATAGAACTAGTTTATCTTACAGATAGTTATGAAGGGTTTGTTTCTATGCAGTCGATATGCTCTTGATTGATGTTTCTAAAATCGTCACGAGTTAAATATCCAAATAATAGTAGCGATGATGGCATACTCAATGGCCGTTATAACTTCGCCGGGAAGAC
>DHQV01000005.1:0-5258 GCA_002408185.1 Deltaproteobacteria bacterium UBA5329
TCACCAACTATTGACAATAACTCATGAGCATGCTCATCCTTGCCATATTGACCTCCGGCGACCGTTAGGCCGGGTATCCCTCCAATTGTCATTGACAGGCTATTTGCACTCTGTTATTGTCTCTGCATCCAAAAGGGAGGTACATCATGTATTACGAAGGTAGAGTGGCGCGCGTCACCGAAATCGTTGCCGATTCAACCGAAAGTTTCGAGGATGCAATAATGACGGGTTTCAAAAGGGCCTCGAAAACATTGAGGGGCATAACCGGCCTGCGCGTGAAAGAACAATATGCAGAAGTCTCGGAGGGAACCATCCTGAAATTCCGGGTAACACTCGACGTGATATTCATCCTGGAAGGATAGCGATCGGGCGCCCCATCAAAGATTAATGTCCGGTATTACCGCGACGTGAGGATGTCCTTCCTTCTTGAGGCTATACGGAGAAGGGGTAATTACCGGTAAAGCAAGCGTCACAAAACCTTTTGCCCGCCACATCCTTCAGGTCGGTAGTTGTCAGGTAGCGGAAACTGTCCACACCCAGAAGATGCTTGAGTTGCTCGTCGGTGCGGTTCTTCGCCAGCAATTCACCCGGTTTTGCCATTGCCATTCCCATGAGGCACGGAAAGCGCGGAGGGGGGGCGGTGAGCCGCAGGTGGACCTTTGTGGCGCCTGCCTCGCGTAATTTCGGTATCAATACAAGGGCGGTTGAGCCACGGACCAAAAGAGAATCGATAAGAAAGACCTCTTTCCCTTTTAACAACTCGCCATTAATCTGGAACTTTCTTTCAGCCTGGCTGTACCTGTCCCTTTCCGTAGATATACCAAATATCCTGCCGATCTCGCCGATCGCCACGATCGCCATCTTGAACGGTATTCCTGTAGCATTATGAAAACCCGAGGCTGCGGGTATGGCCGCCCGGGGAATAGGAACGACGATATCGGCCTTTTCGGTTTCCAGCTGGGCTAATTTTTTCCCGATCTGTTCCCGGAACTCGTAGCTGTTCACTGAAAAAACCTTGCTTGCGGGGGACGCGTAGTCAAGCCATTCGACGATGCAAGGGTAGGGATCGGGTGGAAGAAACGACTTCGTCGTGACATCGTCCCCATTGAAGATCGCCATTTGTCCCGGCTCCACATCGCCGATCCATTCGAGGTCCCCGTGAAAGGCGCACGTTTCCGAAGCAATAGCCCACGCGCAATCGTCTTCTTCGCCCCGCCGTGCGATGGATAGAGGCCTGAAGCCGAACGGGTCACGGGCCGCTATGAGATTGCCATTGTGCAGGATAATAATGCTGAAAGCGGATTGGCGGCCCAAAATGTTCAACGTGTTATGGACCTTCTCGATCATATCCGCGCCATGCGATCTCGCTATCAAATGAAGGATGACCTCGGTATCGATATCTGTCTGGAAAAGGCTTCCAAATTCTTCCATCAGTTGCCTGTACCGCGGGATATGGCCATTGTGGGTTACCGCTATTCTTTCCTTCCGGAAGCTCCCGACGATCGGCTGACTGTTCCTTTCCGTTGTTTCGCCAGTGGTCGGATATCGGACGTGACCGATGGCGGCCATTCCGTAATTCAATTTGGCGGGAAGAGCGGATTGAAATACAGAGCCGAGCTGCCTCACTTCAACAAAAGAACTGCCTCGTGTGCTTGAAACAATACCCCAACTTTCCTGGCCCCTGTGTGAGAGGTTCTGCAGGCCCGTCATGACCTCGGCGGGAGCGTTGCCTCTTCCAATAAACCCGAAAACACCACTCATATTATTGACCTCGCATCTATCTCATTGGTCATTAAATTACCATGTCTTAAGGCCACTATTCAATAGGGCTCGATAAAATGCGTCCGCCGTAATCGTTTATAGACGTGTTTTCTATTACTAGGATTCATTTCATGCCTAATATTCATTTGCTCTTGACCAGTTTTTCCATTAGAATAACTTGATGGAATACTTGAACCTCAAAGGCAAGACTTGTCCTGTGCCGGTCATCGAAACGAAGAATTTTCTTGAAAGCCGGGTGGTCGACGCGATCGAGATCGTCGTAGATGATCCCACAGCGAGTGAGAATGTGCGCCGTTTCCTCGGTACCAGGGGATATTCCACCTCCGTTGCCGAGGAAAACGGCATTTACAGAATTGAGGGCTGTCGGGACGAAGCGTCAATTGAGGTGCAGCTTCAGGAACGCAGGTCCCTCGTCTACATAGATGGTGAGTTTATGGGCCGGGGGAACGAGGAACTCGGAAAGATCCTGATGCGGACCTTCCTCAACACGATCAAGGAACTGGAAGTGTGCCCGTGGAAAATGGTCTTTATCAATTCCGGCGTCAAGCTTGTTGCATCGGATTCGGAATATTTGAATATTCTCAAAGATATTCAAGGTCTCGGCATCGAGATCATTGCGTGCGGGACATGCCTGGATTATTATCATCTCAAGGAAAAGATCGGGGTCGGGAGGATCGGCAATATGTTTGAAATAATGACCTCATTCAATGAAGCGACCAATGTGATCAGGCCGTAGCCTGGCCATGGAGCTTGGAGGCCATTCATGATCTATCTCGACAATGCGGCGACATCGTTTCCGAAACCTCCCGAAACCATAGAATATCTCAATAATTTTGTAACGAATATCGGCGGCAATCCCGGCCGCAGCGGTCATACGCTGTCCCTCGAAGCCGCACGCATCATATTCGGGGCCAGAGAAAAACTAACGTCCTTTATAGGCATGCAAGATTCCGAACGCCTGATATTTACCCAGAACGGTACGGAATCCCTGAATATTGCCTTACTTGGTTTCCTGAAAACCGGGGACCACGTGGTCACAACGTCGATAGAGCACAACTCTGTCATGAGGCCCCTCGAATTTCTGCGTAGGGACCGGGGAATAACGTATACAACGGTTGCCTGCTGCAGCGAGGGTTTTGTGGACCTCGATCGGCTTAAACAGGCCGTGAGGGTGAACACGAAAGCCGTTGTCATCAACCACGGGTCGAATGTGACTGGCGCCGTGCAGCCCCTTGCCGAGATACGGAAGATCATAGGGGAGACCTGCCTCATTGTCGACGCCTGCCAGACTATGGGGTCCATACCGGTTGACCTGAAGACAGTCGGCGGTGATATTCTGTGTTTTTCATGCCATAAATCGCTTTTTGCCATTCAGGGTGTCGGGGCCTTATACGTACGGGAGGGGATAGATCTTGCCCCGATCAAGTTTGGCGGTACCGGAAGCAGGTCCGAATCGATCGAGCACCCCATGTTCCTGCCGGATAAATATGAATGCGGTACTCCAAACACCCCGGGCATTGCATCGCTTCTCGGCGGGCTCACTTTCATTGAAAAGGAGGGCCTTGCGAATATCTCGGAAAAGAAACAGGCGCTGCGGGCAAGACTGGTGGACGGACTGGGACAAATTCCCGGCGTACGCGTTTATGGCCATCTATCAAGGGGCCCGGGATCGTATCTTGCGATCGTAAGCTTCAATATAGATGGCAAACTGTCTTCCGATGCCGGATATGAGCTTAACAGGAGATCTTTATTTGTTCGCATCGGCCTTCATTGTTCACCCGTTGCCCATCAAACCATAGGAACATTCCCAACCGGCGCCCTGCGAGCATCCCCAGGGTATTTTACGGAAGAAGCTGATATAGATATCTTTGTAGAGGCGGTCCGGGATATTGCCAGAAAGTAGATTTCTTATTCTTTTCAATACGATCCACGATGTGCTCCGGGCGGAAAAGATACTGACGGAACATGCCGTTCAGCTTGAACTGATCCCCGTACCAAGGAGTTTAAGTTCGGATTGCGGTATGTCTATAGCTCTCAATGGTGACATCGAGACCGTTATCGGTTATATCAGCGGGATCCCGACCGCTGGCATCTATTCGTTTCATGGGCAGGAATACACCCCCGTACTTTTCGGCAGACCGCATTGACTCTCAACATTACGTCATTAAATTCATAAGGTTACGTTGGTATCAACCTCTTGACAAACTACCGCTGGATGAACACATTTAAATCAAAGATGGGTAAGTAACTTATCTCAAGGAGGTTTAACATATGCTGTGGACCGATGGTTTTGGTATGTTTGGGAGGGGCCTTGATCCGTGGTCTGAGTTTCAACGGATCGAAAATGAAATGAATCGAGTCTTGTCCAGATTTGTCTCGCCGTCGACAAGCGATTTTCCGGCAGTCAACATTTGGACCGATGGTGAGGAGACCCTGGTCACCACCGAGATCCCCGGGATCGATGCCAATGCCATCGATATTTCGGTTATCGGTAAAACACTGATCCTGAAAGGGGCGAGGGAGCCCGATCAACTGGACAACGGAAATTCTTACCACCGTCGCGAGCGCTGGTACGGGCAGTTTACAAAGGCTATCGAACTGCCGTTCACGATCGAAGCCGAAAAGGTCAAAGCCAGCTTTTCGAACGGCATACTCACGATACGACTGCCACGGTCAGAGGCGGAGAAACCGAAAAAGATCACTATTAAATCTGTCTGAGGAGGTCCGGCATGGCTGACAAATCAAAAGAAGTGCAAAAGAAAGAAGCCGAGAAAACTGACGTCGCGGAAAGGACGCGGGCGGTAAAGATATATAATCCCGATGTGGATATCATAGAAGGCAAAGACAGAATTATTCTCATAGCCGATATGCCAGGTGTCAACGAGAACTCGATCGATATAACACTCGATGATAATGTCCTGACCATCTACGGAAAGGTTGACTGGAACATACCGGAAAAAATGAAGCTTACCCACGCGGAGTATGGGGTGGGGGACTATCAGAGGATATTTACAATATCTGGCGAGATCAACAGGGAAAAGATAGAGGCAAACGTCAAGGACGGTGTCCTGAGGCTTATAATGCCGAAAAATGATGCACCCAAGATGAGAAAGATCACCGTAAACGCGGGATGAACCCCAAGATACCATTGTATGCGGAGGTGCGAACATGACAACGATAAAAATTACACCGCATCCAAAGAGGACCAGGGAGCTTCCGCGGGTTTCCGAAGAAAACCCGCTGGTTTTGCTTCGCAACAACATAGACCGGGTATTCGATAGTTTCTTCCACGGGCTCGATATCGATCCGTTTGTTGCGACAGCTTCCATGTTCCATCCGAATGTCGATGTTGCGGACAACGGCAAGGAACTTACGATCACCGCAGAACTGCCCGGTATGGATGAAAAAGATATCGATGTATCGGTTACCAGGGATGCCCTCACTATCTGTGGTGAAAAGAAAGGTGAAACCGAAGA
>DHQV01000005.1:5326-5685 GCA_002408185.1 Deltaproteobacteria bacterium UBA5329
AAAAGAAAGGTGAAACCGAAGAAAAGAATGTCAGTTACCACAGGATGGAGCGCGTCTATGGGTTCTTCAGCCGGACCATTTCGCTGCCGGTCGAAGTGAACGTCGACGCCGCAAACGCAGATTACAAAAAGGGCGTCCTGACGATAAATATCCCGAAGACTGAAAAAGCCTTAAAGGAAGCGAAAAAGATTCCGGTGAAGACTGGATAAAAAATAAATTTTTTACCCAGTTTGATGAGACAGGAGCAACACGCTCCTGCCTTTCTTTTTTGACCATAAGGAGTAAGGCGTGAGAACGGAAGGCGCTAGTTTTTTTCGGAGGACAATCGCCTAATGCCGTCATCCCGGCAAGCCGGAATG
>DHQV01000015.1 GCA_002408185.1 Deltaproteobacteria bacterium UBA5329
AGTTTTAGGTTATCACAACCAGGGGTCTTCCCGGCGAAGTTATAATAGAACTGGTCATTCAGGCGGGGGCGGATCTGACGGCACCGTTTGAAGACGACAAGACACTTCTTCAGTGTTCTCTTCAGCTCAATGCGGACGAGCCGTTACGCCGGGTGACAGAAGAAACTTACCAAAAGTTCGCCCCTGAGCACTACTTCTCCGTGTTCTGTACAACTGATTTATCAGATTTGGCACCCGGAACTAATTGACTATTTTGGGGTAAAATCATCACCGTCTTGAGACGGGGGTTCATTCTTGTTCTTAATGTTTATATTTATACCAATTTCACCGCCAGTTTCAGCGGCCCGCAAGTAACTGACGATTTGACTGAATTTTTCCAACCGCGCCGGATCGTCCTCTTTGAATTCCATTTTTTTCGCGGTATCCGTAAGAAAATAACCTTTTACTTCCAGGAATTCCTTTAAATTGTAGTTATTCTTGATCATGTTAAGTTCGAGGGAAACCAGCCCGGGGTCACAAGATTTAATAGCCTGTATTAGATTTTTGAATCGTTGTTCCAATACAGATTCATCCGGGGCAAGATTGTTTTTGACTGCTTGCACAAATTCTCTGATGTCCTGTAATTTGTTTTTTGCGATAACTATATTCTGCCAGTTTATCTTTAAATATTCGTGAATCGTTTCGTTTCTGCTTCTTGTAAGGGGCGCCACCTTTAAGGTAACACCTCCAAGAATTTCATGACAGGCAAGTACCATATCTCTATAAGTATCAGGTATGCTTCTTTTTTTACTTCGAAGAAGCTCTTTTGAAATATCCGCAATACAGAGAATCATATCATTCATTGTTTTATCCAAGATGCTTCGGATGTCACGATCAGATATATACCGGTCTCTATCTACACCGACAACTTTGTCCTGAAAATACTCAATGGTTTCATCCAGAAAACTAAGATATTTTTCTAACCTATTAGATGTCATTTCCATTCCTGAACCTTATTGATTCTGCCTCGTGTAATGCCCAGTCAGCCACTTCGTAGAGCGTGTCTATATCCGGATCAACGAGATGTATACCTTTTAACGCCTCCTGGACTATGAAAGGAGATTCGTCTTTGTCATGCAAAAACAGTATCGAGACCTCGGTGTCATCCTCGATCGCCATGCGTACGGCATCTATGACTTCAATAGTGTCGAGTTCGTTGTCTGTATTAATGTAAAGGCCGATATCAATATCAGACAGGCGGTGGTTTGTCCCTTTCGAATAGGAGCCGTAAAGAACGGCGACAAGGACCTTGTTTTCCGATCTTAATTGTCGGAGAACCGCGATCAGAGGATCGATCTTGTTGTCGATTTTCTCCTCCTGGACCATTCTGAGCGGTTTCGCCCTGTATTTTGTCATGTCTTCCTGCAGCAGTTCTTCTTGATGCATTGTCCTGTCCCTTATAAATATAGCATTGGTTACACGGCATCGCAACGACGAGTTTTCACGGCGCCGGGCCCTGTTCCGATTCAGTTTTGTCTACGGATTCATCCATCCCCATCCCCGTCGGCTTCCAATCTTCGCCAGATCGGTAAATGCTCGCAAAAAAATTCTCAGGCATGGTTTCTATGATATGAGCGTTTCATCCGGTATGAGCACATTAGCGTCGGTGAGTACAAACTGTCCCAGAAAAGGGGTTTTAAGGGGATTATCGTTCTGCGCGGTGTTCCAGTAATATGTCCTCAAAATCGCCCTCCAGTAGTTGTTTTTCTACAAAAAGATTACTGCAAGATTACTGCAAAGTCAACTGCAAGACATAACCAGATACTACAATACCTTCCGTAAGTTACAAATCAAAAGTTACGCGTAGGATTTTCCGTTTTGTGCTTTTTTGGCATTTTCAAAAACGCTCCTTTGATTGATAAATAGCATCTTTGTAAATCATATGGTCGGCTCCCGGCCGCTTTCTTTTTTGACATGACTGTATTGAAATAGTATTCTTTTTTTAATACTAACGCAATACACATGAGGTATAAAATGGAACCATCGCCGACACCGGAGAACCGTTTAACCTGACTGTCGAGGTTTCCCGAAGAGGACTGCTAAATGAGGATCACGTTATTACAACGACCTTTGAATAATGATGATCATAATCAACCGAGACGGGCATTATGAGATGGCGCGATGAAATTGAAAAGGTATTGTATGGGCCAAGGGCCATGCGTTTTGTATCGACACCGGTGCTTCTCAGAATTGCCCAGGATGTCAGGCCGACCATAACCGACAACACGCTGCACTCATGGATAAACGAGATGACCGAGGCTGGCAAGCTTGTTAAAGTATATCGTTCGTTTTATGCGAACAAGCGTGCCTACCCTCCCGTTGTCCCGCCCGAAGCCTGCCAGTATATGTATCCCGGCGCGGTCGTTTCGCTCCAGTACGTCCTGGGTGCTTTTGGTATCATTAATAACCCGCCGAGAGCGATAACCTTTGTCGCACCGATCCGGCATACAGAGGCCGGGGGAAGGGTGTCTCCGATGGTCCGGACTGTTACGGGGGCCTTCGGAGAATTCAGACTCCATGCTCTGCCGGAGCGCATGCTTGATAGCACCGCCGGGACACCATCTGATCTCATCGATCCGGCCGCAAAGTTCTACGCTCGCGCAACGCCCGAGAAGGCCCTTGTCGACTGGATCTACCTGGCGGCAAGCCCACGCAGCAAGAGCAAACTCACTATGCCGCCGTTCGATACCGATGTCGACGACCTGGACCTGGACCGCTTGATGCGGATAGCGCGTAATACAGGCATTGACCGGTATGTGGCCGACTTTCTTAGAAGCCTGAAAAATACTGATGAGGATGAATCCGAAGAAACTTATCCTCGACCGTCCTGATCGTCGGGAACAGATCTCCCCGGGGTGCTATTTATTCTTGTAGATGATCAAGCCTGCAGGCTTTTGCGCATTATAAAACACATGTAGGAGAGAAACATTGAAGAAATCCACAGGAACCAAGACTGGGTTGGAGACAATGGCCAAATTCGAAAAGATGATCGGGGCAGTCCGGGAGCTCGTAAGCCCGGATTTCGCGATCTCCCAGCTGCATCTCTTCCTGGCAGTCTGTCAGGAAGACGGAATAACCCAGACAGAACTGGCAAAAAGACTCGGCATGCCCCAGGCTACCGTCAGCAGGAACATTATAGCATTGGGCACATCATACAACAAAAAGACCGGCCAGTTAGGTGGCTACGGCCTCGTTGATTCCCGGCCCGATCTGTATGAGCGGAGGCGGTTTGCCTGCTTTCTCACGGAGAAAGGGAAGAAACTCAGCGGGGTCCTGGCCAGGGAGATAATAGAGGTTTAGTATGATCGCGCCGGGCAGAAGCAAACCCGGAAAAGGGTTGCAGAAAGACCTGCATGATGCGATACGCCTGTGCAGTTACAATGACCTCCGGAGAGCCATACAGAACGGGGCAGACGTAAATTCCGGGGACTATCTTGACAAAAGTGACTTTTATCCGTTACTTCAGGCCTGTGCTGACAGCAAGGGCCTGTGGATCGTCCGCCTCCTGATCGAGCACGGGGCCAGGGTGGATGTGAGGAACACATCGGAAGCCACACCCCTTCATATTGCTTGCTTTAATGGGCGCGTTGATTCGGTCCGCCTCCTCATCGAATACGGCGCGGACGTGAACGCGAAGAATGACGCCGGCAACAACACCGGCGGGTTCACTCCGTTGCACTTGGCGTGTCGTTACGGCCGCGCAGACACCGCGAAGTTCCTCCTCGAGAACGGCGCGGACCCGGCCCTCGTGACAGAGAACGGGGACACCGCTATCGAATATGCACTGGAGTTGGAAAAAGCCGACCCGTGCAGGGAAAAGATACTCTCCCTCTTCCAACAGTTCGCCCCCGAACTGTACTTCTCGACGTTCTGCACTGCTCCCGTCAATTCTGGAGGTATGTAGAGTGGAAAAAAGCGATATGTTCAATGCAATAAGATTTTCTAATGTTGAGCTCCTGCATCAAGCCATACAGAACGGGGCGAACGTCAACGCCCCCCGGTCTGGCAATGCTCCGCTTGCCTACGCATGCGGATACAACGATCTTAAGATAATCAGGCTCCTTCTCAACTACGGCGCCGACGTGAACGGGAGGGGCAAAAACGGTTGCACACCGTTGGAGAACGCGTGTTATAAGGGTTCAGAGGATATCGTCCGCCTCCTGATCGAGCACGGCGCCGATCCGAACGCGCGGGACGATAATGGAAGGACGCCCCTGCACCGGGCCTGCTGGCCCGGATACGCGGGTATTGTACACATCCTGCTGGAGAGCGGGGCGGATGCCTCCGGCCATAGAGATTTCTTGTCATTGGCGTGTATGGAAGGCTGGGGAAAAATCGTTGGATCGTTGCTCGACTACGGTGCCGGCGTGAACGCGAAAGACCCCGACGGGAACACTCCCCTCCACTACGCGTGCGATAGCGGACACCCGGACGTCGTCCGGCTCCTGATCAAACGCCAGGCCGACGTGCATATTGTCAACCATGCAGGCAAATTGGCCATCGACCTGGTGCTTGAGCTTCTGCCGCACGACCCTGATAAAGAGGAGATCCTTGAGATCTTCCGCGAGCACGCCCCCGAACTCTACTTTGCGAAGTTCTGTACAACAGCGCCAGGCCCGGGAGGAAGATGATGGTACGTAGACTTTCACCAAAACAGAAACTTTTCAAGGCCATAGAAGATAACGATCTTGATGCGGCGAATGCGGTTCTTGCCAGGAGCAAGCATCCCGAAAAGCTGTTCTGTTCGTTCAATTCGGACGGCGAAACGCCGTTGCACGCCGCCTGCTGGAATGATAGGTTCGAGATCGCTGCGGTTCTGCTCAATGCGGGCGCAGAGATAGATGTTTGGGACGAGTACGGCCAAACGGCCTTGCATGACGCATGCAGGAACGGTCTTCCGTCCGCCGTCAGATTCCTTCTCCAGCACGGGGCGGGGCTATATGAACGAGACGACGCGCTGTTGTGTGCCACCACGCCGATCGATCTTGCCCTCAGGGAGTACAATTGGGAAGGGAACACGAACGGCAGGCAAATATACATAGAAATACTCGAAGCGTTTTTCGAGGCTGCGCCGGAAGAAACATTCAATGAGGTGCTATCCATGCCGGATGACAACCCCGGGAAACAGATTCTTCTCGACTGGTTCCAACAGTTCGCCCCCGAACTCTACTTCTCGGCGTTCTGCACCACGAATACGTCCCCCGGGGGTGGCCTGTAGGTGTCGAAGAAAAAAGAAAGCATCACCGCTGTCGATGACAACAAACCATTGTACGGGAATATCCAATCTCTCGGACGGGCTCTCAAGTCCGGCGCCGATCCGAACGCGAAGAACGAATTTGGCTGGGCCATGCTCCATCACGCTGCCAACACCGGAGATGTGGAGATGGTAAAACTCCTCCTCTCCCACGGCGCCGATCCGAACGCCCTGGCCACCTGGCAGGGCCAGACACCTCTTCACATCGTTTTTGACTCCTATCTGAAAACCAGGAAACACACCGATACCGTTGAATGCGCCTGCCGGGAGATCGCGTGTCTTCTCATCGAAGCAGGGGCGGACGTGAACGCAATAGACCGTAAATACCGGGAGCCAATAGGATATCTTATTTCTAACACCTCGGCTAAACTCTTCCGTGCAATTGTGCAGGATCCCAGGGTCAAAAAAGACGTGCGCATAAAGATTCGTAAAACGCTCGATGCAATCCTCTGGACCGAGATAAAATTAGGAGTGGCAGGCCAGATCCAGCATGCTCTCGAGGCGGGAGCAAATCCCAATATACGCAACCACCTTGGCCAGGCCCCCCTCCACTGGGCGGCGATGAAAGGCCGTGTCGACATCGCCCGCATCCTTCTCGACGTTCACGCAGAGGCCAACGCACAGTTTCCGGCCAATGGCTTCACCCCCCTCCACTACGCATGCATGAAAGGGTTCCGCGAGGTCGCGGCACTTTGCATTGATCATGGCGCCGATCCGAACGCGCGCGACAATAACAGCGAAACCCCTTTTCACCACGCCTGCCGTTGGAACTTTCCCGATATCGCCCGGCTTTTGTTCTCCTGCGGCGCAAAGCTGACGGCCAGGACAAGTAACGGTCATACGGGCCTGGACCTCCTCCTGGCGAGCGAACAAAAGAATTCCACAGACGAGATCGTGGCGCTTTACAGGGAATACTGCCCCGAGCTGGTGTTTTCGGCTTTCTGTACGATGGATGTGAAACCCGGAGGATTATAGAGAGCCCGGGGACGGCGCCTCGGTGTCATCCGGGGAGACTTTTGTTGGTTTCGGTTTGTCGAAGAGCCTTCTCCTGATAGAATCCATGTCTTGTTGCAGCCTGACTTTATCCCGCAGTTCATAAATGAGCCCGGCCAGGGCGTTTATGGTGTTCACCTCGTCCGAATCCAATACTTCCATCAAGGCGTCATACACGGGTTTTATTTCCGGTGTCATTTGGAAATCAGACTCAACCGGTGATGAAAGAGCCGTAGAAGAAGGATCCCCGCTCGCGTTCGGATCGTCCAAATACATGGGCTCTATGCCTTTTATCATCCAGTCCAATCTGACTGCATGGACAGCAGCGACTTTACAGAGCCATCCGAGGGGCATGTTGTTACGCTTTTTGGCACCCTGGGTGCTCCCGGCCGTAATACCCAGAAAACGTTCCAGTTCAGCATATCTTTTCCACCCCGTGACCTTCTTGATACGTTCCCAGGACTCATCAAAATTATCTCTGACCCCGTGGACAAATCTCGTTTGCTTGATGGGCCCTGCCCCGTTCCGCGGTTTATCCATTGTGTCTCCTTCGTTGTTCAAACGTAACACAGATTTTGATCAAAGCGCTATTTATCAAATAGCATGAGGGGAAGAAAGAGTATAGAGAGACGTATGGATGAAGCGGTAAAAGCCGCGAATTTTGAGGCCCTGGAAGCGGCCGTCCGTGACGGCGGAGATGTCAACGGCAGATATAAAAGGACAGGCAATCCGTATCTGTTGGTGTTATTTGACACGGTGAACCACCCCGATCGTGCCTGGGGTTCTTGGGAATGTATCCAGAATCGTGTAAAAATGGTCCAGTTTCTCATATCTCACGGCGCTGATACCAACGCGACGGGCTCACATTTCGAAACACCCCTATACTGGGCGTGCCGGTACGCCAGGCATAAAAATGCAAGAGTGCTGGCGGAGCATGGCGCGGATCTGACGTTGAAGAACACCATCGACTGTACCCCCCTTGATCTCGCACTCAATAGCACAGATTCGAATGAGGAAATCCTCGCCCTCTTCCAGGAGCTCGCGCCTGAACTCTATTTCTCGACGTTCTGCACTACAAATATATCCCCTGGAGGAATGTGAAATTGACCAACACAAAGAAGATTGTCCACATTAGCAAGATCAACGAATCCTTTATCGAGGCCTGTGAAAGGGGGCTTCAAGACGCTGCGCTTTACCTTATCGAAATGGGGGCGGATGTGGAGAGCGTTATAGACAAAACAGGACAGACGCCGATTGTTATTGCAAGCAAAACGGGCAATTCCGCCATCGCCCGGCTCCTGATCGACTACGGAGCGGACGTGAATATGCCTGATGGGCTCGGACACACCCCTCTTGAATGGGCATGCATGGAAGGTCATGCAAAAATAGCGCGGTTGCTCTTGGAGAACGGGGCGGATCCTATCGAGATCAATCCCGACCCGGAAGCTGTGAAGCCTTTCAACGAGGAAATCCTTGCCCTGCTCCGGGAGTATGTGCGTCAGGAAACAGGGCTGGGCGAGGCGGATGGGATGGGGATGTGACGACCTTTGCATTGTATTCTATTTCTGGTTAATCCCTTGACAGGGGATTAACGTTGTTATACAATGAATCTACTATGAATACTCCAAAAGATATACCAAACAAACCCAATGACGCGCCCGACAAGCGCCGGGGTGCATCTCTCGGCCCCCTCGGGATACGTTTTTTCGCCTACGTCCAGTCAAAAGGCACAGTGGAAGAAAAAACGGCTATTGTGGAAACCGGTGAACTGCAGACCGCCCTCGGACTGACGCCCGTCCAGGAGCGCAAGCTCCTGAGCCGCCTGTCCCGCGCCGAAATGATCGCCCGTGTACGCAGGAGACTCTACCTGGCCCCGAAAAAACTGCCGTCTTGGGGAAAATGGAGCCCCGACATGGCTCTGGCGATCAACACGCTCATGAGGGACAAGGGCGGCCGGTATCAGATCTGTGGGCCGAATATGTTCAACGAATATGGTTTTTCCACCCAGGTGCCGGTCCTGGTATACGCGTACAACGACAAAATATCAGGATCAAAAAAGATTGGCTCTGTATATCTGGAGCTCATCAAAGTCGGGCCGGAGAGGCTCGGAGATACCGAGGATGTCAGGTGGAGGAGTGGAGAGATTGCCGTATATTCTTCCCGTGTCCGGACTCTTGTTGACGCGGTCTACGACTGGCCCAGATTCGGCTATTTGACTCGTGTTTACAGGTGGATACGCCGGGACCTCCGGGAGGATAGAATAACTGCCGAGGCCTTGGTAGAGTGTACGCTGCGCTATGGCGATATCGCCACGATCAGACGCATCGGGACATTACTGGAAACCCTGGGCGTAGATGACAGGCTGCTGGAGAAACTCGAGAAGAGGCTAAAGCCTACCATGGCGACGATCCCGTGGCTCCCGAAGAAACCCAAACGCGGCAAGCTAAATAAGAGATGGGGAGTGATTATCAATGGCGAGTGATATCCACAAGGATGATGATTCTTTCGGAAAAGCATTGGGTTCAACCAGCACAAAGACAAAATTTTCCGGTATTCTGATCGAAAAGGACTATTATTGCACTTTACTCCTGGAATATCTGTCTTCAAAGTGTCCAAATCTCGTCTTTAAAGGCGGGACATGCCTTTCCAAGGTTTATGCGGACTTCTACCGTCTCAGCGAAGACCTCGATTTCTCGATCACACCCGCCGGCAGAGGGAACCGCACATCCCGAAGCAACCAAATGAAACCCTTTGAACAAATCTTTTCCGATCTGCCGAAAGTTCTCGACTGCTTTCAGATAGGACAAGGTTTAAGGGGGGGGGCGAACGAGTCAAAACATTATGGCGCTATCATAAACTACCGATCTTTATTAAGCGAAGATTTAGGACATACGCCGGGAATCCCCGGTAATTCATTGCCGGGGATTCCCGGCGTATGTCCTAAGGAGTAGTTGAGAAATTAACTTTACGGGTGGTACAATAAATGCGGCCCATGAATTATTCAAATGACACTCATCTCAAGTCGATCGGCTACATCCTGTGGATCTTCGGCTTCACGGGTTCTCACCGGTTCTATTACGGCAAACCCATCACAGGTACAATTTGGTTCTTTACTCTGGGCCTTTTATTCATAGGCTGGTTTATCGACCTTTTTCTCATCCCGTACATGGACCGCGAGGCTGATCGGAGGTATTCCAGCGGCAACATCGACTATACGGTGGCATGGATTCTGCTGACATTTCTCGGATTATTCGGCATACACCGTTTCTATATGGGAAAGTGGGTTACGGGAATAATATACCTACTGACGGGCGGTATCTTCGGCATCGGGTATCTCTATGATCTCTGGACTCTCAATGATCAAGTCTCGATCATAAATAGCAGGTTCTGAGCAACTTCGTAAAATACTAGGTGCCGATCTGCATCCTTGCCCAAATATCCTACCATAGCCCGGCTTTTTTACATTGTTCCTTCACTATCGGATTTTCGTTCCCCTGGATCGCTTCAATGCGCCTGCACCGTTCACACTCCCACTTGTCTACAGGGTCTTGCTTGCTCCAGGCATCAAACAGATTTTCGCTTGATCTTCCTATAATGCCTTTACCCGGATATGCACGGTCCATATATTGATACGTTCTCGCTATATCCCCCCTGATCTGCTTCGGCGGTTCTACCGTCCGGGCTGCCTTGTCGATTTTCACATGACATACTTCGATATAGTCCTTTCCTGCCACCATACCAAAGCGATGATTGGAGCGTAACCCGTTTACTTCTCCTATTGCCGGAACAAGGTTGTACATATCCGATTCCATGAAACGATACGGAACAGCAACCTTACGCGCACAGTTGCGTCCCTTGAACGCCTTGCCCTTGTTATCCACACATCGGGGATTGCCTTCACGCCATTCCTTGAATGACTGTCCGAAATGAGCAGCCGGTACGATATGTTCCCACTCAACCCGTTCTGACCGTTTTCCTCCCTTTACAGGTACGTAATTCTGGCAGGGCTGCACATCCTTGTACTCGTCAAAGGGACATCCACAGTAAAAGGTTATCCGGTGGTCCTTGTAGATCTCGCGTTCAAGGGTCTTCTTGGCTTTATTGAAGGAATCATTCCAGGTATTGCCGTTATCCGCCGCATAGGCAGGGGACAGCACGAAAAGGACAAGCAACAAAGCACAAAGAATGGAAAGTTTTTTCACCACTATACCTCCGGCAAAATTGATAGTTAGAACGGTCCTGAAAGCGTAAGTCTGTAATATGCATCATAACAAACCAGCAAAGTGGCATCATTTCCGGTCTTTACCAATTCGCATACTTATTGGCGTATAGAGTCCAAAATGAAAAAAAAGACCTGGGGATCTGGCACGCCGAGTAAGACAACGCATGAGTTACAATCGTACCAATCTTTGTCCACAATTCGGGCAAAATGATGCGTCACCATGGTAGTGCTTTTCACAACGGGCGCATAATGATGTTGATAGTGGGGGCCTGATGACCAACCAGAGAGGCAAAAATACTATAAGAAGTCCAACAGTCCCTATCGCCCAGCCCAGAGCGGAGGCACTTCCTCGTTTCTGAGCGTCTTTATAGACCCATGCTCCGGCAAGCAATGCTATGGCAAAACCTGCAAACAATTCCATAAGAACCACCCGTCATTAATAGTGACACTCCGCATGGGTTAAAACCCCGCGGTTTCCCTGAACAGAACTTCATTCAGGGCTACATGAACATGCGTAGCATACCTCATACCCGTGGGCGGTGCCATATCGCCGACTACCGGGCCTGAGCCCAGATACTTCTTGCGGATGTTGAACCCGCCGACACCATCCCTGTGATACCGGAAGCCACACGCGCAGGTATATTGCCTGCCCGACGGCTTGTGCCTTCTGCCGCAGGCGGGACATTCCTGGCTCGTGTACGCCTCATCCTGAAGCTCCACGACCATACCGGGGCGCTGTGCCTTGTAGGAGACCAGCCGGCGCGTCTTTCCCGATACCATCCGGTGGAGCTTCTGGTTCGCTTTCCTCCCGTAGTCCAGGTTCTGGCGGATGTCCCGGATATCGCCAACGACCACGGTCTGCACGCCTTCCCTGTAGAGCGTGGAGACAAGTTGCGTGGTTTGTTTATGCAGGACATCGTTTATCTGGTTACCGAGCTTGCGAAGCTGCCTCTGCTTGCTTCTTACTGCTTTCTTCCATCTCCTTGAGCCCTTCTTCTTCGTGTCGATGATGGAAGAAAGACGCGCTTTCACCTTGTTCTGATACTGGCGTTTGGAACGAAGGAGCCGGCCGTTGAGAATATAGCAGTTCTCGCCGTCGTGTGACGCTGCCATGTGGACCTCACCGAGATCCACGCCGGCGACCCTGTCCCCGATCGGGGACATCTGAGTTTCCGCCTTGTAGACAACACGGAGCTCGTACTCTCTCCCGTTCCAGCCGAGCTCCACAAGGGCGGGTATCTCGCGTTCCCACGGTATGACAACGGGGGCGTTGCCCCTTCCGTTCGAGAGGACAAGGGTCCCCTCTTTGAGCCGGATTGCGGAGTTCTTCCACTGGACCCTGAAGTAACGCCGCCGGTTATGGGGCGGTTTTGCCTGCGGGTCCGTCTTTCTGCGTTTACGCCAGGACTTGAGCGAAGAGCAGAATGACTGGACCACGGCGTCGGCGCTGTGCACATGAAGGTCTTTCGAGCTGTGCCAACGCATGAGCGAGGAGGGCTTCAGCCAGACGTCTTTCTTTCTCACCGTGCGCCAGAAAGAGACGACTGTCCGGGTATAGAGCTCCCCTGCTGCCAGGCAAAGAGCGTCGAGCTGTGCGGTCCTTCCTATTTTGAGCTTTCGGACGGTATACATCAGAGTCCCTTCTGCGCTTCCATGTATTTCTGTATCGTCTCCCGGGAGACGTTCCCGGCTGTGGATGCAAAGTAAGACCGCGTCCACAGTGAAGGGATCTTGTGAAGTTCGCGGTGTTTCTGCCGCAGTTCGCGGGCCGTGATCCCTTTCAACTCCTTGACCACCTCAGCTGCGGAGTCTGACGGGAACACCCTCACGAACAGGTGAATATGATCCGGTTGGATAGCAAGCTGGAGGACATCCCAGCCTCTCTGTTCGCACTTCTGCCGGAGCAGGGCCTCGCAATCGTTTGCCACGTTGCCCGTGAGGACTGGTTTTCTCCTCTTCGGGCACCATATGAGGTGGTAAACGATGAGGTGTACGCGATGTTCGTCTCTTCTGTAATCCATGTTGAAAGCGTACCATCTGACAACTGATATATCAACAATAAATCAACATTCGTTACCGCCTCACCACGGCCACTGAAGTGGCGTGGCTTGCGGCGGTGGAGGCTGTCGGTTTGTTTCAACCTTAACGCTGATAGATACCATCAAGGGTCATCTGTTTCAGCAGAGTGCCACACTTCTCCGGAGCATTCTGGACATTTGATGATTGCCATACTTATAACCGCCAGAATGTTGATGATAACATTATATTTGGAGCTAAAGCAGATTTAAATAACAAAAGATATTAACCGCGACCACATCTTTGGATAAGGCAAATTATGCCCATTTTATGCCCATAGATTGGGTCCTGCCGCCAGAATACGGCGGGACGGTGTTCCATAACATCTCAGTTATCCGGATTGCCAGAGAATAGCGGCTACAAGCTTCAGAAAGTCGGCGGGACTATACTGGAGATGATGAGGCAGCGATTATAAGCGAAACATCTCCAAAGCCCAATGTTCCACCAATTGCATAGCTATAGGCGCTCAGCAAGATATCTTCTATGCCGTCATTGTTAAGATCGGCTCGTAGAATTTCCCAATAAGTTTTGCCCATTCCCCCAAATATCAGATTTAGATAATATCGGGATTTGTGTTCGACTACAAATTCTGCCATCTTTCACCAAATCGGTAACTGCCAAACCTGCCCGATCGAGAGCAAGAAATTCTTCCTCATCATCGCCAGACAGGTAAGGAAGAATCATAACCGGTAATAAGTCAATGTCCTCAACTCCTCGTATCGGCTCGGAAATGAAGCTAATATCTGCAGTGCGAGCGTTAGACATTGCAGCAATTAATGCATAGACTTTTTTGAAAAATGTTTCCTCTTTTATTTCGTACCTTGACCTGTCATAATATCCTTCTTCCACTGCACTGGCCCATTCCCTGCACGTTTTTACCAAACGGTACTCCGTTGTGGCCCCGAACTCTTGATGCCTGCCTTACCTTCTTCTCGTTTCCCGAGGAGGAATGGATATCGCTGAGGACAAGCAATGTCATAGAGAGGCTGAACAAGGAGTTCAAGAGAAGAACGAAGCCGATGGAGATCGTTGCCGGAAGAGAACGCCTGTTATCTTCTCCTGGCGTTCATATCACTGAAGATGGAGATGAACTGGAGGACAACGAAAATAGGGAAGGTACGTCCGAATTTGCCCCTCTACAGGAAATTTACACAATTGGGTTGACAGTACCACCTTAAAATGCCCGGTCTGAGCGGTGTTCACCTCGTACGGTACATTCGCGAAAATTTCAATGACATGGAGGTAATGATCATAACCGGTTACCCCAGCGTGAAAAGCACGGTAGAAGCGATAAAAACGGGCGCCGAAGAATATCTGGTGAAGCCTTTTACTGATGAAGAGCTGCTTATTGCCGTGGAAAAAATCCTCGAGAAGCTTCGTATGCGCAGGATGGCCACCACCTCGCAGAAACCGCCCATCGTCCGAACGTGTCGCTACCGTACGAGGGAAACGAGCCCCAAAAATTGGGGATATTTTCCCCACCGGTTCTAATATCCCCAGTCCCCATCTCCCTTTGAGAGACATTTAACGACAGCCGTTCGGATCATTTCCGCGTCTAAGTGCCCGAGGTTTCAATATGCTCCGTCCGCAATGATCTGCCCGCCCTATCAATGGCGGAATTGGCACGCCCGTTGCATTAATCTATGACAAAACCGCCCGTAGATTGAAGTGAGCTTATAGCGGGAAAGAGTTTCTCGCAATAGCCAATGCTCTTCTTGATAGGCGGAGAGCCCCAGGACAGGGAGACAATGACACGGAGGAAATATTTCGCAGGTGGATGGGTAGTAAGTTCGTCAGAAAGGATCTGTGTTCAAGTGCGGCGTGGTTTCATGGGACGCACCAGAACGTGGCAGACGGACGCATGCGACCGGTAGGCCTGAAAAGACGGAGGCCTTGATGACATTGTGCGAGACAATGACAGCAGTCACACGAAACGCAAAGAACACAAGGAGATAGACATGGAGGACCTTTATTCCGAAAAGAAGGAGTGGACTTCCCTTCTCGCCAAAGAGAGAGACCGTCAGGGCTTGTGTACATTCTGTACCGCCGCCTCCCGTTGCGCCCTGATAGATACCTCGAGCATGCCGATATTACAGTGCGAGGAATTCAGAATCATTCTCCGGTCGGAAGAAGGGATCGTCCAGGAGAGTGTTGTTTTCGATACCGATCCCGGCGAAGCGCCCACTTCCGAGCATGTGGATCATACCGACTGGGGCCAGAAAGGGCTGTGTGGCAATTGTGCGATTTCTGACGCGTGCCCCTTCACGATAGATGAGGGAGGGGTATGGCACTGTGAGGAATACCGTTGATTGGAACTCTATCATGAATGTGCACCTGAGCCGAAAGAGATGGATGCTTTCTTGCGTGTGCCCGCGGGAGTTGCAGTATTAGGCAAGTGCCAACAAAGAACAACCCGGACTGCTATGGGAAGGGTTGTCTTCTTACTGAAATTTGAGTACAAAGGAGAAAGAGAACATGGAAGACAAATCTTATAATCCGTTTGCAAGCGCGCAGGCCCAGTTTGACAAGGTCGCCGCGATCATCGGCCTCGACGAGGCAACCTGCGATATACTGCGCCAGCCCTTGAGGGAGCATCACGTACTCATCCCTGTGCGCATGGATGATGGAACCACAAAGATATTCAAGGGATTCCGCATCTTGCATAACGATGCGAGAGGACCGGGTAAAGGGGGCATTCGTTTTCATCCTCAGGAAACCGTAGACACGGTCCGTGCCCTCTCAATGTGGATGACCTGGAAGTGCGCGGTGGTCGATATCCCTTTGGGAGGAGCCAAGGGGGGAGTGATATGCGACCCCCATAATCTGAGCGAGACCGAACAGGAAAGGCTGTGCAGGGGATGGATAAGACAGCTCGCTAAAGAAATAGGGGCCTGCATCGACGTGCCTGCGCCTGATGTGATGACCAACGGAAAGCACATGCTGTGGATGCTCGATGAGTTCGAATCCATTCACGGGGGGAGGTACCCGGGTTTTATCACGGGAAAGCCGGTGGAGATGGGGGGTTCGCTGGGAAGGACCGAGGCCACCGGGTTTGGGACCATCTACGTTCTGCGGGAAGCGCTGAAGGACCTGGGAATCAAGCCGGAAAACACGAGCATGAGCATACAGGGCTTCGGAAACGTATCCCGTTACGCGGCCAAAATGTACACCGAACTCGGGGGAAAGATTGTCGCCGTCTCTTGTTGGGACGATGGGGACAGGACTTCTTACACGTACCTCAAGAAAGGCGGTCTCGACACGGAGGTGCTCGCGGACATCACCAATACTTTTGGGTGCATCAATAAAGAAAAAGCTATAGCTGCCGGTTACGAAGTCCTCCCAGGCGATGGATGGATCGAACAGGATGTCGACATCCTCATGCCAGCAGCCTTGGAGAACCAGATTACGATGGCAAACGTGAACAGGATAAGCAAGCAGGTCAAGGTCCTTCTTGAAGGCGCCAACGGGCCGACCGCTCCCGATGCGGACGAAGTAGTGAAGGCGCGCGGCATTTTCCTTCTTCCCGATTTTCTTGCAAACGCCGGTGGTGTGACATGCAGTTATTTCGAACAGGTGCAGTCGAATATGAACTTCTACTGGGAAAAGGAGGAGGTGTTGGCGAAGCTCGACGCTAAAATGACCTCGGCATACCGGGCGGTTCGGGAGCTCGCGCGGAGCAAAGGTCTCTATATGCGGGACGCCGCCTATGTCATAGCGATCAACCGGGTGGCCCAGGCGGTCAGGATGCGAGGCTGGGTGTAGAGGAACGGTTTAGAGAAAAAGGTACCTGGTGCCCGGTGGGGGTATATATAGATGAAGGATAGGGAAGAAACCGGAGAAAGCTCGCTGGAACTTCTGAAAGAAAGAGCCAAAGAGTTAAATTGTCTGTATCGTGTTGATGAGATATTAAATAACGGGCGATTGTCGTTCGCCGAGGCGTTTGAGCGAATCGTACTCGTTCTGCCTTCCGGTTTCAGGTTTCCCGAGCTTTGTCAGGTTGAGATCACCTATGAAAACCACCAGCACCGGTCTCCAGGATTCGTGACCGGTCTTCCTGTCAAGGACAGCGTGGACATTGTCTCGGACGGAAGAACGGTGGGAACAATTGAAGTGGTCTATACCGGAGAAGTTCCGCTGACGGAGGAAGGCTACTTTCTGGAAAAAGAGCGAAAACTCATAAAGACCATCGCCGACCGTATTGGGTACACTATATTCTATCGTCGCACGGAACAGATGGTTCGCGGGTGGAATGCGCCAAGAGGCGAGGGCGACAAAAGACGAACATCCGGTATCGAGTGGATGGCAATAATCGAGTTCTTGCAGAAGACGGACCAGGATACGCTTCTCCATATTTGTCGAAAGATGATCAATCATCTCTGCTCTCGCGGAATTAGAGAGGCAGAGCAAGAGCTCTGCGCGCTGAATTTCGGCTCGAAGGTGTCCTTCACCACTGGTGAGGTCAATTTCCCAAGCCAGAAACTTCCGCTGGGGGACCTTGCGAAAATAAGCGAAAAGACGTTTTCCATCGCCTCCACGAATATGAGTGACGGAGAGATTTCCACAAGGCTCATGAAATGGCTGCAAGAAACGAAGGCCTACGCGTTTATCAAGACAGTCGACCGCATCGATGTCTCCATTGGAGAGATAATAGAGGCAATGAGCCGTTACAACAATACTGCCGGCGCGGCCAACATAATGGATCTTCCCACGGAACGTTGGCTCAGGGTTGCCCTGATCCGCCGCTTTCTCTCCGACGAACTGGAATTTATACGAGTCGCACAGCAGCACCTGGATATCGTCGATTTCGACGATATTGCCCTGCGGCTCATTTACCCCGTCGGAAGTAGTGGAAAAATCGGCGGCAAAGGGACCGGTATGTTTTTGGCCAAGCAGATCTTGAAACGGGAAAGCGAAGGAGTCCCGTTGCTTAACGCTGTTAAGGTTCCAAAGACCTGGTATATTACCACTGACGAGATGAGGGAATTCCTGCACTATAACAATCTGCAGGGGTTGAATGAACAAAGATACCGCGATCTCTACGAGATAAGGATTGATTACTCCAATATTATACAAATGATGAAAAATTCGCATTTCCCGGCGAATATCGTCAAAAGTCTTGCCATGGCCCTTGACGATTTTGGAGAAAGTCCTCTCATCGTCAGAAGCTCCAGCCTCCTTGAGGATCAAAGCGGTGCTGCCTTTTCGGGCAAATACAAGAGCCTGTTTCTTGCCAACCAGGGGACAAAAAAGGATCGGTTAGAAGATCTAACAAATGCAATTATCGAGGTATATGCCTCAATCTACAGTCCCGACTCGATCCAGTACCGGGCCGAACGAGGCCTGCTCGATTATCCCGAGGAAATGGGGATCATGATTCAGGAGGTTGTCGGAACGAGAATAGGCCCCTATTACATGCCGCTTTTCGGGGGAGTGGCTTTTACCAATAATGAATTCCCCTGGTCGCCGCGACTGAGGCGCGGCGATGGACTCATACGTCTCGTACTCGGCATGGGTACCCGAGCAGTCGATCGGCTGAGCGACGACTTCCCCGTCCTGATAGCTCCCGGACAGCCCGGACTTCGTGCCAACACCGCGCCTGAAGAGATCATTAGATACTCCCCCACGAAACTCGACGTAATCAATCTGGAAAAGAATACCTTCGAGACCATAGAGATTTTGCCATTCTTGAGGGAATACGGCCATCTAATACCGGACGTGCAGAATATTGTCTCCGTCTGCAAAGACAATTACGTCACAGCGCCCACTGCATTCGATATTGACTTTGAGCGTGGCAACCTGATAGTGACGTTCGATGGACTTATCAAGAATTCTCCATTCGTAAAGAGGGTGGGCAAGATACTGAATACACTCGCGCAGAAATTAGAGACGCCGGTGGATATCGAGTTTGCCTCCGATGGAAAGGATTTGTATCTTCTGCAGTGCCGTCCCCAGAGCTTTCGGGAAAATAGCGCCCCGGCAGCCATCCCCAAGGACATCGCCGAAAAAGATATACTGTTTTCGGCCAGACGGCACATTTCAAACGGGAATATACAGGACATATCACACATCGTGTATGTTGACCCGGAAAACTATGGAAGCCTGCGGCAGCGAAACGATCTGATGGACGTGGGCAGGGCCGTCGGAATGCTCAACGCTATGTTGCCAAAACGGCGATTTATCCTCATGGGGCCCGGCCGATGGGGAAGCCGTGGGGACATCAAAATGGGGGTGCAGGTAAGTTACTCCGACATAAACAACACTGCCGCTCTAATCGAAATTGCCCGCCGGAGGTCGAACTACGTGCCGGAGCTTTCCTTTGGTACCCACTTCTTCCAGGACCTTGTAGAGGCAAACATTCGCTACCTGCCCCTCTATCCAGACGACGAGAAGATAAAGTTCGATGAAGTCTTTTTGACAAAGGCCAAAAGCATCTTTGCTGATATTCTGCCGGATTTCAGACACCTCGAGGACGTAGTAAGGGTCATTGACGTGGCTGATGCGACGGACGGAAAAGTACTCAAAGTGGCTATGAACGCGGAACTGGAGGAGGCTCTTGGCTACTTTGGGCCACATTCTGCCGAGAAATCGCCCCCTCATCTCAGAACGGGCCGGAGCAACGACGCGCAACTGGACAGGGAACCCCGCATTGATGACCAGTTCTGGCGGTGGCGCGCCTACATGGCTGAACGGATAGCCGCCAGGCTCGATCCCGCACGTTTCGGCGTGAAGATGATCTACCTGTTTGGAAGCTCTAATAGTGGCATGGCGGGACCCGGTAGTGACATTGATCTGCTCGTGCATTTTGAGGGTTCCGAGGCCCAGCGCGAGGATCTGCTGCATTGGCTCGAAGGATGGAGCCTTTCCCTGGCGGAAATGAACTATCTCAAGACAGGTTATACCTCAAAGGGACTTCTTGACGTGCATATCATCACCGATGAAGACATTAAAAAGAAAACCTCTTATGCAATAAAAATCGGTGCTTTCACAGACCCGGCCCAGCCTTTAACGCTGGCGAGGAAGTAAGGGAACGGCGCATAACAATAAGGAACGACAGGTGTCGAAGGGCACGAATGGATGGCGCATGATCTGAAAATACTCCACGCCGCTGATCTCCATGGCAACCTTTCCCATTACCGGAGACTGCTCTTCCTGGCGGAAAAAGAGAAGGCCGACTGCATCGTAATCGGCGGGGATCTTCTGCCAGGAGGATTGCCACTTGCTGTTCTGGCGGAAGCGCAGAGAAGATTTATCATCAATTGTCTCAGGCCGCTTTTTGAAAAGTTCAAAGAGGTCAACCTTGAAAAGACGATCTACCTCATGATGGGTAACGATGATTTTGCGATTAATATGGATCGACTGGAGGAGATGGAGTGCGATGGGCTCGTCAAGTCGCTTCATCTTAGGACACACCCTCTCACAGACAGCCTTTCTATAGCAGGATACGGGTGTGTGCCTCCTACCTCTTTTCTGATAAAAGACTGGGAGAGGTTGGACGGAGAGCGTGCGGCGGTTCCGGCGCGCTCCTATCAGGCATGCAGCAGCGCTCCCGACGGTATTGTCCCGGTTGATGTCCGTGAGTGGTTTATCACGCACAACACCATTGGCGAGGACCTCGAGACCCTGGCGAGGTTATCCGAACCGGCGAGCACGGTCTATGTGATGCACACACCTCCCTTTGGTACAACACTCGATGTGCTTCGTAACGGGCGACACGCAGGGAGCCGGTTGGTGAGACGCTTCATTGAAGAGTATATGCCTCCCCTTACCCTGCATGGTCACATCCATGAATCTCACCATATGACAATGGAACTGACGGACCGTATCGGCAGAACTGTCTGCATCAATCCCGGCCAGAGCGAGAAAGTCCTCCATGCGGTTATCATCAATCTCTCCGGACAAAACCTTTCAAGGATTTCCAGCATGACGGCTAAGATCCCATAAATACATACAAACATGAAATAGCCCGCTTGGGAACACAAGAATATGCTACACAAAGAAATCGTAGTCTCATACGTGGACACCAGGCGGGGCATGGGCGCTAAGGATGAAAGACTTGCGGGCAAGGCATCGTTTCCATTCCGCCCAGGCACCATGGCGTCGAGGAAAAAGACATTGGTGATCTCTGATGGGCCTTACTCCGAGATTGAAAAACAAACCTCTTGACTTTTATTTTATATTCAAGTTCACCCTCATGCCTTACTAGAAATCCACGCATATAAGGCTGGAAATGATCAAAGTGACATTTCCCAGATTAACCAGCGCGTCGCCTCCCCGAAAAACATATGGAGGACGGTACGTTATTTGCGTCATCTAATAATTGATTACGCGACGACGGTGGATGCTCTTATGGCAAAGAAGAATATCTTCATAGCCCGACATGACCCGGAAAGACTCCGAGCGCTGATCGACGTGCATGGTGGGCCGGAGACCCCGTCTCTTGAAAAACCGAGGAAAGAGCTTCACCGGGCTGTCATAAATGAACCGAGCAAAATCCCGGGCGACGTCGTAACCATGAATTCCATCGTACGGGTCAAGGATGTAAAGACTGGCGAGGAGCGCTCGTTCATCCTGGTATCCCCAGCTAAAACCGGCGCGGCCGGAAAGGCCGTTTCCATACTTGCACCAATAGACATTGCCCTTAGGGTACCGGGAAGGGGAAGTGCCTGCCTACGGGTAAGGTGAACATGCAGATCGACGAGATCATTTACCAGCCAGAAAGGCTGGGTAATTACGACCTGTAAATATCGAGTGGAGGTGTAAAATGACCATGACCGCATTTGTCGTTCGTATCCCGGAGGCTGAAAATACAGTACACTCTCTCCGGAAGCACTGTGATTCCAAGCCGGCTGCCGGTGCACCTGCCCATATTGCGATCCTTCCACCATTTATGGCTGTCGAGTTGATAACTGATACCATCATCCAGAGGGCAAGAAACCTTTTCTCGTCATTTCGTCCGTTTACATTTTTTCTCAATGATGTTGGCAGATGATCGAAGACTACGTTTCTACTGGCACATCCTGCCCATTGCGGCGCCCACCGGAGCGGGGAATTATGCCAAGTCCTACGTTATGTAAAGTGACGGATACAAACAGACAATGTGAGTCCGTCCGTACCCGGTCAACTTTACACATTTCATATCGTTTCGGCCTGTTGCCCAAACCGGTCCTGTAACACCATGCATCC
>DHQV01000086.1 GCA_002408185.1 Deltaproteobacteria bacterium UBA5329
CTGATCCCCTCCTGTATCGCGTATCTGCTTGTAGACTTCCTTTTCCAGATACTTGCTGACCTCTTCACGGAATTTCGGCTCGTTCAGGAACTTCGCGGTGATATCCTCGTTCTGCTCCATGCGGTCGATGAACAGGTCCTCAAGGGCCTTCCTGAACACGTAACTGAACCCGTCGAGCGTATTGACGATGGCGGCCTGCTTCAGGTTCGCCGTGGAAACAGCGTCTTCCTTTATGGAATCGAAGAAGAGCTGGTCCCCGGGCTTAAACTCGGTGCCGAACTTCTCGTTCAGGATATCAATGAGTGCTGAAAGCTCTATCACCGGTCCGCCGGCCGTCCCTGTACCGACCGATGTCGGGCCGGAGACCGGGGACGCCTCGCCGGATGTCAGCGTTATACTCTTCTCCCCGATCTTCTGCAGTTGATAGAATTTCAATGCCACATCGTCATCCAGGTTATACACCGGTCCCTGGCTGCCCCTGGGGAGCTTTGTGATCAGAAAGCGTATGTATGCGTAGAGCTTTTCCAGGTCCGAGTCCTGGAAGGGGATGATCTGTGACAGAAAGGCGTACAGGTTGCGGTATGCGATCAGGGCCTTGCGGAATTCCTCCTGGTCATCATCGCTGAGTTTCGTGAACCTCGTGACGGCCGGGTCGATGCATTTGTTCATCTTCCCGTGGTCCGCAGGCGTCTGCTTTTGGAGGGGCGTGAAGAAGACCCTCGCGAACTCCTCCACCTCATCCCTGTGGTAGACCTGCTTCTCTCCAAGCTTCGCCTGAAGGTCGTAGAGCTGCCCCGCGGTCGTCTCATCCCCGAGGATCGTCTCCTCGTAATAGGGCTGGAAGGCGGCCTGGATGTCCTGCGGCTCGTTCACGAAGTCGAGCACAAACGTGTCCTCCTTCCCCGCGCAGGTCCTGTTGAGCCTCGAGAGGGTCTGGACGGCCTGGATGTCCGCCAGCCTCTTGTCGACGTACATGGTGTGAAGGAGCGGCTGGTCGAACCCGGTCTGGTACTTTTCGGCGACGATCAGGACCTGGTAAAGTTCCGTTCCGAAGATCTTCGGGAGTTCCTTCTCGCCTATCTCGCCCCCGTTCATGCCGACCTCGGTAAATGTCAGCTCCGGAAGGTCGGGGTCTACCAATGTTCCCGAGAAGGCGACGAGCGTCTTTATCCCCTTGTAGCCTTTGTCCTCGATGTACTTGTCGAAGGCCTCCTTATACTTTTTCGCATGGAGGCGGCTCGAGGTCACGACCATTGCCTTAGCCCTGCCCCCGATCTTGTGCATCGTGAAATGACGGAAGTGCTCGATCATGACTTCCGTTTTCTGGGCGATGTTGTGTGGGTGCAGGCTCACGAACCGTGCGAGGGCGCGGGCGGCCTTTCTTTTATCGACCTCGGGGTCGTCCTCTATGGACTTCACCAGGCGGTGGTAGGTCTTGTACGTCGTATAGTGCTTGAGGACATCGAGGATGAAGTGCTCGTCGATCGCCTGGCGCATGCTGTACAGGTGGCGGGCGGCAGGCTTGCCGTCCGGCCCCGGCGTCCCGAAGACCGATATCGTCCTGTGTTTCGGGGTGGCGGTGAACGCGAAGAAGCTTATGTTCGACTGCTGGCCGCGCTTGGCCATGGACGCGAAGATCTCCTGCTCGTAATCATTCAAGCCTTCCTCTTCGGCTTTCTTCTTCACCTGCTCTTTTATTGCGTCGGCGGCGAGGACGCCTTTCATCTCGGCGGCCGTCTCTCCTCCCTGGGAGCTGTGCGCCTCGTCGACGATGACCGCGTAACTGCGCTTCTTCATGCCGTCTATCTTGCCGGCGGCGTAAGGGAACTTCTGCAGGGTCGTGATGATGATGGGAACACCCGACCCCAGGGCCTCCGCGAGCTGGGTTGAATCGACGCCTATCTTCCTTACGACGCCCTGTTTGTGTTCGAACTGGTAGATGGTGTTCTGGAGCTGCTGGTCGAGGACGATACGGTCCGTAATGACGATGATCGAGTCAAAGACCTTTTCGTCTTTGTCGTTGTGAAGGCTCGCCAGGCGGTGCGCCAGCCAGGCGATCGAGTTCGATTTGCCGCTGCCCGCGGAGTGCTGGATTAGGTAGTTCTTCCCGACGCCGTCCCTGCGGGCGTCATCCACGAGTTGGCGGACGCAGTCGAGCTGGTGGTACCGGGGGAAGATCATCGTTTCCGTCTTGACGGTCCTTCCGCCGAGCTGTTTCTCCTTGACCTCAAGGTGAATGAAGCGGGCCAGGATGTCGAGAAGACTGTGCCTCTCGAGTATCTGTTCCCAGAGATATGAGGTCTTGTAGCCGTCGGGGCTCTCGGGGTTTCCCGCGCCGCCGTTGTTGCCCTTGTTGAACGGAAGGAAATACGTCTTGTCACCGGACAGACGGGTTGTCATGTACACCTCGTCGGTGTCCACGGCGAAATGAACGAGGGAGCGCTTCTTGAATGTGAAGATGAGGTCCTTCTGGTCACGGTCCTTCCTATACTGTGTCATGGCATGGCGGTAGTTCTGTCCTGTCATCTGGTTCTTGAACTCCGCGGTGACGATGGGGATGCCATTGACGGATAGAGTCACATCGATCTTGTTTTCGTGTTTCGGGGAATAGGCGAGCTGCCGGATGACTGCAAGGCGGTTTGTCTCGTAGAGCTTCAGCGTGTCCGGGTTCATGCCGCTTGCGGGAGCGAAGAACGCCATCCGGAACTCCTTGCCGAAGCATTTAAAGCCACGGCGCAGGACGGACAGGCACCCCTCGTGTTCAGAGTTGAGAGCGCGGCAGAGGTCATCAAGGAGCGTCTCTTCGGCCTTGTCCTTCTGGATGTTGCACAGGTAATCCCATTTGTCGGACTGAGTTTCCCTGATGAAGGATATGACCTCCTGTAGTGTTCCCGTTTGACATGCGAGAGCGTCCTGCTTTATCTTTTATACGGCTGAAGTTAGTACATGGGCGGCCGGATAATTTTACAATTAATCACATAAGGAAAATAAATGGAGTTGTTCAGTAAAGTCTATCTCGGCAATACGGTGCAAGCCTGGCTCATCGCAATCGGTATCTTAATCGTCGTGTTCATTATTCTGAAGAGTGTACAGCGCGTGGCAACAAGATGGTTATCCAGGCTGGCAGCCGCGACGGATCACGGAATTGACGATCTTCTCGTCGAAATGCTCAAAAGCACGAAAGTTTTTATCCTGCTTGTTGCTTCCGCTTACACGGCAACCTACTCAATTACATTAAAACACACCATTGCCGTCCTGTGGGAAAAAGCATTTATTGTGACATTGATCCTGCAGGGGGGCTTTTGGGCGAGCGCCGGGATCTCTTTTTGGCTTGGCCAGCACGTGGAAAAACGTATGGGCGAGGACGCGGCCGCCGCCACAACCATCACCTTCCTGGGATTTGTGGTCCGCTTTATTCTGTGGGCTATCGCCCTGCTTCTGATGTTGGGCAACCTGGGCGTCAATATCACCGGCCTGGTTGCCGGGCTCGGCATAGGCGGTGTTGCTGTGGCCCTGGCGGTGCAGAACATCCTGGGCGATCTACTGGCTTCTTTATCGATCGTTCTCGACAAGCCTTTCGTCATCGGAGACTTCATTGTAGTGGATTCATTTGCAGGTACTATCGAGCATATCGGTTTAAAGACGACACGGGTCCGCAGTCTCAGCGGGGAACAATTGATATTCGCCAACAATGATCTTTTGAAAAGCCGGGTACGCAATTACAAGCGCATGTCGGAAAGGCGCGTCCTTTTCAGTTTTGGTGTCGTGTATCGGACCTCTTTGGACAAATTGAAGGTGATCAAGGAGATCGTCACCGATATAATCAGAAAACAGGATAACGCCCGCTTTGACCGGGCTCATTTCAAGGAATATGGAGATTCGTCCCTGAACTTTGAAGTTGTCTATTACGTGACCGGCCCGGACTATAACCTGTATATGGATGTTCAGGAAAGGATCAACCGGGAAATATTTCAACGCTTTGAAGAAGAAGGCATCGAGTTTGCCTATCCGACGCAAACACTATATATTCAGAGTGAAAATGAGTAATTGAAACCGGATTGCCCTTCACTCGCGACAAAAAGGTTGGCATTCATTGTCCGGCCAGGTGTTTGTACCAGACGTTCATGCTCTCTATCTGTCCCGAGATGTTTGTGTTGTTGACAACCCTCCCCCCGTAACGGTAACCTGATCTTGCAAATGTGATGTTCATTCCCGGGGATGAAGATCTGGCTATGGTATAGGCAGTCTTCATATTTTCGGCGCGCATTGCGTGTTCCATTGCCGAGAGGAGATGAAGCGCCACACTGTATCCCCTGAAGGTAGGGATGGTCGCAAAATCTGTCATCTCGACATTTTCGGTTTCCTTGTCCATTTCCGCCGCTGCAAGGGCGATAAGCCTGCCGAAAACCTCGCATCCGAAATAGTCCACTTGCGTTTCCATCGATTCACGCAGATAAGAAGGGTCGCTGATGGGAAATGGATAGGTCGGGAAGACATTGGAATATATCTCGGTCATCCGGGACACGTCCTGCCGTGCACATCTACGCAAAGAAAAGCCGGCAGGAAGGTCCGCCGGGGCCGCGGGTGAGTGGTTGAGATAAATGTCAATTAAACTGTCCAATGCAACGCGGTTTTCTTCGTGCGCTCGTTTCTCGACCAGGTAGAACCCCAGAAAAGCGGCCCCCACATCCCCGTTGTAAAACCGGGGAATGCGGGCTTCCACCCGAAAACCATGGCGAAGAAAAATATCTTCCCCGGTATCGGGAACCTTTGCAAATATCTTCGAATAACCGGCCCCGGCAGCTTTTGCGATCAAACTGACGACAACCTTTTCGGGATCGGAACCGCCCAACTTCATCAGGTAAATGCGGTCGTTGTAAAAACCGTGCTGGACAAGAGCGCCTTCGATATATTCGAGCGTATCAGCAGGTCTCTGGATCATCTAAAGACCTTCTGTTGTATCTCTCGTTCTCCTCGGGGACGAGATAGATCGTCTCGTCATGGTCTGCCAGAAGCCCTTCGATTCCTATAGTCTTTTGCTCAAAAGTTTTGTCGAGATCAAGCTGCAAATTGCAGGCCTGGCAATCCCGGTCGCAGAAAATGCGCTCGTAACAGTCCGGCTCCTTGTATGTCGTTATGATCCCTTCATAATTCCTGAGGACCACCTTGTTCGTAGACCAGGAGATGAGATAATTCGGCATCACCGGGATCTTTCCGCCGCCTCCCGGGGCATCGATGACATAGGTCGGAACACAGAAACCGCTGGTGTGCCCGATCAGGCTTTCCAGGATCTCAATACCTTTGCCGATCGGCGTGCGAAAATGACCCAGTCCCTCCGACAGATCGCATTGATAGAGATAATAAGGGCGCACACGATTGGCAACCAGCTTGTGGACCAGGGATCTCATGATATGCGGGCAGTCGTTGACACCTGCCAGCAGGACGGATTGGTTACCCAGGGGAATTCCGGAATCAGCCAGTTTGGCAAGGGCCTGAGAGGACGATACTGTTAATTCGCGGGGATGGTTGAAATGTGTGTTGATCCATAAAGGATGGTGCCTCTTCAACATGTCGACTAGGTTCTCCGTGATGCGGTAGGGCAGGATGACGGGGGTACGCGTTCCGATCCGGACTATCTCTACGTGATCTATGTTATCAAGTTCTGTGAGGATCCAGTCGAGAATATCATCCGATAGGAGGAAAGGATCGCCGCCGCTGAGCAATACATCCCGTACCTGCGGCGTTTTTCGGATATAGTCGATTCCCGCCTCTATCTGGTCCCGGTCGGGAATATTATCAGGGTCACCGACACGTCGTTTTCGCGTGCAGTGGCGGCAGTACATAGCACATCGGTTGCTCACCAGGAACAATACCCTGTCGGGGTACCGATGGGTGATCCCGGGGACCGGGCTGTCTTCATCTTCGTGCAGCGGATCGGATATGTCATCCGGGGTGATATCCATCTCCAACGGGGACGGAAAGCTCTGTTTGAAGATCGGATCGTTGTCCATATCTCTCACGTCGATGAGCGAGAGGTAGTAGGGCGTTATGGACATGGGAAAGCGGTTGACCGTATCTTCAAATTGTTCCCGTTGTTCGTCGGTCAGTTCTACCCCGAGCACACTTTCGAATGTTTTCAGATCACGAACACAGTGTCTCATTTGCCATTTCCAGTCCTTCCACATATGTTGCTTTGTATCAATTGCTTGAACGATTCGATTTTGAGCTTCTGTCACATGCATATTCTCTCCTTTCTTTCCGGCGCGAAACCAGGATTGTCGGGGTCAACTTGCCCCTTATACCATAGCCCGCAATATGATATAATTATAATATCAGATAGAGAAAACAGTCAACTTGCCCCTTATACCATAGCCCGCCCCGCGTTTCTGTTAACCAGGTTACTTTTCAGGTTAAGAAGCGGAGACCGGGAATTTCATAAAGTCCCGCCCTTTACAAAATATACTGTAATGTAAACAAAAACGGCAGTTTCAGAGTTTTCGGGGGTTTGTGGGCGGAGGTCGTGCAGAGGCTTGAAGGAAGCCGGTTTGCGGGGGATATCGAAGAGATCTTTTCGGATCCAG
>DHQV01000013.1 GCA_002408185.1 Deltaproteobacteria bacterium UBA5329
CATTATTGACATCGGGGGTCAGTGGCAATGTGAGCCTTCCCTGTGCTATCTTTTGTACGGCAGTCATGTGTTTTCCTCCTTGGCGGTTATTTGTTTTATGGCTAAAACAATCCTAACCGAAGAGGGCACTGACTGCCACCTTATTTTATTACTTCAAAGCGTCCTGCATGATCGGAACCTATACAGGTGGTGTCTACCTGTTCCCAAAGTTCCCACCCAACGTCATTCCGGCTTGCCGGAATCCAGAGTCTTTTCTTTTTCTTGTAACTGGTCAAAACAGATCCGTAATTCAAGACAGATACAATTTGGACCTTTAACCAGAATGATCTCTTCGAATACATTCTCGCGTTGAATATTCATCTTAAAGAAAAAAACAGAGACACTAGATCCCGGCAAGCCGGGATGACGACAGGGAGGCACGAAAATATTCTGAATATTAAGACTGGCGACGCGGAACTTTTTAACGCAGACCGTAGAACCCAGAACGTATTCTATATATAATTCTCGAGTAGCAGCGAAATAGTCTTCTCCACGCTTCCGGGTTCTTTTTCTTCCATTTCGCGAATCGATTTCTTGATGCGGAAAGATGTCAGTTCGTCATCTAGTTCGTCGAGCCTGCGATAAATGCCCGAGCGCCTGCCGAACCTGAACACCAGTCTCTGTTCCTCGGACAGGTTGAAATAGCGGTCTATCGTATCGAGGAATTTCTTCTTGTCGGAAGGGAGCCTGCCGTCAATTTCTTCAAGCAGGTTGAGGATATGGTCACTTTTTATGCAACTCGTAATGCCGTCCAAGTTTTCGATAAGAAGGCGCTCTTCCCGGAGAATATCCTCTTCGTCGGGAAGAAGGAAGTCATTGTCTGCCAGTTTTTGGAAGAGCGGCATGGTGCGCAGCACCTTTAAAGTCCGGAACCGTATAAAATCAGGGTTTATCCTGTTAAGGACGTCCGCGGTGTCAAGCGCATGCTCCCTCCACCATTTTTTTCCGCCCAGGCCAAGAACGATATACTCCGACAATTCAATCCCTGCATCCTTTACCTTCTTGCCGCAAAGGATATGATCGTCGCGGGTGACCCCCTTGTCCATATACTGCAGGAGCTGCTCGTTGCCCGACTCGAGGCCTACGTGGAGGCGTGTTAGGCCGGCTGCTTTCATTCTTTTCAGGTTGTCCGGTGATACACTCCGGGCGACCGTGCGCGCTCTGGCATAACTTGTGACACGGTCAATCGTAGGGAATGTCTCCTTCAGGTATTTCAGTGCGTCGATGAAAACATCGGCCTTCATGGCCGGAGAATTTGCATCCTGGATGAAGACGTTCTTGCATCCGAAATACATCCACACCGCTACCGACTTGTAACCTTCGTTGATAATGTGGCTGTCAAATACGTCTTCAACGAGGGAATCGGTTATTTTCCCGCCGAAGCCTTTTTTCCACGACAGTTCTGTTATGTCATCCCGTATCGCCTTGATGGTATCGATGTCCGATTTGATCTCTTCGAGGGAACGCTTCTCGAACCGCTTCCCTTTATAGGTCTGGCAAAAAAGACATTTATTCCAAGAGCAGTTTCTCGTGAACCGGATGAGAAGGCTGTATGCCTCGTTGGGCGGCCTTATAGGTCCTATTTCATATCTCAGCGACCGTTCGCTCATTCCTTGTCGACATGTACTGGAAATGCCGGGGTAGAAGCCTTTGACAGTGTTTTCTTTCTCTTGGGATTCTGACTCGCTTTCTTTCTTTTTCTCTTCAGTTCGGTTTTTTTGGTTAGAGACGGCATGTGTCCTCCCGTTGTTTTTTCCGTCAACATACCATATAACCTTCAATATTTTCAAGGCAATGTATCTTTTGCACGGGACCCATTACGATAATCATAGCTGAAACTGTCACAAAATCGTGGTATGATAACAATTTAAGCATAGTCATGCATCAGAATAGTTCAATAGAGGAAGACCGTTACCGGACGATATTCGAGAATATCCCCGTCGGTATATGCATCAGCACCCTGGACGGCACGGTCTTGGCCTATAATTCAATGCTTCAGCGAATAACGGGATATACCCGGAAGGAAATGTCCGGTCTCAACGTCGAGGCCTTTTATGCGAGCCCCGAGGATAGAAATCTTCTGCTGGAAAATATCAGGAACAGGGATGTTCTCAGGAATTACCCGATCAATCTGCGGCACAAGGACGGTCGCATTTTTCATGCAATCATCAATGTTATAATGCATTCCCACGCCGATGAAACAAGTATCGTGACGGTTATAGAGGACATAACCGAACGGAAGAACACCGAAGACGCGTTGATCGAATCCGAACGCCGGCTCACCGATATTATCAATTTTCTTCCCGATCCCACATTTGCGATCGACGCCGAGGGACGGGTCATCACATGGAACAGGGCCATGGAGGAGCTTACCGGTGTCAAAGCGGTCGACATAATCGGAAAGGGCGACCATGAATATGCAATACCGTTTTATGGAAAGCGACAGCAGATCCTGGCGGACTTTGTCCTGCGGCCTGACAGAGAAGCCGAGAAAAGGTATTCATTTATCGCCAGGGAAATGGACCGGCTGGTCGCCGAACCTGTCGAACCCCTTATAATACGGGGAAAGCTTACCTATATCTGGGCCAAAGCAAGCCCGATGTACGATCTTTACGGTAGGCTCACGGGGGTTATACAGTCAGTTAGAGACGTCACCGTGGAAAAAGAAGCCGTAGAAAAGCTCAGGGAATCCGAAGAACGGTACAGGATCGCTATCGAATATTCGAATGACGGGGTCGCCATCGTACGGGGAAACGTCCATCTTTACGTAAATCAACGTTTCTGCCAGATATTCGGGCTCGATTCTCCGGATGACGTCATCGGCAAAACACATGAGATAACCATTCATCCTGACGACCTGGAAAGGGTCCGGCTTATAAACCAACGCAGGCAGCGTGGGGAGACCGTTCCTGACAAATACGAGGCAAAGGGAATACGAAAGGACGGCAGTGTTGTCTATGTCGAGATATCAGCGACCGGCATAACCTTCCGGGGTGAACCGGTGACGCTCGCATATCTTAGGGATGTCACGGAACGCCGCCTAGCGAACGATGCGCTCAAGGACAGCGAGATGAGGTTCCACGCTATCTTCGATAATGCCAACGACGCCATCTTTATCGTGTACAACCACTCGTTCATAGACTGTAACAAGAGGGCACTTGTCATGTTTGGGGGCGCAAAAGAAGAGATCCTCGAAAAGGCGCCATTCGATCTGTCTCCCCCCGTCCAACCGGATGGCAACGATTCCCGAGAAAAGGCCACCCGGATCATGAAAGCGGCCCTGAAGGGCAAGGCGCAGTTCTTCCGCTGGACGCACAGACGGCTCGACGGGACCGATTTCGAAACCGAGATCAGCCTGAACTCCTTTGAACTCACCGGAAAGAAATATCTCCAGGCAATTGTCAGGGACATAGCACTCTACTGCGAATGAGATAACGTTCCAGGAGCCTGTCGGAGAATTGCCGTTCAGAGTTTGCCCATTCATAGCGTTTTCCCGATCACTGGTGAGTGCCGAGAGCTGACCTACGGTTCCTGATGAGGAACTGTAGGTACGAACAGCCGCAAGGCTGCCGGCCGGGGGCGTCCTTCCTTGCCTTTAACTGCACACCTGCGTTTCCGCCCACTTCCAGCGGTATAATTTCAGGAGGTTGTGGGTCAGGCAGATACTCCGCCATTCGGAGGTGACCTTTTGGATGCCCCGCAGGAGGAACCGTCTGAAGCCCCGGGCCGGTGTGCCTCATCCTGCCGGGAGGGATGAAGGCCTTTATCCCCCGCGCATGAAGACGGGTGGTGTCTCCTCGCTGAAGTACCCGGCGCCGGCAGAGGGTTCCTTCGGCAGACAGCCGAGGTTCTCCCCGATCGCGGTGATCATGGGTTTAATCTGTCTCTTGTCGTTGGCCTGCGTGGTAACGGAGGCGGCGATGATGACCCGGGCCGTGTCGTCCACCGCGCACTGTGCGTTATATCCCTGGATGAACCACTTTGCGGCCGGGTCCTTCATTGTCCTGCTTTCGGTATCGGTGAAGCTGATCCGGTCCTCCGGTTTCGGCTCATAGCCGGTGGCTTTTCCTGTCCTCTCCCCTAACTGCTTCCCCCGGTCCGCCATCCTGGCATAGCTCATGGCCTTGTGCTTCGAGGGATACATGGCCGGCCCTGACGAGCCCCGCCTGTCTGCACAGGGCGAGGACCTGGAGGAAGAGATGCTTCATAGCATGAAGACGGGTGCTCCTGAAGGAGGAGATCG
>DHQV01000043.1:0-5680 GCA_002408185.1 Deltaproteobacteria bacterium UBA5329
CAGGATGCTTTCAGAGATGACGGATTGGGGAGAAGCCTTACTCCTTACGGTGCTCCGTAGGAGCACAAGGGTTCAGCTTCCCGATAATCTCCGGTCGCCTCGTACGCGCGTGCCCGGCAGCCACTACAGATCTTCAGATAGCGGCATCCGCCGCATTTTCCCCGATATGACGAGATATCGCGAAGCTCGCCGTATATCGGCGAATCCTGCCATATCTTTTTAACGCCATCCTCGCGCACATTGCCGCAATTGATCTCCAGGTAGCCGCACGGCTGTGCCTGACCACGGTGCGAGATGAACATAAAGCTTTTACCGGCCAGGCATCCGGCGCTTTGGGGGACACCTCCGTCTTCGGATACGATACGATAGTAGTGCGGCGCGCACGTGACTTTCATCTCGAGTTCATTCTTCTTTTCGATCTCGCGAAGATGATGGAGGACCTCTTCGTAATCCCCGGCCGACAATTCTTTGCCTTTAAGCCCTTTGCCCCTTCCCACCGGCACAAGAAGAAAAACGTGCCAGGCCACGGCGCCAAGTGCCCTAGTGAGGGAATATATATCGTCTATCTCGTCAACATTAAGCGCGGTAATGGTCGTGTTCACCTGAAAAGGCAGGCCGGTCTTCAGCAGGATCCGCGCGGCATTCATCACGGCATCAAACGAACCCTTGACCGCACGAAAACTGTCGTGGCTTTGCATGTCTTTTCCATCAATGCTGAGGCTCACCCTGCGTATACCCGAAGCTTTGAGTTTCCCGGCAGTGTTTTCATCAACAAGCGTCCCGTTGACGGCTATCACCATCCTCAACGCCTTTGACTGCCCGTATTCGATGATATCGAAAAGATCGGGCCTCATGAGCGGTTCGCCACCGGTAAGTATCATAGTGGGACTGGAGAAACCGGCAATGTCATCGATTATTTTTCTACATTCGCCTGTCGACAACTCGCCCTCATGCGGGCCGGACGCAGCAGAAGCACGGCAATGAATGCACACAAGATTACAGTTGCGCGTGAGTTCCCACGCTACTATCCTTAAAGGGTATGTTCTTTCGCCCATTCGCAAAGCTCTTTCGCAAAATATGTAATGATGATGTCTGCACCCGCCCGTTTGATGCTCGTTGTCGATTCGAGGACCGTCCTTTTGTAGTCCAGCCAGCCTTTCTCCACGGCAAGTTTTATCATGGCGTATTCACCGCTCACACTGTATGCTGCAAGCGGCAGATCGAACCGCTCCCTCGCCGTTTTGAGAATATCGAGGTAGAAAAGCGCCGGTTTGACCATGATTATATCGGCACCCTCTTTAATGTCGAGTTCGATCTCCCTCATGGCTTCGCGTGCGTTGGACGGGTCCATCTGGTAGGACTTCCGGTCACCGAATTGCGGGACCGATTCAGCGGCGTCCCGAAAAGGGCCGTAAAGGCATGAGGCGTACTTGGCTGAATACGCCATAATCGGAACATTGTAATCCCCGTGAAGGTCAAGGATCTCTCTCACGGCATGGATCCTGCCGTCCATCATATCGGACGGGGCAACCATGTCTGCCCCCGCCAGGACGTGAGACAGGGCACTGCGTGCAAGCAGCTTGACCGATTCATCGTTGTCTACGTATCCGTCCTTTATAACCCCGCAATGGCCGTGGCTCGTGTACTCGCACATGCAGACATCGGTAATAACGAGTATATCGTTTCCGAAACGGCTTTTGATGCCCCTGACAGCCCGCTGGACTATCCCGTTCTTATCGTAAGCCCCGCTGCCCGTTTCATCCTTTTTTTCCGGTATCCCGAACACCAGGATGGCCCGGACCCCGGCATTTAGGACGTCTTCGATCTCTTCCAGGATGCCATCTGGAGAGAACTGGCTGATGCCCGGCATAGACGCGACGGGCACTTCCCGCTCGTTCATCTCTTTTACAAACATGGGATAGATTAGCTTGTCCGGCGCGATCGCAGTCTCCCGCGCCATACCCCTGAAATATTCATTTTTCCTGAGTCTTCTTAAGCGATGGACAGGATAGTACATGGAAGCCTCCTTAAACGAATACGGTCGGTTTATTCTTTATGCTATTTCCGCGTCGGTAAGGTAGCATTGAGGGTCATGGGCCCACAAATCGCCCGTTGCCGCCTCGGCACGGACACGGAAGTTGCCGGCGCATACATCCAGCCATCTGCATGCAGAACAGCGACCGCCCACATGTTTTCGTTTTTCCTTAAGCCTTGCCATGACCGGATTCGAAAGGTCCGTCCAGATGGCACTGAACGGGCGCTCGCGAACGTTGCCGAAGCTTAGATGGCGCCAGAACTGATCCGCATGAACATTGCCTTTCTCATCGATGCAGGCGATGCCAACGCCAGAGGAGTTACCTTCGTTCATCTTGAGAAGCGTCAGCACTTCGGATGCCCTTCGGGGATCTTCCTTGAGAAGTCTGAGATAAATGAACGGCCCGTCAGCGTGATTATCCACGGTCAGGACCTCCGGAAACCGGCCCGAATCGAAGAGGGCCTTTGTCCTGTCCATGATGAGGGTAACGGCCAGGCGGCTCTCCTCATGCGACAGGTCCTCTTCGATAAGTTTCGAGCCCCTGCCCGCATAAACAAGGTGATAGAAGCAGATCCGCTGAATGTTCTCCTTCTCGAGCAGATCGAATATTTTTGGTATCTCATCAACATTTCTTTTGTTGATGGTAAAACGCAACCCTACCTTGATCCCTGCCTCGCGCGCATTCCGGATCCCTTCGATCGCCCGTGCGAACGCCCCTTTGACACCCCGAAAGGTATCATTGACCTCGCTTAACCCGTCAAGGCTTACACCGATGTACGAAAGATTGTAGCGCGCAAAAATCCGTGCCTTCTCGGGTGTGATGAGCGTCCCGTTCGTGGAAATGACCGCCCTCAAACCTTTCTTTACAGCATAGTCTATAAGGTCGGCCAGGTCTTCCCGCAACAATGGTTCGCCGCCTGAAAAAAGAATGACCGGAGAACCGAAGGATGCCAGATCGTCCATGAGGGCCCTGCCCTCATCTGTCGACAGTTCGTCTCCCGTATAATTTTCATCCTCGGCAAAGGCATAACAGTGAACACAGCGAAGGTTACACCGCTTCGTCATGTTCCACACGACAACGGGCTTTTTATCACGCGAAAACTGAAGAAGGTGCGAAGGAAGCTGCGAAGACTCCCTGCCGTATCGCAACGGGTCGGAGGCTTCCACCGCCCCGCAATAAAGTTTGGATATTCCGATCATAACCGTCATATTGTGAGCTTAAAATGCCCAAAAGTCAACGGCTCGATGACCGGCGCAAAACTCCCGTACTTATTGAATTGAAATATTTTCTGTGATATGCTGGAGGCTGTTCGGGGCGTGGCGCAGCATGGTTTAGCGCGCTTGCCTTGGGAGCAAGAGGTCGCTGGTTCAAATCCAGTCGCCCCGACCATAACCGCCTTCAGCGGTGGTTTTCAGGTTTCAGACTAAGACACATCAATTATCCTTCAGTTTCCCAACAATTGTCGGATCATAATTCCCAACGCTGTCGTTCCAGTCTCGGGAAGCTGTCGCAAGGCCGGGATCGCTATTACAGGGAATGGCCTGCAGTGAGTCTGTTTTTAGCCTGAAACCTAGGCCCACGAACCTAGAACCGTCTTTAGTCTATCCAGTGTACGAAGTTGTTGACATCATCCCTTGGCGAGGTGAATTCGTTGATGGGTGCCGAATCGTCACGGTAACCTAGGGCAAGTCCGATAACGACATTTTTATTGTCAGGGATATTGAGTATTTCCTTTATATCATCTTCATACGCATTGATAAGGCCTATCGGGCACGTTGATAGACCAAAATTGTGTGCTACCAAGACAAAATATCCGAGCGCTATTCCGATGTCAACAAGGCGGGCCTCGGAGAATGCATTGTCCAGGCACATGATTACCGCCGTGGGAGCACCATAAAAGTTGCAGCTCCCCTCGTTGATGAAACGGTTGAAATCCATGCCCATCTTTTCCAGATAGGGGTTCATCAAAATAAAGGATTCTACTCCCCTCTTGTTGAATTCGGCTGAAAGGGGCTTGACGTTACCGGGGCTACAGGATATCTGCTTTTCCCGGTAGAGTTTTACCAGTCGACGGCTAAGCCTGGCCTTTTCCTCGCCCATGACAATGTAGAACTCCCAGGGCTGCAGATTGATGGCCGATGGGGCCCGGATGGCCAGTTGGAGTATTTCTTCTATTTGTTCCCTGCTGACCGGGTCGGACTTGAATAACCGAATGCTTTTTCTCGTTCTTATTGCTTCAAGCAGATCCATAGGATCAACCTCCCTGTTGAGCGGTTCAAGTTAAGCAGTAAATTCCGTCTGCTGCTTCGTCACCGTCAGTATATCCCGATGGATGATCCTTCCGTACTCATTAACGAGTATACTCTCTACCAAGTCTTTGACAACCTGCTCGCAAAGCCAGAGAGGAAGGCCATCCATCACATGTACAGTGAGCGCAGCGCGCGTCGTCTCGCTCTCTATCGTGTCTTTGTTCGATTGTTTCCATATCCATCGCCTGGTCAAAGCTTCCCTGTCATCCCTGTAGATGACCTCTCCTTTTTGCACGGTCTCCTGTTCACCCATATCCATGGGAACAAAAGTCTCGGTCCCGTCGGCAAAGGTAAGCCGTATATCGCCATCGATACCGTTGATCGCGTGGCCGCCAATAGGAACAAGATATTTCAGCGACATGGCGTTGCAAAGGTCCACTATGGGGTTGAAACGAGGGAAAGGCCCGCCTTTCAATGCTCGCCGCAAAAGTGATTCGAGGGAGCTGGGATACTTCGTCAGAGACATCCCCATTTTTTTATAGGCTTCACGCCAAGCTTTTATGTTCGGGTGGTCCTGCGGTCTTTCAAAAGAAAAATGGACTGTCAGATCGTCCACGACGTCTTCGAGCCCATCTTCTCCATATCTTATATTATCAATCTCGCAAACAACTACACCGACCTGCAATGCAGGAAAAAGGCTGAATAGCCTTTCGTCGATGGTAAAAAACATTATAATTTTTTGCCAGCTACGCCAATGCGGGCGATGGCTCTTAAGAGCGCCATTTCCATCAATTTGTATTCGGCCTGATCATAGGAAAGAGTCTTCAGTGCGGATTCCGCTCTCTCCATCGCTCTTTTCGCCCTTTCGATATCGATCTCGTGTGAACGTTCAGCCGTATCGACAAGCAAGGTAACCCTGTCCTCGACGACCTCGGCAAACCCGCCGCTCGATGCTAGATATACGGTTTCGTTACCCTTCTTATAGCGTATCTCGCCTATTGCCAATGCAGTAAGAAACTGGGTGTGACCGGGCATGATCCCGAATTCGCCTTCCGCCCCTGTGGCCTCTACTACATCGACTTCGTCCTTGACAATTGTCTTCTCAGGGGAAATTATCTCGAGACTGAGCATTTATCAACCTTCCATGAACTGTTTTGCTTTTTCGACGGCCTCTTCGATCGTGCCGACCATAAAGAATGCCTGTTCCGGTATCTCGTCGTGTTTGCCTTCAACGATCTCCTTGAATCCCCTGATGGTGTCTTTCAGGGCAACGTAGCGGCCTGGCTGGCCGGTAAAAACTTCTGCGACGAAGAACGGCTGGGAGAGGAATCTCTGGATCTTCCTTGCCCGTGCGACCGTGATCTTGTCGTCTTCGGAAAGCTCATCCATACCGAG
>DHQV01000043.1:5892-6182 GCA_002408185.1 Deltaproteobacteria bacterium UBA5329
GGGTCGACAGCCGGATAGATACCAAGTTCCGAGATCTGGCGCGAAAGAACCGTCGTCGCGTCAAGGTGTGCAAATGTCGTCGCAGGCGCAGGGTCCGTCAGGTCGTCAGCGGGCACGTAAATGGCCTGGACTGATGTGATCGAGCCTTTCAGGGTCGACGTGATGCGTTCCTGGAGCTCGCCAAGGTCTGTCGCAAGGGTCGGCTGGTAACCGACGGCGGACGGCATACGGCCGAGCTGTGCGGAAACCTCCGAGTTAGCTTGGGTGAAACGGAAGATGTTGTCGATGAA
>DHQV01000016.1:0-28607 GCA_002408185.1 Deltaproteobacteria bacterium UBA5329
GGCATCAAGTGCCGGGATGACGGGGTGGTGGTGGACCCCGGCTCGGTGACACTGTGTCGCAATTCCCCTAATGCCGGAATGACGAGGAGATGTTGGACACCTTACGACTTACGATCAAATTCTGTTTACTTTTCCTTCAGTGTGTTATGATAGCCTTTATCTTCATTGAAAGGGGGTGTACATGAAAAAGCATATCGTTGCGATAAGCATCGTTTGGTTTCTCTTTTTTGCAGTCGCACCGGTATTTTCCGTGACCCCTCACCCTCCAAAAAGCCAGAAGATCGAACGATTCACAGGAAGGGTCACATCGGTTAATATGGAGGATTCTGTACTGGTCGTACAATCAATGAAAGCGGACATGACATTCGACCTCAAGGGTGCCAGGCTCAAGGGATACAAGACAATTTCAGATATAAAGGAGGGCGACCGCGTAACGGTTCAATATGTGATGCATGAAGGAAAAGCGACAGTCCGCACTTTGACGAAGAATAGGCCGTATCGTTAACTGTCTATGCAATAAAAAAAGCCGCACATAATGCGGCTTTTTTTATTTTCATGGTCTTTTTAGCTGCATCCGGAGCCGCAGCCGCCGGAACTCGAGGCGCAGCAATCCCCGCCGGCGCCTGCGTTTAGTGCTGACTTCAGCAGAAACCCGGCGCCCATCGCCGATTCAATAAAATCGATGCTTATCGGTTTAGCATCTTCAAAGAGTTTCTTGTCGATGACAAATTTCACTCCCTGTTCGGTGAATATTTCGTCGCTCGCTAACGGCCCATCCAGGGCCATGCCCAATGAGGGCCCCGATCAGCCGCCCTCGGCCATCATGATCCTGACCGACTGCGGATCCTTACCTTCGAGAAGTTTTCTGATAACTTCCCCGGCCTTTTCTGTAACTTCGAACATAGGGTCTCCTTTTGATCCTGGGACTTAAAAACGGTCACCGAAGTTGGTGCCGTGTCACATAAAGATATACACAATAAAAATTTTGTCAAGAACCAATATTTAACTTCATGATTTTGTTCTGGATTACATCTACAGCCCATCCTTTGTGGCGGTCAGGGCCTTTTACGTGATGCGGTACAGTTCGGGGGGTCAACGTTTCTCTCGATCATCCTGGCAATGGGAGATGTCCTCTTCGGTCAATTCAGGTAATTCGCGGATAATGTCGCAGATGCAAAGCCTTGCGAACGGAGGATTATCAGGGTCGTATACCTGAAACATGCCTCCCGCTTTTGCCTTATCATCGTCAGCATTCCTCATAAGGTACTATACAACATCTCCTAAAGGCGCGGCATGAGAGTAAAAATTAGTATCAGGAGGGCCAGTGCGATCCTGTAATATGCAAAGAGGTCCAGGGTATGGCGTTTGAGGTAGGTAATAAGGAATTTGAGGCTTGCCGCGCCGAATATAAAGGCTGAAAGCATCCCGAAAAGATACAGCATGGTCCCATCGCCATGAAATTGTATGTGTCTCGACTCATATATGGATACGCCGAGAATGATGGGAATGGCAAGCATGAACGAAAAATCGACCGCCTCACTTTTTCGGATGCCGAGAATGATCGCCATGGTTATCGTGATCCCGCTCCGTGAAACGCCGGGGACGAGTGCAATGGCCTGGGCAATGCCGATAGCTATCGCGATGGGCATGGTGATCTCACTCCTGTCAACGACTATCCGCTCCGACAGGATCATCATGATTGCTACCAGGGCAAGCATAAACGCCGCGATAATGGGAGCCCTCAAGTAATGTTCTATGATGTTCTTGCCAAGAAAACCTGCAACAACGGCCGGTATCGTCGCGATAATCAGCTTGAACAGCATGGACCGGGTACCCCTGCCATCGCGAAAGTCCACAAGTCCTTCGATGACAGTGCAGACAAACTTCTTCCCATACAGGAGAAGAACCGCGAGGAGGGTCCCGAAATGCAACATAACATCATAGGTAAGGGGATTAACGTTCGCCTGGGAGATATTGAAAAACCATGGGATTACGACAAGATGCGCCGAACTGCTTATGGGAAGAAATTCGGTTATACCCTGCACGGCACCCATGATGATGCTTTGCAGCGCCGTCAAGAGACCCCTCCGGGAAGGAACCGGAAACCTATTTCGAGCGCATCGGTATTCAGCGATGAAGGTATCGGGGGCAACGGTTCCACGGCACGCAGAACGCGGAGGACAGATTCGTCATAGACCCTGTTGCCGGAACGCTTTTCAACGTTAATATCGACGATCCGGCCATCTTTTCTGATCTTCACCATAACGACAGTCTCCAGATCCTTCTTCTGGACCATACCTGGAACGTTCCAGGCGTTCTTTATTTTTTCCCAGATATCGAGAAGGTATTTTTGCATTGCAGGATCGAGAGGGGCTCCCCCGCCGCCGCCGCTTCCCGGCAACCCGCCGCCGCCGCTTCCCCTGCCCGGCCCGCCGGAACCCGCCTTTGCGATGTCTATGTAATCCGTTTTCTTCCTGATGCTCCGTATCCTCTCTTCGAGGCGGTCTACCTCTTCCCGGGTCGTCTTCGGGGACTTCTTTTTCGATAGAGATACCGCGTCATCTTCCTTCTGCATCGACTGCGGCTTCCTGGGAACTTTCTTTTCTTTGATCGCCGGCGCAGGCTTGTCCGGTTTAGGTTTCGGTTCGGGTTTTGCCCTGGCCTGGACCTTCGGCCCACCGCCGCCTCCCCCGCCGAGATTACCTGCACTTCCAACGAGATTGACTGAATATGAACCTGAAAGGTCTATTCTTTTCGATGAAAATTTTATAGGGATCGAAAAAGCCCCGATAACAACGATATGAAGTGCCACGGATACCGCGAGCATCTTGTACCAGACTTCTTCACTCATTTCTATCCAATGGTTTCGTTACTATATTGACCTTGTCAACGCCGGCTTCACGTATCGTTCCCATGCACCGCACAACGAACCCGTACGGAACATCCTTATCCGCCCGCAGGTATATTTCTTTTTTTTCCCTGTTCGCAAAAAGGAATTGAACGGCCTGTTTGAGGTCCCTGAACTCTATTTTCTTCTCGTTCAGGATAAGGCGCTGGTCCTTTGTCACGTTTAGAATCTGGGGCTCATCTTTCGCGGGCAGCGCACGGGCCGTTACATTCGGGATGTCGATCCCGAGCCCATGCTGCATCATGGGGGCAGTGATCATAAAAACAATGAGAAGGACGAGCATGACGTCGACAAGAGGGATGACGTTGATCTCCGATAATGGTCCCTTTGTATCGCGTGTTTTCATTTTTCTAAAATATTGATGAGGTACATCGTCGCATTTTCCATGCGCGAAAGGATCCTTTTGAGCCTTCCCAAAAAGTAGTTGTAGGCGAGAACTGCCGGAATGGCTGTCGCAAGGCCCAGAGCGGTTGCGATCAAGGCTTCACTTATACCCGGCGCGACGACCGCAAGACTTGTCGTGCCACGGACACCTATTTCACGAAACGAGTCCATGATACCCCAAACCGTACCAAAAAGGCCTATGAACGGCGCGGTGTTGGCGGTCGTGGCCAGAAAGGAAAGCCTTCTCTCCAGCTTCACGGACTCCTCGGCGATCGCTATCTTCATCATATTGTCGACGGCGGATATATCGTCTTTGTGTATCCTGCCGGGATTATCCTTCTGCCGTGATGTCACTTCCTTATAACAGGCAAGCACGAGCCGGTAGAACGCATTGTCCTGACTGTCACGATAGATCGATATAAGCTTCTTGAAGGAATCAGACTCTTTTACTGCACGGAAGAACCGGTCACCTTCCGATTCCGTCCTGCTGTACTGGCGAAACTTCATAAAAATGATGGTCCACGACACGACCGAGAAAAAGAACAGGATCACCATGACAACCTTGGCCATAGGACCGGCACCAAGGATCATCCCGATCAGACCGCTTGAATATATATTTGCACTTTCCATTTTTGGTCTAGAGATTACAACAAACGCACCCTCTTGTAAAGAAAAAGGGACCATTATTTCCTAAGACACCTGCAGTTACAAAAGGTTCCAAACGCTTGACCAAGATTGCATAGAAAGTTCTACCTTTGACAGTGTCGACCAGTTTAGATCGTAAGTCGTCAGGAAAAACTCCAGCGTATAGGTTTCGTATTTTCGGGCTCCATATTGGCACGATCACCCGCAAGCGCGTACCCTCAAATACGCTGAGGATTTGCGTGCCGCAGGCAACGAAGAGAGCGTGCCAATCTATAGCCGGAAAATAAAAACCCCCTGGTTGGGTGCCAGGGGGAAGGGGGGTTATTATGAGAAGCTTGTGGAGGTGAATTTCGTATTTGTTATGTGAAATAATGCACGATATCTTTAAATTACTTTCGTGCGTTCGTCATAATGAACACATATCGTCCCACAATAGTTCCAAGTTCGAGATTTGTTGTGTCATTATGTGAATTATTTCCCATATCTTGATGGTATAATAATGCATGTGGATATTTTTGTCAACTAAATTTTTTCTATCAATAAAACAGACTACTTAGGAGATTAACAAGGGTAGCTTGTCCGCAAAAAGATACCCCTTCAGGGTGGGTACGATACGCTGACCTTCGACCGTAATAAACCCGGAATCACAAAGTCCCGTTATGCGTTCTTCTGAAAGCGGGGGGGTGATATCCCGAACATTTATCCCCCACAAGGTCCGGGAACCACAGAGGATCTTTTCCATGTTCATCTGGCTGGACGACAGTTCCTCCGATCCCTCGACCGGCATGTGACCGCTGTGAATGGTCTTAAGGTACAGGGTGACGTCCCGCACGTTCCACCATCGTTTCCGGCCGGTAAACGAATGGGCCGATGGCCCGAGTCCGAGGTACGGGGTATGCTGCCAGTATTTTACGTTATGGCGGGCCAGTCTTTCCTTTCCCCGCGCAAAATTGGACACCTCGTAGTGGAGAAAACCTGCGCCGGTCAGGCATTCCGATGTCTTGACGAAAAGACCCGCCTGGAGAGCATCATCGGGCATTGATAGTTTCCCTTCTTTTGCCATACCTGCGAACGGCGTGTTTCCCTCAACGGTAAGCTGATAACATGAAAGATGATCAGGGTCAAAAGAAAGCGCCCTTTCCAGTGTTACCTGCCAGGCCCCGAGGGATTGGCCGGGCAACCCGTACATAAGATCTATACCGTATTCGCGAAAGCCGGCACCAGCGACCGCCTCGAGAGCGGATAAAGCCTGTTGTGCCGTGTGGCGCCTGCAAAGGAAACGAACCTCATCTTCCGCAAACGACTGTACCCCGAGGCTTATCCTGTTCACACCGAGCGATCTGTAGAGACCCAGTTTTTCCCGGGTGACATCATCCGGGTTCATCTCGACCGTCAACTCTGTTTCCGGGGCAAAACGGAATATCCCGCCCAAGGCCAAGATGAGCTCCGTCATCTGCCTGTCGTCGAGCAGCGATGGTGTTCCTCCACCGATGTAAAGCGAGTCGAACTCACCCAATCCGGGATACATCCGGGCCTCCTGAAGGAGGGCCGTGCACCACCTGTCGACAAGGGATGTATCCGTTACCGAATAGAAATCGCAATAAGGACACTTCGTTTTGCAGAAGGGTACGTGGACGTAGAGACCGGGAAGGTCCGTTCTATTCATCGTCTGTCTTGAGGGCTGCAAGGAAAGCGCTTTGCGGGATCTCCACATCACCCACAATGCGCATGCGTTTCTTCCCCTTCTTCTGCTTTTCGAGGAGTTTTCTCTTGCGCGTTATGTCGCCGCCGTAGCATTTGGCTGTGACATCTTTGCGATATGCGGAGATAGTGGAGCGTGATATGATCTTTCCCCCGATGGCCCCCTGTATCGCTATCTTGAACTGCTGCCGCGGTATTTCATTTTTAAGCCTTTCGCACACCCTCACGGCACGCTCACGGGCGTTGTCCCTGTGAACGAGGATCGACAGCGCATCGACCTTTTCCCCGTTTACGAGAATATCCAGCTTCACGAGGTTACTCTCGCGGTAGTCTATCATCTCGTAATCGAACGAGCCATAACCCTGGGTGATGCTCTTCAGCCTGTCGTAAAAATCGAAGATCACCTCTGCGAGCGGCAGGTCGAAAGTGACCTCCACACGGCCGGGCGTGGGATAGCTCATTTGCGAATTTACACCCCGCCTTTCCATGCAGAGCTTCATCACCACCCCGACGTACCGTTCCGGTATCAGGATGCTGGCCCTGATGTACGGCTCTTCCGACCTTTCTATTGTCCCCGGGTCGGGATAATAGAGCGGGTTATCCACGTCCAAACGGGTGCCGTCGTCGAGATAAAAGCGGTACTGCACGCTCGGCGCAGTCATTATGATGGACTGGTCGAATTCCCTCTCGAGGCGTTCCTGCACGATCTCCAGATGGAGAAGCCCGAGGTATCCGCAACGAAATCCCTGTCCGAGTGCGGCCGAGGAATCTTTCTGGTAGACGAGGGAAGCATCGTTGAGCTTGTATTTCTCCAGGGCCTCGAGAAGCGACGGGTAATCGTCAGACGCTATGGGGTATATGGATGAGAACACGACGGGTTTGACATCCTTGAAGCCGGGCAGGGGTTCGGGCGCCGGGCGCGTATCGAGCGTGATCGTTTCACCTATCCGCGTATCGCTCACCGTCTTTATTCCCGCGATAATGTAGCCGACCATGCCCGCGGTCAACTCCTTCTGGGGCTCGCGGTTAAGGCGAAATACCCCCACCTCCTCCACGCGGTACGTCGTGCCCTGGGACATGAGCCGGATGGTGTCACCCTGTTTGACCGTTCCATCGAACACACGACAGCTCACGATCGTGCCCCTGAAGGAATCGTAATGGGCGTCGAACACGAGGGCCGTCAGGGGTTTCTCGGCGTCCCCCTTCGGGGGCCGTACCCTTTCCACGATCGCCTTTAGGATATCCTCTATCCCGGTTCCTTCCTTGGCAGAACACAGGATGGCGCTGTCGGGGTCAAGGCCCAGTTCGTCGTCTATCTCATTCTTCACCCGCTCGACATCCGCAACCGGCAGATCGATCTTGTTTATCACGGGGATGATGACAAGGTTATGCTCGAGTGCGGCATAGAGGTTCCCGAGTGTCTGTGCTTCGACCCCCTGCGCCGCGTCGACGAGAAGCAGGACCCCTTCGCACGACGCGAGCGCCCGGGACACCTCGTAGGAAAAATCGACATGACCCGGGGTATCGATAAGGTTCAGCTGGTACTCCTGTCCGTTCTCGTCGATATAAGGCAGGTCGACCGTCTGGCTCTTGATCGTGATACCGCGCTCACGCTCGATATCCATGTTATCGAGTATCTGGTCGCGGAACTGCCGGTCTTCGACGAGGTGAGTATACTGAATGAGACGGTCGGCGAGCGTCGACTTGCCGTGATCTATATGGGCTATAATGCTGAAGTTCCTGATATGTTTCATTTTTCTGGGGCTCGCCTCGCCCCTTATTTATCTCTTGACTATCTCGATGTCGACCTCGCCCCCGAAAACATCGGCGAGTTCCCTGTTGAGATCGATCATATTGTCTTCCGTATCCGCTTCTATAACAAGTTCACGGTCATCAAGGACCTTCAGTCTTCCATGCTTCTTGACAACCTCTATTACTTTGCCAGGGTCGGTCGTAACCCACCCCTTCATTCGCTTTACCAACTCTTCGCCGTTAAAAGACCTTTCGATGGTAAGGTCTACCCTGCGTCTTTTAGCTTCCCATCCGACGAGGGCCGGCTGGGCGACCATGGGGGTCACGGGATCGTGCATGGCTGCGCACCGGAACCATAATTTTGCCCTCACCATATCGAGCCCTCCTTTTGCTCATTGAAAAAATCAACATTAAATTAATGGTTTATGCGGATAAAGTCAATACGGAGAAACCGTTAACCGTAAGTCGTGAGTTGTAAAAACAAATACCACTCCTTCATTACCGCAAGCTGAACCATTGTGAGACGAGGTAAAAAGTTGTTCCTGAATGTTCTATTCCTCACGGCTTACGACTAACGGTCTTTATTCAATTCTTGGCCCGCCAGCCCTTCTTTTGGAGACAAAGCCTTGTCCCCTCGTTGACGGCCGTTCAAGTGTCGGGAGCGCCTCTGGCAGCGAGGTTTTTCCGTACCGCCAGTTCACAGGCCTTTCTGTCTTTCTCGAAATCCTCTCCCGTCTTTCCCGGCTTTGTATATACTGTCGCGCACCCCGACAGGAGGGCAACCGCCGCAAACAACAGAATCATACTTTTCATGAGATCTGTAACTCCCGAATCAATATTTGGTACATCGCCCTAAAAGGCAGACATCTATTTGAAATCGACGGTGACGGGATTTGTGCACTCGAGCTTGAGGCCCTCCATTCCCTTTACCATCGCCTTGACCTCTTCGACCGATTGAGGCTGTGCCTGGTTTATTTTTTTCAGGAGTGCCATATCGTTGATGAGTTTTCCGAAATCCATGTCGATAAGCGTTATCTTGTTGTCAGTGCGATATGTAGCGTTCGTACTGACAATGTCACCCATCATATTCAGAACGATGTTTACCTTCATGTCCTTGAACATGGACTTTAACATTTCGATCGCCTGGGGGTCATCGGCTTGATCTTTCTGGACAGTCTCCTCTTTTTTATCTTTCTTATCTTCAGTCTTCGGCGACGGCATTGTGACACAAAGTCGTGACACGGGACCATCCTTAAATGCAAACCTTATCATGTCATTCTTTGCCGCCCCGGCATCGACACCCTCTTTTTTAGATTCACCGGGCGTTTTCTTACCCGGGTTCTGATTGAGGGTCACCTTGCTGATATCATCAAAGCTGTAGATCGCCGTGTACCCTGAAGCGGTTTGGGTCTTTGCCGGCTTTGCCGACACAAATTTCACACCCTCGCCAAAGTCTTTTGCATTCATTTGTGCTTTTTCCATCATTTCGGCTATAAAGGACTCATCATTCTTTGGCCTTTGCTCTGCGGGCCCCGCCGCATCCTGCCCTGACGCCTCGCTCGTGCCCTTTGTCAGGCCCTGCATCATATCTATGAAAGAATTTTCCATGAGCACCGTTTCTTCAATTGTGCCGCTGCCGTCGGGCTTGATATTTATCAGCGTGTTATCCTGTATACATCCTGAGAGAAGACATATTGCGGCGCAAACAGCGCTTAGTCTCAGCACCATCCAAAAACGCTGTGAATGTTTCAGTCCGGTCGTGAGACGTCCGATCATATGTCCTCCTGGATGCTGCAATATTTGGAGATCATCACATGCTATCAATGCAGCCGGAAGTCCGTCAAGATAATTAATGGGCCGTAATGTCCGGCCTTACCGGCCCTTGAGAAGGCATCCGGTCCTTGCAGCGCGGATGCTGCCGGGCCAGCTGATCGATGACCTCGATGAGCCCGTCTTTCGTGCCGGTCCTGAACGCCCTGTTGCGCAGGGGGCGCAGTCCCTTGAGGCCCCGGGTGTACCAGATGAAAAATTTGTGAAAAATGCCGACCCCCCGCTTTTCTCCCCAGTGTGTGACGCACATCTCCAGGTGGCGCTTCATAACCGCGATGCGTGCAGATACGTCCGGTTTCGGCAGAACGGTCCCATCTTTCATATACGTCATGGTTTCGCTGAATATCCATGGATTCCCGAGAGCCCCCCGGGCAATAGCAACGCCATCACAACCGGTCTCGTTGAACATCCTGCGGATCTTTTCGAGCGAGAGGTTATCACCGGAAGCTATGACCGGTATCGTCAAGGCCTCTTTCACATCCCGTATCACTGCATAGTCGACCACGCCGCTGTACCCTTGTGTCTTCGTCCTGCCATGGATAAACAGGCAGGTTATACCGGCATCCTGTGCGCGCAGGGCGACATCCCGCGCATTCACCGAATCGGCGTCCCATCCCGCTCGTATCTTGACCGCGACGGGCAGGCGGCCTTCCCGCACAAGCGCGGACAGAATGCCAGCCAGCTTCTTCGGTTCCTTCATGAGCGCCGCTCCTTTGCCTTTACGCGTCACTTTCGGGGACGGACAGGCGGCGTTGAAATCTATGAGATCGACTGCATGCCCGTCAAGCCTCTCTATGGCAAGCGGTATCTGTAATTCGCTGTTCCCGAGGAATTGCACGCCGAGCGGCCTGTCTTCGGGCGACGACAAAAGCATGTGCGTGGTCCTTTTGTCCTTCTGCGAGATGGCGTTAATGTCTATCATTTCAGCAAATGCAAGCGGCGAGCCGAACGAGCGGCTGATGAGCCGGAACGGCAGATCGCTCACTCCGGCCATAGGCGACAGCATGATAGGAACGGGAAGCTCGATATGACCGATTTTCAGCATGGGTTATTGTAGTATTTTTTGAAGCAAGGAGTAAATAGTGAGGAGCAAGGAGTTTCTTTTTCCCGGCTGGCGGCTTTTCGCCGCAATTCAGCACATCTTCCCGAAAATTGCCGATTTCCTTACTCCTTGCCGTTTACTCATTACTGTTTACTTTTTGTTTAAAATCATTGATAAATCGCCGTTTTTTGTGGTATAGAAAACGTGGATTTTCAGACATGTACTTTCAGGACCTCATACTTGCACTGCAAAAATTCTGGGCTGAACGGGGATGTATCGTCCAGCAGCCTTACGATATGGAGGTAGGAGCCGGTACGTTCCATCCTGCCACATTGCTCCGCTGCCTGGGCCCAGAGCCCTGGAACACGGCATACGTCCAGCCATCCCGCAGGCCCGCTGACGGGCGCTATGGCGAGAACCCCAACCGTCTCCAGCACTACTACCAGTTCCAGGTTATCATGAAGCCCTCCCCGAAGGACATTCAAAACATTTATATCGACAGCTTGAAAAGCTTCGGCATCGATACCGGGTACCATGATATCCGGTTTGTCGAGGATGACTGGGAATCACCGACCTTAGGGGCCTGGGGGCTTGGTTGGGAAGTGTGGCTCGACGGTATGGAGATCACCCAGTTCACGTATTTTCAGCAGGCGGGCGGGATAAATCTCTCCCCTGTGTGCGTCGAGATCACGTACGGCATCGAACGGATCGCCATGTACCTTCAGGACGTCGACAATGTGTATAACGTGCAGTGGAATAAAGATATCCTTTACGGTGATGTTTTTCTCGAACCGGAAAGGGAGTTCTCCATATACAATTTTGAAGAATCCGACCCCATCATGCTCAGGAACCTTTTCGACACGTTTGAGGGTGAAGGGGAAAAACTTGTCAAAACGCGGGGGCTCATCTACCCGGCTTACGACTTCTGCCTGAAATGCTCGCATGTCTTTAACCTTCTCGATGCCCGCGGCGCAATCAGTGTTACCGAACGTGCCAACTACATCGCGCGGGTCAGGAACCTCGCGAAGATGTGCGCGGAATTGTACGTGCAGAAGCGTGAAGAGCTCGGCTTCCCCCTGCTCAAGCAATAGACAAGCCCTTTTCCGGGGCGGTTTCAATGTGGGAAGGATACAGACTATGAGCGAATTTTTGCTTTTAGAGATCGGGACGGAAGAAATACCCGCCCGATTCCTCGACCCGGCCAAGGAAGGCCTCCTCAAGCTCGTCCGTGATGCATTCACCCAGTCGCGGATCGGTTTCGGCGATATAAATATACAGGCAACCCCGCGCCGCATGGCACTCTTCGTCCAGGACGTGGCGGAGAAACAGGAAGAGACTGTCGCCGTCAAGTTCGGCCCCCCGTACAACCGGGCCTTCGATGAATCAGGCAATCCGACCAGGGCGGCCATCGGCTTTGCAAAATCACAGGGTGTTGAGGTCAGTGCACTTACGAAGGGTATAAAAGACAACGTCGAATTTGTAACACTGGAAAAAATGGAGAAGGGCAATCCTACGGCGGATATGCTCCCTCAACTGCTTCCGGATATCATTGCGAAGATCCCCTTTCAGAAAAAGATGCGCTGGGGATCGGGAACATTCGAATATGCACGTCCGATCCAATGGGTCATGTGCATATTCGGCAGTGAAGCGATCAGCTTCCCTGTTGCGGATGTCGTAAGCGCGCCGGTCACCTTCGGCCACCGTTTCCTTTCAAAAGGACCCATCAATATCGGCCATCCTCTCGAATATGTCGATGGACTCAGAAAGAACTTTATAATAATCAACGAAGATGAACGCATGGAGATCATACGGGAAGGCATATCCCGGATCGAAAAAGAAACGGGAGGCCAGGCCATACGGGACGAGGAACTGGTCAGGGAGATCCTTTATATAACGGAGTACCCTTATCCCCTGAAAGGGACTTTCGAGGAGATATACCTCGGCATACCCAAGGAAGTTCTCGTAAATGTCATGAAAGCCCATCAGCGGTACATCCCTGTCGAAGATAGCGCCGGCAGGCTTTTGCCCTGTTTTATATTCTTTGCCAACACGGTCCCCAAGGATGATTCGAATGTGGTCCGGGGCAACGAGAAGGTCCTTCGGGCAAGGCTCGCGGATGCCCGGTTCTTCTTTGACGAAGACCGGAAGGTAAGGCTGGCTGACCGCTATGAACGTCTCGCCTCTATTGTCTTCCACGTAAAATTGGGAACTCTCAAGGACAAGATGGAGAGGGTAAGGGGCATCACGCTCTATCTTGCCTCCATCCTCGACCCTTCCGCCGCCGACAAGCTTGAGAGGCTTATTTCCCTGATGAAGACAGACCTCGTCACGCATATGGTCGGTGAGTTCCCCGAATTGCAGGGAACAATGGGCCGGATCTACGCAGAGTTCGAAGGCGAGGATACCGATGTCGCCCGGGCTATCGAGGAGCACTACCTGCCGACAGGCGGCATGGGCAACCTGCCGGTCAGTTCTATAGGGGCGATAGCTGCAATAGCAGATAAACTGGACTCCATCGTATCGTTCTTCTCGGTAGGCATAAACCCGACAGGCAACCTGGACCCGTACGCTCTGCGGCGTCAATCGCTCGGCATTATAAAAATAGCAATAGAACGGGCACTGCACCTGCCTCTTCGGACCCTTCTCGAAAAGGCCTATGATTCGGGGGCGGGCATACAGAAAAGACTGGCCTTTGAAGAGGCGCGAAATTCGATCACGGAATTCATAGCTACCCGCTTCAAATTTTCGATGCTGGAAGAAGGCCATAATCAGGAATTCGTCGAAAGCGTCCTGCCCTGTGTGGCAGCCGATATATACGATGGATATATGCGGCTCGTCTCTCTCGAGACGCAGAGATCGATGGAAGATTTTCAACGGCTCATGGTCGGCTTCCGCCGGGTGTACAATATCACGAAACAGATAACCGAGATGGTGCCCGTCGATCCTGCCGCCCTCGTCCTTGACGAGGAAAAACAACTTTTCAGCCTGTACTCGAACAAAAAGGACATTTTCCTCGGCCATATGAAAAAACGAGATTACGATAATGCGCTCGCCGTTCTCGTCGGTTTCAAGGAGACCATCGACAATTTTTTCGATAAGGTCTTCGTCATGGACAAGGACGAGGCAATCAAAGCGAACAGGCTTGCATTGTTGACCCATATAAAGGATATGTTCTTGACTTTTGCAGATTTTTCAAAGATACACTTCGAATAACAGGAGGAACATCGATGGCAAAAAATAAGATGGTATATTTTTTTGGCGGAAAAAAATCCGAAGGCGGCCTGAAGCTCAAGAACCTCCTGGGCGGAAAAGGTGCCGGTCTTGCCGATATGTCCAACCTCGGCATACCTGTTCCTCCGGGTTTTACCATCACGACCGAGGTCTGTACGCTATTCTACAAGAACCACATGAAGCTCCCGGCAGGGCTCAATAAAGAGATCGCAGAGAATATCAAGAAGGTCGAGAAGATCATGGGAGCAACTTTCGGCGACCCCAAAAACCCCCTTCTCTTTTCCGTCCGTTCCGGAGCACGCGTGAGCATGCCCGGCATGATGGACACCGTTCTTAACCTGGGCCTCAATGAAAAAACAGTGGATGGACTTGCGAAGCTTACGAACAACCCCCGCTTTGCATACGACTGCTACCGGCGCTTCGTGCAGATGTACGGCGACGTGGTCCTCGGTCTCAAACCGGAAGAAGCAGGCGAGCATGACCCGTTCGAAGTTATTATCGACAAGAAGAAAAAACAGCGCGGCGTTACCTCGGATACCGACCTCACGGTCGATGACCTCAAAGGTCTCGTCAGCGAGTTCAAGAAAATGATCAAACAGCGCCTCGGCGTCACGTTCCCCGAGGATCCCATGGACCAGTTATGGGGAGCCATCGGGGCGGTCTTCAAATCCTGGAACACCGACAGGGCCGTAGCATATCGCCAGCTCAACGACATCCCCGGCGACTGGGGGACGGCGGTCAACGTGCAGTGCATGGTCTTCGGGAACATGGGAGAGGACTGCGGCACCGGCGTCGCGTTCACCCGAAACCCCTCGACGGGTGATGATGAATTCTACGGGGAATACCTGATCAACGCACAGGGCGAGGACGTTGTCGCGGGCATCAGGACGCCCCTGCCGATAAACAAGAAACAGAAAACCGATAAATCAGTTAAATCCCTCGAAGAGGTATGGCCCGACATTTACAAACAGGTCATCCAGATCAGGAACACGCTCGAGAAGAACTACCGCGACATGCAGGACGTCGAATTCACGATCCAGAACAAAAAACTCTGGATGCTCCAGACAAGGACCGGAAAGAGGACGGCCTTTGCAGCATTCAAGATTGCTGTCGATATGGTCAAAGAAAATCTCATTACGAAGGAAGAGGCCCTGATGAGGATCGAGCCCGACCAGCTCAATCAGCTCCTTCGCCCAATATTCGACCCGAAAGAAAAAGAGAGGGCGCTTAAATCCGGCAGTCTCCTGTCGAGGGGCCTTAACGCCGGCCCCGGCGCCGCAGCCGGTAAGGTTGTCTTCAATGCGGTCGACGCGGAAAGCTGGGCGGGACGCAAAGAGGACGTCATTCTCGTCCGCATCGACACGTCACCCGAGGATATCCGCGGAATGAACGCGGCCCAGGGCATCCTGACCTCCCGCGGCGGCATGACAAGCCATGCGGCGCTGGTAGCACGCCAGATGGGCAAAGTATGTGTGGCCGGATGCGGTGATCTCGATATCGATTACGCGAAAAAGGTCATCCGTGTAAACGGCAAGACCATCGAGGAGGGCGATTGGATATCCATCGACGGGACAACAGGAGAGGTTTTTGACGGCAAAATAAAAACGATCCCTTCGGAAGTCCTCCAGGTCATGATCGACAAAACGTTGAAACCGGCAAAATCCCAGATCTATCGTGATTTTGCTCTTCTCATGAGCTGGGCCGACGAGGTTCGCAAGCTCGGCATCAGGACCAATGCCGACCAGCCTGACCAGGCTGCGGTCGCGGTGTCATTCGGAGCCGAAGGCATCGGCCTTTGCAGGACGGAGCACATGTTCTTCGAGGGTAACCGCATAGAAGCCGTCCGTGAAATGATCATTTCCGACGACGAAGCCGGCAGAAGACGGGCACTGGCCAAACTTTTACCCATTCAGAGAAAAGACTTCGTAGGCCTGTTCCAGGTCATGAAAGGCCTTCCCGTCACGATCAGGACCCTTGATCCGCCGCTGCACGAGTTCCTCCCGCATACCGAAAAAGACATGCACGAGCTTGCTAAGCAGATGGACATCCCGTATGAAAAGGTCCTCTCCAAGGTAGAGAGCCTCCACGAGGCAAACCCGATGCTCGGGCATCGCGGGTGCCGCCTCGGCATCACCTTCCCGGAGATAACCGAAATGCAGGCCAGGGCCATATTCGAGGCCGCCGTGGAAGTAAAAAAGAAAGGTACAAACGTGCGGCCGGAGATCATGATACCTCTTGTCGGCAATGTCAATGAATTAAAGACGCAGAAGGACATAGTCGCGCAGGTCGCCGACGAAGTATTGAAGAAAAACAAAGTAAAGATCGACTACAAGATAGGGACGATGGTCGAGATCCCGCGCGCGGTAATAACCGCAGACGAGGTCGCGAGCGAGGCAGAGTTCTTCTCCTTCGGTACGAACGACCTGACCCAGATGACACTCGGCATGAGCCGTGACGATGCGGGGAAATTCCTCGGGGATTACGTGAAAAAAGAAATATACACATTCGATCCGTTCCAGAGGATCGACGAAGACGGTGTAGGAAGACTGATGGAGATCGGTGTCGCACTCGGCCGCGGCGTACGGAAGGACCTCAAGATCGGCATTTGCGGCGAGCATGGCGGCGAGCCGAATTCCGTGGAATTCTGCCACCGGACCGGGCTTGACTACGTCAGTTGTTCCCCGTTCCGCGTTACCATAGCGAAACTCGCAGCGGCACGGGCCGCAATAAAAGAAAATCAGGCAAAACCGGTGAAGAAGACGGTGAAGAAGAAATAGAAAGCCTCACGTTCCGATATAAAAAGGCCCCGTGAACATTTAACGGGGCCTTTTTATGCGAATATGGGCAGAGATTGCCGATCCTGAAAAAATTGGCTGACAGTTCGACAAAATCTTAGATAATTTTGCCGATTCGATGTATATAATGACATGGCTTTGTCTGTGTCAGACATTACATGATCATGACAGTATAGGCCCCCATGAAAGATCCGATAACTACTCTGCGTAAAGATCCTGAAGGCCTTGCCAGACACATTCTTGAACGCCTTGCGATCGACCCGTCCCGGATGGACGACACGCATCCCATGGCAGCCGATCTCATACGCGCACTTGCCGAGAGCATAAAAATGATGGAACCTGCCACATTTTTGAACTCTATCGGCCTATGGCTGGAAAAGGACCCGGCCGCCGGCGGACCGTCAATTGTTAACGGCGTTGTCTCGATACTCGAAGAGACGGTCATGGAATGGGACCTTATATCCCGTCAAACAAGGTTCCTTTGGAATCTTTTTCATACCGCCCGGAAGCAATTCACTACAGCAAACGAAAAAGAGGACAACAGGTCACAAATTTCCGGATCCGAAAAGCTTCTGGCCGATATAGCCGACCGCATCCCTGGCGTGGTCTATCAATTTTACGTAAAACCTGACGACTCAATGGGTTTGTCATACGTAAGCAGCCGGTCGCCCGAGATCTTCGGAATTGACCCCGATGACACCGACAGGTTCCCGCTGTTCCTGTCACACCTGGCGCCGGGATGCAAGGACAGTTTTTTCGAATCAATCCATAACGCGGTGGCCAACGGGTCCGACTGGGAGTTCGAAGGCGAATATATCAAGGATTCCGGTGAATCTATGTTCTTTTCCGCACGATCGACTCCCACAAAAGCCGGCGATATCCTTCAATTCAATGGTGTTCTCCTGGATATAACGGAACGGAAACTGGCGGAACAGAGGCTCACGGAGAGTGAACGAAAATTCAGTGTCATTGCCGACCTCATGCCCCAGGTTATTTTTGAGATCGACGAAAAGGGAAATGTCGTTTTTGTCAATAAGCAGGCTTTTGAGTTCTTTGGCTATGAGGAGAACGATATAGAGGGCAGTCTCAATTGCTTCGATCATATGGCACCGGAAGACTACCCGCGGATGATGAAGAACCTCGAGGATGTCGCGCGTGGCGCCGCCTCACCGGGCAATGAATATACCGCGATAAAGAAGGACGGCACCCGGTTCCCGGTAATTATATATGTCAGCAGGATCAAGCAGAATGGCCGGCTGACAGGATACCGCGGAATTGTCATCGATATAACACAGAGAAAGAAGGCCGAAGAGGCATTAAGGGAAGGCGAACAACGGCTCCGGCAGATCATAGACCTGGTTCCCCATTTTATATTTGCAAAAGACAGTGATGGAAAGTTTGTGCTTGCCAATAAAGCCGTGGCCGATGCGTACGGGGTTGAAGTAGACGACCTTATAGGCCAGATCGACCCCCGCTCTTTCTCGTCCGACCATCGGAAAAGTGCATTGCATGACGACCTGGAGGTAATACACAAGGGAACGCGAAAATATATACCTGAAGAAGCTATCACCGATGCGAAGGGAAATGTCCGTTACCTTCAGACGATCAAGATCCCGTTCACGTTTTCCGGTACGCAAACCCCGTCCCTGCTCGGGGTGTCCGTCGACATAACGGAACGGAAGGCGGCGCTCGAGGCGCTCGGAAGAAGCGAGGAAAAATTCAGGAAATACTTCGAGGTGCCGCTTATCGGCGTAACAATACTGGAGCCCTCGGGGCGATGGCTTGAGGTCAACGACAAGTTTTGCGAGATAGTCGGCTATTCGCGCGATGAGCTTCTCACCATGAAATGGCAGGATATCACGCCGTTTGAGCATGTCCCCTCGGAACAGGAAAAATACCAGCTTTTTCTCGAAAGCGGGTCCGCATCGATCTCGACCCGTGAAAAACAATACTGCACAAAGGATGGGGCGAACATTGACGTGATCATCGCGACGCATTGCGTCAGAAAGGAGGACGGCGACCCCGATTATCTCCTGTGCGTTATACAGGACATAACAGCCCGTAAGAAAACAGAGCGCAAGATAGCGCAATCCGAACAGGAGCTTCGCACAATTCTCTCCGCATCCCCTATCGGCATCGGAAGGATCCGTGACCGGACCGTAGAATGGGTCAACGAACAAATATGTGAAATGTCCGGTTACTCTCGTGAAGAAATGACCGGGCGCGATACAAGCTATCTCTACCCAGGTCTCGAGGAATTCGAAGAAGTGGGGCGCCAGCTCTACCGCGAAGGACAGGCTGAAACGAAATGGACAGTAAAAGACGGCCGTGTTATCGACGTATTTCTCCAGGCATCAGAGGCTGACAACGGCGCCTATATCTGTACAATCACGGACATGACTCGTCTGAAGAGGGCGGAGAATTCCATCAAATTCACCCAGTTCTCCGTTGACAGTGCCGTTGACAACATATACTGGATCGATGCTGAAGGCAGGATCGTGTATGTCAACGACAGTGCCTGCGCATCGACGGGATACAGCCGTCAGGAGCTTTTGTCAATGAAGAACCATGATATCGATCTGGACCATCCTGCTGAAGTATGGCCTGAGATATGGGCCGATACCGTTCGAAAAGGCTCAGACCAATTCGAGTCAGCACATCGCAGAAAAGATGGTTCGGTCTTCCCCGTCGAGATAAGTATAAGTTATCTTTCCTATGATGAATTTGAGTATCTTTGTGCCTTTGCCCGGGATATTACGGAACGCAAGAAGGCCGAGGAAGCGCTGCGTGAGAGCGAAGAGCGCTGGCAATTTGCGCTTGAAGGATCGGGCGATGGGCTCTGGGATTGGGACGTTCCAGGTAACAGGGTCTATTTTTCGAGGCAGTGGAAAGAGATGATCGGCTATGCCGAGAACGAGATCACAGGGTCGATCGATGAGCGGAACAGCCGGATCCATCCTGATGATAAGCCTGACACATATGCAAAACTGAACGACCACCTCAAAGGCAGATCTCCCGTCTATGCCAGCCAGCATCGCCTGAGATCCAAAGATGGCACCTATAAATGGATCCTAGACAGGGGCAAGGTCCTGACCCGGACCGAAGACGGGAAACCCATGAGGGTTATAGGTACTCAAACGGACATAACGGAACGCAAGCACCTCGAATCTCAACTGCTCCAGTCCCAAAAAATGGAGGCAGTGGGCACTCTCGCCGGAGGGGTCGCACATGACTTCAACAACCTCCTGAGTGCGATAATGGGTTATGCGAGCCTTCTCCAGATGAAAATAGACAAGCATGACCCCCTTTACTCGTATGCCTCCCACATCCTGACATCCTCAGAAAAGGCCGCAAACCTTACCCAGAGCCTGCTCGCCTTCAGCAGGAAACAGGTGATAAATCTCAAGCCCATAGCGCTGAATGACACCGTAGAAAAGCTGCACCGCCTGCTTGAACGGCTTATCCCTGAAGACGTTGAATTCCGGGTCAACCAAAGCGACGAACGCCTTATCGTCATGGCCGATGTCGGTCAACTCGATCAGGTCATAATGAACCTCGTTACGAATGCGCGTGATGCCATGCCCCGCGGAGGAAAACTGACGATCAGGATCGACCGGGCCGCGGCGAACAGCCATTTTATGACAACAAATAAGAATGTCGACCTTTCGGACCATGCACTCATAGAGATCTCCGATACCGGTATCGGCATGGACAAGAAAACGATCGAAAAGATCTTTGAGCCTTTTTTTACCACCAAGGAATTGGGGCGCGGCACAGGGCTCGGGCTCTCCATTGTTTACGGTATTATAGAGCAGCATAACGGGTACATCGATGTCCGAAGCCAGCCGGGCGAGGGGAGCGTCTTTTCCGTCTACCTTCCGATCGTCTGGCTGGAACCGGAAAACGAGAACGATGCTTCACAGATCGTTGGCGGGATCGAAACGGTACTTATCGCTGAGGACAATAAGGAATTGTGCCAGTTATCCATGAAAGTCCTCCGTGATCATGGTTACAGTGTTCTTGCAGCTACGGATGGTCTGGCAGCCGTGGAGATGTTCCGCCAACACCGGGGCGAGATCGCACTAATCATTCTCGATGTGGTCATGCCGAAGATGAATGGGAAAGAAGCCTATGAGGCCATCAGAAAGATAGACCCCGCGGTAAGGGTCATCTTTACCAGTGGATACACCGATGATATCGTCATCGAAAGAGGTGTCGAGAACGAACAGTACGACTTCCTCGGTAAACCTCTCACCCCTGACACGCTGCTCAAGAAGATAAGGGAAGTATTGGACCGTCAGTCGTAAGTCGCCAGTAGTAGAGTGTAACGCCAATCTCGACAAACCGGGATGACGGACCGGGAATTAAAAAAACAAATGTCTATTGATGAGGTGCAGATGAGGTTTTTACGCCTTACGACTTACGACTGACGACTTACGGTCTTTCAATTTGTGTTTCAGGAATTCTATCACTCCCGGCATAACGGACAGGATTATTATTGCGAAAATGACGAGGGTGAAGTTCCGTTTGACCATCGGGATATTTCCGAAAAAATAACCGGCATAGGCAAAAGCCCCTATCCAGACGATGCCGCCGATAACATTATAACTGATGAATTTTGCGTACGTCATGCTCCCAATCCCGGCGACGAAGGGGGCGAATGTCCTGATTATCGGTACAAAACGGGCGATGATGATCGTCTTGCCGCCGTATTTCTCGTAGAATTCATGTGTCCTGTCCAGATATTTCCTGTTGAGGAACCGCACGTTCTCATTGTGAAAAACCCTGGGGCCTATTATCTTCCCTATCCAGTAATTAACCGTATCACCCAGTATGGCGGCCACCGAGAGGATAACCAAAAGCCATACTACGTTAAAATCACCGCGCGCAGCAAAAGTTCCGGCGGCAAAGAGAAGTGAATCCCCCGGTAGGAGCGGGGCCACCACCAGGCCTGTTTCACAGAAAATAATTGCAAAAAGAATAAGATACGTCCACACTCCGTAGTTTCGGATCAGCTCGCTTAAATGCATGTCTATATGAATAATAAAATCAAAGACCATTTTGATAAATTCCACTGGCGCCTCTTTTTCCTCCTCGCGTCATTTCCGATGAAAAATTCCCTGTATAGTACACTTTTGGCCTTCGACAAGTCAATTAAATGGTTGTTTCCGGCGCTTTTTCATCACCTTGTGGTTACCTCAGCGCTGTCTTATACTATCTTCACATTGAATACAAGGACATCCAATGCCTGAAAAAATAGAACTTCCTATCACCGGCATGAATTGTGCTGCATGTGCTGCCCGCATCGAAAAAGAGCTTAACAAAATGGAGGATGTGGCGGAGGCCCGGGTCAATTTTCCGCTCAAGAAAGCGGTCATCCTTCCCAAACGCGATCTGGAACTGAAGGAAGTGATATCCCGCATCCGCGATATCGGGTACGATGTTGATATAGAGGACGATATAACGGTCCGCGCAAAGAAGGAAGAGGCCGAGTTACGGAAAGACTTTACCTGGTCTATCTCGCTCAGCGTCATCATTATGGTCTTTTCGATGTGGATGGTCCTGCCTTATAATAACTTTGTCCTCCTCGGGCTTGCCCTGCCCGTTCAGTTTTATTTTGGCCTCAGGTTCCACAGGTCGGCCCTCACCGGCCTGAAACATTTTACGGCGGACATGAACACGCTCATCTCCGTAGGCACATCTGCCGCTTTTTTTTACAGCTCTTTCGTTACATTTTTCCCCCACGTCATAAGCGCAGCCGGAGTGTCGACGATGACATACTTCGATTCGAGCGCCACAATAATCTCCCTCATCCTCCTCGGCAGGTATTTCGAGTCAAAGGCCAAAACGAGAACGTACACGGCTATCAAACTGCTCTATGAACTCGCGCCGAAGGAGTGCATCGTTTTAAGAGACGGGGTTGAAAACCGGGTCCCTACGGATTCTCTCGAGGTCGGCGATATGGTCCTCATACGGCCTGGAGAAAAAGTGCCCATAGACGGGACCGTTATCGAGGGGAACACGTATGTCGACGAATCGATGATCACGGGAGAAAGCATGCCCGTCCACAAGGGGCCTCGAGATGAGGTGATCGGCGGGACTATCAACGGCAAAGGGGCTGTCACCATCAGGACGACCCGTATCGGCTCCGACACGGTCCTCGCAAAGGTAATACGTCTTGTCGAAGAAGCACAATTCACGAAAGCACCCGTCCAGCGCCTCGCCGACAGGGTGGCGGGCGTATTTGTCCCCATTGTCATAGCAATCGGTATTTGCGCCTTTCTCGTGTGGTTCTTCCTCGGACCGGAACCAAGAATAACAAACGCCATCCTTTCATTCGTAAGCGTCCTTATCATAGCGTGCCCGTGTGCGCTGGGCCTTGCGACCCCGACGGCGATCATGGTCGCAACCGGAGCAGGCGCACGCAGAGGCATCCTTATCAAGAGCGCCGAGGCCCTCGAACTTACGAACAAGACGCGAAATGTACTTTTCGATAAGACAGGGACCCTTACGGAAGGCACGATCGTTCTGGCGGAAATAATTCCCCTTGATCATTATAATGAAGAAGACATACTCCGGGTAGCGTTTAGCCTCGAGCGGCAATCTGAACATCCTTTTTCCGAGGCATTAAGAAAAAAAGCACAGGAATTGGACATACCGCCGGTTGCTGTCGATAATTTCGGCGCCATGGCAGGAAGGGGGATCATGGGCGCAATAGACGGGGTTCCGTACCGGATGGGGAACAGGACCTTCTATGAAGAAGAAGGCAGACACCTTGAAGACAAGGTATCACGCCTGTATGAGGCGAAAGAGAACTCGGCTGCCTCGCCGGTCATTCTCTGGAACGATTCCGGACCGATAGCGCTTCTCACCTTCAGTGATACTGTGCGGGAAGAATCGGCGGGCGTCGTCAGGGACCTCAAGGCCATGGGCATCGAACCGGTGATGATAACCGGTGACAGCCAGAACGGGGCGCGAACGATAAGCGAGCGGGTTGGGATCGACACATATTTCTATCGGATCCTCCCGGACAAAAAAGCGTCAATTGTCGAAGATTTCAAGAAAAAGGGGATAACCATCATGGTCGGTGACGGCATAAACGACGCACCATCACTGGCTGCGGCGGATATCGGTGTGGCAATGGGAAAGGGCACCGACATAGCGATCGAATCGGCCGACGTGGTCCTGATGAAAGGTCAATTGTCGCGGCTGGCAAGCCTTATAAGGCTATCAAAAAGAACGATCAGGATCATCAGGCAGAACCTTTTCTGGGCTTTCATCTATAACGTCCTCGGTATACCTGTAGCATTCGGCGCGCTCTATCCCTTCTTCGGGATCAGGCTCGAGCCGATATACGGTGCCGCCGCAATGGTTGTAAGCTCGATCTCGGTTGTCAGTAATTCGCTCAGGCTCCGGTTATTCAAAGAATGAGGAGGGTGTAAAAAACTGGGGGGCGCTCCTCGCGGCCCTGCACTTTTTGGTGCCCGCAGGAGACTTCGTTATTGAAATTCGGAGCTATTCTAAGATACCATACACGTTTGATGGAAAAAGACGGAAAGCCCGGGAAGAATAATGGAAAGCAGGAATTCTTCGAAGATGTAAAAGATGTGATCAAATCCCTGGGGCTGGTTTTCGGGGATATCGGCACAAGTCCGATATACACACTCACCGTCATCTTTCTCCTGCTCAAGCCTACCATACCCAATGTTACGGGGGTCGTGTCCCTCATTATATGGACCCTGATAGTTCTTGTTTCGGTGGAGTATGCCTGGCTTGCGATGAGCCTCGGCGAGAAAGGCGAAGGCGGGACTATCGTTCTCAGAGGGCAGCTCATCCGTCTTCTCAAGGCGGGCCGGGGGGCCACCTTCGTAACGATAATGACCTTCATCGGCATATCCCTTCTCTTCGGAGACGGCGTTATAACACCTGCCATAAGTATTTTAAGCGCGGTCGAGGGTTTGCTCCTCATACCTGGGCTCGAGGGCATGAAACCGCAGCTTCTTACCATCATAGCGTCCGTGATCGCAATAGTTCTCTTTGCCTTTCAGCGAAAAGGAACGGAAAAAGTGGCCGTGGCATTCGGGCCTCTGATGCTTGTATGGTTCGTGGCCATTGCCGTTTTTGGAATTCTGTCCATCATCAAAGTTCCCTGTATCTGGAAAGCAATAAACCCCTGGTACGGGATCAAATTCCTGTATCAAAACGGTATGGCCGGTTTTTTTGTCCTGTCAGAGGTCATCCTGTGCGCGACCGGGGGCGAGGCGCTGTACGCCGATATGGGCCACCTGGGGCGAAAACCGATACTACGGGCCTGGTACTTTGTATTCTTTTGCCTCCTGCTCAATTATCTCGGCCAGGGAGCTTTCATCCTGAATAACCCCACCCATTCGTCGACGGTACTTTTCGGCATGGTCTTTTACCAGTCATTTTTTTTCTACATACCCTTCCTCATTCTCAGTATCATGGCAACAATCATTGCATCTCAGGCAATTATCAGCAGTATGTTCTCCATCGTTTACCAGGGCATCAATACACGGCTCATGCCCATGTTCCGCATCGATTACACGTCCAAGGAACTGCGCTCGCAGATCTATATCGGGTTCGTCAACTGGTTCCTTCTCGTTTCCGTCCTGTTCATCATGTTCCTTTTTGAACAGTCCAAATCGCTGGCGGCCGCATACGGCCTCGCCGTGACCGGTGATATGACGATAACCGGCATCCTGATCACTTCGATCTTCTGGCTCAAGAAGGAATATGCGAAGGCCGGGGTCGCTATATTCGTGGTGCTGGTCGACCTGACGTTCTTGAGTTCGAACTTTTACAAGATCCCGCATGGGGGATACTGGTCTTTGGTCATAGCGTCCATTCCGCTCGCCATGATCATGATCTACACGGCGGGCCAGCGAAAACTTTACAGACGGATCCGCCCGCTGGACGCCGAAATCTTTCTGCACAGCTACAACGAGGTCTATCAGACACTCAACAAAATAAAGGGGACGGCCCTTTTCTTCACCCGCAGCATCCGGAAAATACCGGCGTATATAGTACACACAATGTTCATGAACAATATTGTCTACGACGAGAATATCCTGGTTTCTATTACCACTTTGAACGAACCCTTCGGGGTGAAGAGCTTTTTCAAAGAAGATCTTGCGCCTGGATTACGGTCTTTCGAGATCCAGATGGGATACATGGAAGTGGTCGATATCGAGAAGATCTTTGAACAGGCAGGTCTCAAATATGAAAAGGGTATATTTTACGGTCTCGAGGAGATCCATACCCACAATTTCCTATGGAAAATATTCGCGATAATGAAAAGGTTGGCCCCTCCGTTTGTGCAGTTTCACGACCTCCCCGCAAACAGGCTCCATGGGGTCACCACACGGATCGAGATGTAACACCCTTTTAAGGATCAGGACTTTTCGTATTCGTCAAAGTATTTTCCGTTAACCTCCGTTCCGATAATGGCAAATTCGGCGTGCGATGTCTTCAGAGGATCCGATCTCCAAGAGAAGTCGAGCGATGGCACACTCACTCTTGCCTCAGCCTGCGCGATCGCGCGGAACCCCTCAAACCGGAAATGCTTCTCTTTGTCATTGATGAGTACCTTTTCGTCCGTGGCCTTCCATACTACTTTGAGGCTCATGACCGCAGGCAAGTAGGGAGCTTCGTAGGCGGGCCATTTCGGCTGATCGATCACTGCCGCAATGAGTTCAAGCGTTGCCTGCCTTCCATCGGGAGATAACGTGAGGCTGCCTTTAGGCACGGGCGCAACCCAATAAAGTCCTGATGGTGCTATGGCAGGATGAAAATCGTGGATCTTTTTTCCTCCGGCGACCGCCGGGCCTTCAAAAAGGGTCAGTCATATATGGGAAAACGCGCCTCTCCGTTCCTGCCGGGCCGCAAAATATTCCCCTTCCATGAAGGAAAAATCCGTACTCGGAGCGCCGAATGTTACCCGGTTGTTCTGACTGTCGGTCCCGATTCCCGTGAAGCCGTTGCACCGCGCCACGTGTCCCTTGAAATGATAGATGCTTGATGGTTCCATACCCGGTCCGGGCGACTGGTTGTGGCTCCCGTTCTTATCGAGCCAGGGGATAGGATAGGGATCGGTGCTGCCGTTTGACGGAGCGCTCCATTCAGGTGTGATGCCTGCCGCGGTCCTCGAAAACAAGAGCGATGCTCCGGCGATAAGGCAGGCCCCTGACCCCAGCAATTGACGCCTGCTTATTCCGGTCACTTTTTGGAACTCCCTGTCTTTGGAAATATCCATTGCAACCTCCTTTTCGTCTTCGGCTGTCTTTGGACATACTAATCATTTTCGTCGGCCGGGCAATACATGTGTTTCGTCGACCCAAGACGGGCAGTGTTTTCGGAATTCAATGCCGGTCCCGTACTTGTACAAATTTACAGATATGATAAAATGCCTCGAGATACATACATCAAGGAAGGGGGAGTTATGAAGATACCGGAATATATTACAAAAGCGGAGGTAACGAAATTTTGCAAGGAACTCAAGATCAGGGATTGGGCTAAACTGAAAACGGCCAAAGTACTGCCGAAAGAAGCGAAGGCCATCTTAGACGCAGTCAACGAGACAAAGATGAATATTGACCCCGAGGAATTCCGTAAAGGTCTCGAGGTCGAACTGGAACATGGCGTACGGTTCAAGGATGCCAACGTGACAAACAATCATCCGCTCATTACGGGCAAGATAGTCATTGCCCATCTCAAGGAATCGCTGGATTATTACAAGCTTCTCGAAGTGGCCGAACTGGAAGGCGACCTGCACAAGGCGATCTTGGCCGGGGATATGAAAAAGGTCAAGAAAGAATATAAGAAACTGGCCCTGGCGAAGATGATTCTGGAGAAAACGGTAGCGGCTCAGGTTAAATAAAAAATTTGAGTAAGGAGTGAACAGCAAGGGGTAAGGAGAAGAAACCTTACATTTATTGGTTTTTAAAACTACTTACTCCCCACCCCTTACATTTTATTGCAGTATTTCCTTTAAGACGTTCAGGGTTTCATTGCTCGTCGGGTCGAGGGAAAGTGCCTTCTGCGCATTTTCGATCGCTTCGGCTATGGCGCCGCTTTTTATCAGGGCTTTCGCAAGGCCCAGGTACGCCTTTATATTGTCCGGGTTCTCCTTAATTGCATCACGAAAAAGGTCCACGGCGTCCCGGACCTCACCCTTGCGGGCCAACCCGGTTGCCACTGCAACGAGAGCATTGGACATATCATCCTTGATCTTTTTGCCTTTTGGGTCGGCAGACATGATCTCCCGAACATACGTCAGTGCGCTTTCGAAATTGCCTTTTCCCAGTTCCGAAAAAGCGGCGCCCATAAGCGCATCGATGAGGATGTCGAATGCCTGTGATTTAAAATCCTCGGGGGACAGGCGGTAAGCCCTGCGCAGGTGTGGAGCGGCCTTCCCGTATTGTTTCATGCTGAGATACGTCCTGCCAAGATAAAGCTGGGCCTCATAATACTCAGGCTCCGCGGCCACCGCCTTCTCAAAAAAAGGCAGGGCGCTTTCAAATTTTCCCTGGTTAAAGAGATCGAGCCCTGCATTGAAGTCCGCCCTGACTGCGGGGCTTATCGAAACCCCGGCACATGAAACCAGGATCATGACGGCCAACATGGCGGCAATCCCGGGCAAAACACCCTTAATATTCATTCAACCTCCTCCTGGAAAGACACACATTTAAAAAAACACACCGCCGTCATCCAGGGCTTGAAGGCTGTCTCACAATTATTTTCCCCCTGTCCACACGTGCACACAATGCCGGAATGACGACGTCTGGGAATTGCGACACAGTCTCCGAAGCCCTGGATGACGAACAAAAGGTAATTGCGCATCACTTATTTCTTCTGCCATCCGCCCTGGTCGTTCTGTATCCACCAGCCGGGCTGCGATTTATCCCTCCAGCTATTTGCAAATATCTTCTGGATCTTGGGCAGTGAATCAGCGCCCAGCTTGTTCGCTATCATGATCTCATTGTAGAGGGCGTTCCTGTTATTGTTCTCCTGGGCCATTATCCTGTTGAGATCGGCCTTCTCCTTGAGGTTGAGGCCTCCCGTGTCTTTGGGTTCCAGAAGGCCCATATTGTTCTCTCCGACGGCCCCCTTGTCATAAAAGTTCTTAAGCTGCGGGTAATTGTCCTTCATCGCCTGCTTCAGGCTGCGTATGGCGGGCGTAGAGATCTCTATATTGATCTGTGCATGCGCCTCTGAAGGCCCGATGAACTTTTTGACAGAATCGAGAAGACCGCTATGCTTGTCATTCTTTTTTTCCTCGGGCTGCTTCTGATCTTTGGTT
>DHQV01000016.1:28725-28853 GCA_002408185.1 Deltaproteobacteria bacterium UBA5329
GCCGCGGCAGGGAAATATATGTTGACAGTGACACATGCCGCAAACAACATCATGAAGCTCAATGCAAGGTGACGCAATTTTCTAGCCATTTTATCCTCCTTATAACTCCTTAATTGACCTTTATCGTC
>DHQV01000064.1 GCA_002408185.1 Deltaproteobacteria bacterium UBA5329
GAAACACTGGGCCCCGGCCTTCGCCGGGGTGGCGGAGGGTAATGACGGACCAAATATCATCTTCCGGCAGGGGGTTTATCACTTTTTTTTCTTTTCGGAAGAAGATGCCAGCACTTTCTGGCTGCAAGGCATATTCTTATGGACCAGCATCTTCTTGAGTTCACATCGAACAGCAACGAACGTCCTGCAGCTGCCCGATCCGTCAATCCCGGCATCCTTCGGCATCGCCGCATATTTGCACGACAGGTCGCAGAAACCCGTGAGAACTTTCATTGACACACCCTGTTATGTTTTCCGATCATTTCCTGCTCCTGTTCCCGACCAGCCTTACGCGGTGGGATATCCGCGGTCCGGACCTCGTTTCTCGTTCCATCCTTTACAGTATCAACGTACCTGCTTCCAGGTTTTATCAGGATCGAAAGCCTTTATGGCATTTACGGCTTTTGCCGTGTTCTTCCCAAGGTTTTTCTCGTAAACGATCCCGGCCTGATTGACGATAAAGGTCATAACGCCTGTCATGCCGTACTCGGCAGGGTACGCAATAAGGCCGAAGCCTCCGGTCATTTTACCGTCAACAATATAATCCCGGGGCCCACCGGGGGCATTTTTCCCCTGGGATGTGAGTATTTTATAGTAATAGCCGTGATACGGCACCGGCGTGTGGTCCTTCTTCGGCTCTACCCCTTCCCTGCGCGCCCTGGCCATGAAGACCCCTAGCGGGCTTGGCTCTTCGCCCTCCTTTGTTTCCCAGTATAACCCGTTGCGCCGCCCCGGATCGGATACGAATTTTTGGGCGAATTCGGCCGAGCTGTCCTTAGGGCCTGTCATCCTGGCGTAATCTTTCTGTACTTCGACATATGCAAGACATGACTCGATCGTATCGAGTTCGTTCCTTCCAATTCTCCTCTGGAGTATTTCCGCCTTCCCCTGCCTCGTATCAAAGACCCACTTGTCCCCCTGTTTGACAATGGGGAAAGGGAACGGCCACTCGTTGTTTCCCACATACAGGAGAGCCTTGTTGTTGTCAGGAGATATGTCGAGCCTGTTCTTCTCCTCGTAAGCCGCTATGAAACGGCCGAGAAGGTCTTTATTGACGGCCTTATCACGCGATAGAACAGCGTCTTTTCCCGCCTTCCCGAAAAGTGCGGTCATCTCGCCGGGATCATTTTGTTTCGCGGCGTCGACGAGCGCGTTTGATGCCTCCTCAGGCGAACTGAAAACCCTCTGCTTTACGTTTTTCGGGGCAGCCAATCCTTCCGCGGAGATCATGAACAGAGAAACCATAGCGGCGATGCAGAAAAATATGCAGAATCTGTGTATCCTGATTGTATTCAAAACGCGGTCCATACATTCTCCTCCTCGTTAAGTCTGTTAAAGACTATCACCGGGCGCTACCGGCGGCCACCACCGGCACGGCCAGGACCGCCGGACCTCCCTGCTGCCCCGGAATGCATGGCGGACATACTTTGCTGACTTGCCCGGCCGCGTTCGCTCGACATTCTTGTATCAGCACCCGATCTGTCCATGCCCGCGAATGCCTGGCCGGATTGCCCTCTCTTTGCACCCATCTGTACGCCTTGGGCCCGCTGCTGGCCTGCCATGGCTTGCGTACCTTCTCCACGGGAACCCGGACGGGTGCCAGCCTGCTGGCCCCGGGCATCAGGCGTGTAACCGCGATAATCCTTTCGCTGGTCCGGTCCCGGACGAGTTTGCTGGCCGAACCTTGAAGCCGTCGCCTGGTCCTGGTAACCCACCCCTCTCCTGTGCTCCGGGTTGTGCTGCCACTGACCATTCTTTTGCACCTGGTTTACATAGGCGTTCCGATTGATCTGATTATTGTAGGATATGTTCTTGTTCACATTTACGCTCACGTCTCCGCCATGCCAGTTGCAGTTGCCCCAGGCATATCCCCAGGCAGCACCGACAGCCACGCCCGCTGCAAAAGAGAACATCGCCACGCCTGCCGTGTATCCGGGCGGGTAATAATAATAGGGCGGATATGCCGGATACGGCCATGGCCCGTAGACAACGGTCGGATTGTACGTGGGAACATAAATGACCTGCGGATCGGCAGATTGTATGACAATTACCCGGTCCTGGACCACAACTTTCTGTTCTTTCGTCGTCTTGAGATTTCCCTGAGTTTTTGCCTTGGCCCTTAAACCCTGGATGGTGTCCATCACATCTTTTTGTTGGGCAAGGAATGCATTTCCCAATTTCTGCGTCCAGTCAAGCTGATCGTTCATCATGTTCAACACCTGGGGAAAGTTGACCAGGGATTTGACACTGGGGTCCCAGTTCTGCTTTTCCAGGGCGGTCGCCAGCTGGGTGCCCTTCAGGGCAGGGTTCGCCTTGACCCACCGGGTGGCCTCCACGACCTCGAGCGGATACGTCGATGCCATGAGGACCTGTGCTATGAGATCGTCCGGATACAGCGCGATCGGTGCAAGGATCTGGTTGAGTTCCTCCTGTTTATAGACCGTCTTTGTCTGGGCCGATAAACCGAAAGGGACGACCAGGGACATAACCAAGAAACATGCCAGGATGCGTGCAAAAAGCTTGTTCATGATGCCCCTCCTGATTTGTGGGAACAGCAGCTTTAAGGAAACTCTACTATAACATCCGGGTCTTCACAACCTGATAATTCACGAACCCTTAACCGTCTTCGGCCAGGAAAGCCCGTACCTTCGTGGACACTTCGCGATAAATCATTCATTTCGGGAAATTGAGCTGAGACCCGAGACAGTCTTTTTCAAATCTCGAGCCACGAATCCGAGTAAAGCGTCTGCCCCATGAGAACGCGGGCCGTTTTGATATAATCGGCATTTTCTTTCGTCAGGACCGGTACATCTATATCTGCGCCGTCCATTACACCGTGAATCAGGGCCTCGAGCTCCGGTTCTTTGTCCCGCGCGATAGCGATCAGTTTTTCGTCGAACGCGTCGACTATGGCCGAATAAAGCCCGTACCGCTTCAGCATGATGAGGTATGTCCTGTTCATGATCCCGCGCAGGTGAGCGGGTACGCCGTTCGATACATTAGACAGCCCGCAGGTGGATTTTGCCGCCGGTGCGAGCTCTGGGAGCATCATCATGAATTCCGTGCAGCCCTGTATCTGCAATTGTTGTGAGTTGACGGGAAGCACGATAGGGTCGATCCATACGTCTTCTTCCGGTATCCCGTATCCTGCGGCTGCTGCAAGGATCTCTGCGGCGCACAGGCCCCGCTCGTTGGCGTCGCGGGGGATCCCCTCTGCGCTCAACGTGAGCCCTATGAAGGGAGCGTTGTATCTCTTTGCCATGGGCATGAGCGCCTCTATTCTCTCGGGCCTCGCGGAGATGGAGTTGATAAGCGGCCGCGTCTTTGCCGCCTTTAGACCTGTCTCGATGGCCTCGATATTCGACGTATCGAGCGATAAGGGAAGGTCGGTGACATCCTGAACAACCGTGACCAGCCATTCCATAAAATCGGGCCCCGTTTTGCGGGCCGGACCGATATTGAGATCGATCATATCCATGCCGGCCTCGGTCTGCGCCCTGGCCATACCCTGGATCGGGCCGGCATCCCTTTCCAAGAACGCCTGTCCGAGTTTTTTTGACATAACATTGAGATTCTCGCCGATAAGGAACATGAGTGCCTCCAAATAAAAAATACGTCTCAAGTCTCGGGTTTCAGGCCTAAAGCAAAAAAAATATTTATTAAGCTTGAGACATGAGACTAGGCCGTCAGGCCTCTTAGATACGCCGGTATATGCGCGGCTTCGCGCGGGCCTATAAGTATCTTCCAGCCCCTTAGTTCCTCCTCGAGGTCACCGAGAATCGCAGACGCGTATCCAGGGATGATGAGGCTGCGATGTTTGATGCTGTTCTCGATGCCCGACTTTTTTATAAAAGACCCGACCAGGTCGCCGACGAATTTTCCCGCCGCCCATGCCGTCATTACCGAAAGGCCTTCCGTATCCATGACGAGGAGCCAGCTCGGCACACGTGAGTTCTCGATCTCGCCGCTCACGATAAAATACGTCAGCGAAAAATTGCAGGTAACGAGCACGGGGGAATTTTCATCCGGGTTGTTTATGGGATAGATCCCCTCTTTCGTCGTCATGGGACGCTGGGGGTCGGTGTAGATATTGAGGCGCTGGAGAAGCAGCGGAAAGATTGTCTCCCCGGTAATATCGCTCAGGATGATCATGCCCGCATACTTGGCGACGAATAGCGATGCAATGACTATCTCTTTCATCGGATCGTCGGTCATATCACAGGGAAAGGTGATTGTCGGAAATCCGAGAGGCTTGAATTTTGACACCAGGGCCGCCCGTCTTACGGCCACCTGGTCGATAAAGGCATCCTTGACCCGCCGGTTGGATGTGTCGATCACCAAGTCTTTGAGTCCCATGGCGGTCAACTTTTCCGTCATTGATGCGATTTCATCAAAACCGTTGCCCTGAACGGCCAGCGGCAGGGAATACTCTTTCGCAAGCGCCCCGAATGCCTCATAGTTATCGGGCCGGGCAGCGTAAATGAGCGGTTTTTTATCTCTTAAGATATCGAGGGCTTCCTTCATTATCGCAACGTCGTCGCACATGAGGACAACCGCACACGGCCTCGAAGAGGCATTTCTCGAAATAGAAAGAAATCGGTCCTTGTCCCCGGTGAACCTGATAGCGGCGATCTCGGGCTTCATCATCACCCCAACCCGTTCATACTGGAAATACTCGAGAGCCCCGAGGCGCCTGTCAACTTCACCGTCATCCATCGTATCGGTTATCAGGACCCCGATGCCGGGCTTATTGAAGAATGTCTTTTCGTGGCGAAACAGGACTGTCTCCCCGCCTATCTTGACGGCATAATCATCGACACCGATAGATAACTGCCGGATGGGAGGCGCACTGGCATCCGCCAATTCACCTCGCGCCGTATCGGAAACATTCGGACACAGGTCGAGCTCGGTCTTGCCCGCCGCCAGCGCCATAGCAAAGGCGAGGCACGTCGGAAACTTGCACTCGCCGCAATTGGTCTTAGGAAGAAGCTTCAAGATCTGAATCCCGGTTAAAGCCATTATTTCTCCTTAATTAAAAGATAGTCTCAAGTCTCAGGCAAAAAGAAAAATTCATCAAAGCAGGTCCTCCATGGTCAAACATGGATGGCCTTTTTGCGTTATGTATCCCAGTACTTCATCTTCGGTTTTGGCGACCGTCTCGTCTGCTATCATGTCAGGGAGGTCGGGGTATCCCAACTCTTCTCCCCTTTTCTTGAGGCGGTCATAAATCTCGTCCTTGAGGTGTTTCGGCATCCACGCGATACGCAAGAGGCCGCCGTCGCCGCTCAAGAATTTCTTCTGTGTAATGTTGTATTTGCTGTGTCCCAGAAACCCCGGCACCTGCGCCCCGCCGCCGACGGAACCGGCAAGGCTCGTAAATTTCATGCCGCATGGTGTCATGTCGGTGAAATCCCTGTCGACGGTCATGATCGCGTTGCACATGGGTAGAATCGCGGCTATGCATTCACAGCAGCCGCATGTCGTCATGGGATCGACCATCAGGCTGTACAGGCTCACATTCTCCACCTTTTGCCTCGATGCCTTCCGGATGTATGCATTGCATCCGCGGAACTGGCCATAGCGCTGGTCGATCACGGCCCCTTTCTGTATTGGCTGGTTGGGGCCTTCGGGATTGATCTCGTAAGCCGCACGACAGTCGAGCCAGTTATAAGCCCCGCACAGGCCGGTCCGTTCCGGGCTTATCACACAGACGTGACTGGGGGCGAAAGACTGGCACAGAATACAGGAGTAGAACGTCTCGACGCTCTCGTCGGTCATGCCTTCGATGCGTGCGTCCCGGCGGGCATATGAAGCCCGCGCAACATTGAGGATCTCGCGCACTTTAGCTTCATCGGTATATATCTTTATCTGAACCTTGTCAAAAATTGCGCCGAAGTCCTGGTGATATTTCGCATGAATGATCTTTCCGATATCCTTGAGAGTAAACCCTTTTTCCACGGCCTGTCGCGATATCCTTATCCATGCGATGTCCCTCTGCCCGATATGCATGATCCCCTGCGCCTGGTTGATCAAATGATGGTTCTGGCGCTCGAGGATCGGCTCGAAGTCTTCCTGGAAATTCCGTCCCGCCACTTCCGCGACCATTGCAAAGTGCAAGCGGGAACCCGTCGCGATATCGGACACATCAGGCCCTATAACCTCAATCCGGCCGTCTTCGACCTCATCCATATTTTTCGATGTCGTCAGCTCGACGGCGATGGTCCTGCCGCCGCCCATCTCGAGATAAATATCCTCTCCGCGGACACGCTCCCCCTCGAATGCGGGGCCATATGATACGGGGATAGGGACTTTGGCCACCTGCACCTTGAGACCGCGTATCTCCACGGACTTCTGCACGATCTGATCGTGAGGTATGTTCGACACGACGTGTTCGTACGTGCAGATGCCCGTGGGAAGGACCTGCGGGATCGGGGTGTCCGCGATAGTGGGAAATCCCCAGTTAATGGCACCTGCCGCGTTGGCATACCATTCATCGGTAACATCGCCAAGCGCGAGTACAAAGGCATAGGTGCGGTCCTTGTTGTATATAAGGTTCCGCCTGAAATCGCCCGGACGCACACCACCGAATGCCATGGCAACACGACATGCGAAGCCGATGGCAAATACTGCCTGATAGATATCGGGGCCAAACGGCACAAGACGGGTCGGCCAGCCTATCTGAACGCCGGCTTCTCTTAACTGGTCAGAAAAACGGACGCCACCTCCCTCGCCGCACATGAACACGTACAGGTTCTTTTCCTGTAGTTCGAGCGCGATCTTTGCAGCTTTGGCAGCATCGGGTGCGGCGCCGACAATTGCCGCGAATCCCGGTGCCGTCCCGTCTACGAATTCCACTCCCCTCTTCCGGAATATGACATCATTGGCCGCACCGAGCCACTGTCTCCCATCACTCAGTTCTTCGGAATCGGCCGCGTAGCGCCCAGGCTCTTCGAGGTAGCGTACCGCCTCGATCAATTCTTCGGCAAAAAAGGTCGCCATGCCGGAATCAAGCGCCGGGGCGAGATAGGGAAGCGGTGTTATCTCCCTGACGGGCGGCGGGATAAGCCGGCTGCACAGATCGAGGACCTTTTCCATATCTTTGATTCTGGATACCGCAATCCCCGTCATCGAGTATATAATCGGTAGATAATACGCAGTATTGGGAAACCCGATCTCCTGCTCCGGCCCGTATTTTTCAAGGGCATTCCGATAGGTTTGCCGGGCGTCACTGAATATTTTCCGGGCGCCGCGGATCGCGGCAGATGCAATTATTTTAGACATTATTCCATCGCCCTCCGCATGGCCATATCATACAGAACCCTTTCCCGAGCCTTGTCAATGCCCAGTGCCTTTCGTTTCTTGTCTATGTGGGCGATCATAAGATATGCTGCTTTGATCGGGTCCGGTTCGTAGGCCCACATCCCTTTATACATATCTTCGTAATCCTCGAAAAGATGACGGGTCACGTTCTCGCTGCCGAGCGTCGGCCATGTGGTGCCGAAGACGGTGAAGATGCCCGAAGCGACAAAGTACTGCCCGATCGCGAGCGCTTTTTCGCTCATCCATTCAGGCGCCGCTCCCGCAACAGGCAGGTCGGACAGGTCCTCTCCGAGGCCGCCCTCCTTGACCATTGCCGTTGCAGCGATTAGTATCCGTGAATTATCGACACAGGCGCCCATATGCAGCACGGGCGGGATCCCGATGGCCTCGCACACCTCGGCAAGGCCGGTACCAGCATACATTTGCGCCGCCTCCGGCGTCAGAAGCCCTGCCTTGCCGCATGCCATGGCGCTGCATCCCGTCGACAGTACGAGGACATCATTCTTGATAAGCTCCTTGATCATAGCAAGGTGTGCCGCGTCATGCTGGGTACGGACATTGTTGCATCCCACGACCCCGGCCACGCCCCGCACCCGTCCGTTGGCGATATTGTCATTGAGAGGCCGGTAGCTAGCCCGGAAAAGCCCTCCCATCAGGTAGGTTATTGTCTCGTGGCTGAACCCGGCGACCATATCCTGCTTCTCTGACGGAATATGGACCGGATTACGCCGGTTTGGATAATTCTCGATTGCCATTCTCAGGATCTGCTTCGCCGTTTCAAGGCCTTTTTCCGGATGGAACTCGATATGCTGCGCTCCTTCGATCATGGCCCGGTCAGATGTAGTGATAAGCTTCGTATGGAAACATTCGGCAACGTTTGCCAACCCCTGCATCTGGCACTGGACATCAACAGTCATCAATTCGACAGCCCCCGTTATCAGGGCCAGTTCCTGCTGGAGGAAGTTCCCGGCGCACGGTATCCCGTGGCGCATAAGGACCTCGTTGGCGCTGCAGCACATCCCCGCCAGGTTGATCCCTCGAGCGCCCACTTTTTCAGCAAGCTCCCTGACCGCAGGATCGCGGCCCGCCACGACAAGCATCTCCGGCAGGAGCGGTTCGTGGCCGTGCACGATGACGTTGACATGGTCCTCTTTCAGTACCCCGAGGTTTATCGAACCGACAACGGGCACCGGCGTGCCGAACATGATATCCTGCAGTTCCGTCGATATCATAGAACCGCCCCAGCCGTCGGCTAAGGCCGCCCGCGCCGCCTGCTCCAGGATGTGGCGGTAGTCCTGGTCGACACCCATATGCGTACGGTGCATGACCTCGACGATCTCCCGATCGATGCCCCGTGGCATGATACCGTGCTTTCTCCACAATTCCTGCCTGCGCAGCGGGGCCTTTCCCGTGAAGATGAGTTCGCCGCTCTGCTTGCCGAACTCGTTCAATGCCCTCTCGCCAAGTTCTATGGCGATCTCTTTGACGTCACGTTTTTCGATATTGATTCCGAAATCGAGGGCAACCTCAAACAACTTTATTTCATCCTTGATCGAGAAATCCTGCGTCTCGCCGCGCGCGGCCATCAGGAAGGTCTTTGCAACCTCCCGGGCATGGTCGGAATGCGAGGCGGAACCTGCCGCGATCTTTCGCGCAAAATTGCGGGCAACCACCGTATCTATCGTTGCCCCGCACACGCCCGCGCGTTGTTTCCCATCACCCTTCTTTGAACGGGGCAGCCTGCACGGCCCCATCGAACAGACCTTGCAGCAGCTTTCCTCGACACCGATCGGGCAGGGCTTTAAACCGTCAGCGCGAGAGAAGACCGTAGAGATGTCCTCCCGCATTGCCTTATCGATCATTTCGATCGATGCCCTGTCCACGCTTTTTTCCTTACCGTCGGACATTGTTTCTCCTTCTTACGCGCAAAGCTCGCCGATCATGTCTTTAATAAGGGACACGCTGTCCGGATGGCGCATCACCACGATGTCCGCTCCCGCTACGAGGAGCGTCATCGCCGTTACTGCTTCCATCAGCACAGAACGTTTTTTCTCATCCCCGAGTCTCGGATCGTCATCTTTAGTGAGCCTGGCTTCCCGCGTCTTCCAGACCTCCGGCGCACTGTTGCAGATGATCGGGAACTGGAGCTTGGCATCTTCCTGCGTAAGCGCCGCCATCCTGTCACGCTCCATTACCGAGTATGTGTATTCGAGCCCGTAGCCAAGCCCGCCGGTTGTCGGGTCTATAAGGATCTTGTCTTCATTGACTCCCAGGTTTGTGAGCAGTATGTTGAGCTGTTTAGCCAGATTGACGTCGATCGGGGATGATGCCATGACGACCTGGTTATACCCGATCGCCATCGCCCCTATTTGTTTGTAATTTTTATCCGACACAGGTCCGACCGCGATATTTTTTCCCTCGCTTAACTCCGCGATCCGGCGCAAGAGATCGGCATCCTTGTCATCACTTCCGGTCCCCCATACGAGAAGAGGGACTTGAATGGCATCCGAAACCTTCTTGACAACCTCGGCAACCTCCTCAACGGGCCTGTTGTCGCCGTTAGGGTCCGCACTTTTGAGTTGCAGGACTATCAGCTCGGCCCTATAGGTCTCGATGCATTTTTTCGCCCACATGACGGGATCGCCAATAACATCCCGAAAAGGTTCGATGGCCCACTCCTGCCATTCCTGAGGCTCGCTGTCCCAGACCTCGAAGGCAACCCGGGGAGGGTTCGGCATTTCACCCTCGAAACGATAGAACGGGTAGCAGTCTGCGCCACCGACCTTAACCGCCCCGGGCCCGCTGCCTATAACGACCTCCCGGATCCGTCCTGTGTATTTAACTCTGGGAATTTCGAACGCCATCTCTTCCTCCCTCACGTAATCGAGCTCAATGTTATCAGGCTTCCTGTTTTCTTTTCTCGCTGCCGTACCAGTCACTGTTGTACCAGTACCGCATGGCCGTGCGTATAAACCCGAGCCTTTCGTCGCGCGAAACGAGCTTCTCGCGCCAGTCCCCCTTTTGATCGGGTTTGCCTTTCTCAAATGTCGGGCCGAGAACCTTTACTTTCTTTCCCGAAAAGTCTTCCTTTTCATCATATGAATAACTGTTCATACCACATCTATCCTTCCGCAGCCAGTTGGGCCGCTTTGAGCGTATTCTGCATGAGCATGGTGATCGTCATTGGCCCGACGCCGCCGGGAACCGGCGTTATGATGGACGCCTTTTCCTTGACCGTCTCGAAATCAACGTCACCGCACAGTTTCGCTTTGCCTTCGGCAGTCATACCGATCCTGTTGACCCCCACATCGATCACAACCGCGCCATCCTTTACCATGTCTGCAGTGATGGCCTTCGCCCGGCCGGCCGCGACGATCAGGATATCGGCAGTTCTGGTATGCGCCGCAAGGTCACGCGTGGCTGTGTGGCACATTGTCACGGTAGCGTTTGCGCCGGCCTCTTTCTGAACAAGCATCATCGAGATGGGCTTCCCGACCAGGTTGCTCCGCCCAACGACAACAACTTCCGCCCCTTTTGTCTCGACGCCGGCTATAGCGAGAAGTTCCCTGATACCGAATGGTGTGCACGGATAAAAGCGTGCCTGGCCGATCATGAGCCTGCCCAGGTTCATGGGATGCAGACCGTCCACATCCTTGTCCGGGTCGATCGCATTGAGAACGCAGGTTTCATCGATATGCTGCGGCAATGGAAGCTGCACGAGAATACCGTGGATCTTCGGATCCCTGTTGTAACGCCCGATGAGCTGCACGAGATCATCTTCAGAAATATTGTCCGGCTGGTCATCCTGTACTGAATAAAATCCGAGCTCTTTTGCGGTCCTCTGTTTCCCGGTGACATAGCTCACCGAGGCAGGGTTATTGCCGACAAGGATGGTGACAAGGCCCGGGGTGACCCCTTTTGTTTCACGCAATTTTACCACATCCTGTGCTATCCTCTCGCGAACCTGTTTCGCAGTTTCCGTTCCGCTTATGATCCTCGCCGTCATAGTTCTCCCATCGTTTTTTGAAAGATCGCATAAGCATCGGATAATGCACCAGACGTGCCATCCAGTTCAAATATGGTATTTCCGGCCCCGTCGCTCTCGATCAGGGCCTCGTCATTCCTCACAGTCCCCGTGATCTCGATCGACCTCTCGCTCGCCGCCCGAAGGAGCGCATCTTCATTCCGGGCTTCAACGCGGTTGACAATGACCGCGGTCTTGCGGATATTGAGGCCCAGTTCGCCAATAATGGACAGGATCCGTGATACCGTCATGATGCCGCGTGGTGTAGGGTCCGATATGACATACAGGACATCGACATCCTGCGTCACCAGCCTGCTCATATGTTCCATGCCGGCTTCATTATCCACGACGACAAACGGGTAATTCTGCTTAAGAGCATCTATATATTTTTTTGCCATGTTGTTGGCCGCACAATAACAGCCCGGCCCTTCCGGCCTTCCCATAACGAGAAGATCGAAACCGGCCGCTTCGATAACAGCTTCCTGTATCCTGTATTCCAGCCAGCTGTCCTTGCTCATACCGGTAGGAACGTCCTTCTTGAGATTTTCCCGGGCTTCACCTATCGTAGAATGTACGGTCACTCCCAGCATCTCGTTCAAATTTGAATTCGGATCGGCGTCGACGGCAAGGACCGGGCCCTTCCTTATCTCTTCGACGAGATACCGGACAAGCATTGCCCCGATGGTGGTCTTGCCGACACCTCCCTTACCCGCTAATGCTATCACTTTCGGCATATAACCCATTACTCATCACCTATTGCCTAACATCTTGATCACTTCCGGAAACGCCCTGTCATCCGTATGCGGCAGAAACATTGCCGCCATGAACTCGTTCATGAACTGCGTATTGCCGGACAATTCAATATTCGTCATCGCACGCGCAATGTCCGCGGTCTTTGTGTAAAATTCCCGGGACACCGCTGCGATGCGCGCGCCACCCAGTGACGTGTTCCCCATGAACCGGAAATTTTCGACCGGCAATTGCGGGAGCAGGCCTATAATGATCGCTTTTTCAATATCGATCGAATGGCCGAACCCGCCTGCTATGATAACCGAGTCGAGGTCCGTAAATTCGATGCCCCCACTTTTGAGGAGCACCGTGCACCCCGCATATACCGCGGCCTTGGTCCTCATGATATTGTCAAGGTCGATCTCGTTCAAAACAATGTCCCGCTCTATACCGGTCTCTGAGGCAAAACAGAGCACGTATTCCATTCCGTTTTCGCCCCTGCGCAGCCGTGGCCCCTGTTTCTCCAGGGAAAATTTGCCGTTCCGGTCAATTACCCGCGCCATAAAAAGCTCGGCAACGAGATCTATAAGGCCTGATCCGCATATCCCGAGCGGGCGTGCCCGTCCGACCGTCAGTATCATGGGCTCCAGTGTGAACGGGTTAATGTGGATCTTCTCAATTGCTCCCGGCGCGGCCAGCATGCCAAACGTGATCCCGCCGCCCTCAAAGGCCGGTCCTGCGGAGCAGGATGAGCACAGCAGCCATTCACAGTTTCCGAGCACGATCTCGCCATTGGTCCCGATATCCATAAATAACGTTATTCCGCTCCTATCCGCCATTCCCGACAGGGCGACCCCCGAGACGATATCACCGCCGACATAGGACGAGATCCCAGGAATGGAATACACGCGTGCGTCGAGGCCGGGCATTAACGGCAGGCTCTCCGGGCCCGACGGGGAAAAAGCGGTTGCCGCCGGTATGTAGGGGGCCAGCATAATATATTTCGGGTCTATCCCGTAAAAAAAGTGCATCATCGTCGTATTGCCAGCTATGACAATATGTGTGATATCTTTGATATCGATCTTCGCATCGCGCACGATATCGGATATCAGCCTGCGGGTCGTCGACACAACGATGTCGTGGAGCTTCGCGAGCCCGCGGCGTTTACGGCAGTACATTATCCTCGATATGACGTCTTCTCCGTAGCTTATCTGCCCGTTATAATCCGTTGACGATGCGAGCACCATCGATCCGGCCGACAGGGCGCGACAGTCGATGAGTTCAGCCGAAACGGTGGTGGTCCCGATGTCCACTGCAACCGCATAATGCGCACTCTGTCTATTCCCCGCGGTGACACGGGTTATTTCGCATGTATCCGGTGCAACATCCAGGGTGACATTCCAATCCGCTTCGCGTATGTTCATGCCAAGATCGCGCAGTACGCCGAGTGGGAACATCGGCTCGCCGCAATCGGCCTTTGCCGAAAGAGCTCGGGCGCAGCGTGCTGCGTCCGGTATGTTATCGTCTATATCGGGTTTCGGCAGCTCACAGTAATACCGCGCTACCAGGGGGTCGAGGCCATACCGGACCGCGAGGGCCTCGTTCGCTGCTGACGAGCCCAGGTCGCTTAAAATAGCAGATCGTGTCAGAATGCTTCTGTCAACCTGTGATTCAAAAGGAATTTCGACTACGACATCTTCCGTTATCGTAGATGTGCACGCAAGCCGAAAACCCATTGCCCAATCATTCCCGGAAAGCAGGGGGTTAGGCAACGATCCCACGGAGCCGCCGGCTATCCGGACCCTGCATTTTCCGCATACGCCCCGGCCGCCGCATGAGGCGTTGATATGCACTCCAGCCTGCATGGCGGTTTCGAGTAAGTTGTCTCCCTTTTCGGCCGGATAAGTCCTATCTATCGGCAGAAACTTTATTCTGTATTCTGGTGGCATAGTATTTTAGATACATCATTCTACCAAATTATCGCATCTTTGAACATACCCTAATTTGAAGTTTATTATGCCTTCTTCCGGCACCTCGGGTCGCCCGTTCAGTATCATAAATCAAAATACAGCATATATATGATCGATTGCTTCAACCAATATTTTCAATAAATTAACATTGACAAACGTCTTACGATATTATATAATGTTCATTATAATGAATTATGTATAGTGCGCCTGTCATAAAGAAAACATTCGAGGTTCTATCTCTCGTTGTCGACAGCAAGAGACCGCTTGGTGTGACCGAGATAGCTCGGACCCTTGCGCTCAGCAAGAGCACCGTTTTCGGCATCCTGAAGGCCCTGCAGGAAGGGAACCTTATCGTCAAAAGTAAATCGACAAAGAGATATGGCGTTGGCGAAGAGCTTTTCAAGATTGCCAAAAGGGTGCTGCAAGGAGGAGAACTCAGCGCGATCGCCCGGCCATTCATGGAAAAACTTGTCGAGGAAGTCGACGAAACTGTGTTCCTGTGCGTCCGGGAAGACAGTGTTGTCAAGGTTATAGACACCATCGAAACCCGGAAAAAATTAAAAATATCGTCGCCCGTCGGAACGCGGCTTCCCATTACTGCATCGGTTTTCTGCAAAGCGTTCCTCGCACCCATGCAGGATGATGAGATCCGTGAATTTCTGAAGGAAAAAGGCCTTCCCAAGTATACACCGAACAGCATAACCGATATCGAGCGGTTTATCGAAGACATCAGGGTGACGCGCAACCGTAATTACAGCCTGGACCTTGAAGAATACCTCATGGGAGTGAGGGCCATAGCGGCCCTGGTTTACTCGAATGACTACCCGGTCGGCGCTATCTGCATACTCGGTTTTACCGGGTCAATGCCCACGGAAAAATTACCCGACATGGCCGAACGCCTCATCGCCACGGCGCACAAAATATCGGAAAGGCTCTCTCAGTAAGGTCTACCCTCACATTTCCAGATTTACACATATACCCGTTACCCATGACCTATAACCCCTATTATGCATTGACATAATTCCCCGGGCATTGTAAAATTTAGAAACCGGGGTCGGGGAGATGCGGCAAATGAAGATCCCTTACCGGTCCGCGTTGAAAAAAACCCACGAAGTTACCAATCCCACATTGGTGGCGGCTCGACGGGAAGTCGTTGTGCGGCCATTGTCAGCGGGTATTGTTATACCCTTTCAAACTATGAAGCGTGCAGGTTGCCGGATATGAGCTCCGGAGGATACTGATGAAGAAAAAAATTGTTGATGCAATGGTGGCGACAAGAAAAAACACCGCGCTGCAGCGCCAGATAACAGTAACAACGGAAGACGAGCTTTATAAAACGCTGGCAAACAACCTGCAGCTTGGCGTCTATATCGCTGTCGATAAAAGGCTCCAGTTCACGAACTTCCATCTTCAGGAATACACAGGTTATTCACGGTTGGAAATGCTGGGTATGGACCCGCTCGATCTAGTTCATCCCGAAGACCGGGACACCGCAGTCAGCGATGCAGCAAATATGCTCAAAGGACTTCGGTTCTCCCCCTATGAATACCGACTGGTATCAAAAGATGGCCAGGTCAAGTGGATCCTTGAAACTGTCGTCCCGATAATGTTCAAGGGAAAAAGAGCGATCCTTGGCAACTCCATCGATATTACCGAATATAAAACCGCAAAAATGAGCCTTCAGGACTTTGACGCCCTGAAGGCTTCGATACTCGATGCGATACCCCAAGCCGTCGTCGGCCTCGAGAACAGGCGGATAAATTTCGCCAACACGGCTGTGGAAGAGGTCTTTGGATGGAAACCCGAGGAATTGATCGGCAAAAGTGTAACCCAATTCTACCGTAATGAAAAGGAAGCGGAGGAGATCGGTCAGCATTTTTACAGTACACTCGAGCATCAGCGCACATTCGTTTCTGAGTATAACTGCCGGCGCAAGGACGGCAGGGACATCCTGTGCCGGATGAGGTCTGCGCGCATCGGCGACGAATTAAAGCAAAGAAAGATCGTTATAACCTATGAAGACATAACCGAACAGAGGAAAGCTGAACAGGAGCTCGCAGATTCACGCCAACAACTCCGAAATCTGTCAATTCACCTTCAATCTGTACGGGAGAAGGAAAGCACCCGGATAGCCAGGGAAATCCACGATGAACTTGGACAATCGCTCACGGCCCTCCAGATGGACCTCGCCTGGCTCGGTATTTCCATACCGCAGGCAGACCCCTCACTCGGGACAAAGATTCAACGAATGAAGAAACTTGTCGACACGACGATCGAAAGCGTGCACAGGATCTCCACGGAACTTCGTCCCATACTGCTCGACGACCTTGGTCTTATCGCGGCAATGGAATGGCAGGTAGGGGAATTCCGGGGTCGATCGAATATTCAATGCGACGCCCGGTTCGATCTTAAAGAATCCGCCGTAGAAAAAGAACTGGCAACGGCTATTTTTCGCATTTTCCAGGAAACATTGACCAATATAGTCCGCCACGCACATGCTACGCAAGTTCGCGTCCGGCTTGTGCAAAAGGGCAGCGAACTTCGCCTTGACGTCAGCGACAACGGTATCGGGATAACAGAAAAAGACATTGATAACCCGGCATCATTCGGAATAGTCGGGATACGCGAGAGGGTAAACCTCTGGGGTGGCACCGTGCACATTACAGGAAAACCGCACAAAGGAACGAAGGTTAGTGTCCGGATCCCAATCCGAAGCGGGAGAAAAACATGATACGAATTTTGGTCGCCGATGACCACGCGGTCGTCCGCGAAGGCATCAAACAGATACTGGCAGGGCTCGACGATATGGTCGTCGAGGATGAGGCGGACAGCGGACACGAGGTTCTGGCCAAAATAGCCGCCAAGAAATTCGATCTCATTCTTCTCGATATCTCCATGCCTGGTAAAAGCGGCCTCGAGGTCCTGGAAGAGATAAAGATCCTCCAGCCAAAGCTGCCCGTCCTTATCCTCAGCATGCATCCCGAGGAGCAATACGCCGTTAGGATGCTTCGGGCGGGTGCGGCCGGATACCTCACAAAAGCAAGCGCCCCGCAAGAATTGATGAACGCCATCCGAAAGGTATCGAAAGGCGGGAAATACGTGACGGTCTCCCTTGCCGAAAAGCTCGCCTTCGAACTTGACGCAGGCGCCGAAAAACCGCGGCATGAAAGATTATCGAACCGTGAATACCAGGTGATGCTCATGCTGGCATCCGGGCAAACCGTAAGCGAGGTGGCAGACACGTTATGCCTGAGCGCGAAAACCATCAGTACGTACCGGACACGCATACTCGAAAAGATGGATATGAAAAAGAATGCCGAATTGACGCTTTATGCCGTCAAAAACAACCTGATAGTCTGATCGGTGTCAGTCCATCCGGCAACGCATGTACCTGGTTTTCTCCCTTTGCCGTATCCGTCACACACCCCGTCCTGTCAGACATACCCTGTCATAATCCTTCTTTACTATCCTGACATAATAAACAGTCCCCTGCTGATACCGCCATTCTTGTTCACGTGTTAATAATAGAATAAGGATGATAGGCCATGAGAGATAGAAAGCCGCACATTAACATATGTCCCGCCGCGGCCCGTATTGTAAGCGTCACCTCCGACATCGTGCAAAAGGCTCGGTCCGACGATCGCTCTTACCTTCTCGAAAACGAAAGCAAGGCGATCCTCGAGGCATACGGCATAAGAACGACCGGGGCAGAGGTCGCACAGACAGAGGAGGGTGCGGTTCAAATCGCCCGAAACCTCGGCTATCCCGTCGTCCTGAAGGTCGTTTCAAGGACCGTCGTCCATAAGACGGATGCAGGTGGAGTGAAGCTTGATGTCAAAGACGATGACGGCGTGCGGAGGGCCTACCGGGAGATAACCTTATCTTTTGCCGGTCAGGACCTGGTTGGCGTAGCAGTACAGAAAATGGCCGCTGCCGGCCTCGAGGTCATCGTGGGTTTTACGCACGACGAAAGCTTCGGCCCGGTCCTTATGTTCGGTCTCGGAGGTATTTTTGCCGAAGTCCTTAACGATGTAACCTTCAGGATACTGCCTGTCACACCCGACGGGATAATGGAGATGATCAAAGAAATCAAGGGGTATCCCCTCCTTGCCGGATACCGCGGCAAGGAGGTTGATATCGAAGCATTGAAGGAATTGCTCGTAAAGGTATCCAACCTCGCGCTTTCCAATCCATCGATCCGGGAACTCGATATAAATCCGGCATTCCTCTATCCGTCGGGCTACATGGCAGTCGATGCCCGAATGTTTATTGACAGCTCCCAAAATAGAGTGTCGCTGGAACGAAAACATGACGATCTTGCCAGGCTGTTTTACCCGGGGTCGATCGCGGTACTCGGTGCTACCGATACACAGGGGAAACTCGGTTACAACGTTATATACAACCTCCTCTCACATCATTTCCAGGGAAATATCTATCCCGTCAATCCGCGCAAGGATACTATAATGGGCCTCAAGGCCTATCCGACGATCCATGACGTCCCGGGAACCGTAGACGCGGCGATAATCATCGTCCCAGCCGAAACCGCCTCACGCGCGATAGAAGAATGCTGTGAAAAAGGGATACCTTATATTATCGTCGAAACGGCGGGTTTTGCGGAAACAGGGGAAGCCGGCCGCAAAGTGCAGGCACACATCAAGTCCGTGATAAGCGCCGGAGACCACCGTCTCCTGGGCCCTAATTGTTCGGGCATAATAAACACACACCACAACATGGTCCAATCGATTGGGATCATCGATGAGCTTGAAAAAGGCAATGTCGGCCTTATCGCCCAGGCAGGCGTTTACGCCGCAGGAATCCTTACGGGCTTACGACATGTCATCAACTTCGGCATCATCGCTACGATCGGTAACAAAATGGACATAACCGAAACCGACATCCTGGAATTTATGGGACGAGACCAAAACATAAAGGTAATAGCCCTATACATGGAAGATGTAACGAGCGGCCGCAATTTTATTGATGTCGCCCGCCGTGTCACGGCCTCCAAGCCGATAATAGCACTGAAAACGGGCCGTACCGAAGAAGGCAAAAAGGCGGTTTCTTCTCACACGGCTTCCATGGCCGGAAATGACGCGATCAACAGCGCCGCCTTCCGGCAAAGCGGGGTTATCCGGGCGCGTGACAATGAACATCTTTTCGGCTTGATACGTGCTTTTTCCAAACAACCGCTGCCTAAAGGGCCCGGCGTCTTTGTCGTCACGTACACCGGTTCCCTTGGTGTTGCAGCCACGGATATGATCTACAACTCCGGACTCAAACTCGCACAACTCGAACTGCCTCTCAAGACACGTCTCTCCTCATATATTGACGGCTACCTGAATGTACGCAACCCGGTCGACTGCTCTTTCAGCATGGGCCCGGACCAGGTAAAGAACATCATAGAAACAGGGCTTACAGGCGCCGATGTAAACGGTATCCTTGTTATTTTGCAGGGCGAGATACTCGATTCATATGTTGATACCCTCGCCAACATAGACTACAAGGGAAAACCCGTGCTGTGCTGCGTTGCCTGCAAGGAATTTATGATGGAGGGGGTTATTAAAATGGAAAAGAATGGAATTCCCGTATTTTCGACTCCAGAGGCCGCAATAGATGTCCTTGCGGAAATGTATAAATATGGCGAAAGACAGCATAAGAACAGGCTTGATGAGTTGAACAAGGTCCTGAAAGACCGTTCGTTCAGCCTCGATGACAGCCGTATACATTTACGGCTCCTGACACACAACGATATCGACCAGTGGACAGAATTTGTCAAAAGCTGTTCTGAAAGATCCTTATGGATGCGTTTTCTTTCACCCTTCAGCCCCACACCCGAAAATGCCCGGCGTTTCTGCGACATAAATCCCGATGAAGAAATAGCGGTTGTCGCAGAAACCGTCGAGCAGGGGCACCGCAAACTCGTCGCGATAGCCCGTCTGATAAAATGCGGCGACACAGAACAGGCCGAGTATGCCGTCATCGTAACGGACAAATGGCAGCAGAAAACGCTCGGCCGCCTTCTCCTCGAAGCGTGCCTCGACCTTGCACGCCACCTGAACATCCGCGTCGTAAACGCCGAAATACTGCAGGAAAATTTCCCGATGAACAAGGTCCTGAACCACTGCAACTTTACTCTTCACGCGAAGGAAAGAAACATGCTTCTTCTGTCACGAGACCTCGGCAACGGGTAATGGGCGGTAGGTAATCGGGTAGGAGGCGGGGTTGC
>DHQV01000078.1:0-4181 GCA_002408185.1 Deltaproteobacteria bacterium UBA5329
GGCATCAAGTGCCGGGATGACGGTACCAGAGGAGTTGCGACACGGCCTCCTTAAAGCCGGAATGACGAGGAGGAGAAAGGTGGTCAGATGACGGGCGGAGTCATTTCGACACAGTCTCCTGAACCTGGATCCACTGTTTTTTTGCGGAGCCTGCTACTGCTCTTCTTCCATTTTCTGTATGTCTTTGATGTGCAGATGTTCCTTTAGTATGAATATGAACCCGAGCACATTGTACGGGACGTACCATGAAGCGTGGAAGAATATTGCGACTGCGAAAGCTTCGAATTTGGGCACCCCGAAAATGCCGAGGAGGCTGACGAGAAGGAATTCATATACGCCGATGTATCCGGGGGAGGAAGGGACAGCAAGCCCCATGTTGAGGATGGCGGCTACAAAAGGAACATAAACGAACGGCAGTGAAACCCCGAATGTCCTGAGCGAAAAATAAAGAGCCAGCACCATGGAAAACCAGTTGGCAAGCGTAAGGACGATGGACAGGGAAAGCCTCCCCGGGGTGCGGATGCGCCGAAGGTTTTGGTGTATCTCGAAGACCCGTTTCGCGAGCTTGTTCAGGAATGGTCTCTGATGCCGGTGAAGATAGCCGGTAATTTTCAGGGCGACATTTTCTTGGCTGATAGCAAAAAGAGCTATCACACAGAGAACGAAGACTGTGACGAGAACATACAGGGCTTTCGATACGAAGGCCGGGAGGGCCTGGCCCGGAAAGAATATGAAGGTGATAAGAAGGAGTCCCAAAAGGTCGAACACCCGGTCGATAAACACGGTTGACACCGCATACGTAAAAGGAACACCAATCCTCTTTGAGAGCGCATATCCGCGTGCAACCTCGCCGATGCGGGCGGGCAGGATATTGTTTATGAAAAGGCCGATAAGAAGGGCCATAAAGGCATCTGTGAAGCGGGCATTGTACCCGACGACCCTCATCCACCTGAGGGAACATGTGGATACACAGAAGAGGATATATAAGACGGGAAGGAACGCAAATGTGATATCGGCCCTTTTTATGGTCTCTGCGAGTTGGCGGTAATCGATCCCCCGTAAGGAGAGATAGAGGAGAACGATGCTGATGATAAAACCGGTAATTGTGATAAGTCGACGTTTTTTCATCTTGTGTAATTGGTTACGTAAATGCCGGCACATACCATGAGAAGTCCTGCCATGAGACCGGCTGTTATCTGCTCGTGCTGTATCAGCGCGGCAAATAGTACGCCGAATACGGGTGTCAAAAAAGTGAATACAGTAAGTCTGGCGACGGGATAATCGTGGATCAGTTTGAACCACGCCAGGTACGAGATAAAAGCGATAATGACCGACTGAAAACCGAGCGATGCTATCTGGATCGCCCCGGGGGCCTTGATCCATTGAGTTTCCACGAAATAGGAGCACAGAAAGAGCACGGGCACGGAGAAGACAAGCTGGTACAGGAATGTATTGATCGGGTGCATCTTGCCGGCAAGGTATTTCTTTATATAAAGGGTTGTTACGCCCCAGATAATAGCGGCGACGATCTCACAAATGTCGCCAACAAACATGAGCCGGTTGTAGTGCGAGGGTTTTCCGTAAAAAACGCTCACCAGTCCGCCGAATGCCAGGAAGAGGCCGGTCCACTTGAGAGGGCTTAACCGCTCGCCCAGAAAGAGATGCGCCCCCGCAGCAACGACAAAGGGGGAAATGTAGATAAAGATCACCGCCCGGGCTGAATCCGTAAAGAACATGCCAAGGTAGAGGAAAGCGAATTCAAGGCCGAAAAGTATCCCGACGGCCAAACCATGAAAAAGCAAGGAGCCGCGGTGAAACAGGTTCTGCCTGATGGCGAGGCAATAACCGATGCCTAATACGGAGGCTATTACAGAGCGCAGAAATGAAGTGAATATGGGAGAAAATCCTGCGTTTGTGATCTTGATCGCAGGATAGTTGGATCCCCAGAGAAGAGTAATGATGAGGATCCCGACGAACCCCTTCATGTCTACATGATCAGTTTTCATTAGTGTAATGACCCATGTTTTATAAGGACAGCCGGATTATGTCAAGTAAATTAACCGCTTGATATTCAAGGTAGGAGGCCGTAAATGCATCGGGTTTTCCCTTGACAATCAGATAGGATATTTGTTTCTATTTAGCAGCAAAATCACGATAAAACGGAGCTTTCCATGAAGAATAACGCGATCGTCGGGACGGGTTCATACGTACCTGAACATATCATGACAAATTTCGATATCGAGAAATTCCTCGACACATCCGATGAATGGATATTCACACGGACCGGGATCAAGGAAAGGAGAATAGCCGAAAAAGACCAGGCCACATCCGACCTCTGCAAGGTTGCCTGTGAAAGGGCCCTCGATGCAGCTGGCATGGAGGCCGAAGACATCGACCTCCTTATCCTGGCGACAATCACTCCCGATACCCACTGCCCGGCCGGTGCCAACTGGCTCGAGTCAAAATTAGGATGCACCAACGCGGTATCATTTGACGTGACCGCTGCATGCTCTGGTTTTCTCTTTGCCCTGCACGTCGCGGACAACATGATAAAATCGGGCGTTAACAAGAAGGCCCTCGTCGTTGCAGGCGAGATCATGAGCCGGGTGGTCAACTGGAAGGAGCGTGAAAGCTGTATCCTGTGGGGCGACGGTGCCGGTGCGGCCGTTGTGACACAGTCTGACAACGGCGCGCAGATCCTGTCCACACACATCCATACCGACGGGCCCGGCGGCGAGACACTTCTCATGCCGGGAGGCGGGTCGAAAACAACTCCCATCTCTTATGAGAGTGTGGACAAGGGTCTCCACTATCTCAAAATGATTGAGGCCAACAAGTCATTCAAAGTTGCCGTCAACCGTTTCGCCGAGGCGAGCGAAGAGGCAACTGCATTCAGCGGTTACACGATCGATGATGTCGACCTGATAATCCCCCACCAGGCAAACTTGAGGATCCTCCAGGGGATGGCGAAGAAGCTGGCGGTCCCCATGGAAAAGGTCTACATGACGATCGAAAAATACGGCAACATCTCCTCGGCGACAGTGCCCATAGCCCTTGACGAGGCAGTGCGCGACGGCTCCATCAAAAAAGACTCGCTGGTCCTCCTGACTGCTTTCGGCGGAGGGCTTACTTGGGGCTCGAGCCTGGTGCACTGGTAACGGTTTACATTTGCACCAAAAATATTTAGAATAATCATTCTCGGAGGGATGGCTGAGCGGCCGAAAGCGGCGGTCTTGAAAACCGTTGGGCATGCAAGTGCCCCGTGGGTTCGAATCCTACTCCCTCCGCCATATTTCCCTTGAAATCATTAGGGTTTTTCATTCGATTCGGCCTCTTTTTTATTATGAGAATAGTATGTGACATTCATGGCATCTTTGATGGTTTCGATGTCGCCGTGATAGTAAACCATCGTGCTGCGGATATCCTGGTGTCCGAGGAGGATCTGGACCATCTGCACCGGTAAGATCTTAGCCATGCGTGTAGCGTAACTGTGTCGGGTTGCCTCGTGAAATTTTACCGGGCTGCCTGTCCTGCTCCATAGTTCATCTATCTTTTTTACTTGGTAATAGGTGCCGCCGTCAGGATTAACAAACAGCCAGGCGCCGGGAAGCTTCCCCTGCATATGTTTTTCGCAGATCTCTTTTGCTCTGGGCGACAATACCTTTACCGTTTCCTTGCCATTCTTGGGTTTCGTCAGGATGTGGTCGCTCCAGGCCCTGTCGGTATGGATGATAGAATTTGTCAGGTCAACGCCTATCACCTTGTACGCGCATAATTCACCGCGCCTGCAGCCTGTCTCCATAGCAAATTCAATGATGTCCCTGTGCTTCTCCGGTATTTTCCTCAAATATTTTTGCTGGTCTTCAGTGTCGATTGCTTTTGTCGGACGGCTGTCACTACCCTTTATCTTTGGGAATTTCGGTATCTCGTAACCCTCGATCCATTGCATCTCGTCGTTACGATCCGCGAACCATTCGAAGAAGACATGCAACGCCGATATGATATTCTTACGGGTTTTTATTTTCAGGTGATTTAGGGAATTTTTGAAGCGTGCAATGGTTGAGGGCTGGACGTCTTCCATGTTCAGGTCGTAAAGCCGGACAAAGTGAACAGTCTGGTATGACCGCAGCCGGTTGCAGTATGACGGCTTCATTTCCCGAGTTATAACCAAATCTTGTGTA
>DHQV01000078.1:4350-4510 GCA_002408185.1 Deltaproteobacteria bacterium UBA5329
CCCTCTGCAGAGGGGCAAAAGAAAGGATACGCCTTATGAAGAAGAATGACCCGAAACAGAACAAAAATCAAGAACAAGTTGAAGAGGTAAAAAGCCCCCTCGAAGAGATCATCAGGGAAGGGGCAAGAAAGCTCCTCCAGAGTGCCATAGAGAGGGAGAT
>DHQV01000030.1:0-444 GCA_002408185.1 Deltaproteobacteria bacterium UBA5329
GATATCTTGTTTCATCTCGTTTCATCACCTTTCGCTATTCACGAGAGCCGATAATTACTTCCTCAAAGTCCCCCGAATACATGAATATATATTCATAAGTACTTTTATGTCAAGTGTAACAACGTGTAATTCCGGCACTGTCGGTATCATGTTTCAATCCATCTCCCCGGTTCAGTGTTGGAGGACGAACAAGGCTATCGTACCTATCCCCGAAATAAGGAAAATGAATTGCATGATACTGTCTTTCATTTCAATAGTCCTGTGCAGCCCGGGAATGAGGTCCGCGAGGGCAATGTAGATAAAGCTCGCGGCGGAAACGGCAAGGACAAAGGGGATCAACATTTCAATCGCCCTGAAATAAAAATAGCCCAATATGGCTCCCAAGATCGCCGCGGATGCGGATAGGGTATTGTAGAGAAAAGCTTTTTGTCTCGAATAACCGCT
>DHQV01000030.1:501-5456 GCA_002408185.1 Deltaproteobacteria bacterium UBA5329
CGAATAACCGCTGTCGAGAAGTATCGCGAAATCTCCCATTTCCTGGGGGACCTCATGAGCGATCACCGCAACCGATGTTATGATCCCGAGGCGAACATCGGCCAGAAAGGCCGCGGCAATTAAAGTCCCGTCGATGAAATTGTGAAAGGCATCACCGATAACGATCAAAAGGCCCGTCCGCGTGTGGATTTCACAATTTTCCTTGTGACAATGACGCCATACAAGAAGTTTTTCGAGAAGAAAAAAAAGGATGACGCCTGCCAGGATCGTCGCCGAAACGGACACCGGGGAGGATTTTTGGAGCGCCTTTGGTATCATCCCGAGAAAGGCGGAGCCGAGCAATGTTCCCGTGGCGTAACTCACCAGAAGAACTATCAATGAGTTCCTGTGTTTGTTCTTGAAGAATAAAACAAAAGATGCCCCGACGATCGCGCCAATGCTTCCGAGCGTGGTAAAAATCATGATCCAGAGCATCATGGGCATTTGATCGGTCTCCGTTCACCGGATACACATTTGCCGGAGATATCCCCATTCGCTGAATTAACCGGCCGCCCCTCCGCGGATTGCGAAAGTGAAGAGCAAGAAACAATTATGCCCGGGTAAAAAGTCATTGCAGGTGCTCTTCCGGGGCCGACGCACGTTCAGCCTCAGATACATCGGCAAGATGGGTGGGGCTACTCAGGGTTTCGATATCCCCGTGCCGATATCGTTCAATGACTTCCCGGACCGACTCGTTCCCCCTTACCCTGTAGATATCGACAAAATTATCCTTGATCATATGAAAGGATATCTCACCTATCTCAGAAGTAAAAACCTCATTGATGCCATATTTGACCAAATCTCTGATCACCTTGACCCCTATGTGGATGTTTTCTTTTTTTCCCAGATATTCATTGAAATAGAAGTCGACGATATCTTCGGTGTCCCGCCCGATCTTGATAATGATGAAATAAGGTGCCCTGCCAAAATGGTCATAGACCTTTGAGTCGAATTCATTGATGTCCTTTACGGGAATAACTGCCAAACTTGTTTTGCCTCGCCCGGGTTCAACATGGACGTAAACCGATTCGACATTGGGAAAGGTGTCCATAATATAGCGCTCCACCCTGTCTGCAAGGCCATGCGTCCGGTGAAGAGGTGCGTGGGGAGCGCTCTCGATATTGCATTCCACAAGCCTGAAGGGACCAGCCTGTCGCACCTTGACGTCCTTTACCCCGGTTACGCCGTTCATTTGAAGCATGCCTTCTGCAATATCGGATTGAAGCTGACGATCGAGATTGGCGTCTAGGAGGATGAGCAGGGAGAACCAGACCGTTTCCAAGCCCAACTTAAGGACAAGAAGCGAAATGATGACAAGCAGCACGCCTTCCACATAAGAAATGGCAAAATAGGCTGCGACGATACCCGCGAGGACCGAGAAGGAAACGGCTATATTGAGGTATGAATCCTGAGCTATAGCCTTGAGAGATCGGGAATTGATAGCTTCTCCGCTGGTCTTTTCCTTACGGGCGAGGAAATAGCCGATGACCATGGAAACGCCGGAAACAAGTATCGGCAATAAAGGAAAATTGCGCGTCGGTGTTGGCGAACCAAACTTTCCTATCCCCTCGAGAAATACCTCGATCCCTGCCCAGCTGATAAAGAGCCCGATGAGGAAACTGACCAGCGTCTCAGCCTTGTAGAGGCCGTAGGGGAAACGGTCCGTCTTTTCACGAGAAGCGAGCCATAGCCCGAACCACGACGCGAAGATGACAGTGAAGTCGGAAAGGGTGTGAAAACCGTCAGCCACAAGAAGGGGCGAATGAAACCCGTAACCAACAAGGGTCTTCGCGCCAGCGAGCATCAGTGTTACGACAGACGCTAAAAGGGCTGTCCGCTGACCTTTTCCGAGATTCACTCTTACCGTACTACCATTGTTCATGGCGCCTGTTCCGGTTGTTCCTCCGGCGGGAACCGCGCGGCCATCATTGCCTGGCAACGGGGACAAGGGGTCAGGAAGCAGGGCTGCCCGGGAACCTTTTCGGTGATCATCCCGCAACGGGGACATACGCACTGGGCGGGGTGGTCCGTCCGTTTGCGGCCGCAGCCCCCTGTCTCACCGGGGATGGTCTTCTCGCCCCGGCCTCGATGGCCATGTCTCCCTCTGAAACCGAATGACACCGTGGGCCTCCATAACCATTTGTATACTGCATGCCGTCTTTAGGCCAACCGGTAGTTCGCTCGTGCAGGCGTTGTTCCTTTCCCGGGTCTATCCTTTCATACCCGACATATAGCGGCCGAGATGGTTTATGATCGCCTTTTTGAGACCTGTCGCACCGAGGTTCGAGCAATGGAGCTTGTATTCGGGAAGGCCTCCCAATGCCTTGACGATATCCATATCATCGAGCATCATCGCCTCGTCAAGGTCCTTGCCGATCACAAGTTCCGTCATTACGCTCGCACAGGCGATCGATGCCGGGCACCCGCGGATCTGATAGCGTACCGCGACGATAATATTCTCTTCCACTTTAATGAAGACCCGCAAGAAATCCCCGCAATTAGGGTCGCCGATCTCGCCCGCCCCGTCATGATCGTTTATTATGCCGACATTGCGAGGATTCTCGAAATGGTCCATTACTGTATCGGTATATTCATGCATGAAAGGCATTTCCTCCGTGTTCTGCAATACAGGTAACCAATCTGACCGAACCTGTCCGCTTCAGTTCTCTAAAATTTGCCCCCTGGCGAATATGAAGAAGTGCGATATCAGGATCGGTAACGATGGAACCGGAGATAACATCAATCCCATGGTCAAAAAGCACGCTCGTGAGGGGCGTCGTGGGGCCGAGCAGTATCCTCATACTCTTCGCCGGACACAGGGCAAGTACGTTATCCAGGGTATGGTTGATGAGGGTCGTGCTGGAGATGGCCACAATGTCGGACTGTCCGAGCAGGGCAGCCGCTTCTTCTTCCGGATGATCGCCGGGCTGTATCCTTTTTTCGATCACCCAGACGTTCCCGGCTATTTTTCTCAGGTCATCGACAAAGGGGAAGTGGCCAATTATAGCGATGTTCTTCCCCTTGCCTTTCCGGGCAATGTAATCCGCGGCATTGACGTCAAGACATCGCTCCATGTCCACTTCGACAAGTGAGTTTATTGCCGCCAGTCCCAGTGAAGCATAAAACCTGTCATCTGACAAAGCACCTCTCGCAAGCTGCACTGCACTCATCTGGAGGTGCCATTCCTGCCGGGACTTTTCACCTGTAAGTTCGTAGTCATAGATCATCGTCGATGCAAGGCCGCACTGTCTGCTTACAACTGCAGTCCAGTAGATCCCCCGGGTGACCTCGTTTACCGGAGCGTCTATCGTGATGGAAGATATGATGTCCTGTAATATGTTCATGAGAGCGCCTGAAGCGGGAGCGGATGGGGTTCTGGCCACCCGCTCCCTGCAGTCTGCCGCTACGCCATCAGTGATCGCACGTATTGGCGCCGGTGACGAGCGTTCCTTTTAAATAGCTTTCCACTGCCAGGCGAGGATCAACCTCCTGCGCCCCTGTCACGACTTTTACGCCCTGTTCCGCGAAAAGCTGCTGGGCGCGACTTCCCATTCCTCCGGCAATAATGAACCTCACACCTTGTTTAGCGAGCCACGGCGGGAGGATCCCAGGTTCGTGGGGCGGTGGCGTTACGAATGTCTCGCTGACGATCGTGCCGCTTTCGTCGGCATCGAACAGGGCAAAGGCCTCGCAATGGCCGAAGTGCATGCAGAGCTTGCCTTCGTTTGTCGGTACTGCAAATTTCATGATATCCGCTTTTACCGAGATATCCCCCTGGCCCGCGCCATAGGAGGATATGACAGAGCCTTCTCCATTCGACGGTTTTGTCGTGGGCCGGGGGATATCCGCGGTTTGTGACGGGTACATAGAGATGATCTTATCCACTATCGCTTCAAAACGCTTTGCGGCTTCGGTATTGATGTATGCGAGGACATAGGGCTGTCCGGTATCTCCGCTTTTTACGATCTCGGGATCGAGCGGTACCGAGCCCAGGAACGGGACATTCATCCTGTCAGCCAGTTCCTTCCCTCCTCCCCGGGAGAAGATATCTACTTCCTTACCGCAATGGGGGCAGATAAAACCGCTCATATTCTCGACGATCCCTGCAACCGGCAGATCCAGCTGGTTGCAGAACGTGACGCACTTTGCCACGTCGACCGTTGCGACCTCCTGGGGCGTCGTGACGATGACGGCGCTCGCCCTTTTCTTGATAAGCTGTCCCACCGAGAGCGGTTCATCTCCCGTTCCGGGAGGCGCGTCGATAACAAGATAATCGAGATCTCCCCACATGACATACTGGAGGAATTGCTTGATCACGTTGTATTTCAAGGGTCCTCTCCAGACTATGGGCTGGTCGTCGTGCTCGATAAGAAGCCCCATCGACACCACGTGCAGCTTGGGAAACGCTTCGATAGGAATTATCTCGTTATCCTTCACACCGACCTTGTGGCCGCAGAGGCCCAGCATCTTGGGTATGCTTGGCCCGTGGATGTCGACGTCGAGAAGACCGACTCTCTGGCCCTGCGCAGCGAGGCTCAGGGCGAGGTTTACTGCTACCGTGCTCTTTCCTACGCCGCCCTTGCCCGACAGCACCATAAGTGTTCTGCCTATCCGGCTCAAATGCTCCTGCAGGATGAGATCATCCGTTTCATTGTCCTGTGCTGTGTGTCCGCACTCTGTCATATCGTTACTCCTTGTATAATGTTTTTATCTGCTCCGATATCCCGCGCATAGCCTTGGCGGCGGGGAGATCGGGCGCGTATTGCACTATGGTCTTGCCTTGGCGCTGCGCCTCAGAGATAGCGCTCTCGTAGGGAAGGCGACCGAGAAGACGTATGTCCTTCTGAACGCAATAATGTTCTATGGAATCCGTACAATCCAGGTTTATGTCGCTCTTGTTTATGATCACCGCCGCC
>DHQV01000030.1:5571-24298 GCA_002408185.1 Deltaproteobacteria bacterium UBA5329
ACCGCCGCCGGGATTTGAAAATGGCGCGTCAACTCAATGACCCGTTCCAGATCGTGGATGCCGGATGCCGTTGGTTCAGTGACGATGATTGCAAGCGAAGTCCCGGTCAGTGATGAGATAACGGGGCAACCTATCCCCGGGGGGCCGTCTATCAGGATGCGTGACAATCCGAAGCGCTCCGCCTGTGCCCTGGCTTCAGTTCTCACCATGGTTACCAGCTTTCCCGAGTTCTCTTCGCCGGGAAACAATTCTGCATAAACAAAGGGTTCATCGGCAGGTGTAGCGCATATGTAACAGTGTCCCGCCAACGGCGTTTCGAATTCCACGGCCGATGCGGGACAGAAGAAGAAACAGGCACCGCATCCTTCGCAGGAAACAGTATCGACGACGAAGTCCCCGGAAATAGCGTCGAAACGGCACATGTCCCTGCAGATTCCGCAGGATGTGCACTTTTCGGTGATTATCCGGGCCCTCTTGCCTGCGGCAAATTCCTTTTGTTCAAGGATGCGGGGGGACAGAACAAGGGAGAGGTTTGCGGCATCGACATCGCAATCGGCCAGGGCCTTGCCTTCAATAAGACACGCGAGAGAAGCCACGACGGATGTCTTGCCCGTTCCGCCTTTTCCNNAAATGCTTTGCGGTATCGATAATCCGCTTCATATCGTGCATCCCCGATATTGTCGGTTCCGCCACAATAAGCACCATATCCGCGCCGCTGATCGAAGCGATGACCGGACAGCCGATTCCCGGAGACCCGTCGATAATGGCAAAATCCGCATCCGGCGCTTCCTTAGCGAGCTGCTTTTTTACCGCCGTTACCAGCTTGCCCGACGCGCCGCTGCCCATTTTGAGCTGCGCGGTAGAAAACACCTTTTCGCCGTGCTTATACAGCATGAGGCTGCCCGAGGAATCGTCGGACATGGCAATTGCCTGCGCGGGACAAATCTCCGCACAAACGCCGCAGCCCTCGCATTCATAAAGGCCGACAGCGCCGCCCTGAATAGCGTCAAAACGGCAGGCTTCCTCACACCGTCCGCAGTGAATGCACTTTGAATCATCGATTACCGCTTTCCCAAACCCATAGTAATCCGTTTTCACCGGGTCATTCATTTGTGGAACAACCAGGTGAAGATTGGGAGCATCCACGTCACAGTCGGCGAAGGCGGGGCTTCGGCTCAGCTCAATCAGCGCGCCCGATACCGTGGTCTTGCCCGTTCCGCCTTTTCCGCTGACGACGACGAACTCTTTCATAAATGTGCCCTCCTGCCGTGAACGCTCCGGGTATCGAGCAATCCTTCAAGATTTGCCGCCAGGGACTGAAATATATCCATGCAGCGGGGAAGCGATTCGAGAATGATGAGCCCCCTGGAACAATGACGTGCTATCTCGGCATCTTCAGGAATCACCGCCAGCACGGGAATGTTACTCGTTTCAAGGTAATCGTAGAGAGGCGGGTATCCTCCATGGTCCTTGTTAACGACCACCCCCGTGGGTATATCGAGCATTCTTGCCACGTCGATGGCGATCTTGAGATCATGAAGGCCGAAAGGCGTTGGCTCGGTTACCATAATGACCGCATCGGAACCGTTAAGGGTTGCCACCACGGGGCAGGAAGTTCCCGGCGGAGCGTCCACGATCTGCACATATCCATCTTTCCGGCAGGATTTCACTTCCTTGATAAGAGGTACAGCCATCGCCTCACCAACATTCAAAATACCGTGGACGAATTCTATTTCCTTTGCGTCCTTTCCTTTCTCTATGACACCGATGTCGCGGACTCCTTCCGTTATGGCCCCTGTGGGGCAAACTGCACTGCACAGGCCACAGCCATGGCATAAACCAGGAAATATGAGTGTGTCGCCGGGAAGGTTTACAATCGCGTGAAACTGGCATTTTGCGCCACATTCGCCGCAGGACGTGCATTTTTCCTGGTCCACCACGGGGACCATTACTCTTGAAGCGGATGATGAGACGATGGAAGGTCTGAGAAAGATATGACCATTGGGTTCCTCCACGTCGCAATCGAGGTATTGCACCTCTTGCCCGGCTTCGGCAAGAAGCCGGGCAAGGTTCACAGCCACCGTTGTCTTGCCCGTTCCGCCCTTGCCGCTTGCCATTGTAATGGTCATACCTGAAAGATCGATCATGATGCCCTCACCATCTTCGCTCCGCACTGGGGGCATGCCTGCTCAAAGCAGGGTATCCCGCGAGTATGCGGAGCTCTTGTTCCACACTGCGGGCACTCACATTCTCCTTGTGCTCCCAGGCCCCGGCCTCCCATACGGCCTCTTCCCATTCCTGGCCGGCCTGTTCCGCCGCCTGCGCCCCGACGGGCGCCCTGCCCCTTCACAGGCCCTTTTCCCAATGGCCCTGTTCCGTCTTTACCTGGCATGATACATACCTCCTTCTTTACCAGTGCCCTTCCACATCGGCACCGGCCAATTTGGAAAGCTTTCCATTCTTGTATAAATCCAGAGCTTCCCGGACTGTCATTTTAGATGCGGCGAATACATCGATACCCGCCGCGGAGACCACGCGAAATGCGTTGGGTCCGAGATGACCGCTGATGACCGCTTTTGCTCCTGCGTTAATGATGTTTTGAGCGGTCTGGATCCCAGCTCCTTGCGCGGCATTCACATTTTGCACGTTGTCGACGGTTTCCTGATCGTTCCCATCGATGTCAACTATGACGATCTTCTTTGCCCTGCCGAAGCGTTCGTCCACCATTCCGTCAAGGGTACCATCGGTGCTTGTGATGGCTATTTTCATTGGGATTCCTCCTTCGTTGGTCTTGTTGCCTGCGTTTCGGGAAGCTGTGGCTGCCTCAGCGGCGGTATCAGCCGAAACACACCCTTCACCCCAGTGTCTTCGGTAACGGCAGGGGCCGGGCGCCTCTTCATAAACAGTTACATTGCCGCCCTCTATCCTGAGGGCCTTGCTGTTGATAATGGCATCGGTGATCTTCTGATGGGCCGCGTTGACCAGGCGATGAAAAGTCGGTTGAGAAATTCCCATCTGGTTGGCCGCCTCTTCCTGGGGGTATCCGAGCAGGTTCTTGAGCCGCATGGCCTCTACCTCATCGTGGCCGATAATGACTTCCCGAACCGCCCCGAGGGGAATCCCTGCCGGCTTGAAATAGACCGTCCTTGCTTGAAACGCTATCCGTCTTTTGCACGTTGGTCGTGGCATATTCTTTTAAGTCCTCCTGACCAGTTCCTTCATACTAAATGAATATATATTCAAAACATGCTATTTGTCAAGGGCAACTTGAATATTAATTCATAATAAAACGCGCCTCGTCCGTAAAGCGCCGCTAAGAAGATGTATGTTTGGATCTTCGTAAACTGGTCGCCCTCGTGAGCGCATTTGTCCCGACCTTGAACCCGACGTGCGATTCCACCGTCGCACATTTGACCCTGAAGAGGAAGAAGATATTCTTTTTTTCGTCGCTCAAGGCCTCGTAATTACCCTGGCCTTTGGCAATTACGAGATCCGCGGCTTTGTAGTGCCAGTGGAATTCGCGGTTGCAATCATCCAGTACGGTACCCGGTGCGTCCGACCCATTGCCAATCACTCTCACTATCTCGTCAAGACCGGCCGTATGCGCGTCTTCGATGAGTGCATCGTTAATGATCGGTGCACCCCGGACAACAACAGTGACCCGCCTGAGCGGAAGCCTTTCGATAAGAAGTCGATCGAAAACGATTTCGCCCGCGTTATCCGCCAGGTAGAGTATACTCGACGCTTTCTCTGTCTCTTTACGCAAATCTTCGATATTCATGCGGAGGGGTTCGGAGAGGCTCCGCGTAATGCTCGAACGTACCTCATCCTCCGTCAGGCCGCTGTTCGTTCCCAGATCGATAACGTTTCCCGAGATTGCCAGGAGCACCGAGGTTTTCAACGGATCGGGACTGTTACGCACCATTTGCTTCAACTCCGGCAACAGGCTAAGGGCAAGGTGGTTGTGGCGTCTCTTGACCTCCCTGTATGGATCCTCATTTCCCATTATCTCGCGGAGGTTACGGTGCATCCTCTGCCCTATCAAAGGGGGTGGAAGGTCGAGATCGATACCGGCCAGAGAACGAAGTATCTCGCGAAGAACGCCTTCGTGAACCGAAACGTAATCCGACACGAAGCGCGCGGCCTCAAGGGTTTGCCTTACAAAACAGGGTATGCAATCTATTGACGTTTTCATGTTCTCACCGCAAAAACAATAAGCAATTCACGCGCCAGTCGGCGCCCAGCCCAGGTATCATGTTGCTATCATTATGATTTTAAAGAGTTATAGGTTTTCCTGGAGGCTTACGACCCGGCTTGTAGATGTACGTTCATGGTAAAACATCATTGCAATATACAATACTACCTACGGCGTCCTCTTCCATCTTTTGCCGGGGTCTCGATGTTCAGGGCCCTGATCTTCCTGTATAAAGTGCTTATGTCGATTCCCAGATCACGGGCGGTACGCTTCCTGTTGCCGTCATACCGACGTAAAGTCTCCGTGATCAGACATCTTTCCATTGCCCTCATGTTCATAATACCGATCTCATCGGTCGAAGATATTGCGGCAGGCCGTATCTCGGGGGGGAGATGGTGGAGTTCGATGATATCGCCGCCACAGAGAACAAAGGCCTGTTCGATAATATTCTCTACTTCGCGGATATTTCCCGGAAAATCGTATCCCATAAGCCTCGTCACGGCCTCCAATGAAATGCCGGCGATGTTCTTCCCTTGGAGACGGTTGTATTTGGCGATGATATGATCCACCAGCAGAGGTATGTCTTCTCTTCTGTTCTTTAAAGGCGGCAAGACAAGGTGGATGACGCGGATACGGTAGTAGAGGTCTTCCCTGAATTGTCCTTTCTGGACAAGTCTGCCTAAATCCTTGTTTGTAGCGGCGACCACGCGCACATCGACCTTCACGGGTTCCGTGGCGCCAAGCGGCTCTATCTCCCGTTCCTGAAGCACTCGCAGCAGGCGCACCTGCAGGGCCGGGGATATATCTCCGATCTCATCGAGAAATATCGTGCCCCCGTGCGCGAGGGTGAAGCGTCCTATTTTGTCCTTCTTTGCATCGGTGAAGGCGCCGGCCTTGTACCCAAAAAACTCGCTTTCCAGGAGGGTGTCCGGTAGAGCGGCGCAGTTGACTGCCACAAAACGTTTTCTTTTTCGCGGCGAGAGATTGTGTATAGCCCGGGCAAAGAGTTCCTTTCCGGTACCGCTCGGCCCCTCGATCAACACGGTACTGCTGCTTTCGGCTATAAGGGGGACCATCTCAAAAAGACGCATCATCGCGGGACTTCTGCCCACGATATCCTCAAAGGTGTGACGGCTCTGCAGTTCCTTCCTTAACTGTTCGATCTGGCTCAGGTCCTGAAACGTTTCCACACCTCCTATTACATCACCATTTTTGTCTTTCAGAATAGCTGTAGAGATGCGGATGGGTATCGTCAAACCTTTGTTGTCCACGATATGGGCGGTGGCATTCACGACGGGTTTTCCCGTTTCAAATGTCTTTCGCAGGGCGCAGTCATTTTCACATACATTCGCATGGAAAACCTCGGAGCAGAAACGCCCCAGGCTGTCCTCCCGGGAAATTCCAGTGATCCGTTCCGCGGCCTGGTTGAATGAGGTGATCCGCCAGTCGCGATCGATCGTAAAAACACCTTCATTTATCGAATCCAGGATGACGTCCCGCTCCCTCATTGCTGCCCTATTTTTCATGTCCTCTCCATAATCGTGTTTATTGCAATTATAAAGATTATAATAATATTGCATAATGCTCTATTCTGGTCAATCTTTGTTTCATCACCATTTCCTCATACCCCGTCAATATTAGGTTTGGTCACAACGATTTACCACGGTATGGATGTTGCAGCCTGACAAGTCATGATCATAGCAATATCAAACCGGTTCGGTTCCGTATCTCCCCTTTTCGACGTCTCTGACAGGCTGGACCTGATTGAAATCATCCACAACAAACCAGTGAGAAGAGCCCTTATAACCCTGAAGCAAAGGGAACCTTTTTTAAGGACAAGGGAGATGGCCGGCATGGGCATTGACGTGCTGATATGCGGCGCCGTATCCTACCCTTTCGAAACAGCCATTACCAGTACTGGTATAAGAATCCTGGGATTTGTCTGCGGTGAGCTTAATGCAGTTATCGACGCTTTCATACAAAACGGTTTGCTTGACAGACGTTTTGATATGCCCGGATATTGCAGGCCGCGTCAATATCATCGTTATCGTCACCGCCGGCGGAAAGGCCCAAACCCAGGTGACTGGTGACGGGCGCACATAAAAGGGGGTAATCAGATACGCCGCATGTGAATGGAAGAGCGATAGGAGGATGTCAATATGGCCAGGCATAAAATAATATGTCCATTTTCCGGAACGGCCTGTAGAGAATGTGCGGTCTATCGGGGCCGGCACTACTATCTATGCTATTCAGCCGGGTACAGGGGCACTTCCTTCGATCCTGAGAAAATTCGGGAATTGAAGAAGGCAGAGACCCGGGATGGATCTGACAACGACAAGACTTTCGGCATGCCCGAAAAGATAAATGTCGGTGACCGGTGCATACGAAATGTCGAGGAATACGGTATAGAGAAAGAATTCGCCGGCATGAAACCAATCTAACATGATTGGTGGGTGTAAGGTTGATGTTTAAGGAAGCGATCATTTCCGGTGCCGGCATGATCAATGTTCCGCATTGCCAAACATTGACCGATATCAATAAAAAAGGAGGTAACAGATATGCCACGTGGAGACGGAACAGGACCTCGCGGATTGGGTCCCATGACGGGTCGGGCGGCAGGTTTTTGTACGGGATTCGCTGCCCCGGGATTCGCGCCCTATTGCGCAGGCTGGAGGCCCAGGGCGGGTGGCCGCGGTTTCAGGAACCGGTTCTATAGAACCGGCCTGACCGCCTGGCAACGCAGCGAGGGTTATATACCTCTTTGCGACAACCGCTTCGAGTACACCGGTCCCCGCTATGAACCGGCAAGAACACCCTTTATGGCCAGAGAACAAGAGATGGCTAACCTCAAGACACATGCGAAATACCTAGAAGATGCCCTGGAAGATATCCGGGCGCGGATCAAACAGCTCGAAGACAGCAAACAAGAGGCCCAGGCTGGCTGAAGCCAGGTAGAACATCGTGGTGCGTTGCCTCGATGTTCTACCTATAATCTTATGCTCAATGGATGTGCATTGGGTTCCGAGAAAGAAGGTGATTCCCGTAATTAACAGCGATACCCCTGGAAGAGGAGAAAAGAAGGCGGATTCCACCCATGGAAATTAAAATACTGTTTGATAGTAAAAAGGAAGACTTGCAGTACATTGTCGGGTGGGGCGTGTCCTATCTTGTTGATCGTCATGTGCTTTTCGACGCCGGTGAGAACGAAGACATGCTCTTTCACAATATGGCATTAATGAACGTGGACCAACGCGAGATCCAAAAGATCGCTATATCCCATGAACACTGGGATCATGTCGGAGGACTCTGGCGTCTCCTGATCAATAACAGGGGTATTCCCGTATATGTCTGCCTTGGCGTCAGCCGGGAATTCAAGAACAAGATCGCTGCCCATGGCTCCCATATCGTTGAGGTCGAGTCGTTCATGGAGATCGACAAGAATATATACACAAGCGGCGAAACTATGGGGCTTTGCCGATATGGCACAATCCCGGAACAGGCCCTCATACTCAGATCGAAAAAGGGGATCAGTGTTGTAACCGGTTGTGCGCATAACGGGATCACGGATATCCTCGCTTCCATCCGAGAAAGAATGCCGGAACCGGTCCACCTCGTTCTGGGTGGTTTTCACACTCTCGATCTGTCTCCATTCGCCGTCCAATCAGTAATAGCGAAATTGCAGAATATGGGGGTTAAAATGGTGGCCCCCTCACATTGCACCGGCAATGAAGCGATCGATCTGTTTAAAGAAGCCTACAAAGATAATTTCATTCAAGCGGAGGTTGGCAAAACACTTGACGTTTAAAACAGATGCGGAGGGCAGGCCATCATCGTCCGGACCTACTCCTCTCGACGTACCCGAAATTAACGCTTTGATCGTAAAGAGCCTTCCGATCGGGTTTTCACTACTTGATAGGTACGGCTTCATAGTGGAATTTAACCATCAGGCAGAGAAACTTACAGGTTATTCAAGAAAGGAGGTCATTGGCGCCTCCCATTTTGAGATCATCCACAATTCTGTAAACCCGACCTCATGTCCGCTGTTGAGGCACGTATTCGAAGAGCGCACGGCCTCAATCACATCAGAAACGGTAATGAAGAGAAAAAATGGCGATGTTATTACTTTGCTCGTAACGGCCTTTCCTGTCTTTGATCTGACAGGAAACTTTGTCAGCGGCGCGGAGTTGTTTCGGGATATTTCCGAACAGAAACGACTGGAAAGGGAACGCGCCAACCTTTTATCCATGTTCGCTCACGACATGAAAACCCCGTCGTGGCAGCCATCGGGTTCCTCACGCGGCTGATCACGGGCAAAGCCGGTCCTTTGACACAAAAACAAAGGGGTTATATCGATACCGTATTAAAATCGATGATCAAACTTCAAAGGTTCATATCACACTTTCTCGAATTCTCGAGACTGGCTGACAGGCATTATAAACCGGTTCCGGGGCCTTACAATATCGAACAAGCTATCTACGTGCAGATGGAAATGACGAGATTGGCGGCGGAGAATAAAAAGATACAGATCAATTTCGAATACAAGCAGGAAGATCTGCCGATCATAGACGCGGATGGTCCTATGATAGACAGGGTCTTATCGAATCTCTTGGATAACGCCGTCAAATATACTGATACCTGGGGAACGGTGACAATAAAGCTCACCAACCACAGGGAAGATGTCCTCGTCGAGGTCGCAGACACAGGCTTGACGAGAACGACATACCTTGCATATTCGACACGTTCTGCCGAATAAACCGGGACAGCGAAGGTTCGGGCCTCGGTCTGTCTATTGCGCGAGCGATAGTGGAGGCACATCATGGAAAGATATCCGTAGAAAGCACACCCGGAAAAGGCAGCAGGTTCTGGTTCACCATTCCGAAAGGCCGGAAAACGATCGAATAGCCCTTTCGTAGTCATCTATAATAATCCGCAGGCTGCGGCCACGATCTCGCTGATGTTCTTTACCGCGATCGTGCCTTCCAGTTCTTCGGCCTTGACAGCATCTTCCAGCATGATGAGGCATTTGGGACAGGCCACCGCCAGAACGCCTGCCCCCGTTTCGGCCGCCTCTCTCACCCTGCGCCGCGCCGGACTCGAGTCGCTACCTCCCAGAAGGTCAATTTCGAAATTACCGGCGCCGCCGCCGCAACACAGGGCGCTGTCCCTGTTCTTTTCCATCTCGGTGAGGCGAAGATGGGGAACCTTCCGGAGAAGTCTTCTGGGCGCCTCGTATTCTCCGTTCCACCGTCCGAGGAAGCAGGGGTCATGGAAGGTCACCTGTGCGTCAAAGCCTTTTGAAACATCGAGCTTACCTTCTTCGATGAGTTTAAGCAGCATCTGGGTGTAGTGCAGCACCATGTATTTCCCGCCGTACCGCGGGTAAAGGTCTCTCATAGCATTGTAGGCATGGGGGGAAAGGGTGACGATCTTTTCTATCCCGAGACTATTGAAACGTTCAATATTATCTTCCGCCAGCATCTCGAAAAGGCCGGCTTCGCCTAATTTATCAACCTCGTTACCGTCACAATTCTCGTCATTTCCTAGCACCCCGAAAGAGATGCCAGCCTCGCCGAACAACAGGCCGAGGGTTCTCGAGGAAATGCTCGCCCTTGTATCATACGAGCCTGTACAGCCGACATAGAAGAGATACTCCTGGTCTTTGTACTGCTCTATCGCAGTTCCCTCGGCCCACGCACCCCGTTTACTCCGCGCATTTCCGTAAGGATTCCCGTGGACATGGATGTTTTCGAGGAATCTCTTCACAGCAGGCGGCACCTTCCCTCGTTCTATCATCTCACCCCGCGCGGCCACTACCATGTTTACGATATTGATGTTGAAACTCAACGGACATTTGATCTCGCAATTCCGACACATCGTACAGGAGTACAGTATCTCGGCGATATGCTCGGACCAATCCAGCTTTTCACTCAGCCACGCGCGGGTAAGCCAGAGCCTGCCCCCGCACGAATATGATTCCATCCGAAAACGCGCGTAGGGAGGGCAGTTGTTGACATCCGTCCAGGTAGCCGGAAATTTGCAGTACCCGCACCTGAAGCAACGGTGTATGGTGTCACGAAACGTGTAGGTGTCGATAAGCATCATAAGCCCTCCCAATTCCCCGGGTTCATGATACCCGCCGGGTCAAGGGCATCCTTTATCCGTCTCATGAGGGCACGCGTGTTGGGGTCGAGCCGGTCCCTGACGATACGCTGGCCGTAGGTGCCCGGTTTCCATATCACTCCCCCCAGCTCCATGACAAGATCGTCGGTTTCATGGAGGGCGTCCCGGGAATGCTGTATCGAGCGCGGATCGGCCCTGTTAAAGGCATAGGTCCAGGCAAACATCATAGAATGCCCCACACCGACACAACGGCCCGTCACTGTGTAAGGGATGTGATGTCTCTCCGATATCTCACGGCCACGTCTATAACACTCCGGGTATTTCTCGATGGGCATTATACTGCCTACGTACTCGAAGCCTCCGCCCTTCTTATAATCCGATGTTTTCGATATCTGGGGCCGCTCCAGGCCCCTCGTGAAGCCCAGGTATCCTCCGACACCGCTTGTGATATATTCTCCCAGAGTATCGTCCCAGATCAGCTCCTGTTTGAACTCGAGTTCCTTTTCGGAGTCGGCGCCGATATTCACGGTAAAATGCTGGAGTCCCATGCCGAACGGTGGTATCGCCCGGCTGTACGCTATGATGTCTTCGGCCATTTGCGTCCGGGTGATCTTTCCTATGATCTCCGGCACGAGGTTTTCGTCATCCACGACAAATTGGCCGAAACCCCTGATCTTCCGGGCGGGATAAAGCCGGATCGACAATTTTGTGACAATGCCCGTAGTTCCGCACCATCCGAAAAAAAGCCCAATATCAGGCAGAGGATGGTTCGTAAACCATGAAACACCCAGGGCACAGGACCCGAACCGACAGACCTCACCTGTCGGCAAAACGATCTCGAGCCCGTTAACCTGGTCGGAATTAAACCCATATGGCTGGGCAAGGTCTCCCTGGCCATGAATAAGTACGTTGCCGGCAATGGTTGCGGTGGGCGGCGCACCGGGCTCCGAGTGCGTGAGGTCAGGATGGTGCCTCGACAGGTATGATGTCAACTGGGCCTGCGAAACACCGCATTCCAGCACGGCATACCTGCTTTTTTCATTGACCTCCAGTATGCTGTCCATGCGTTTCAGGTCAATAAGAATTCCACCCTTTAAAGGAATTGCGAGGCCGGCAAGCGACAAACCTCCCCCAAGCGGTACTACCGGGACCTTTTCCCTGTTGGCGAGACGAACGATCTCCTGTATCTGCTGCGTTGTTCTTGGCGCTACAACGTAATTGGGCGGATGGGGCTCTGCCGTTCCCAGGTCGAATGAATAAATGTACAACTCTTCCGGTCTGTTCGATACGTGCTCGCTATCGACTATATCGACAAGCGCCTGGTATATTGTCTTCATCTCATCGTCCCCCATCCCCCGGTGACCTCTCCGATGGCAAACCGGCACAGGTCGCTCATGTGCACCGGCCTTATCCCTTCGCGAGCGACCATGTCCCCGAGTGTCTGATAACAGGCTGGACAGTTAAAAACGCACATCTCCGCGCCATATTTCTTCATATCATCAATATTTTTCTTTTGTATCCCGGCCGCCCTTTTGCGGCTTCCCTGCCTTTTTTGCCCCTGGATCGTCCCTGCGCAGCACAAAGCATTTTCATCCGCGAATTCCCGTTCCACCTCGACAGCGCCAATGAGCCGGAAGATATCTTTGACGTAATGATGTTTATCAGGGGACAGGCGCGATGAGCACGGGCGCTGGTAGGCTACCTTAAAACCAACCGGCCGTATCAGTTCCTTCAATTGATCGAGGCGGTCATGGAGGAACTCATAGAAATGGACAGGCGTGAAGGGAACATCGATACCGACGGACGGACAATACGATGAATATGCGCCGTAGCATTCATCATGGAAACAGACAACCTGTGTCGGCTTGTGTTTCATAATGGTCGCTACGATACCCGGGAGCCGTTCTTTTATGACCGAGCTTTTTGCATAATGGAGATACATGAGCTGACAGAAATAATGGAACATCTTCCGCCCATCCGTAGATATGACCGAGAGCCCTTCGAAAAGCTTTCCCTGTACAAGCCGATTCAGTTCGGAAAAGGCCGCCATATTCAGAACAGGCCCGTTTATCTCCTTGATCTCCGGCTCGCCTCTGAAAGGAAGGCCCAGGTTGACCGCCCTCGTTACAAGCGGCCGTGGCACGGGCGATATGCCAAGGGCCTCCTGCCTTTCAGCAATAAGATAGAAAGGATGGTTGCCCATCGGGCAGTATTCTTCGCATCCATAGCAGGTCACGCACTCCTTGAGCACAAACGAATTCTCGCCTCTCGCGATCTTCAATATCTCTTCTTGCGCGGTATCCCGGTCGATGTCGATATGCCGGCATTGTGTGAGACAATCCGGGCTTTGACAATTCAGGCATCTGGTCTCGTCGAACTCAAGAACATAATTCATTTTTCCTCCATCACGTCAACCCCTCCGGGAGGCCCGGCAAGATCCAACCTCCTTTTTCTGCCACATTGGGATCCGCTTTCTAAACACCAATGCTCCGCCTTTCGCAGGTCTTCGAGATGCGCTTTCTTTTTTTGCTGAATCCTGGACTCGTTCAATGGGGAATCCATGGCTTTCGAGGCCTTGTCAAACAATGATGCCGGACATGTTATGGAAGCATGGGTCTGGCGAACAAAATTATGGAATTTTTCCCAATCGCGATCGAAATGCGGGAACCAATCATCGTAACATCATCTTCATCAATGAGGATATCGACAAAACCGTTCTAATCCACAGATCTTGGTAGCCGCCGATGCCGAGACCCCATAAAAGATAACAGGCTTTTCACCAAGATACTGCTCGATTGTACCGTTTATGCATGTGGACCCGGTTGCCAGAATTATATCCCCCCAGCGCAATACCTCCTCCGTATTGTCGGGGCCTTCTATCGTGAGGCCGAACTTTGTTTTCCCGATATTGTCCTCGTCCAAATCAAGCACCCGCATTTCAAACTGTTCCGAGAAACGTTCGATCATTGCCGGCTGAAAACCAACGAAGGATACGCGCGGATTTCCGAATCGTTCTCTGACATGCTGGACAAATTCCCGTGCGCACTGCTCGGGCTCTTTATCCCTGCAATGCAATGTACCGGAGATGTGTCCTAGCTCACGCATAAAGGCATTGAGGCTCGCTATGAAAACTGCCCGTTGAAAATTATTGGTCAGAGGAAGGGCGATTATGTCACGGATGCTCCCCTCGAATGTTCCCGGCGTATCCGTAAAGGCCTGTCCCCTGCTTCCCTTGAATTGTGCCTCTATCATGACTTCCTTGCCTTTGAGCAGGGGATAATCATCACGGTCGGGTTCACCGATGGCTTCTTTCGCAGACAAAGCCCGGGCGGAGACGATCGATACTGGTTCGTCCAGCATGTCGTGAGCCAGTTTTGAAAATTCATTCTTTAATAAATGGTATACGTCCAAGGAGCCTCCATTATCTATATCCAACCGCTTGCCCTCTATTCCCCCCGCACGATGGGCGCCGAGGGGTCTCGGCACCACTCCTCTATGGAGCCGTCGAAGATAGAGACCTTTTCGTAACCGAGCACTTCGCCGAGCATGAACCACCAGGTGGGTGAGAAACGGCCGGTGCAGCACAGAAGGACGATCTCTTTTTTCGTATCCTTTCCGACAGCGCGGACCGCAGGACCGGCAAGTTTTTCCCTGCTCACATACGTGCCGTCCTCGTTGAAGGCAAGCGTGTAAGGGAGATTCACGCTGCCCGGTATGTGGCCCTGCTTGGCCGCACCTGGGTCCTTCACTTCCCCGGTGAAGTAGCTGTGTAATCTCGTATCGACTATGGCCACGCGCCCCGCCTTCTCCTTGAGGCAGTCTTTCGAACAGAGGACCCGTTCGTTCCACTTACAGCAAAAAGGTTTCGGCGTTGCCTTCACCCATCCCTTTTCCACGGGGTTTCCTTCGCCGGTCCAACGTGTGTACCCGCCGTCAAGAATAGCCACTTTGTTAATTCCGGCATATTTCATGGTCCATGCAACCCTCGCGGGATGCGCCCGGTCGAGGTCGGTTTCGGTCTTGCCGGCGATAACGACGATACTGCCCTGCCCGATGCCCGCCGAACCCAGGTTCTCTTCTATGTCATCCTTCAGGGGGAGCTGACAGGTGATCCCATTTTCCATGGTCCGCCAGGCACTGTATGTCAGGTTGACCGACCCTGGTATATGGCCCTCCCTGTATTCCTCGACCTTCCTGATATCGACGATGACAAGACTCGGGTTGGCCTTATTTTCCAGCAACCACTTTATAGTGACAACGGGAGGTACCGGTTCTGCAGGATAAGCCGTTCTTCCATTCAGCAGGACCCCAACCAGCAGGGCCATTACCATTGAAATGATCGTCACACATTTCATGACGTCCTCCTTCTGTAGATTAATGTCCGGATTTTCATCTCCTCGAACCGGACGGATATCGCGCCACGGCTCTCTACCTCCGTTTCTTTTTACCAGTGCCCGTCGACGTCGGCTCCTTCGAGCCGGGAAAGCTTCCCGTTCTTGTATGCATCGAGAGCTTCACGAACGGTCATATTCGTTGCGGTAAAAACATCCACGCCCGCCGCCGACAAGACACGGAAGGCATTCGGTCCCAGGTGGCCGCTTATGACCGTTATAACGCCGGCATTAATGACGTTTTGCGCCGTCTGGATACCAGACCCCCGGGGCGCGCTCATGTTCTGGACATTTTCGACAATTTCTTCAGTTTTTCTCTCCGGATCAAAAACGATTATTTTTTTAGCCCTGCCAAAACGCTCGTCAACCGGTCCATCGATTTCGCCATCGACACTTGTTATCGCAATTTTCAGAAAATTTCCTTTTTTCGTGTCCTCCCTGAGCTTTCGGGCGGCATCAGCCGCAGCTTCAGCCGAAGCGCATCCCTGACCCCAATCTTTTCGCCATCGGCAGGGACGCACCGATTCCTCCTGGAATGTCACGTTCCCCCCTTCGATCCTGAGCGCCTTGCCGTTTATGATCGCATCCGTTATCTTTTGATGGGCCGTGTTTATGAGACGATGGAATGTCGGCTGCGAGACGCCCATGCGTGATGCCGCTTCCTCTTGCGGGAACCCGAGGAGATTCTTGAGCCGCATCGCTTCAACCTCATCCTGCCCGATCACGATCTCACGAATTTCTTCCAAGGGAACGCCGGCCGGCTTGAAGTAGACCGTTTTTGGCTGAAAACCTATTCGCCTCTTACAGGTTCGTCTTGGCATATATTTCTCCTCTTGCTATAGCTGAATGTATATTCATACGAACATCTTGTCAAGAAAATATATGAATATACATTCATAATAGATTGCGTTATACTCTACAAGCTTTCCGTTTTATTTCTCGTACCTGGGTTTCATCGCGAAAACGAAGTATCAGACACAGGAGGCCACATGGATTACAAAAACATTATCACGACAATTCGGGATTACGTTGCGACGATCACCCTCAACCGCCCTGACAACATGAACACTTTTACGACCGTTATGGCAAGGGAGCTCGATCATACCCTTCTTTCTCTAGACAGCGAAGACACCGTCCGGGTGATAATCCTCAAGGGAGCTGGAGGGACTTTTTGTGCCGGGATAGACGTCAGCGAGTTCCCCGGCAAAACAGCAATTGAATACCAGGAATGGATAGGGATGATGGGCAAACCGATGATCACCATGAACGATCTGAGAAAACCGGTTATTGCACAGGTACAGGGGATCGCCGCCGCGATCGGGGCCGGACTTGTAGCCGCCGCGGATCTTGCCATCGTGTCGGAAAGGGCCCGTTTTGGCCTGACCGCGATTAATGTGGGCCTTAACTGCATTGGCCCCGCCGTTCCACTCACGCGTTGTGTCGGGAGAAAAAAGGCCCTTGAACTTCTCCTGTTTGGGGATCTGATAGACGCGGCTGAGGCGCATCGTATGGGGCTTGTCAACCGCGTGGTCAAACACGAAGAACTGGACGACAGGGTACTCGAATGGGCACAGCAGCTGGCCCAGAAGAGTCCTCTCGCGGTCGAAACTGCAAAAAAGGCATTTTACACAGCCGCCGACATGGAATACCATAAGGCCTTCGAACACGTGACCGGAGCCCTCGCGCGCCTGTGCACCACCGAAGACGTCGGCGAGGGGATAGCCGCCTTCTTTGAAAAAAGAAAACCGCAATGGAAACGGCGTTAACGGCTTATCACCCGGGTATACATTACTCAACGGTCAGCAGGACTTTAATGAAGAAAAATCTATAAATGTAGGATTGCAGGGCTTGACCCCACAAGGGACTCCTCTTTACGAGTTCGATTTTCGTCCCAGGAATTTAATTTTTATTGATGTGAGGGTAAATAGGAGAGGTGTCTATTCCAGTTTCCTGCTGGCCAAACGTCAACCAGGATTGGCTAAGGTTTGCATACGGCTATGAACTGATACCTGATACATACTAATCGACGAGAATCCGGTCAGGCAGGCTCTTTTTTTCTACGCCCCTTCTTTCTCTCTTCGGGCTTCGTGATTACGCCCTTAACCTTTTTTCTGCTCCCTTTCTTCTTCTCTTCCTGCTCTACGAGAATTTGGACTGCTTTAAGATAATCTTCAAGAGGTTTTAACTTCTTGTCGATCTCGGCTACTTCTTTGGCAAGTACTTCTTTACGAAGCACCAACATCTTGTATTCCTTTTCCGCCAATACATCAAGGTTGTTTTCATTCATAGTTTCAGTCATAAATTATCCCTCCTTTTTTCATTATATCATTCACGACATTCATCGATATTTTTTTGTAAAATATCACATCATCAACACTGATAGAGTACCGTTTTGAGAAGGGTTTCTTGAACTCATCAGGTATGCATTAAACCCCGTTCGGGCCAGGATGGTGCATCATCCGGAGGAATGGGTCTGGAGCAGCTAACGTCCCTGGGGAACCCCTTTTACCTGTGTTTACATGTTGGACAAGTTCCCCTGGCGCCGGAATCCTGTGTGATCTTGTTGACTTCTTGCGGATTCTCTTTGGGTGGAACGGAGGAATCATCTATTCTTTCGTAGGCATCACCCCTTCTTTCGATGATCAGTGCCCCGGTGCTTTGTGGTTCTGCCGACTTTTCTTTCGTTTTTTCCCCGGTCTCTTCTGTCTTATTTTCGATACGAATGATGATGGTGGGCGATTCCTGATATTGTCTTTCACTTTCGTAAATCCAGAAGGGGACAGGTTGACGAGGAGGGCGTGGTCGAGGAAGCTTGTGAGATCTGGCGCCCGATGGTTTCCGAGGCTGGTCCGTTTGTTGCGAGAAGACGGCTGTGGGAGCCATCGTGGATAAACTTAAAAATAAGAAGCTTGCGAGCGCCAATTTCTTCATAGATCTGCCAAATATATCCATGAGTTGCTCCTACACTGGGTACATAAGGGTGCACTCCCGAGAAACCAAGTTATTTCTTTTCTGCTTTGGCAATCGGGTTTCTTGGTTTCTTGGGAGTGTCCCAGCGCTTTTCCAAACTGCTTCGTTTCCATAGTTCCTCCTTTCCGGTTTACGGCAATCTTCAATCAATGAAGTCAGTCTAAGACGTGGCAAGAAGATTTCAAGCAGGCGGTGCGCCTCAGTATCCTTGCGGCCGGAAACTGGTGAATATGATTTTGCAGGTTACCATATAAGATGACCCGTGAAAGACGAAAAAGAAAGACCCTGAATCAGCCATGAATGGTAACGCAGCGATGCAAAGGTATAAAAACAATGGACGAAGCCCATGGATAAACTATAATTTTATAGGATGAATTTATCTGATAAACGTCCGGTATCAGACGATAGTGTCCGTGCTTGACCGGCGAAAGGCGAAAAAGAAAGGGAGGTTGTCATGAGATATCTTACGGCGTTGGTCCTCGGCATCATTCTCCTGTCCGGTGTGTGCTCCGCCCAGGGAAGCCCGGAATTGAAAGACCCTAAAGACAGGGAGAGCTACAGCCTTGGCTACCAGTTCGGGCAGTACCTGAAATTGCAGGGGGTCGACATCAACCTGGATGTCTACACGGCGGCGATCAAAGATGCTCTCGGCGGTAAAGAACCGTTGATGAGCAAGGATGAAATTATTACAACCATCAGGGGCGTCGAGCAGAGGGTACACGAGACACGACAGAAAGAGTTGAAGGAAAAAGCCGCCAGGAATCTTCAGGAAGGCAAGGCCTATCTTGCGGAGAACCAGAAGAAAAAAGACGTAAAGACGTTGCCGAGCGGTCTTCAATACAAGGTCTTGAGCGCAGGCTCCGGTAAAACCCCGAAGGCGGATGATACCGTAACGGTCAACTACAAAGGCACACTCCTTGACGGTACGGAGTTTGACAGTTCTTATAAGAGGGGTCAACCGACAACAATTAAAGTCACCGATGTCATCAAAGGCTGGGCCGAGGCCCTGCAGCTCATGAAGGAGGGTTCGAAGTGGCAGCTTTTCATCCCC
>DHQV01000030.1:24409-24926 GCA_002408185.1 Deltaproteobacteria bacterium UBA5329
CTACGGAGAGCGCGCCATCGGCCAGATTATTCCTCCCAACAGCACCTTGATCTTCGAAGTGGAGTTGATCGGGGTCAAGTGAACGAAGCGGCCTGTCAAAACGGACAGGAAATCCCGTGCCGCTTTCCGTAAGCGTAAAGTCTGATGTCCCCTGTTTGGTTGTTATCCGGGAGCGCACGGATTAAGATAGAGAAGGCCGGAATACAACGGATAAAGTTCGGACCAATGGAAGGCCTCTAACAGGAGAAACCGGGTAAATGCAGATATATGTAAAGAGCGAAATCGTTGCGGAAGTGAAAGAATGGTTTGCGAATTATGTTTCCATGTTTCAATACGACGATCAACAGAAGCAGCAAAATATCGATCTGAAGAAATGGCATACTCAGCGCGTTTGCTCGGAAATATCAGCCATTGGAAAAGAACTCGGGTTGAATGGCGACGAATTGCGCCTGGCCCAGATAATTGCCACGCTCCATGACGTTGGCCGTTTTGAGCAATACGCACGCTATCATACCTT
>DHQV01000030.1:25016-33245 GCA_002408185.1 Deltaproteobacteria bacterium UBA5329
ATCATACCTTCGTGGACAGAAGATCGGACAACCATGCCGAACTGGGTGCGGAGATAATAACGAGGTCGGGAATACTGGACAAATTTGACAATGTGATAGGAGATCTGATCATCAGATCGGTGCGATATCATAACAGGGCCTCTCTTCCACCCGAAGAACCAGAACCGTGCCTGTTCTTCTCCAAATTGGTCCGCGATGCAGACAAGCTGGATATATGGAGACTGGTCACGGACTATTACGCCCGAAAAGATCCGGCGCGCAACAGGGAAATCGAACTTGACCTGCCCGATACGCCGGGGTTTTCGGAAAGTGCATATCTCGATCTGATGAATAAAAAGACAGTGAATATGGATCATGTCAAAAATTTGAACGACTTCAAACTGCTTCAACTGGGATGGATTTTCGATATCAACTTTCAGCCTACACTGGACCGCGCCAAAGAACGTCGGTACCTTCAGATGATAAGGCAAACCCTGCCGGCATCGGACCGTATCGACAGGGTTTTGGACATTATCGATGCGACGTGCTTTAAACAACCGGTGGAACGCCCGGGCCGTCCCCCTGATTCCAGAAGATAGAACACAATGGCGTCAGAGAGTATGCGGTTATTTTGAGTGCGATGTAAACCGGCAATGAGGCAAGAGATGAATTACGATTTCGATCAGATCGTTGAGCGAAGGGGTACCGATAGCATTAAATGGAGGAGGTACGGCAATGAGGTCCTCCCCCTGTGGGTGGCCGATATGGATTTTGTCTCCCCCGAGCCTGTTGTGCAAGCCCTGCATGAACGGGTGGACCACCGGGTCTTTGGATACGGGGGACCTGGTGAGGAACTCGTGGATATCATCCGGCAGAGGCTTAAAAAGCTCTACGATTGGGACGTCCCCGAGGAACACATTATTTTTGTACCCGGTGTGGTAACGGGCCTCAATCTAGCATTCCAACTTTTTGCCGGTCCCGGGGATGCCGTATTGGTCCAACCCCCCGTGTATTCGCACTTCATCGCCGATCCCGTAAATCGCGGGCGCGCGTTGGTCGATCCCCCGCTGGTAAAAAGAGGGTCAACGTATGAAATCGATTTCGATGCCTTCGAAAAAAGCATTACGGATTCAACGAGGATCTACGTGCTGTGCAATCCTCACAACCCTGTCGGCCGCGTCTTTAGAAAAGACGAACTGGAGCAGCTTGCCGATATCTGCTTGCGCCGCAATGTTCTGATCTGCGCCGATGAGATCCACTGTGACCTTTTATATCCGGGCTACCGGCATATACCCATTGCAACCCTTGGCAGCGAGGTGGCCGACCGGACCATTACCTTCATGTCGCCAAGCAAAACCTTCAACCTGGCGGGCCTGAAGTGTTCCTTTGTGGTGATCAAGGACCCCCTGCTTCGGAAAACCTGGATCAGGGGAAGCGAGGGACTTGTCCCGCATGTAAACATCATGGGCGCAACGGCGGCCCTGGCGGCCTACCGGGACGGTCAGGACTGGCTCGACCGGTGCCTCTCCTACCTTAAGGGCAACAGGGATTTTCTGGTGGACTACGTGCGTGAAAAACTGCCTTCCATCGGCATAACTCACATGGAAGCGACCTATCTCGCGTGGCTCGATTGCAGGCGGACCGGAATACCGGGAAATCCTTTTCGTTTCTTTCTTGACGAGAGCAAGGTGGCCCTCAATGACGGGCCCGAATACGGGAAGGGCGGAGAAGGATTTGTGAGGCTTAACTTCGCATGCCCGCGCAAGACGCTGACCGATGCCCTCGAGCGTATGGCGGATGCCTTAAAGAGGTTGTGAATAGGAATGTTTTAAAGACTTCCGTCAAGCCCTGGGGAATGTGCCTTGCTAGGTCCGATGGAAAGAGATATACTTGCCCTGTGGTGAAGAACATGGAGAATTCTCCCGCGAGGCTGGTCCAGGGCAACCAGGCAATGGCACAGGGTGCACTGTATGCCGGTGCGCGGTTCTATGCGGGATACCCTATCACCCCATCCTCCGAGATCGCCGAGGAGTGTTCGGTCGCCCTGCCCCGTGTCGGGGGCATGTTCATCCAGATGGAAGATGAGATCGCGAGCATCGCTGCGGTAATCGGGGCGGCACTGGCCGGCGCCAAGGCGTTCACCGCCACGAGCGGCCCGGGGTTTTCCCTCATGCAGGAGAATCTGGGATTTGCCGTGATGGGTGAGATCCCGTGTGTTGTGATCCATGTGCAGCGCTCGGGCCCGTCCACGGGCCTTGCCACGAAGCCTGCTCAGGCGGATTTTATGCAGGTGCGGTGGGGGCGGCACGGGGACCAGACGCTGATCGCCCTGTGCCCCTCAACGGTACGCGAGTGCTTCGAGCTTACCGTGCAGGCCTTCAATTTCTCGGAAAAGTACCGGACCCCCGTTGTTCTCGTCTCGGACGAGGTCGTCGCCCACATGAGGGAGAACCTGCACGTGCCAAAAGAGGGGGAACTGGCAATAATCGACAGAAAGCAGCCTTCCGTTCCGCCGTCCGAATATAAACCATTCCGGGCGGACGAGGACGGTGTGGCGCCGCTCGCTGCATACGGGAACCCCTACGTATTCCACATATCGAGTTCCATGCACGGGCCCGACGGATTCAGCAACAACGATCCTGCTAACGCCGCGTGGAAGATCGACCAGATCCACCGGAAGATCGATATCCATCGTGACGAGATCGTGATGACGAGGTCATTCGATGCGGATGACGCAGAGGTGCTCGTGGTGGCCTACGGGATAACCACGAGGGCAAGCCGGGTTGCGGCGGTGCAGGCGAGAAGATCAGGCGTCAAGGCAGGTGTGCTCCAGCTTCAAACCCTCTGGCCCTTCCCCGATAAAGAGGTGCATTCTGCAGCCGGGGGAGCGCGAAGGGTGGTCGTCCCGGAGATGAACTATAGCGGGCAGGCGGCAGGCGAGGTACGAAAAGTATTGGGCCCCAACCGGGATATCAGGGGGGTGAACAGCTTCAACGGGCAGGTAATATGGCCTGAAGATATTCTTAAAACTATCATGGCATAGCGTATGACGGTCTTTACATCGGGATTACGGTACTTGAAAGAAGGCGTGACACCTCACATGTGGTGCCCGGGATGCGGGAACGGCATCGTACTTTCCACACTCCTTCGCGCCTTCGAGGAGTTGGGATACAGGAACGAAGAGACCGTCGTTGTAACCGGCATCGGGTGCTGGGGCAAGGCGGACGACTATGTGGTGACCAACGGTTTCCATGGCACCCACGGCAGGGCGCTCGCCTTTGCAACTGGGATGAAGGCCTTCAACCCCCGGTTGAACGTGGTTGTGCTCATGGGCGACGGCGACTGCATCACTATCGGAGGCAACCACTTCATCCATGCCGCGCGGCGCAATATCGACGTTACCGCCATTGTCGTGAACAATCTCAACTATGGCATGACGGGCGGACAGGTTTCAGGGACAACGCCTTTCGGCATGTTCACGAGCACCACGACCTACACAAATCCGGAGAGGGACCTCGATATCTGCGCCATCGCAGAAGTTGCGGGAGCCAACTACGTGGCCCGGGGAACTCCCTGGCACGGTTTCGAGCTCGAGGCGAATATAAAAGAGGCCCTCAATAAAAGAGGATTCTCCGTCGTTGAGGTTATGAGCCCGTGTCCCACACATTACGGGAAGTACAACAGGATGGGAACACCGGTTGAGATGCTCAAGAAGATCAGGGAGATGGCTTTGCCGAAAGAGGAGTACGCCCGGCTCAGTCCGTCACAAAAGGAGGGTTATTTCCCCATAGGGAAACTGGTCGACAGGGATGACCCTGACTTCAATACGAGATATGACGAAGTCCGTTCGAGGGCAATGAAGGGTTAAAGGGATGGATCTGCCTCAACAGGAAAAAACAGGAGACCCGAACAAGCGCTGCGAGGTGGTCTTTGCGGGAGCTGGCGGGCAAGGGCTCATCGTATCGGCCATGCTCCTTGGTGAAGGGGCGATCAGGGAAGGCAAGAACGTGGTTGAGACCCAATCCTACGGCATAGCTGCAAGGGGCGGCCTCTCGATAGCCGAACTTATCATCGACACGGAAGAGATCATCTTTCAGCAGATCCAAAGACCCGACGTCATCCTGGCCCTGACCGAAAACGCCATGGAACGGTTCGCAGGCTTCGCTGAAAGAGGGGCGCTGGTCTTTTTCGATACGACATGCCTCGCAGACCGGGTAGGGATGAACTTCTGGGGGTTTCCCTTTGTGAAGCTGGCACACGGCCTCGGCCGGCCGGGCGTTGCAAATCTGATCGCCCTCGGCGCCATGGTGGCCCGTACAGGCATGATACGCATGGACAGCCTTATCCCGGTGGTCGGCGAGACCTTCCCGGAAGCTGCTGTCGCCAATATCGAAGCGCTTCGCCTCGGTGAAAACCTCGTCGCTTCACGATCAAGGGAAGACATGGGGTGAGAACTCTCAATGGGAGCCTTGAAGGATAAAAAGACCGTTTTACCTCCATGCAGGGAAGACTGCCCTGCAGGTATCGACGTACCCCTATACATAAGGCATATCCAGCACGGGGATTTTGACGGCGCACTGGCGGTCATACGGGATAGGATCCCCTTCCCCGCCGTGTGCGGCTACGCCTGCGTACATCCCTGCGAGGCGCGGTGTGCCCGTATCCAGTTTGATGAGACCGTGGCGATCAGGATGCTCAAGCGTGCAGCAAAGGAGAAAAGCACCGGGCCGGGGCCGATGCCGTGTGCTGCGGCACCTACAGGGAAGAGCGTGGCAATTATCGGATCAGGCCCGTGCGGCCTCACTGCCGGGTACTACCTGGCCCTTCTCGGTCATGCTGTAGAAGTTTTTGAGAAGGACAAGCTCGCCGGCGGCATGCTGCGCTCCGCCATCCCTGAGTACCGCCTTCCCGAGGAGGCCATCGAGAGCGATCTGCGCCACATTTTCGGACTGGGGATCAGGTTCAGGGGAGGCGAGCACATTCGTGTCGATGAACTCGTGGGCAAATATGATGCTGTCCTTATAGCATCGGGGAACCAGTTGAGCAAGAAGCTTGCCGTGCCGGGCTCCGAACTCCCCGGCGTATACTGGGGCGTCGATTTCCTGCGATCCGTCAAAAAGGGAGAGAAGGTCCCCGTAGGAGAGAAGGTCTGCGTCATCGGCGGAGGGAATGCCGCGGTAGACGCCGCAATGAGCGCCTTGCGGCTTAAGGCGAAAGATGTGAGTCTCATCTGTCTTGAAAAACCGAACGAAATGCCGGCTTATTCCTGGGAGGTAGCGGAGGCCATCGAGGAAGGCATTGTCATCGAAACGAGCTGGGGCCCTCAGGTCATTCACGACAGAGATGGCAGGGTTGCAGGCATTTCCTGCATCCGCTGCGTTTCTGTATTCGATGACAAGGGCAGGTTCAACCCCCGGTACGACCCCTTGGTCACACGGAACTTCAATGCGGATACCGTGATCTTTGCCATAGGCCAGGCCCCGGATACAGATTTCATCAACGTCAAGGGCGTTGGCACAAAAGAGGAAGGGCTCATCGGTGTCGACAACGACCTGATGACGGATGCCCCGGGCATATTTGCAGCAGGAGAAGCCGTCACCGGGCCATCGTCGATAATACACGCAATTGCGCAAGGGAGAAGGGCCTCCGTCGCCATAGACAAATTTCTGGGTGGCAAGGGCACGATCGACCGGGCGGAAGCAGCTGACACCTGTCTTAAGGCATGCGAGCCGTCGCCGAGGGGCACCTTGAGGCACCGGGCAGGAACCGTCGACCCTCGGGAACGGGTCAGCGGGTTTGTCCCTGTAGAGACCGGATACAGTGAAGATACGGCTGTGGACGAGGCCCTTCGGTGCCTTGCCTGCGACGCCCGTAAATTCACCGTTGAGGTAAACTCCCTGTTGTGCAAGGAATGCGGGTATTGCAGGGAAGTATGTTCGCTCAACGTTTTTTCCCCGTCTGAAACTTTAAATCCCGCCGGTTACAGGCCCGTCATGGCGAGGGACACCGGGCGGTGCGTGGGCTGCCTCAAATGCCTCTACATCTGTCCTGATTTTGCCCTTTCCATACGAAAAGGAGACCCGGATAAGTAGATGTTCGATCCGGTTGAATTGGCATAACTGACGCGAAGAACCATGTCGGAATCTCCATGATTTACACATGGTAATACGTACAGGTCGTTTACAAAACAATACAGGTGTCGTAGGTTTTCCAAGATACAAGGGAGATGCGGGATGAAAAAAGTATGGGTCGATGGCATATTCCTTGTTTATCGGTATGATCGGTTTTCCAACGATCAAACAGGCCACATGAGGAGTTCGGATTGAAGTGATGATGGAATAAGACCGGATCGGGAACACAGGGGTGCAGGTCTCCCGCGGCTCAGGTGAGGAGGAACCGGGCAAACGTTTCAAGCGGAGGTTTTCCGATATGATTGAAAAGGTCATAATCATGGGCGCCGCGGGACGTGATTTCCATAACTTCAATGTCTATTTCAAGGACAATCCACGGTACCATGTTGTTGCCTTCACCATGGCGCAAATCCCCACAGTCGAGGGACGGGTTTATCCGCCGGAGCTTTCGGGGATCCTCTATCCCGAAGGTATCCCCGTCTACCCCGAGAAGGAACTGGTCGCCCTTATCCGGCAACATTCCGTTGACCTTGTAGCCTTTTCTTACAGCGATGTATCCCACGTGGAGGTAATGCATAAAGCCTCCGCCGCCATGGCGGAAGGGGCGGATTTTATTCTGATCGGGGCAACCTACACAATGCTCAGATCGAGAAGGCCCGTGATCGCGGTGTGCGCCGTGAGGACCGGTTCGGGAAAGTCACAGACGACCCGCAAGGTGTGCGAGATACTCTTTCATCGCGGGATAAAGGCGGTGGTTGTCCGGCATCCTATGCCCTATGGTGACCTGAGGGAACAAATAGTGCAAAGGTTCTCATGCCATTCAGACTTTGAGCGGTGCAGGTGCACTATAGAGGAACTTGAAGAATATGAACCTCTCGTGGACATGGGAATTACTGTCTATGCGGGGATAGATTACGCACAAATTCTCGAAGCGGCAGAGAAGGAAGGCGATATCATCGTGTGGGATGGCGGCAACAATGACACTCCATTTTACCGGCCCGATGTACACATCGTCCTTTTCGACCCGCTCCGGCCAGGCCACGAGCTTCTCTACTATCCCGGCGAAACAAACATGAACATGGCGGACATAGCGATCATTAACAAGGTCGATACGGCGTCCGCCGGGGACATCGAACGGGTTCGAAAGAACATTGAACGGCATGCTCCCGGGGCGGAAATTCTTGAGGCAGAGTCCCCGGTGCTTGTCGGCGACCCGGACCGTATCCGGGGAAAACGGGTGCTGGTTGTAGAAGATGGGCCAACTCTCACTCACGGAGAGATGGCCCATGGGGCCGGCTACATCGCTGCCTCCCAGTTCGGGCCGGCAAAGATCGTGGATCCGCGGGAATATGCCCTGGGAACGATAGAGCAGGTCTACAAGACGTACCCCCACATCGGCCCTGTCCTTCCGGCAATGGGTTACAGCACCGAGCAGATCAACGAGCTTGCGCAAACGATAAACCGCGCGGAATGTGACCTCGTTGTTTTTGCGACCCCTATTCACCTGACAAGGATACTTGCTATCAATAAACCCGCTCTTCGCGTGCGGTATGAGTATCATGACCACGGACTGCCAACCCTCGAGGAAAGTCTGCTGCAGAGGCTAAAAAGGCTCGATGATCTGCAGAGAATGCGACTGTGACCGGTAAGCGCGAATATGATGAGGCACACCACGAAACAAATTCTCCTTGTTGCATTGGGCGGGAATGCGCTCATCAAACCGGGCGAGACAGGCACCGTCGAAGAACAGTTCCGCAATTTAAGGGTGCCCATCCGGCAAATCGCCCGCCTTTCCCGGGATTACCGGATCATTATAACTCACGGGAACGGGCCTCAAGTAGGCAATCTTCTTCTCCAGCAGGAATGCTGCGATGCTGTCCCATCCATGCCGCTCGAGATCCTCGTTGCCCAGACCCAGGGTGAGATCGGCTACATGATCGAATCGACCCTTGACAGCGAGCTGATGAAACTGGGGGCCACAACGGAAAAACGCCTGGTTAGCCTTATCAGTTACGTTGTGGTCGATGAAAACGACCCTGCCTTTCAAAACCCGTCGAAGCCCATCGGCCCATTTTACTCAGAAGAAAGGGCCTACCAGCTTCCTTACCCGACCAGAAGA
>DHQV01000030.1:33351-37710 GCA_002408185.1 Deltaproteobacteria bacterium UBA5329
ACCCGACCAGAAGAACAACGAAAGGGTACAGAAGGGTTGTCGCTTCCCCGAAACCGGTCGCCATCGTGGAAAAACGAGAGATCAGGCAGCTCATCGAGATGGATTTTATCGTCATTTGCTGCGGCGGTGGAGGCATACCGGTAATCCGTGAGGGGAGATCGTTTTGCGGTGTCGATGCGGTGATCGACAAAGACCTTGTGAGTGCGGTGCTCGCTGGCGAAGTGGGGGTGGATATTTTCCTGATAGCCACCGACGTACCCGGCGCTGCCCTCAACTACGGAAAAGCGGATGAAACATTCCTTCGGGCCCTGACAACAAGTGATGCCGTCCGATTCCTCGGAGAAGCTCATTTCCCTGAAGGGTCCATGGGCCCGAAGATCGAAGCAGCCGTTCAGTTCATGGCCGGTGGAGGTAAAAGAGCTATAATAACATCAACTGAAGCCATCGAGGACGCCATAGCGGGACAGGCCGGAACCGAAATTCTACCATGACGCAGGTCTAATAATTCACCCCTTTCCACCCCCGATTACCCACATGCGGAAACGCACCACATATCGTCGCCGTTATTGCCGGCACTCGTTATCCGAATCTTTTCCGAAGTCCCCGTTCGACGGTAACGACAAAATCCTGGACATTTGTCAGGATAGAACGGGCCGTGAGAGAACCGCGGTTGGCAAGCTTGCTTACAGCGAATTCGGACATATCGACGGAGTAAAAGTACACGGGTCTCACCCCGGCCTTCCCCGTCACTATGTAAGAAGGCACCATGTTGCCCGTGGCTATGGTGTGAAGCTGGGTCGCAAGGGCGATCACAGTAGTGGCGCGGCGGGCAAGGTCTCGCATCCTGTCCTGTGCTTCATATACGTTTTCAATGACCTCCGGGAGAGGGCCATCATCACGTATCGACCCTGCAAGAACGTACGGGATGCCTTTGTCGATAACGGCACGCATGATCCCGTCCTTCACCATTTTCCGGTCGATGGCCTCCCGGATCGAGCCTTGGGCCCTGATCGTGTTGATGGCATCCAGGTGTTTGTAGTGGCCCAATTCAACCGACCGCTTCGAGTAGATCTCCTGTCCAAGGGCCGTACCGAACAACGCACCCTCGATATCATGGACTGCCAGTGCATTGCCCGCCAGCATGCCATGAACATACCCGCGGTCGACTAGCGCTTCGAAAGCCTCGCGTGCATCCCGGTCGAAGACGGCGGCTGGGCCAAGCACCCACAGTACGAACCCGTCTGTCCGTTCATATTCAAGAAGATCGTAGAGCTCGTCGTAGTCTATGGAAAATGACGTTTCACGCGTTATTTTGGTCCGGAACACAAACTTGTCGACCGTATCTTCCGGAAAATCAAAGGCACGCGTGTGTACGAAAATGCCGTCTTCCCCGTTTTCCCTTCTTCCGATTGCAACCAGGTCCCCCGGCTTGAGATGGCGAAATTCCTTCACAGAGAGGCGTCCCGAAGGCTCCTTGACCACGACACAGTCCATCCGCGATTCCTGCAAGATCGTCCATTTCCCTTTTTCGGTCTGGAAGTATTCCGGAAAGATCGATGTGGCATGATAGTTGTCCGGCGCCGACCCGCGGTCTGTTGCCGGCTTGAACACTGTTAGGGGAGCACCCGTGAATTGAGGTGTCGTGAAATCAGGTGGATTATATGACGGTATGGTGAATGCCATGGGAAAGTCCTCCCTTCTAATCCATGTCAAATTGGATTCCCTGCGCCAAGGGAAGTTCACCGGACCAATTAATGGTGCACGTTTGCCGCCTCATGTACGCCTTCCAGACATCAGAACCGGCCTCCCGGCCTCCGCCGGTCTCCTTCTCTCCGCCGAAGGCACCTCCTATCTCCGCCCCCGAGGTGCCGGCATTCACGTTTGCTATGCCGCAATCAGATCCGCATTGGCTCAAGAAAAGTTCGGCCTCTCGCAGGTCGCTTGTGAAGATAGCCGAAGAGAGCCCCTGGGGAACGAGGTTGTGATAACGGATTGCCTCTTCAAGAGTCTCATATTCAATAAGGTAAAGGATCGGGGCAAATGTCTCCTCCTGAACAACAGGCATGTCGACCCTCGCCCGGCAGAGAGATGGACTGACATATGTTCCCGTATCGAAAAGGCCGCCCGAGAGGACCTCGCCGCCGAACAGCACCTCTCCGCCTTCCCTCACGAGGCGCTCGAGGGCCAGCTGCATGGAGTCAACTGCCTCCCGGTCAATAAGAGGCCCCATGAGAGTCGTTTCTTCAAGGGGATCTCCGACGTGGACCTGCCTGTACGCTTCTGTCAACCTGTCCGCAAGGTTTTTATAGATGCTCTTGTGAACAATGAGACGCCGCGTGCTGGTGCACCGTTGCCCTGCCGTCCCGACGGCCCCGAAAAGGATGGCCTTCACCGCGAGATCGAGATCTGCGGAGGGTGTCACGATGATCCCGTTATTCCCCCCCAGTTCAAGTATCGTCCTGCCGAGCCTTGCCTTCACTGCGGCCCCGACAGCACTCCCCATCCTCACACTCCCAGTGGCCGAAATGAGGGGGACGCGCCGGTCCATGACCAGCGCACTGCCAATGATCTCGTGAGGCCCTATTACGAGGTTGAGAATGCCTTCCGGGAGGCTGTTCTTATTCAGCACCTCCCATATTATCTGCATGGCTGCGACAGCACACATGGGTGTCTTCGAGGAAGGCTTCCAGACCACGGTGTCACCGGCAACGAGTGCGATCATCGCATTCCACGCCCATACTGCCAGGGGAAAATTGAAGGAGGTGATGACCCCCACGGGACCTAAGGGATGCCACTGCTCGTAAAGCCGGTGCCAGGGGCGCTCGCTTGGCATCGTCTTGCCGTAAAGCATTCTGGACTGACCGACCGCAAGGTCGGCCATGTCGATCATCTCCTGAACCTCACCCTCTCCCTCGGCCCTGATCTTGCCCATTTCAAGGCTTACGAGATCACCCAGGTCTTTCTTGCGGGCTCTGAGCGCGTTCCCGATCTGCCGTACCACATCACCCCGCCTCGGGGCGGGTATCGTCCGCCATTCTTCAAAAGCTTCAATGGCCCGGGTTATCACCGTTTCATAGTCATCTCTGTCTGCGCACTTCACCCTGCCGATCTTATGGCCGTCAATGGGAGACACCGATTCGAGCATTGTGCCTTTGCAGGCCAGCCAGCTTCCGCATCCCGCACCGGAATGTTCGGCCGACGCATCCAAACCAAGATCGGTCAGTATTTTTTCCATGATCTATCCTCCCGTCCCGGTCAGCGAAAACTGCCGGATCGGCAACCCGTATGAATGTTTCAACCAGCCACCTCCTTGAAGATCTCCGCCAGCATCGAAAGACAGACATCGACCTCTTCCTGCGAAACAGTCAGTGCAGGACAGAATCGTATCGTATTTTCGCCGCAACCGATGAGCAGAAGCCCCATCTGGAAGGCTTTCTTTATTATCTCGTTTCGCCACTCACCCGCCCTCTCCTTCGTCCCACGGTCCTTCACGAGTTCCACCCCTACCATGAGCCCTCTACCGCGGACGTCGCCTATGCATTCATGCGTTTTTTGGAGTTCTTTCAATCCCTCGACAAGGCGCCTGCCCTGTATGTCCGCATTTGCCATGAGACCTCCTTCAAGGAGTTCTATGGTCGCAAGGGCTGCCTGGCAGGAGAGAGGATTGCCGCCAAAGGTAGAGGCGTGGGAACCCGCTTCCCAGTCCATGATGCCGGACCCTGCAACCATCGCCCCCAGGGGAAGCCCCGAAGCTATCCCCTTTGCCAGGGCTGTAATATCCGGCTCGACTCCGAAGTGTTCCATGGCGGTCATCTTCCCGGTCCTGCCCATCCCCGATTGTACCTCGTCAGCCACATAGAGGATACCCCATCTCTGCGTGATGTGGCGGAGTTCCTGGTGAAACTCCGGCGGAGGGACTATGTAGCCCCCCTCCCCCTGGATCGGCTCGACGAAAATGGCAGCCACTTCCTCGGGTGACATAGATACATGGAAGAGCGTGTCCTCAATCCAGTGGACGCACTCGATACCGCACTTTGGGTAACATCCGCCGTACGGACAGCGGTAGCAGTAAGCATAGGGAATGTGGGTGATGCCGGGAACAAAGGGATGATAATGCTTCTTCTGCTGGCTCTTGCTCGCCGTCAGGGAAAGGGCGCCCATGGTCCGTCCGTGAAAGGCGCCAAAAAACGCTATATTGAGTTCCCTTCGTGTATGCCACCTCGCGAGCTTGAATGCCGCCTCGACAGCCTCGGCCCCTGAATTGCCAAAATAAACCTTCTTTGTCCCATCCCCGGGAAGGACAGCAACAAGCTTTTCCGCAAGCCTGATCTGGGGCGTGTAGTAGAAATCTGTCCCCGA
>DHQV01000030.1:37788-63319 GCA_002408185.1 Deltaproteobacteria bacterium UBA5329
AGTAGAAATCTGTCCCCGACATGTGAAGCAGGCGTTCCGCCTGTTCTTTGATGGCTTCCACCACCCGTGGATGGCAGTGTCCCGTAGCACAGACGGCAATGCCTGCCGTGAAGTCCAGAAAGACATTCCCATCGACATCCTCAATCCAAAGGCCCTCGCCCCTCTGCGCCACCAGGGGATAGATCCTGGTATACGAAGGTGATACATAAGCACGGTCGACCTCGATGAGCCTTGATGCCCTGGGGCCCGGGAGAGTTGTTTTGATGTCGGGGTATCTCATATCGACTCCTTACGCTATGTCATCCGTTGCGGGAACGAACCCGCGGCGCATGGTGTTCTCACTCACGACCCTCGGGTCCATGAAATGCAGCAGGTAGTCCGGTCCACCCGCTTTTGTCCCTGTACCCGACAGCCGAAACCCTCCGAAAGGCTGTCGTTGTACCAATGCACCCGTACAGTGACGGTTGAGGTAAAGGTTGCCGACCCGGAATTCTTTCCGTGCCTGCGCGAGGTGAGCAGGACTCCGGCTGAAAACCCCGCCCGTCAGGGCGAACCGTGTTGAATTCGCCCATGCGAGTGCCTCGTTGAAATCCTTGGCGCGCATGACGGAAAGGACGGGCCCGAAAATTTCTTCCCGGGCGACACGGTGTTCCGGTCTAACATCGCCTATGATGGTTATCGGTACATAGAAGCCCCCCTCGGGGACCTTGCTCATGTAAATGATCTCACCCTCTTTTCTACCAACCTCGATATAATCAGTTACCTTCCTTACGGCGTCCAGATCGGCCACCGGTCCCAGGGCACACCGGGGAAATTCCGCAGGTCCAATGCGCATGGACCTCGCTCCGCCGACCAGGCGAGTGACAAACTGGTCGTAAATGTTGTCGAGAACTATTGCCCGGGAGCAAGCCGAGCATTTCTGCCCCTGAAAGCCAAAAGCTGAGTACAGGACGAGGGGGACGGCCTCGTCAAGGTTGGCATCATCATCGATAATTATGGCATTCTTTCCGCCCATTTCACAGACAACCTTCTTTACGCAGTTCTGACCGGTGTGGACCCTGGCCGCTTTCTCGATGATGCTCAAACCTACCTCCACTGAACCCGTGAACGCGATAATGCTGATGCCCGGATGATCGACCAGGATATCTCCGATCTGGCCGCTCGGGCCCGGCACAAAGTTGAATACGCCAGCAGGAAGACCTGTCTCGCGAAAGATCTCTACAAGGTGATGGCCTATTACCGGGGTGAGGCTCGAGGGCTTATATATCACGCAGTTCCCGGCAACGATCGCTGCTGCGGTCATTCCGCAGCTGATAGCCAGCGGAAAATTCCAAGGAGCGATTACGGAGGCGATTCCCTTAGGTTCGTAGAAGTAGTGATTTAGTTCGCCTGGCGCCGAACCCATCGTCCTTTTTTTTCCAAGCCGGACCATCTCGCGGGCGTAATACTCGAAAAAATCGATAGCCTCGGCCACATCTGCATGGGCCTGGTCCCATTGCTTTCCAATTTCCAGGACCTGCCATGCGGAGAGCTCGTATATCCGTTTTCGCGTTACCTCTGCCGCCTTTATTAGATATTCCGACCTTGCAACGGGAGAAAGTTCTCTCCACGCGGGAAATGCAGCTTTAGCAGCATCGATGGCAGCGATCACCTGATGATTGCCCGAAGCACAGACATGGCCGATGACTTCCGACGGATTGGCCGGATTTATAGAGGTAATGCGGCCTTTCGTTTCCACATCCACACCGTTGATAAAAAGCGGATAGGTCTTTCCCAGGCTCTTCCTGACCTCGGCTATGGCAGACAAAAATGCCTCGCGCTGTTCTTTTTTTGTGAAGTCTGCCCCCGGTTCATTCGTGAAGGGCAATGCGGTCCAGGATTCGGGCCCTCTTTTTTCACCACGCGAGGGTTTCGCTGCCCGTGCTCTCATCACTATCTCTTCCGGATCTTCAAGTGTCCGCTCAATATCAACCCTCTCGGCAAAAGTCTGGCGGAGGAAACACTCGTTGGCAGTATTCTCGAGGAGACGCCGCACGAGGTAGCCCATGCCGGGGACCATTTCGCCATACGGGCAATAAAGGCGCACCCTTCCTGTAATATCGAGAAGGCCTTTCCGGATTGGTTCTGCCATACCATAGAGGACCTGAAACTCATAGCAATGTTCCGGAACCCCGAGTTCTTTTGCTGTTTCCATGACAGCAAAAATGGAGCGTACGTTGTGGGACGCACAGGCCAGATAAACATAATTGCAGTTCTCGAAGATCTTGAGCGCCTGCCTCTCGAAGGCCGCGTCACTTTCCGCCTTCATGGTGTAGACAGGAGGGACCCAGCCGTTCTGCCTCGCCTTGACTGTCTCGTAGTCCCAGTACGCTCCCTTCACAAGCCGGACCGAGATCGGAAATTGGTGGTCTTTTACCCAGCCCAGAAGATCATCCAGGTCTTTGTCCGTATCGCGGAGATAGGACTGCAGGGCAACGCCAAGATGGGGATATTCCGGGTATTCCTGCCGAAGACGGCGGAAAAGTTCCAGTGTAATATCCTTGTACTGGTACGATTCCATGTCGATACACAGGGACCCGCCGATATCGATCACCTTTTTATAAATGACGCGCATACGGTCCAGGATAGCCGATACGGAACCTCCGAAATCGACCGGTCTCACCTGGGAGTAAAAGGATGAAGGTTTAACCGAGATACTTACTCTCGGGCTGTAGCCCCAATCCAAAGCGGTGTCGCCTGACCGGCCTCTCATGGGCGTCCAGGATGCCTGTCCTTTGCCGAGATTATCGAGAAGCTGCAAATAGCCCATGAGATACCTGTCGGCCTCGTCCTCGCTGACCGTGGCCTCGCCGAGAATATCGAGGACGAACGCAAAACCTTCTGTCCTGAGGCGGGCAATGTTTTTCAGCACATCGTCCATCGTTTCCCCAACGATGAACTGCCGGGCCAGCTCTTTCAGATTGTGCCGTACAGCCCTGCTTATGAGTGATACCCCCAGTGCACCCCCAAGGTCCGCAGATCTCGCTCCCCATTTCAGGAGGCCCGGGATCTCCGGGTCGCCGGTGCCAAAGTATTCTTTGATGTGGCCAGCGATCTGATCACCGGAACCAAGACACGGAAAAACATCGACAAAACGAAACATCCGGGCTTTAAACTCATCATTCTTCATGCACCAGTCGAGGATCTTGCCGATCCACCGTTCCTTGTTGAAAACCGGCAGAGTCTCATCCCTGATCTTTTCAAGAAAGATCTTCGCATCTTTGATGATCCTGTCATTTACTTCCCGATTCTTCATCCCTGCCACCTCCTGATATAATTGTAGCACCTAAATCCGGAACCACGGTCTGCGGCCTGCCCGCCCCCTGCGTCAGCCTGTCGCAAGCCTCACCCCAGGGTCCGGCGGTTCCGGCACGGTATATCCGCGGGTCGGGTCACATGGCGGGGGAAATGATTATATTTCGAAAGAAAACATCGATGCTGGAGAAGTCTCACGCATGTCGAGCAGTGGGGATATATCGTTATGAAGGCATCAACCATCGGGCCGACAGTCGAAAAAGAGCTGGAATCCCTTGACAACGAAGAACTGATGACGAGGCTGGGATCATCACACGACGGCCTCGATGAGGCAGAGGCCCGGAACCGGCTGCAGGAGTATGGGTATAACGAGATCGCTGAGAAAAAGAGCAGTCCGCTTCTCAAGTTTCTCACCTACTTCTGGGGCCCGATCCCGTGGATGATCGAGGCAGCCGTCATTCTATCGGCACTGGTCCGTCATTGGCCGGATTTCTTCATTATCCTTGTTCTGCTTTTTGCCAATGGCGCCGTCGGATTCTGGGAAGAGTTCCAGGCTGGCAATGCGATCGCTGCCCTGAAAGCCAGGCTGGCGGTCAAGGCGCGGGTTCACCGGGGTGGCAGGTGGACCACCGTGCCGGCCCGGGAGCTGGTGCCGGGCGACATCATCCGCCTGCGTCTTGGCGACATAGTACCAGCCGATGCCCGGCTGCTCAAGGGTGAGCCGGTGGAAGTGGACCAATCGGCTCTGACGGGCGAGTCGTTGCCTGTTACACGGGAAAGTCGCCAGACTATTTATTCAGGATCTATTATCCGGCAGGGCGAAACGGACGGACTCGTTTACGGTACGGGAAAGAATACTTACTTCGGCAAGACGGCGCAACTCGTGCAGGAGGCACATACTGTCAGCCACTTTCAGCGCACGGTTCTGAAAATAGGTAATTACTTGATCATTATTGCCATCATATTGGTCGCATTGATCCTTATGGTGGCACTTTTTCGTGGGGATAAAATGGCCACCACATTGCAGTTCGCACTGGTGCTGACCGTAGCCGCCATCCCGGTGGCCCTGCCCACGGTCCTGTCGGTAACTATGGCTGTCGGGGCACGCCTGCTGGCCGCAAAAGAGGCGATCGTCAGCCGTCTGGTCGCCATTGAAGAATTGGCGGGGATGGACGTCCTGTGTTCGGATAAAACAGGAACATTGACCCAGAACAAGCTTACCCTTGGCGAACCGTTCTGCGTTGAAGGCATCGATCCCGGGCAGTTGGTCCTCTATGCCGCTCTGGCATCCCGGGCGGAAGACCAGGACACAATTGATCTCGCTATAATTGGCAGCTTAAAGGATGATGCGACGCTCAGCAAGTATGAGATAGTACATTTTCTGCCTTTCGACCCCGTGCATAAACGCACGGAGGCCACTGTCAGAAGCATTGACGGCGGCACGTTCAAGGTTTCCAAGGGCGCACCCCAGGTAATATTGGAGCTGGCCGTCAATGCCGGGAAGGTGATGCCCTCCGTCGAGAGGGCCGTCAATCAGTTTGCGAAGCGGGGTTTTCGCTCGTTAGGCGTGGCAATGTCCCGTACCGAAGACCAATGGGAGTTCCTCGGGGTGCTACCGCTTTTTGATCCGCCTCGTGAGGACTCCAGGGAAACTATCGCAAACGCCCAACAGATGGGGGTGAGGGTAAAGATGGTGACCGGCGACCAACTCGCCATAGGCCGAGAGATCGCCGAACAGCTGGGCCTCGGCGGGAACATTCTCGATGCGATTGAGTTCGCTGAAACGCGCCACCATGAGGCGGCGCAGCTGGCCCAGTCCATCGAGCAGGCAAGCGGTTTCGCACAGGTGTTCCCGGAACACAAATTTCACATTGTCGATGTCCTTCAGAAACACGGGCACATCGTGGGCATGACGGGCGATGGAGTGAACGATGCCCCTGCCCTCAAGAAGGCCGATTGCGGTATCGCCGTTTCCGGCGCAACCGACGCGGCGAGGGCGGCTGCAGACATTGTACTTCTTACACCCGGCCTTTCCGTCATCATCGATGCCATCAAGGAGAGCCGCAAGATCTTCCAGCGAATGAACAGTTACGCCGTTTATCGCATCACGGAAACCATTCGCGTCCTCCTGTTCATGACCCTGTCCATTCTCGTTTTTAATTTTTACCCGGTCACCGCCGTAATGATCGTGCTGCTCGCCTTGCTCAATGACGGTGCGGTCCTGTCCATTGCCTACGATAACGTGCGGTACACTCCCAGGCCGGAAGCGTGGGATATGACGAGGGTACTGGGAACGGCGACAGTGTTGGGTGTCGCCGGGGTGATCGCTTCGTTCGGATTGTTCTATACAGGCGAGCATGTATTCCATCTCAACCGTGACATCATACAGACCTTGATATATCTCAAGCTCTCGGTCGCAGGTCAATTGACGATCTTTCTCACACGGACCCGGGGACCCTTCTGGTCTATGCGCCCCGCGTGGATCCTGCTCGCGGCGACGATGTGCAACCAGCTGATAGCCACGATACTCTCTGTTTACGGCATCTTCATGACACCTATCGGCTGGCGTTGGGCCCTGGCGGTGTGGGGGTACGCCCTGGCCTGGTTCCTGGTAAATGACCGCATCAAACTGGCGACCTATCGTATTATTGGATCATCGGAACAGGCTCATGGAAAATGAGAAGGGAGCGGCAATCCCCCGACCGGCGGTACATTGAAGGATGGACACAGAAGAGATAGAATAAGAGACACACAAAGACGATGGAGGTGGACGTGATGAAGATGAGAACGCTGTTTTTGCTGGTCCTTCTTGGTGTGATCGGTGTATTTGCCGCTGTCAATTGGAGCACATTTACAACGCCGACCGCTTTATCCCTGGTATTTGGGACCGTTCAGGCGCCCCTGGGACTCGTTATGCTTGGACTGATCGTTTTCCTTACCGTGTTATTCATCCTTTTAGCGGTCTTTATGAAAACATCCGCCCTTCTCGATTTCCGCCGTCATGATCGGGAACTGCAATCAATGCGGGAGCTTGCCGACCATGCTGAATCGTCCCGTTTCACCATTCTTCAGGAGCTTTTTGAACAAGAAACAAAAAGACGGGCCAACGTGGAGCAGCATTCCAGGGCGGAAGTACTGGCAAGGCTCGACAAGCTTGAAAGTGCCCTGGGCTCTGTCATGGAACAGTTGGAAAACAGTATCGCCTCGTATATTGCGGAACTCGAAGACAAAATGGAGAGAACTGCCGGGCAAAAGTCTCCGTCCCCGGGCCCCTGACCGGGAACGGAGCTCAGTTCTGATCAAGCCCGGGCTTGCTGTCGCCGGCAGACCTTTCTCATCGTGTTAACAACACAGGGCATCTGGCACCCTTAAGGACATTACGGGCCACACTGCCTATAAAGTATTTTGCAAGGCCGGTCTTGCCGAGGGATGCGATCACTATGAGATCGATCCCTTTCTCTCTTTCCTCCTTCAGTATCTCGTCGTAAGGAATGCCTTTCCGGATATCGGTGACCACGTCGACCTCTTTCGCACGGGGAAGGGGGTTGAGCTGGTTCTGGAAATTTGTATTCGCCAAGGCCGCGGCCCCGTCCTTGATCCGCTGCACTACGTCTTCGGGAAAAGTAAACTCTAAATTCCCGCGGTGAACGTCTTCGTGGAGAACGTGAAGCAAGAAAACCTTCGCGCGGTACTGTTTCGCTATATCCAGCGCCTGGACCAGCGCCCGGTCTGAATACGGCGAAAAATCCGTCGGTACAAGAATCCTGGTTGGTGCTAACATCTTCATCACCTCCTTTGCGCGTCGGTACTATCGTGCCAGTCGAGGCGACGCTCGGTAGATTCGGCCGAGGGGGTTCGGGAGCGCTCTAAAGAGGTGATCTCATATTTAATAAAAGTAAAAAGCCTGACGGCTTACCTGCCCGTTTAGAAACACTTCCTGGCCCTGTCCGCGATACAACGACAGTAACCGCCGACCAGTGTCTTGCCTCCACAATCTGAGTTGATACAGCAGGAAACAGGGAATGTCTGTCGCGAAAAGAATAATTTTCCTGTCATCTTTTTCAGCTACATGGTCCCCGCCTTTATTTGCAAGGGAAGGCCTCGGAAAGCGCCATCATTATCAAGAGACTGGAATTCATATGGAGGTCTTCCGGGTGAGCCCTCAGGTAGCGCACCACGATCAGTACTGCCTGACCGGCGCTCATTCTAGCTGGCGGGCATATCATTTGGTAATGGAACATCGTGTTGCATACCCCGTTAACCTCTCCCAGACAGCGTCCGGCCCTTGCAGCGTCAGCGCTCGGCAAATTGGGCATGGCGTTCTCCAGTTTCACACAGTCGCCCAATAGATCGGCGCCCGTTGTCCACTTTGAGTTATCCTCCGCCCTGACACTGCATACCATCAATATCAACAGACATGTTGCAGCGGTTGCCAGATATTTTGCCTTCATAGTCCTGTGCCCCTCCCCCGTTGAACTGCCCTGCTATATCCCATACCTAATTGTACCATCTCCAAAAGCATATCGTAATCCATATGGCCATGGCTGCATGGGATCTTTTGTATATTTCGGATGGAGATGATCTGCGGGGCACTCAGTAATGAAGAATATCCCGGGCTTCTTTTTTTGAGAGTTTGACACCGAGAAAAAGGTCGAAAAATATTCGAGTCTCTTTCACGATATCAACCGGGTACAGGTCGGGATGGAGTACGTTTAACAACCATTTCAGGCCCAGAAGGCGCATGAACGAAGGGGGGCGGTCGAACCAGTTGAATGGCTGTCTGGGGATGAGATAAACCCTTCTGTTCTTTACGGCCCTGATCTGACGCCAGCGCTCATCGAGAAAGATTTTTTTAAAAAAATTCCGCTCGAATACAAGGACCACGTCAGGATCATACATCAGCACCTGTTCCATAGAAACTTTATCCATCCCGTAATTGGTCTTTGAAACACAGCGGTGGACATTTCTACCGCCTGCCAGCCCGACAAGCTCCACATGCATTGAGACATGGCATTCCGTGCTCAACCCGTCCTCGCCCTCGGCATAATAGACAGACACCCTGTTTTTTTCAGGGATACCCCTTACGATCTGTTCTATATTTCCAATCGTCCTTCGCGCATATTCGCTCAATTTCTCCGCCCTTTCTTTCCTGCCAAGGGCCTCGCCAAGATAAAGGAATGCATCGGGGTAGCTGGATAGTTTCGACACGTCCACAGTTATCGCCGGTATTGGAACGTTCCTGAGCGTCTGGGTGGTCCTGGCATCGGCGCCCGCGGTCAGGACAGGCACGATAATAATGTCAGGCTTGACCTTGAGCACCATTTCAATGTTCGGCACATTCCCCTGCCCGTACCATCCACCAAGGACCGGCAGCTTTTGCATATCTTTACGGAGATATGTCTTCTCCCATTCCCTTAACGGCGTGGTGAGCCCAGCGAGAACTGAAGGGTCCAGCGAATACAGCAGATATGCCGCAGGAGGCGAGGTTCCCCAGGCGCTTCGGACGTAATCGGGAACGACAACCCTCTTGCCGGTAATATCCGTGAGGCATCTGGCTTCAAGGCACGGTCCGGACACAAGGTACGCAAATACGGCAGAGAAAACAACACACATTATTACCCGGCGTATGTATCGAGATCTTGTCTCGTGCTTCATCGCTTTTTCCCTCCGGCCTGCCCTTTGCGTGGATGATCCGCGTTATTATCTCGAGACCTTTACACGCCCCTGGTGTACTTTTTGTGAGGTGTATACGCACATCCCCAGTCAAGCGGCAAAACCCGGACCGCATCGCCCGATCTGATCATGGTTCCTTCAGGAATTATCGTAAGTGAATTAGCCATCAGCAGCGGGTTGAGGTTGCCTGCAGTCCCGGCAACATTGAGCATAACCCGGTATCGTCCTTCTTTTTCCTCCAGACGTGTCCATTTTATGCACGGGATGTCCTTTCGATTGGCAACCGTGTCGACAGCGGTAGCCTGCACAGAAGGATGTTTTGTTTGTGCCATTCCGCGCATCTTGAGAAGTGCCGGCCTCACGAGCGTTTCGAAATTAATGAGGCAGCCGGATGGTGGTCCCGCAAGTGAGAATACCGGGATGAGCGGATTGCTGCCTCCCAAGGCCGGACGCGGTAAAACACTGAACACCATGCCCGTCCCGGAACCCATTTTGACTCGGGAAAACACAACCCTCCCGATCTTTCCCAGTACGAGGCGCATCAGGTCATAATCCCCATGCGAAATACCCCCGCTCGTAATGATCGCATCAGAGGTCATGCCTTTTTGGATCTTGTTGACAATAGAAGCCTCGTTATCACGGGCCACCCCCGATACCCTCGGTATGCCTCCGTAATGGAGCACAAGAGTCGCCAGTGCAGCCGCATTGGAATTGAATGTTTTGCCAGGCCTCAATTGCCTGTCGGGGCTTATCAGTTCATCTCCTGTAGCAATAATGGTAACGACAGGACGGCGTACCACTGTGACCCTGGTTTTTCCGACAGACAGGAGCGTCGCTATCTGTGCCGGACCCAAAATCGTTCCTTGTGCGAGGACCAGGGACCCCTTCGCAATATTGCTTCCCCGCAACCGAATGCCGCTGCCCGGGGCAGCCGCAACAAACACCTTTACCGTAGATGGGTTGTCAGGGTTCGGCCCGAGCTTATCATCCGGCTCGTCGGTATCTTCAAAACGGACTACGCAATCAGCCCCTGCGGGGATCATGGAACCTGTCATGATCCGGACGGCGGTATTCTTCCATACAGCTTTCTTCGTCAATTGTCCCGCCCGTGTCCTGCCGATAACGCGCAGTGTAACAGGGGTATCCCGGCTTGCCGCCCTAAGGTCCGAAGACCTGGCGGCATATCCATCGAGGCGTGCAGTGTCCGATTGGGGCAGATCGATATCGGAAACAACGCCATGTGCCGCGACCTGGCCCATGCTTTTGGGAACCGTTGTTTTTTCTGCCTCCAGAACCTTCGAATTTTCGAGAATTGTTTGCAGAGCTTCTTCGTAACCGATCATCGCATTACCCGTAATTTCTCTTCTCTTTTCGCTGTCAATGCACCTGTTGGTCCTTCAGCATTCGTGTCCGGCGGGTCATACGCGGCCGGACCGGGAACGAGTCCCGGGTGGAACGCGTCAGGTATGCATACCCTCAGCGATCCGTTCAACTTCACTATGTTCACTTTCGTATTGTAAAGCCTGAAAAGCATCTCACTGTTGACCACATTGCCGCAATGCCCGTCGGCTATGATCTCCCCGCCCCGTATCATCACGGCGCGGTCCGCTATCCAGAGGGCATGCTCCGGGGAATGGGTCGATTTAATGAAGGTATATCCCTCTTTTGACAGGATCGTGATCTGCTCGAGCAATCGAAGCTGGTTGCCATAGTCAAGGCCGCTTGCGGGTTCATCCATGACGAATATACTGGAGCCCTGGACAAGGGCCCGCGCGATCAGGGTCAATTGCCGCTCGCCGCCGCTTATTTCGGTGTAGGGACGGCCGGAAAGATGTGCGATGGACAATTTTTCCATGGCCGACCGGGCTATCCGTATATCCTCCCGGGAGTACCGGAAGAAAAAGGTCTTATGGGGCATCCTTCCCATGAGAATGATATCCAGCACAGTGTAGGGAAACGCGCTTTTGTGCACCTGGGGGACGTAGGCTATCTGCCGCGCAAGCTCCTTTTGCGGGATAACCGCTATATCTCTCCCGTTAAGGCGAACGATGCCACTGTGGGGCCGAATAAGCCCCATAAATAATTTCAGGAGCGTACTTTTCCCGCTTCCATTGGGGCCGAGCAGCGTAACGATCTCGCCTTCATGTATGCTCACGCTGATGTTGTTAAGGACCATCTTGTCCGTATAGGCAAAATTGACATCCCTGGTTTCAATGAGGGGCATCAACTCCACCCCCTGTTGGCTCTTTTGAGGACTGCCGCGAAAAACGGTATCCCGATGAGAGACGTTATGATACCCAGCGGTATTTCCGTTGTGAATGCAAGCCGCGAAACATCATCGACCAGGATGAGATACAACGCACCGGTCAGTGCACTGACCGGGATAAGGACGCGGTTGTCCGGGCCGACGATCATCCGGGCCATGTGGGGAATGATCAGACCGACCCATCCGACCATCCCCGCAAGGACCACCGTGATCGCGCTGAGCATAGTTGCCATGACGATGAGGATAAAACGGATCCTTTCTACCGGCACTCCCATCGTCCGCGCTTCCTCATCACCCATGCTCAGCACGTTGAGATACCCGGACAGGGACACGATGAGGGCAATGCCTGCGATTACCGGTATCGCCGTGTTCTTGAGGGTGCCCAGATCGACCAGGGTAAGCCCGCCCATCAACCAGTAGACTATTGCCGGGAGCTGGTTGTAAGGATCGGCGAGGTATTTCACGATGGACAAAAGTGATGTGAACAGTGCACCGCTGATTACCCCGCCGAGGATCAGGAGGAGAACGGTGTTGCCCTTGTACAAACGGGCAACACCCATTGATATCATGACAGCAATGAAGCCGAAAATGAAGCAGCTTGACTGGACAACTATCCAGCTTTTCGAAAACACCATGGCAAGGGCTGCACCGAACGACGCCCCGGCAAGAACACCCAGAATGCCGGGTGAAACGAGGGGATTGATGAACATCGCCTGGAAAGAAGCGCCAGAGATCGATAATGACGCGCCCACAAACATCGCCGCAACAATACGGGGCAAACGGATATTAAGGAGGATATTTTCCAGCACCTCCCTGTCGACTGAGAGACTCACCCGCGCGTTAAAGATCTTCCATAGGAAAAAAGAGCATATGTCGCCCACCCCGATAGGATACTTGCCGAACATGAGCGAAACGAGGACCGCAAGCAAAAGACTCGCCGCGAGCGAGCTGATCACGAGGCCCGTCTTCATCGGTACAAAGTCTTTTTTCACTCTTTTTCCCACCACATTACCGCCCATCGCCTCGCTCTCTTGCATTTGAAAACCCATTTTCCGTTTCTAGGGACAAGCTGATCTTCAAGGTAGCAACGCAATTTTGCCTTCTCGGAATTCGTCAGTTCACCCATGAATTTATCGTAATACTGAAAAGCCGCATCAAGATCATGAAATGATTCCTGTCTGTAGTCCTTTATAAAGGAAAGGTGCGCATAGATGCCCATCTGGTAGAGCAGGTTATACGTATAGATATAGTCGGGCCCGGGAGTAAGTCGCCTTCCGACGGCCTCATACATCCCCCGGTCATGAGGTCCGTCACCGACAATGGTCGAAATGTAGACGCATTCCCGGGCCGCATTGTGTAATTTCGTGATAGCTTTCTCAAGATCGTCTACGACCAGGCACCGTGACGCCACTACAGCATCGTATGAGCCAATGCCTCTGGATTTCCAGTCATCTTCCCAACTCGCCTTAATGACAGCTATGTTGTTGATCTCTTTCGTTTTGCATTGCTCTTCAAGGACCTCGAGCATCCCCGGCGAGAAATCAACGGCGGTTATTCTCCTGACATATTTCGCAAGAGGAATTGCCAGGGCCCCTGAGCCGCACGCCATGTCAAGAACGGTCCAATACCTCTTCGGCTCCATGATCTTGAGAAAATCGTCGGGATAATTCGAATCCCAGGGTTTCTTAAAAAAATTGCGCGCCTTGTTGTCCCAGAAATTCACGTCACGCTTGATCACCGCTTTTTGAGAGCGCTGCATTTTCCAGGCTTCGTTCCAGTCTATTTCATCAGCAATCTTAGATGCATCCGGTTCCCTGCTTTTTTTCCCGCCAGCAGGTCCTACCTTCCGCACAGGGTTTACACAGCGTTCTTCCATCTTTTACAATCTCCCTCATGTACCCAGGGCAATTCCTGCACAAAGGTCCCCGTGAAAGCTCTTTGCCCTTCTCGAGATAGCGGCCTTTAGAATTTATAGGTCAGGTTTGTGAAAAAGCTTCTTCCCGCCTCCGGGTAACCGTCGGTAAGGGCATAGTCCCTATCGAATATATTGGTAACTCCTCCTTCGATGATCACACCTTTCAAAAATTCGTACGCGGCCTTAAAATTGGCAACAGCAAATGCCCTCGCTACGTCGACGCCATCCGTCGAACTATAGCGCTGTGAATTGTATTCTATATCGGCGATGAGACTGAGTCCTGTAACGGGCCTGTATTTCGCAAATGCAGCCAGTTTGTGTTTCGGGATATTGATTATCCGTTGTGAATCGGTCCTGTTGTCTGAATAAATGTACGTGTAGTTGAAGCCACCTTCGAGGTTTGTCGTGATGGACGCCGACACCTCGAGTTCGGCACCGTACTTTCTTACATCACCTATGTTCTGGTTTTGCCACAAAGTCCTTCGCGAATTTGCCGGGTCGGGAACGGTGACCTGCAGGATCATGTCGGATATGTCCGAATAGAATATGGCCGTCTTCAGTCCTATCTTCCCGAAAAAGGTGTCCTGATATCCCAGTTCATAGTTGATGCCTGTCTCGGCCTTAAGGTCCGGATTGGGAAGAGCGGTCCCCAGCCTGTAAGAGTATTTGTCTTTCATGGTCGGAAGCCGGGTTTTCTTCGCTACGCTGGCATGGATCTTGCCCGTTTCAGTAAGATCGTAAAAGAACCCGATCTGCGGGTTCCAGGCTGATGTGCTGCCCGTATTGAAATCGGAGAATCGCTTTGTTTTTGCATCGTAGTCCTCGGCCCTGACCGTTTTGATATTGTCGTAGCTCACGCCGAAGATCGTGTAAAATTTCTTCGTGATCTGAAAGGTATCTTCGAGTCCGGCAGACCAGATCTCGTCTTTGAAATTCTGATACGGATCCGGTTGATTATGTTCCTTGTGATAGTCTTCCTTGTAATGGAAAGCAGCCTTTATAGTATTCAGCGGTATGAGCGTCGTTCCCACCTCGATCGAGCCGCCGGCGGTGGTGTCATTGTAATCGCTCATAAAGGAAGAACCTTTCTTCATCGTTGAGTAGGTGTCATTATCATAGCTATAAAGGGAGTTCTGATACTGGTCATAGTAAGCCCTGATCTTGACATAGGTATTCTGCCCTATGGGCGTTTTGGAGGTGAAATACACGCTCTCCTTGTCCCAGTACGGCCATTGCCAGTACCTGACTGGATTGGCAGGGTTGGTGCCGGCATAGGGGGGGTTGCCTTTGACCCCATGCTGGTTGATATAACTGATAGCATATTCATGCCCATCCGCAGGCGTCAATCCGAATTTGAGGTTGTATTTTCTGTCCCTGTAGTACGAATTTTCCCGGTGCCCGCCGTTTTCACTCGCCGTCTCCCTGAAGTTATCTGAGAGCCTGAAATAGTCGCTGCTCACATACGACCCGCCCCCCTGCAGGTAAAATTTGTTTTGTTTTGTTCCGAGGTTGATGTAGTTCGTAAACGTATCGCCTGTCGCATATCCCGTGCTGATATTTCCCTCGAAGACCTTTTCCGGCCTCTTCGATATCATGTTGATAGCCCCGCCTTCGGTGTTCGGTCCGTAGAGGACCGACGTGAAACCTTTTGAAACGGTTATCTCGGACATGTCGAATGTTGTGAAACGCCCGAGATCGGGGTAACCGTCATAAGGTACGTAGATGGGGATACCGTCGAGAAAGATGGGGACCCGCCTCATATCGAAACCCCGTATGTACACCATCTGTTCGTTTCTGGCATTATGCGCCAGGGTAACGCCGGGAAGCATATTGACGGCCTGGGCGACATTATTCTTGTTAAAGTCACGCATATCCTGTTCATAGATCCGTTCCACGGTTACATTTTTGGTCGTCTCGGACCTATCCGTAACCTCGATTTCGCCCAGCGTAAACACACCCTTCTCTGCCGGAGCTTCCTGTCCGACAACGTGTGCTGCGTGAAAAAAGAGTACCAGAAAGAGCACCAGCGAGAGCGAGGTCAATTTTAAGTGTCGGGTCACAGCAGAACCTCCTTGTATGTAGTTGTATATAACGGTCGTTATGTATCATGCGATATAACGAAAAGTCAATAAAATTTTGTCATGTTTTCCATTTTTTCCGTTCCTTCGACGAACGGAGAACGTATGATCACCTGAAGTGCGTGATTTATTTCTCGTTCTACATTATTTATTATAGTGAACGAGTGAGGCGGACGGTATTGTTAAACCTTGTTCTCTCTGCGGACCACTGCCATTGTGCCCTGATTATAGAGATTCCGCGCAAAACATTCCACCGATATGTCGACACCGGTAACCATATGCATGAACATGCTCTTGTTCCCTACAGCAATGCTCTTCCCCGGGAATGTATCGGCAAACGAGCCTTGCGGAGCAGACTTGAAGATCCCGGAAAAAGGATAGTCCCTCCTCCGGTCATCCACATCGAAATATTTATTCCCTGACGGAAAATCGATAAATCTGTGCCTCCCCGAGGTAATGGTCATGTATTGCGCCTCCGACGGCTCGTAGTAAAACCAGTCTTTACCATTGCCAAACGAGCGGTAGGGCCAAAGGAAATCATCACAGCCGACACCTTCCATGACGATCAGGGCGGTCTTGTTTTCGTGCAGGCTTTCTTCGATCAGCCCGCGTATGCCGGTTATATTCATCGCATCGCTACCCGGCGCGTAGACAGGGATGTGATAATTGGTGGAAGGAATCATCACCGGCACCTTCATGAGGATCCCGACCGTCCGGAATGCATAACCCTTTCGAGACATCAAGAGATATTCGGGCAGCCTTGCATCCTTTCTATCTGTCTCGCCGAACGTGCTCAAAACCTCCGACCATGGCATATACCCCTCGATGCCCGGGTGTCCCTCGAGGAATGCCAGATCTTTTTTTGTTGCATCGAAGAGGCCGGTATAGCGTGTAGACCAGTGAGTACATATGGCCAGACCCTCGAGCCCGGTCAGATCGACAATTCCCGTGACCGGCGTCATGTCGCCTGTACCTACGATAATGGGAGCAAATCCCGACGCGTCGGCAAAACGTTCCACCTCTCCGAATGCCCGGGAGATCATGTCCTTCCTCGCACCTTCTGCCATGGATTCATATCGGCCGGAGAAATACTGCTGCGCGTATGTGAGGAACACGAAACGCGGTTCATACCGTCCTATAAGGTCAAGTGCAGTATCGGTGACCCACCGGTTGCTTGTAAAGTCCGTGTCGCCCGGGTATGGATGCCCCGCAAGGACAGCCTTTACCATTTCACACACAGGCCCCACTATCTCAGCCTCGTCACCCGTTCTCAGATCAAAGCAATTCTGCCAGCCGCGGGCATCTATGATAGCCGTACTCATTTACGTGTTTTCCTTCCGGTTGGAAACAAGGTTAAGCATCCGGATTGGACTGCCGCAGGCGGGACACCTGTCTCCGATACCAACGACCCGTTTAAGCTTATCACCCCCGCATCCAAGACTGACACGCTCTATACTGACAGAATGGCACCGGGGACACTGTGTATTGACCCACGCTGAACCTACAAAATTATGAAAATAGATATACCGGAGCTTCTGCCTCGCCGATGTGAGGGCCGCATCGATATCCGAGATATCAGGATACCGCTCTCCTTTCATCTCGTCTTCCGGCAACAGGCGAAATACGTGCCACGGGATCTCACGGTCAATATCGGAAAGGATGTCGGCCATTACATCGATCTCGCCGTCGTTAGCTCCTTCAATAAGCGGCGTGGTCACTTCCACATGCCAACCCCTTGCCAGCCGCTCTATGTTGCGAACGATGGGCTCCGATGAGGCAATTCCTATATATCTTCTGTTGAATTCTGAAGAGAGCCCTTTGAGGCTGATGTTGAAGAATGAGAAAATGGATGCAAGGATCTCCACGGACTCCCCGGTCATGTAACCATTCGAAAGGCAACCCATCGGGATGCCTTCCGCTTTCGCCGCTGCACCAAGCTCGACCAGCGACGGGATGGAGACTGCAGGCTCATTGACATTGAATACGATACTGTGACATTCAAGCCTTCGGGCAGCCCTGATGATATCCTCAGGTTCGAGGTGATACATTTTTTTCACATAAACAAACGGGTCTTCCTTTGCTACAAACGCATTCGAGCAATACCTGCACCTGAAATTGCAGCTGGCCGTGCCTATAACGAGGCATCGGCTTCCGGGAGAAACATGATAGAACGGAACCGATTCGATCACAGCCGCTCCGCAAGAACTCCAGCGATGGGGGAATCTCTCGACAATATTGTTGGCCGATCGTGTGTACATACGGCAAAAGCCGGTATCACCCTCAATTATTTCGCATCGGCGTTCACAATAATTGCAATGCATGACCGTAACCACTCAGATTTTAATGAAACACTCCTTATATACCATCAGGCATAACGCCAAGTCAACAGCCTGTGCCACTATGATCGATGATATCATTTATTTTCACCTGTCTTTTCTATAACTTATCGTAATAATGATGCCACGGGACAGGAATATGGGTTAGAATAATCAATGGCCTGCGAAAAAGCCAGGAAGTCGGGAAAACGAACCGGCCAGAAACGATCCAGGAAAGATCCGCCAAAACAGGACCGCCTGCTTGAGGAACTCAATCGCACCCGTATATCCATGGATGGCTGGATGGCGCTCCTCACAGCGATCGAGAATATCCCGGCGGAAGACCGTAGCTTTGAGTCTCTTGTCATTGCGGCGGGTGAGGTCTTTGACGATTTAGACGAGGCATTGGCTGCGATCATTCGATGGCAGGCCATTCTCAGGCTGGTCCAGCGGGAGATCATACCTGGCTGGTTCCGGAAATCCGACGATCCATGTGACCAGGGCAACGACGTATGGGAGGTAAAGACGCAGATCATGCAAGCGGCTGCAACGGCCCCCATCATTGTCGACGAAATGGAGCGGCCCTACTTCGACAAGGATGAATTACTGAAGGCGGCGTTCAAGCTCGGAAAATAGCTTTTCAAACCATCGAAGGCCCTGTTACAGGTCATAATTGCCGAGCCTTTCCGGCTGATAGATGATCTCCATTATCTGGATCTTTACTTTGCCGGTCGGCATTTCCCACTCCAGCATATCCCCTTCCCCGGAGCCGATGAGCGCGATGCCCATGGGTGACAGAATGGAGACCGTCTTCCTTTTCAAACCTGTTTTCTCGGGAAATACCAGCATGAATGCCTCTTCTTCGCCGGTATTTATATCTCTTATCCGGACAATAGAATTCATCGTCACGACATTGCCCGGGACCCTTTTCGATTCTATTATCGTAGCCTCGTCGAGTTCCTTTTTGAGTCTTTCGATATACGGAGCGATCTCCGGGCCGTTGTGCATATCGATAAGTAAACGAAGTCTTTCCAGATCATTCTCGGTTATGTAGATATTTCTCGTGTTCATCGCGCGCGCCTCGAGGTGAAACTATGCCTGTGCGTTGACAATAGTACAAAACATGTATTCTGTTAATGAGGCTGTTCCGGCCGATAAGCGTGTGACGCAGTCTCTATGCCCGGGCCAATGAAATTCCATGGCGAACTCTCCTGCAGATCCTGCCACCGGGATCTTCCTCGTGATGAGAAATGACGGCTTTTGTCTTATTCCCGGCCGGGAGGTTTTGGTCTTTCCTGTTTCCCCGCAGTCCATCCCTCGCTGGCGTCCGGAAAACAATCAAAACGGGGAATATAGGGTTTTATGTCTATGAGCGGTGTTTCATCCAGCACATCGATACCGCTGACAATCAGCCTGTTGCCGGCCCGTTCCTCAAGCCGGACGACCGTGAACCCGATCCCGTTGGGCCGGGAAGGATGCCGGCACGCAAATATTCCGTGAGGCTGGTCATCGAGGAATGTAGGCCGTACCAATTCTACAGGGACCGACCGGTCGAAAAGATATATGAGAAAGATGTGCGAAAAAAGCTCAATATCCTTAAGGCCTTCCTCGAATTCAGGAAAAATCTCTGCTTCACCTTTCGTTTCCGGCCGGAATACCCCCTGGATCGGGGCGTCATCCTTTGTAATGTACGGTGAATGAATGACCCCTATTGGGTTCAATTCAAATATCATTCCTGTTAATTACACCATGTCGGCGCTGACTTCAACCAGTTTTTTGCTCCAATCGAACAGCGCCGGACGTCCGACGCCAACCGGCACAAATACCTTCTGTCCCTACCGATATATAACGCCATATCAATAAAATACCACTTTGGGAAGGAAGGGTGGATTCCCTCATCCGGCAGGGCGCCGGTCCCTTGCAGGCCAAAGTGGTAGGCATGTGGTAATAATTAAAGTAGCACATTTTAACAGGAGCGCAAGTATCGTGACATGCAAACCGTTGATAGACAATGTTTGAACTACGATGATCAAATGCATTCTGTGCGATAGAAGACAAAAATCGGGAAACCTGGTGAAGGATATATCTGTAACGTTTTTTTGAAACAGGGGCCGCGGCCGGGAGCATGCGACTGGAATATATCCTTTTAAAATTTTGAATATATGCTGTAAAATGGCAAGAGCACCATGCGAGAGACCCGACACACCCATGAACAAACACCGAGACCTTGCCGATAATGAAGCTGTCTGGCAGTCCCTGATGAATGCCGCCCACGAGAGCCTCGTCCTTATCGATAAGGACGGGACCGTTCTCATGTCGAACGAAACAGGCGCCAGCAGGCTGGGACTGACAGTACTGGAACTTGTCGGGACATGCCTCTACGATCATTTTTCACCGGATGTCGCCAGAGCGAGAAAACATGAATTCGACAAGGTCTTTTCTACAGGCAAGCCGGTCCATTTTCAAGATTGCCGGGCAGGAAAGCATTACGAGCTATTCTGCTACCCGGTTTTAATACAGGACCACCCTGTATCCAGGTCGGCTATTTTTGCCCGCGATATAACAGAGAACAGGGTCGCCAAAAAACTTCTTCTCGAAGAGCGGCAGACTTTTTTCTCGATCCTTCAAAAGGCCCCCTACGGGATATTCGTGACCGATCAGGGCGGCAATATTGTGGTAATAAACCCCGAAGCAGCCAAGATAACAGGGTACACCCTGGAAGACATTCCGACAGGACAGGTATGGTTTAGGAAGGCATACCCCAATGAGAGCTACAGGAAGAATGTGATTGACGCCTGGAAAAAAGATGTCACAACGGGAGGCATAGACAGGACATTTTTCGTGCACTGCAAGGGTGGGTCTGTCAAAGAACTCGAATTCAGGGCTGCCAAGCTGGCCGATGGCACGGCGATCACGATGTTCTCGGACATAACCGAAAAGAACAGGGCAAAGCGGGCGCTTGCCAGAAGCGAGGAGAAATACCGGGGTATTTTTGAAAATGCGATAATGGGTATCTTCCAGACAACCCCTGACGGGCGATATTTGAGTATAAATCCTGCCGGTGCCAGGATGTACGGGTACGATACGCAGGAAGAAATGATGTGCAAGGTGACAGATCTCGCCAATCAACTGTATGTTGACCCGCAGGACAGAAAAACACTGATGGAACTGATCGATGTCAATGATATCGTCGAAGGGTTTGAATCGGAGCATTACCGCAAGGATGGCAGTAAAATATGGACCTCGATCAATATACGGGCCCACCGGGACCGGAGGGGGAAAATACTTCGATTTGATACTACGATCGAGGATATTACCGAACGCAAGGCGTTGGAATCACGACTGATCCAGGCGGAAAAAATGCAGGCACTCGGGTCGCTGTCCGGCGGGATCGCCCATGATTTCAATAACATACTGACTGTCTTGCAGGGGTATGGTTCCCTTCTGCAAAGACGTATGGACAAGTCGGACCCCCTAAGGATCTATGTAGACCAGATCCTTTCCGCATCCCAAAAGGCGGCAAGCCTTACGCAAAGCCTTCTTGCATTCAGCCGGCAGCAGCCGATCACCTTGAACCCGATAAATATTAACGACGTTGTCCGGAAAACGGAGGATCTGCTGAAGAGGCTCGTTAGCGATGATGTCGATCTTGTAACAAAATACTCCGAGGATGAGATCATCATCAAAGCAGACCCGACGCAAATCGACCAGATACTTTTCAACCTCGCGGCGAATGCCCGCGATGCGATGAAAAGCGGAGGCAACCTGACAATTGCAATAGAGTCGGTCGAGATGGACGCCGAATTTCTCAGGGTCAAGGGATTTGGCGAACCGGGCACATATGCCCTCATTTCCGTATCGGACACGGGCTGCGGAATGGACGAGAAGACCCGGGCAAAGATATTCGAGCCTTTTTTCACCACAAAAGAGGTCGGCAAGGGAACCGGGCTTGGTTTGTCGACCGTTTACGGTATCGTCAAACAGCATGACGGCCATATTACCCTTATGAGCGAACCGGGAAAGGGCACGACGTTCGATATATACCTTCCAACGGTACGGACGAGCACAGGGAGCACATGCGAGGCTGCCGCACCGCACAGCAAGAGAGGCTCGGAAAAGGTCCTGATCGCCGAAGACAATGACGATGTCAAGCAACTGATAACCAGCATCCTCAGAGAGCATGGTTATAACGTGATCGAAGCCACTGATGGCGCGGAGGCTATCGAGAAATTCAAGCAAAATCCCGGGGTCGCCCTGCTCATTCTCGATTCCGTGATGCCAAAGAAGAACGGAAGGGAAGTCTACGAAGAGATACGTCAGATGGCACCCGGGATCAAGGTGATCTTTACGAGCGGATATACAAAAGATATCGTTCTGGACAAGGGAATCCGGGAGAGGGAATTTGAGTTCGTTCCGAAGCCCCTGAAACCGGAAATCCTCCTTCAGAAAATGCGGGTTGTTCTGGACCGGCGATAGTCCAGTTCGAACTGGAAAATATTCTGCCAGAACACCTTCCGGCACGATTTAAGATAGTTTTCCATTGTCATTGAAAAGCTGCTCTATGCCTTGTGTTCATTGTTTCTTCGGTCCCTGGCCCTGCTGGGCCGTACGGATCTTGTCTTGAGCTTTTCCTGTTGAACCTTTGAACAATCCGGGCACAAGCCATGGCTGAAGACCGCTTCACTGTGTTTGCTCAAATAGACTTCCAACTCGTCCCAGTATCCTGCGTCATCCCGGATCCTTTTACACCACGCACAGATGGGGATAAGTCCCCTGAGCGTCTTGATCTCCTCGATCGCCCGTCTCAATTCCTCAATGACCATGGTCTGCTCTTTTTGCGTTTGAAAAAGCTTGTCTTCGGCCCTTTTTATGCGCTCCATAGCCTGGATCCTGGCTATAAATTCCCTCCGGGACCAGGGCTTGACCATGTAACCATCGGCCCCGACGGTTAAACCCTCGGCCTGGCTATCGGAAGATATCTGGATCCCGGAAGCAAGAATGATGAACGGCCCCTGAAGCTCCGGGTCTTTCTTTATCCTTTTGCAGACCTCGAAACCCGTCATGTCCGGAAGCACAACATCGAGAAGAATGAGATCGGGAAAATATCGCCGTGCCATATCCAGGCATCCGGCGCCGGTTGAGGCCTCGTAGACCTCATATCCCGCGCCCCGCAGGACGGTAGAATTAATTTCAAGGATATCGGCATCGTCATCTGTGACGAGTATTTTGAATTTATCAGCCATCGATATTAGAACCCTCTCACGCCGGTTACACTACAAGTGTAATGTCGTTTCTGTGAAATTCAAGGCACATGACCTGTAAACCCGGGTCAATATATTATTTACTTTTTACATCTTTTGAGATTTACTGTTACTCCTTACGTACTTCGGAAAAGGAGGTCTTGATGAACATAGGCATTCTTGAACATATGGAGGCCCCGGAACTTCGCGAGTATTTACGGTTCCTCCTGTGGCACTATCGCGTGGTCGATGGTTTCTGGTTTCTATGCGTTGAGGAAAATTACGGCCGAAAGGCGGCCGAACATTTGGATGAGGTCGTCTGGGGCAAAATAGCGGGAATGTCAGCCAGGGATCTTGTCAAGAGATTCAATATCGAAGAGAAAGGCCTCAAGGGCCTGGTAAAGGCGTTCCAGTACCTTCCCTGGACAATGATAGTCGGTTATCACGTAAGCGAGCAGGGAGAGGACGAGGTCCTTGTAACAGTGCCCGAATGCCCAACCCAGGTTGCGCGCGTAAAATACGGCCTGCCGGAATTTCATTGCCAGGACATGCATCAGGCAGAATTTGAATCATTTGCTCACGCGATCGACCCTGATATCCGGGTAGAATGTCTCTTGGCGCCGCCGGACCACCCACCGGATCTTTTTTGTAAATGGAAGTTCACGATGAAGACCGTGAGTCGCCAGTCGTAAGTCGTTAAAGACAAAAAACCTTTATCACCCGATAGGGAAAAGACCGCTTATCGTTGGGTTTTTTCTTCCTCATGACTGACGACTTACGACTGGCGATTTAAAATGTCAGGGCCAGTCCGCCCATAAAGACGTCGGTATCGCGGTCATTATCCGTTATGATACGATGAAATATCAGGCGGAGGCCGACATGGGGCGTAAACCGGACCGCGCCGGTGAACGATACCGCGCCTAACACTGCATCGCGCTGACCATCGTCCCCGCCGTACCTGTCATGGGCAAAGTACGGGCCTGCCCCAATACCCAGTGCAATACGGTCATGAAAGAATTCCCGTGCAAGCCATACCTCGGTCAGAATACCATAACGGCCTACTGGCCTATCGTTTCCTTCATGGAGATAGCCGATTGACCAATCCAGATACCGGAACAATTTTCTCCTGTATTCAACTGCGATCGAAGTAGACTCGCTATGGTCTATATTCAACACTGTCCTTCCCACATATACGTCGATCTCATTTTTACCCACGTTGAACTCGAACGGGGTTGACGTCTTTTCATCCGAGAGGAGATATCCCACACCTATCGTCCATCCAAGCGTATCGAATGCGCTGGCATGGATATAATCCGCCCGAGCCTGCAGGATGAAGGGGCTCAGACCGTACCACGTCGCCGAAGCGCTCCCTATCAATCCAACATCATGCCGGATGTCCTTTGGACCAATTTCATTGGTCCTGGTATCGGAGTACAGGTAAGGCCCCAGGCCTGCCGCAAGGGATATACGTGACTTTACCGGGGAAGTCCGCGCCCATAACTGCGGAGCCAGTCCATCCCGTGCATGGTCGGGTTGGTGCCCTTCGTTCAGATAGGTGATACTGAACATTGTGTTGTCCGTGATTCCCTGTGAATATCCAACCCACCAGTATGCGTGTGCAGTGCTGCCGCCCGTATCGGTTCTATTGCCAAAACCGCCGCCGACGTAAAATATCTCCTCCGCCAAACAGGTAACGGCCGGAAAGAGCATGATCACGAGAAGCCATGCGAGGTTTCGTAATGTAATGCCTCGTCGACCAGTTATCCTTGCCATCTTATACCCCCTCACCTGAAGCATTCACTAGCCCGGGCAATATCGCCTCCTTCCTGGTGTAAAGATGTCTCATTATAATGACCGGTCCATGCTGCGTCAACCTCCGCACCGCACATATTGCCCCGACAGGAGGTTTCACCGAAAACCTGAAATTACCCGTAGGGTTAAGGCCTTACGGCCTCGACGAGGCCATCCATCCTGTCGCCCGTCCGGACCAGTTTTACATCCTTAAAACCGGCAATCTTCAACTCTTTCTTTATTTCGTCGAACGTATATGTACCGCCGCCGCGTGTGTTCACGAGCATGTTTATGGCAAAAAGGGTCCCGGGAGCCGGGGTTGTACGGTCTTTTCCCATAACGTGATCGCGGATCAGTATTTTCCCACCGGGGACAAGGGCATTGAACGCTTTGCGATAAAGTTCGATGTTTTCCCGTTGATCGTTCTGGTGAATGATTGCCGACAACAACACGAGGTCATGACCTCCGGGCAGGTCGTCTTTATAGAAGTCGCCCGCCGCAAAATTGACACGGTCCGACAGGCCTTCCTTTTCGATCCTGGCCCGCGCCATCGGAATTACCGAGTCAAGGTCAAAGATGGTCGCACGCAGGGCCATGTATTTCCGAAGAAAAGCGATCGCGTACGTTCCCGATGCTCCTCCGACGTCAAGCAGTCTCCGGCATTTTTCAGCATCGTAGAGATCGACTATCTCCACCGACAGGTCCCTGCCCACAACGTCCATTGCGCCGATAAAAGCCGCGAGCGCTCCCGGCTCCATCCGGTCCGTGTGTTTATGTTTACCCCGCGCCCCTTTTCTTACCATGGAAGAAAGATCGCCCCAGGTCTCCCACAGTCTGTTCATATGCAGCACCATGGGCAGTATCGAGCCGGCGCGGTTAGAGGACAAAAGAGATCCCCTGTCGGTGAGGGAATAGATATCCTCCTTCTTTTCGAGGAACCCCAGGGCCGTCAGGGCGTC
>DHQV01000030.1:63383-66005 GCA_002408185.1 Deltaproteobacteria bacterium UBA5329
TCCTCCTTCTTTTCGAGGACCCCCAGGGCCGTCAGGGCGTCGAGAACCCTTTCCAGGGCCCGCCGGTTGAATCCTGCCTTCTTTGCCAATCCCGATGCCGTGTCGGGAGATGCGTCAAGCCGGGTAAAAATATCGAGCTCGGCGCCGCTCAAGATGACCCTGCTTTTCATAAAACCCGTTATATCGGACATTAAAGATGCGTGAGGCCCGTGATTTATCATGAGTGTTCCCCTATCCGGATCAATAATTTTGCACCGGGACATTCCTTAGCGTTGTCCACGGTATATCGCCTTGAATTCTTCAACAAGAAGAATGTTAAGAAGGTCCCTGATATTATCCGGCGGCTGTCCAAAAAAATGGAACTTTCCGTCAACTGCAAGGAGGCCGTACGCATGTTTCCTGACAGGATCGTAAAGGACCACGATCTGGCTTGCATCGCAAAGATGCGGCTTGCAGGACACGATCAGGAGAAACCTTTGCCTGAATGCCTGGATCATTCTATTCTTATTCATCGCCGTGCCGGTGAGCGACATTACCCAGTCCTCGAATTTCCCTTCCCGGGTCATCGCAGAGAACGATCTCTGAAAATCATCCAGTTTGAGGGTCTCCCATGGATAAACCTCATAATTCTTGTATTGATCGGGGAAGGAGACAAACTCGATGACAACCTGATTATTGCCCTTTTTTGGCTCGGGCGCTTTAGCCTGCGACCGGGCATAAAGAAAGCTGCCCGAGAAGATCACAGATACGGCGATCAAGGTCGCTACCACATTTATCTTCTTCATTTATCACCCCCGATGATCATTTTCTTACAAGCCAGGATTGCCGGCATTTCTCACACATCGAGAAGATGACCTTTCATCTTTAGCCAGGCTTTGCACTGCCTGTAATCCGGCAGTACCTTCTCGACATAGCCCCAGAAATCCTTTGAGTGGTTTTTGATCCTTATATGGGCCAACTCATGGACAATTATATAATCTATAATATGATAGGGGGCCATGACGAGTCTATAGCTGAACGAAAGCCTGTCGTCCAACGAACACGAGCCGTAGCGTGTCCGGGCAGTCGTTATCCGGATACCGTTGAATCTCAGACCGAGATCCCGGGCGTAAAAGGAGACCCTTTCGGCAAAGATATCGTGTGCCCGCGCCTTGTACCACCGAACAAACATCCGTCTTCCATCGGTATTATGGTTCTTGCACAAAGTGAATGTACCATGGGACAGGGTCAACCGGGATGTAGGTCCTTCGGTTATCTCCAAAGGGTACTCTTCTCCGAGATACAAGAATTTTTCCCCTCCGGTAAAGGTCTTCGGCGTACAGGCATTTTCGAGGGATTCCCCGTATTCATCCAACTTTTTGTTGATCCAGGGGACTTTTGACTTGAAAAAACGAAGGATCTCTTCTTTCGGCGTCCTCTCGGGGACAAGGATAACGACCGCCCCGTTACGCTCGAGCTTAAGCGTCATCGTTCGTTTTCGATTTTTACTGCGGACGATCCTGTAATTTAAAAATTCTGTATCGTTAAAGAGAGAAGCCTGCTCCTCCACGGTCCCTCTCGTATCCTTTCCGGATGGATGCCCGGTATCTCTAAATTTCTAATTCTTCGCCCAGATAAGGCACGTATGTCATCAATCCAAGTTTTTCCCGGACGATCTGCTCGAACTGGAGGGAGACCTTTTCTTCACCATGCACTATATAAACCCTGGGGTCATTCGTGAACGTACTCAGCCATTCTATCAGTTCACCCTGATCTGCATGGGCCGAAAACCCTCCGATCGTATGGACCTTTGCCCTTATTGCCATCTCCTCGCCGAGAATATACGCTCTTTTTGCACCGTCGACAATAAGTCGGCCAAGGGTCCCCGGCACCTGGAATCCTGTGAAGATTATGCTGCAATCCGGGCGCCAGATATTGTGCTTGAAATGGTGCCGTATCCTGCCGCCTTCACACATCCCGCTTCCCGCAATGATGATGGCACCCGATTTTATCTTGTTTATCTTCTGCGATTCCTCGATCGCGGTCGTGAAATGCATCCTCAGTCCTGCCGCGCTCCTGAACTTGAGTGTGTTCACGGCTTCAGCATCAAAGAATTCGGGATGTGACATATATATCTTCGTAGCTTTATCTGCAAGGGGGCTGTCGACGTAGACATCCAGATCCTTAAGCCGTCCTTCCTTCACCAGCCTGTTCAGGATATACAGGACATCCTGTGTCCTCCCGACGGCAAAAGACGGCAGGAGGACATTTCCCCCGCGCTTGAACGTGTCCTTGATCACCTGCACGAGTTCATCGATGGTCGCTTCAAGGCTCTTGTGGAATCGATTGCCGTACGTGGATTCGATAACAACGTAATCCGCCTCGGTGACATGCTGAGGGTCCCGGATGATAGGGTTGCCGGTCTTCCCTATGTCCCCCGAAAAAACGATCTTTTTATCTTTCCCGTTGTCACGGAACCATAATTCCAGTGAGGCCGAGCCTAGTATATGACCTGCGTCGATGAGCCGGAATTTAACGCCGCCGGGCAATTCATGAATGGTATCGTAACCGTTGTGCTCGAAGTATGGCAGGCATGCCTTTACATCCTCCGTGTTATACAGGGGCTCGAAGGTCTCGTCCCTT
>DHQV01000030.1:66104-73567 GCA_002408185.1 Deltaproteobacteria bacterium UBA5329
TTTTCTATGCCATTCGGCATCTTTCTCCTGTATGTGTGCTGAATCGAGGAGGAGTATCTCGGCCAGTTCCGCCGTTGCGGATGTGGATATCACCCTGCCTGTGAAACCTTCGGCGATCAACCTGGGTATCAACCCCGAATGATCGAGATGCGCGTGGGTCAGAAGCAGGGTGCTGAGTTTGCCGGGTTCAAACCGGAAAGGCTGCTTGTTCAGGACATCGGAATTCCTTCCCTGGTTCATGCCGCAATCAACGATCAACTCTGTGTCATCTGTCGCCAGATGAAAACACGACCCGGTAACTTTTCTCGCCGCACCCAGGAACCTGATCTTCATCTTCACCCCGCTCGAATAGAGAAGCTGTATTATTTAAAGACCAAAAGTCAATTGATTATACACAGACGGGTCACCGTTTACAAGGCGTTCATGAAGATGTTTGCTTTTTTTGGAAAATCCTTTTATAGTGTGGTGTTGTTTGAAGGGGAGTAGCTCCGAAGGCAGGATCAACACACTGGGGAGACCCTGGTCCTGTCGTTGGTAAAAGCCAATGAGCGAGACCTTCAGCGAGGATAATACGCTGAAGGTCTTTTTTTCAGGAGGACCCATGAGCGTCTATCTCGCGTCCGTCATTTTCGTCGTTCTCGCTGAAATGGGCGACAAGACCCAGCTTCTCGCCATGGCGTTTGCATCACGGTACCGCTGGCAGACGGTCCTCGCCGGGGTATTTGCGGCAACCCTCGTCAATCATTTCATGGCCGTCGTCGCGGGTAGTTATATGACGCGGATCATTCCTCTGCAGTATATCCAGATAGGGGCTTCCGCGTCCTTTATACTCTTTGGGCTCTGGACGATCCGAGGCGATACCCTGGAAGGGGAAGACAAACGCTTCAACTTCAGTCCATTCTGGACCGTCGCTGTTGCCTTTTTCTTTGCCGAAATGGGTGACAAGACCCAGCTTGCCACTGTCGCACTGGCTACCAAATATAACAATATCGTCGTGGTATGGCTCGGCACCACGACGGCAATGATAATTGCCGATGCTATCGGCATTATTGTCGGGATCGTCCTCGGAAAAAAGATACCGGAGCGTGCCGTAAAGTGGTTTGCCGCAGTTGTTTTTATACTTTTCGGCGTTATCGGGCTTAAGGAATACCTCCCCCCGAAATATCTCACAATACCCGTCATGGCTTCAGGCATCGCATTCATCCTGCTCCTGGTGTTCCTGGTCGTAAAAATGACCGATTCCAAAAAAAAGAAGCTGGCCGAAGAGGTTGTCCCGATCGACCCGGGCAAGTGACGCTAAAATGGGATTTTTCTCCCGCTGACGCCTTTTTTGACTCGATAAAAGATAATATGATATCCTGCTGTCATTATTTCTTACCGACATAAGGGGCGGGTGAAAAATGAACAAAAAATGGAAAAGGATATTCCGGATCCTGGTGCTCGGCATCGCAGTGTTCTTCCTTTCGTGCGTAATCCTTGAAACAGCGGCGGATGCAAGGGCTGGCGGCGGCAGGTCGTCCGGGAGCAGGGGCTTCAGTTCCGGGAGCAGGAGTTCGGGCGGTACGTACAACTATAACCGTTCGACTCCCTATCAGAGCACAAACCCGACACAGGGGCCGGCAACGCCGCAAAAGAACACGTACAGTCCGGGAAGGGGCTTCCTTTACGGCCTTGGCGGCGGCCTTGCAGGCAGCATGCTCGGGAGCCTCCTTTTCGGCCGCTCCGGGTATGGTGGAATGGCCGGATACGGCGGCGGGTTCGGCTTCGGCGATTTCATCCTTCTCCTTGTCATCGCCGGGGTTCTGTACTGGGCTTATAAGCGATACAAGGCAAAAAGGCAGATGCAGATGAACTCGTCATCTCAAGCAGGATACAGTTCCTATGCTTACAACGAGCAACCTGCTTATGATTACGGCAACACCGCGTACAATTCTCAACCTCGGTCCGCCGGCGCCCTCGTCGGCGAGGCCTTAAGCCATATTGCGCAAATGGACCCTTCATTCAATGAAAATGCCTTCTGTGAAAAGGCCGAAGACCTCTTCTTCAAGATCCAGGGCGGATGGACGCGGCGCGATCTGACCGCCATGAGCGATCTTTTGACGCCCCAGATGCGCGATACCTTTCAGGCGGACATTGACCGGTATATGGCCGACAAAAAGATAAACCGTCTTGAGAACATTGCAGTGCGGCAGGTCGAGATCGTCGATGCCGTTCAGGACCAGGGACAGGATTATATCACTGTGCGTTATACGGCGAGCCTACTCGATTTTATTACGGACGAATCGGGCAACGTACTTTCTGGAAGTTCGACCGATCCGGTCAAGTTCCTCGAATACTGGACATATACACGCAAGGTCGGCGAACGCAACTGGCACCTTGCGGCGATCACGCAGGAACAGGATTACAATTAGGTCCCCGATTCAATGACCGATAACCTGACAGCTGATACGGAACCCCGGATAATCACTGTCCGGTCATCGGCGGGTTCGGGCAAGACATACCGGCTTGCCGAACACTATCTCAAGGTCCTTCTGACCAGCGCCCTTTACGATTCCCCTCTTCAGACGCGCATGGCAAATATCGTCGCCATAACATTCACCAACAAGGCCTCACAGGAGATGCGGTCGCGCATAATTGACTGGATGAAGCGCATCATCCTGGACATGCCCTTTGAAAATTCTTCGGTCAAGCCCCTTGACGCGATCATGCGAGGCATAACGACGGTACCTGTCGATATTGACGATGCTGACGATACTGTCCCTGCGGCCGAACAGGCACGGAAGGTCCGCAATTACCTCATTGAGGCGATGGACAGACGCTTTTCGGAACTTCTCAACGAATTCGGCCACTTCAATGTCGGGACCATTGACAGTTTTGTGAACCTCGCTCTCAAGGCCTCGGCCATGCAGCTAAACCTCCCGCCCGATTTCGACGTCACCATAGAGACACAGGAGCTCATCGATTCCGCCCTGCAGGAATGTCTCCATAAGACAGGTGAAGACGCCAGGGCCCTGGCTGTCTTCGACAGGTTCCTCGAAAGCTACATCGACCTGGAAGGCGACCAGACGGACTGGATACCCAAAGGGCCCTTAGCTTCGATGGTCACATCCCTGTGGAATGAAGAAACGCGGGAGAACAGGGAATTTTTCGTCCCGCCCGAGAGCGCATACGGTACGCATCGCCGGGTGCGCGCGGAAATTGCCGAAACGGCCCGCCGCCTTCTCGATTCATTTTCAGCGCAAACTGCCGTGCAGCCTGTTTCACACGTCGTAAAGGCCCTGGAGAAGAGCCTTAGGGAGCCTCTCGCTTCAAGCACGTATTTCAATCGCTGTCTGGACGACTGTGTCACGAAGAAAAGCTGCGCGCCGGACGACGGCATGAGGCAGCTCTGGAACACTCTGACGAACCTCCGGAGTTCGTACGCCGGGATACTATCCCTGTCGAAATGCCTTCCCTACCTCGATGTTTTCGCGCTCTTCAAAGATATATTTACAACAGACATACTGCCGAAGAGACGCGTTATCCCGATCGAGGAACTGAACAGGCTTCTCCTAACCATAATGGACCGCAGCGACCTCGTCCCGGAGATCTGCTACACGCTGGCGGAACGGTACCTGCACTTCCTGATAGACGAGTTCCAGGACACCAGCCTCCTGCAATGGAAGAACATCGAGGTCCTTGCAGACGAGGCTTTAAGCAGGGGAGGCTCGCTTTTTCTCGTCGGGGACAGGAAACAGGCGATCTATCGATGGCGTGGGGGTAGGGCCGATCTGGTCGACGATGTGGCGAAGCGGTACCGCGGCACGTACGGGATCAGGGAACTCGAACTCGATACGAACTATCGCAGTGCCGAGCACATAGTCTCCTTCAATAACGCCGTTTTTAGCGAAACGAACCTCGCCAGGCTTGCCGGAAAGATCCTTGAAGGGCACAATGAAGGGGAAATTCGCAAGGTGACAGCCTCTTACGTCAACTCCGCTCAAAAATTTCTCGAGGAAAAATGCGGCGCAGGATATGTATCGATCGAATGCCTGGAAGGCGCAGGCGATGACGAGGATGGGACCGGGGCCCTGACGAAAGAAGAGGCAGGTGTAGCCATCGAGGAAAAGGTCCGCGCCATTACAGGGGAGATCCTCGGCCGCCGGGCCTTCACCGAGCGTGACATCGCCTTTCTCGTCAGGACCCGCGAGGAGGCGAGGAGCATCGTGAGCATCCTTCTCTCCATGGACCTCAATGTTGAATCGGAATATACGGTCAGCATAAAGAACAACCCACTTGTCCGCGAAATTATCAGTCTTCTCAAATTCATCGACAGGCCCGATGACGACCTGTCATTCGCGTCATTTATAACAGGCAGGATATTCAGCCAAAAGACGGGGGACGGGGCGAGCGTGAACTGGGTCACGGCAAAACGCCTGTCCGGCGCGCCTCGTTCCCTTTACCTCGAATTCAGGGATGACCATGCAGAACTGTACGACATGAGCTTCAGGCAGTTCGTCGGACGGTCAGGCTACCTTCCCCTCTATGACCTGACGGTCGACCTTATCAGGCACTGGGAGATAATGGCCCGGTTTCCCGATGACGTGCCCTATGTCCTTCATTTCCTGGAGGTCATCAAGGACCTCGAGCAAGAGGGGATAGCCACGATAAAGGGCTTGACGGACCGCATCGCCGGCGGGCCTTCGAGAAGGGAGGACGACAGCACATGGCTCCTAAATGCCCCCGAATCCATCAACGCGATAAAGGTCCTCACGATACACAAGGCCAAGGGGCTTCAGTTCCCTGTTGTCATACTCCCCTTCATTGCCCTCTCGCCGTTCGGGTCGCTCCGCGGTGCTGACAGGCAGCGTTTTTTCGAGGCCGGTGACGACGGTCTCAAGATGCTCTACCTCAAGAAAGAATACGTCGAGGCATCGCCGGAACTGGCCGGGCTTTACCGTTCGAAGGAACGGGAATACCTAGCCGACGAGCTGAACAACCTCTATGTCGCCATGACGAGAGCCGAGGAAGAGCTCTATGTTCTGCTCACCGAAAGAAAGCAGAAAAAAAATTACCTCAGGGAATATCTTTTCCGCATCCCGGAATTCGAGACCGGCGTATGCGGCAATCGCATCATCCTCGGGGCCGGAAGATCGGTCGTGCGCGAGACGGCCCTCCAGGAACATCCGGGCGCACCCCTGTCATTCAACGATCTTACCGGCAGGTCAAAATGGGCCCTGCGGGTCAGGACCACGCCATCTGTGGCAGCGGGGTACGGGGTCCGTTCCGTTGCCGTGCGGAGGAGGGGCGACGCCGTTCATCGCGCCCTGTCGCTCGTTCACACCCTGCCCATCGATGACGCCCTTATAGAGTCGATCTGCCGGACCGCTGCATCGCTCGAGCATGCAACGGAAATAACCGGTGATATCACCGCAGCCGTAAGGACGTTTTTTGACAATCCCGCATTCAGCCGCTTTTTTGAACCCACGCCCGGTATAACGTCCTACAACGAAAAAGAGATCGTCGACGGGACGGGAAACACCTTCAAACTGGACCGGCTCATCGTACGCCCTGACACGGTCGAGATCATCGACTATAAAACAGGAGGCAGTCATTCCCCTCAGCACACGGACCAGGTGAACCGTTACGGGAGCCTCATTTCCGATATTTATCCCGGCAGGCAGGTCCGAAAATACATCCTCTATCTTGAGAGCGGCGAGGTGCTCGAGGTATGAGCCGTTTCCGTGTTATCCCTTTCGGATGCGACATTATCGGTGAGGTTTCCGCGATGATCACCGGCACAGCGGCCGGAGACGATAATTTAACGGTCGTTTTCCCCGGCAGACGCCCCTTCCTTTATCTCAAGGAGCGCCTGGCAAAACAGGTGGGAGGCGCCTTATTTCCGCCGCGGTGCCTTTCATTCGAAGAATTCATCGATCATCTCGCGCGGAGACGACACCCTTCATTCGAGGACGCTGACGGTATCGATGCCACCTGGCTCATATTCACCCTGATCAATACCCTTCCGGCGTTCCGCGGTCACCCGTTCCGGACAAAGGATTTCGGGGAGTTCATAAGCTGGGGGGCTCATCTTCTGCAGTTCATCGAGCGCCTCGATACAGAGGATATCGATAACGATGCACTCATCAATGTCGAGCGCAATGCAGCCATCGGCTACGACATCCCTGTGAGCGTCAACGAACTGCTCGCGAACATATCCGTTTTGCGGCAGGAGTTTCATAGGGCCCTGGTCGAACATTCCTGGTTCACGCGCGGGACAAAACACCTTGCAGCCGCCGAAGAGGTGAAAGGCACGGGCGTTCGGGATGAGGGACGGGTCCTTTTCGCCGGTATCTTCGGGCTGACAGGTACGGAAAAGAACATTGTCAGGTCACTCTGGGACAGGGACCGGGCCGATATCATCGTGAGCGGCAGCCTCGATGAATGGTCACTTTTAAATGATCTGGCATCGTATCTCAAAGCCTCCCCCGAGTATAACGAAGATGTGGACAATACCCCTCCTGTCATTCACCTGCATTCAGGCCATGATACCCATTCCGAGGCCCTCGAGGCATACCGGATAGTCAGCGAAGGAACCAAGGTCCGGACAGCCATCGTCCTGCCGGCCCCGGATTCCCTGTTCCCCGTCCTCAATCTGGTCGCCGACAGGACCGACACACCCTGTAATATATCTCTCGGGCACCGCACGGACAGAACAGCACTCTTCGGTCTCGTCCGGAACATTCTCGAAGCCGTAAGCGAGGCGCGCCCGGAAGGCCATTACCCCGCGGACCTGTACCTGAACGTCGTACTGCATCCATTCGTCAAGAATATGTACCCTGAGACCAATTTACGGAAATTGCTGTCGTATGTCGAACGGGCCGTGTCTGGCGATACCAGGAACACCTCCCTGGCGGGAAGGTCAGCCGTCCTTCCCGACGAAATAGAGACTCTTTTCTCGGCATGCCCTGGCGAGACCTTTGACCCCGGCTCCATAGCCGCTCTCAAAAACATCCATGAGCTCTTTTTCCGGGGCCTTCAGACAGCAGCGACGATACATGATGTCGCGACCAGTCTGGAAGATATCCTCGAAACGCTGCTCAACGCCACGGAGGTCAGGTCTTACGCATTGTCGGGCCCACTGTTCGACAGCCTGTTCAAGACCCTCGCGGTGCTGAAACGTACCCTTTTCGCCAAGGAACGACTGTCCGGCAGCCCGGACAGAAATATCCGGACCCTCCACGATATCGTGCTGAACCGCCTCGGAGCGGCTGACCTTCCCTTCGACACGCACCCGATCGAAGAACTCGAGATACTCGGTATGCTGGAGGCGCGCAATATCTCGTTCGAGCGGCTCATAATGCTCGACGTGAACGAGGGTGTTCTACCCGGGCCGCGCCAGGTAAACCCGGTAGTCCCCATCGGCGTGTTTGAAGCCCTCGGCATCCCACCCCCCGAGTTCAGCGAAGCCATATACCGGTACA
>DHQV01000030.1:73655-87418 GCA_002408185.1 Deltaproteobacteria bacterium UBA5329
TTTTACAGGCTCATCGGAAGCGCCCGCGAGGTCCACCTCATATTCCAGGGAAGTGACGACCAGCCGAGGAGCCGGTACATCGAAGAGATCGTCTGGAATACAGAGAGGCAGCGTAAGGCTTTAAACGTCATGCCCGTGCAGAAGACCATTGTGCCGGTCAACTTGAGGCGCGACATTCCTCCGCCGGTCATCGAAAAGACACCGTCCGTCATTTCGGCGCTCTCCGTGAGAGGTTTCTCACCGAGCACGCTCGACGCGTATGTCACGTGCCCGCTCCTCTTTTATTTTACACGCCTCATAGGTCTCGAGGAACGCCAAGGTTTTTCGACCGACATAGACGCAGCCAGCCGCGGTGATATCATCCACCGGGTCCTCTTCGATACCTTCCTGCCTTTCGCAGGTATGCCAGTCACGCGACAGATCGAGGACGATGTCCTGGAAAGCCTCGACCGGGCCCTGCAGAGCCATTTTACGGCTGGACCCAACTCGGGAGAATATTATCTCTTCCGGAATATGGCGCGGTTCAAGCTTCGCTCATTCGTGAAGGCCCACTTAAAAGATCGTGACGAACCTTTCATCATAAAATATCTCGAAGAAAGGCTTGCCATGCAATTCCCGGCAGGCGGCACGATGGTGACACTGTCCGGCAAGGTCGACCGTATAGACTTCGACCCCGCAGGCGAAAGGTACGTCGTTATCGATTACAAGACAGGTGGGGACCGGAAACAGTATCCTTCGGGAATAGCCGGCAAAACCAATTTCCTCGATATCCGGTCGATACACGAACATGTCGTTTCCTTTCAGCTTCCAGTGTATATGAACATATTTTCCGCCGCCAGGAACATTCCACTGGAAAATATAGACGCACGCCTCATCATGCTCGGAAAAAATTCGGAGGAACTATTTTTCAAAGCCAGGCAAAACAAGAATGGATCCCTGATCGCTGCGTACACGGAGGGTATCAGGACGGTCATAGCCCATATGCTCGACCCCGACGAGCCTTTCGCCGCATTCGACACCCGAAAATGTATGGAATGCAGGGCAAGGGACCTCTGTCATATGTAACGGCAAGCGGCTAAAGGTGAACGGTAAAAGATAGTTAATTCCTTTAGCCGTTAGCCGGCCTCAATTCCATTTGCGTTTAGCCGCTCGCGCCGTTCGCATCTTTCATTCTCGTCTCTTAATGTGGTATAAAAAATGATGTTCGTAGATTCTCATTGCCATCTCGAAATGGAATCGTATAAAGCCGATAGGGACGCTGTTATTCAGAAATGTATTGACGAAGGGATGCAGTATGTCCTTACGGTCGGCACGGAGGAATCTTATTTTCCCGCGGTGGTCGAACTCGTGGACAAATACACGTTCATCTACGGTGCGGTCGGCATACATCCGCACAATGCGGCGGATTTTAACGACGGGACGGAGAAGGCTATCAAAAAAATTACGGCGCATAAGAAGATCGTCGGCTACGGCGAGGTGGGGCTCGATTTTTTCAAGAACTATTCGCCGCGGGACATCCAGAAAAAGATATTCGCAAGGCAGCTTTGGCTTGCCGGAACTTTAAGCCTGCCCGTTATCGTTCACTCTCGCGATGCTAAAAATGAGACCGTCGAGATCTTGAAAAGCGAGTACCCGTCGGGACACGGCGTCATCCATTGTTTTTCTTACGATCGCGCGGCCGCAAAAGAATTCCTGGACATGGGGTTTTATATTTCGATCCCCGGAACGGTCACGTATAAAACGGCGGGGGCCTTAAGGGAGGCGGTCCGCTATATACCTCACGAGCGCTTGCTGGCGGAAACAGATGCGCCGTTCCTCACGCCCGTTCCCCACCGCGGCAAGCGCAACGTGCCCTGGTACGTCAAGATAACCATCGCGGCAATTGCCGCAGAACTCAAGATATCAACAGAAAGAACGGCCGGGGTCCTCCGCGATAATTTTGCTCGGCTGTTTCTGAAAAAATAAGAGGAAATGCTCATGAAGCCTGCAATTGTCATCGTTGATGTGCTCGACGGAAATTTCCGAAAACCCTTGGGAAACGATAAAGAAGAAGAAAAGATCGTACCGGTCATCAGGGACCTTCTTAAGCGTGCGCGAAGCCGCAGAATCCCCGTGATCTTCGCCTGCGACAGCTTCCTGGAACAGGATTTCATATTCGGCGGCCGCATGAAACCTCATGCAATCCGCGGAACGAGCGGGACAAGACCGTTAAAGGAACTCGAGGTCAAGGAGTCGGACATAATACTCGATAAACGGCGCTTCAGTGCTTTTTTTAAAACGGACCTCGATCAGACTTTGCGCACATTCGGCATCGACACGGTCGCGATCGGAGGCCTGAATACTCATTTCTGCGTGCTTGCCACGGTCTTCGACGCAATATGCCATGACTTTTCTACGATAATCCTCGAGGATGCAAGCGCTTCTTTCAAAAAGGAGATCCATGACAATTTCCTTGCCGCGTACAGGAACTCCGCCATATATCCCCTCCTGCGCGTCATGTCATCCGATGCCTTTATGTCGGAGGTCAAAAAAGATCTGTCATGATGCTGCATAATAAACAGCGCAATAATGATCTGCTGTCCGGGCGGCGGCGCCCCGGTGCCGCGAATTTGATGCCGTATATCATTATCCTTGTCGGCCTCCTGATCGCCGGCGGTTGCTATTATGGTTACCGGTATCTCAGAATAGCCGGACAGCCAAAGCCTGTCATCGTTTCGGACACCATCGAACTGAAACTCTATTATCCGGCCGCCCCTGCAAAACTGGCTGTCAGAACCATTCCCGTCAAGGCAAATTCGACTGACAGGGAAAAAGCCGATATCATTATCGCCGCTTTGAAAGAGAATAAAATACTTCCGGAAAATGTCTCTCTTACAGAGTTCGCCGCCAACCAGGATGGCACATTGCTTCTTAATTTTTCACACGAACTGACCGCGATGAGGCCTGACCCCGTGACAGAGATCCAGACGGTACATGCGATCACGAATTCGTTCCTTGCAAATTTTAGCAGGGCAAGGAACGTCCAGCTTCTCGCTGGTGGACAGGCATTTTTTACGATCAACGGCACCGTCTATACCTATAAACCAATAGAATTCAATTCTCATATCCTGGAGGATTAAATGATCGATCCAAAAATAATCCGTGAACACATAGACATCCTGGACAGGGCGCTTGCACAGAGGCAGACTACGTTCGATACAGGAAAATTAAAAGAAATAGATGAAAAAAGACGCAGTCTCATCCAGGAAACAGAGAAACTGAAAAACGAGAAGAATGTTCTGTCCAATGAGATCGCAAAATTGAAAAGGTCGGGCGAGGACGCCTCGGACAAAATAGAATACCAGCGTTCACTCGGCCAAAAGATCGATATGTACGGACGCGAGTTAAGGGCGGCTGAAGATGAATGGGAGGCGCTCGCTCTCATCATACCAAACATACCGGACGGTTCGGTCCCGGTCGGTGCATCTGATGAAGACAATAAGGTCGTGAAAACCTGGGGCGAAAAACCTGCCTTCGATTTTGAGCCCAAAGCTCATTGGGACCTGGGTGAAGATCTCGATATTCTTGATCCGAAACGGGCTGTAAAGATCACCGGATCACGGTTTGCGCTTTATAAATCCCACGGGGCACTACTCGAACGGGCGCTGATCAATTTTATGCTCGATCTTCACATCCGGGAACACGGATACACCGAAGTCCTGCCGCCCTTTATGGTAAACCGGACATCGATGACCGGAACGGGACAGCTTCCAAAATTCGAAGAGGAATTATTCCATCTCGATGGTGTGGATTACTTTCTCATCCCGACAGCCGAGGTTCCCGTGACCAATATTCATGCCGACGAGATATTGAAAGAGGAGCAACTTCCCGTAAAGTACGTTTCATATACGCCATGCTTCCGCAAGGAAGCGGGAGCGCACGGGAAGGATACGCGCGGTCTGACGCGGCTCCATCAATTCAACAAGGTCGAACTTGTAAAGTTCGCTCATCCCGATAATTCGTTCGATGAACTGGAGGGGCTTCTCCTCGATGCTGAAGATGTATTGAAGAGGCTCGATATCCACTACCGCGTAAGCGCACTGTGCACAGGTGACCTAGGGTTTTCTTCCGCAAAGACGTACGACATCGAGGTATGGCTTCCGGGACAGGAGATCTACCGCGAAATTTCGTCATGCAGCTGTTTCACCGATTTCCAGGCCCGGAGAGCAAAGATCCGGTTCCGCAGACAGGGCGGAAAGACCGAACTTGTCCACACCCTGAACGGCTCCGGCCTTGCGATCGGCAGAACGGTTATGGCCGTTATGGAAAACTATCAGAATACAGACGGAACAATAAACATCCCCGATGCGCTAAAACCGTACATGCATGGACTGGACAGAATTACGAGGTGATAACAGGGACATTCTAGAGGAAACTGTTAACTATTTTCGATCTCCGAGTATTTTCAAGGCATTGGAGGATACCACCTGCCGTCATTCCGGCTTGCCGGAATGACGGCGCTTTAACTATGGAATCGCGGTGATTTTTCTGTTATAAGGTACAAGGAGGGAATTCCATGGATCGGGTCGGTATCGTAGGCGCAGGCAATATGGGGGAGTCTATTCTCAAGGCCCTGCTGAAGAGAGGCGTCGAAAAAAATGATCTGTGTTTTATCGAGGCCAAAAAGGAAAGGGCCCTGTATATCGCGAACACGTACGGCATCGACGAACTCCATGACGTGGCCGAACTGACAAAAAGATCGGACAAGGTTGTCCTCGCGGTAAAACCGCAGGATGCAGGAAAGGTCCTGCCGGAGATCGGCTCTTCCTTTACGGACTCCAACATACTGATATCTATCATGGCGGGTATAACGATATCGAAGATCATTTCCCTTGCGGGGAGATCGATACGGGTGGTCAGGATGATGCCGAACGTTGCCATCAAGGTAAATCAGGGTGTTATCGGGATTACGGCAAGCGCTGATGTTTCCGCCGATGAATTTTCTGCTGTAAGGTCGCTTTTCTCAAGTGCAGGCCTCATAGTCGATGTAGACGAGGGCCACATGGACGCAATAACCTCTCTCGGCGCAAGCAGCCCGGCCTTCTTCCTGCTCTTCCTTGAGGGCATGATAGATGCCGGGGTACATATCGGGCTGACCCGGGACAAGGCAAAGGCAATCTCTATACAGGTTGTCAGAGGGGTTATTGAGATGCTCGAGCAGGAACAGATGCACCCCGCATTAATGCGTGAAATGATAACATCGCCAGGCGGCACCACAATAAGCGGATTGGCAACGCTCGAAGCTAAAGCATTCAAGGGAAATATTATCAAGGCGATCGAGAAGGCCTCGCTGAGGGCGAAAGAGTTATCGTCATGATGAACCAATACCAGAGCAAGCGCCAGTTAATGGTCGAGATCCAGATCATTCGGCGGGGAATAAAGGACAGGCGCGTCATCAATGCGATGTTGAAGGTCCCGCGCCATCTGTTCGTTGACGAAGCCCTCTGGCCCGAGGCATATGAAGATCACCCTCTTCCTATAGGAGAGAAACAGACCATTTCGCAGCCGTACATCGTTGCCCTGATGTCGGAGTTGCTTGAGTTAACTGGTAAGGAAAAGGTCCTCGAGATCGGTACGGGATCCGGTTATCAGTGCGCCGTTCTGGCAGAGCTTGCAGACCAGGTTTTTTCTGTCGAACGGATCCCTTCTATTGCGAAGCGCGCACGGAAGATATTCGATCAGCTCAAATATTCCAATGTAATGATCCATATCGGAGACGGAACGCTGGGGTGGAAGGAACACAGCCCCTACGATGGGATCATTGTGACTGCCGCCGCGCCCCGGCCCCCGACCGCTCTTCTCGAACAGCTTGCGATCAGGGGCAGGCTCGTTATTCCCATTGGTGACGAATTCTCACAGGACCTCATCGTTTTCACGCGAGAGGAAAAGAATAAATATGCGGAAGAAAATTATGGAGGCTGCCGGTTCGTCAAATTGATAGGCGAACAGGGATGGAGGGAATGAACGGGGAAAGGGATATACTCGAATACATCCGTTATGACGATATCCAGGTCGAAAGGCTTTACATGCGCGACCTGCGCAAACTGCCTGTCATAACTGTAGAAGAGGAAAAGGCCTACGCGCGCAAAGTGGCGGAAGGCAACCCTGAAGCGCGAAGGAAGATGATCGAGGCAAATTTGCGCCTTGTCGTCAAGATCGCACGAAGATACGTCAACCAGGGATTGAGCCTTCTCGATCTTATTGAGGAAGGGAACATTGGTCTTATCAAGGCCGTCGAAAAGTTCAACCTTGCCAAGGAATGCCGTTTCTCGACATACGCCACGTGGTGGATAAAGCAATCTATAGAACGGGCAATTGCAAATCATTCACGTACGATAAGGCTGCCTGTCCATGTTTCGTCCAGGGTTAACAGGGTATCGAAGATAATCAGTATGTATGTTGAGAAGTACGGCAGGGAGCCTTCGCTCGAAGAGATATCGCAGGAGTCTGGTTTCCGCACCGACTTTGTCAGGAACCTCTTCACGATGGCCATCAAGACCTATTCTCTCGAGAGTTATATTGACGAAAACAGCAAGCTCACGCTTGAAGAGGTGATCCCCAATCCTGACAACCTAGAACCTCTTGCCATTCTGGAACATACGCGGCGGATGGAAGAGGTCGCGTCTTGGCTCGACACGCTCAATACCGACGAAAGAAAGGTTATTCTCCTGCGTTTCGGCCTCGATGGGGACGAACCGCAGACGCTCGAACTGATCGGAAAGACCTTCGGCGTAACACGGGAGCGTATCCGCCAGATCGAACAAAAAGCCCTCAACAAACTTCGCAAGATCGTCAAGAGACGGAATATTGGAACAGAAAGCATTTGAGTCCCCGCGGAGAAATCCGGCCCTCGACATCATTCGAAAAGGCTCCATCATAACCATTATCACGCTTATATCGAGGCCGCTCGGATATGTGAGGGAGGCTATCCAGGCATATCTTTTCGGGGCGACGCTTCTCGTCGACGCCTTCATCGTCGCTTTTAATTTTCCGGAGCTGATCCAAACCCTGTTCTTCTCCGGCGCAACGAGCGCATTCCTGATCCCGGTGTGCACAAAATATCTGAAAGATCACGAAGAGTATTCCCATATTTATTCTATATTCATAAATATCTCCATAATCCTGACCTTCTTCGTATCGCTGGTTTTCTTTTTATTCAGCGGTACGGTGGTCAGGTTTATCGCGCCGGGCTTCACTGCCGAAGCCAAGGCCATCACAAATAACCTTTTCATCATCATGATACCCGTTATAGCCTTTCATACGATCCTTTCGGTCCAGAAGGCGTTTCTCAATGCCAGGGAACATTTTGCCGCGCCTGAATTATCCGGGATCCTGTGGAATATCCTGTTTATTGCGTCGGCACTCATCCTGGGAAAAAGACTCGGGATCTACAGCCTCGCTATCGGTGTGACGGCCGGTTCGCTCCTGCAGATCGTCATGCAGTACCCGTACCTGAAAAGACTGGGGGTCCGCTATCGCGTTACGCTCGACCTCAAGCATCCTGCCGTTGCCACTGCGAAGAGCTTATTTGCCGGGGCCCTGATCGCAACCTCCATCGTTCCTATCAACAGTTTTGTGGGCCGTATCATCGCATCGTACCTGCCCCACGGCGAGGTAGCGTCCCTTTCGTACGCGTTCAGGATCTTTATCCTGCCGTTCAGTCTTTTCGCTGTTCCGGTCTATACGGTCATGTTTTCCAAATTGTCACGGCTCTATCATGACAATGACATCAAGGATTTCAAGGCCCATATAGACAGTTCGATGGTGATCGTCTGCATTACCCTGATACCGGCCACCATCCTCCTGTGCACGGTGGGCGACATTTGCGTGAAGGTCCTCTACCAGCGCGGCGCGTTCACGCCGGCCGATACTGCAATGACGAACAGGGCATTGTTCGGATACAGTGTGGGGCTTGTTTTCTACGCGCTTTCCATTTCTTTTGTACGGATATTCAATGCTATGCACGATATGAAAACTCCTGCGTTGATCGGCCTTTCATCTATTGCCATCAATGCCATGATCGCGTCGATACTGATGGTCCCGTTCAAAAATCTCGGTATCGCGCTGGCGACATCGATCGTGTCGCTTTATAATTTCGCATTTCTTTATGTGGTCCTGAAACGTAAAACAGGCTACCGTACAGCCCGGTCCGCCACGAGAGACATCATTAAATCGCTTTTGGCGGGGATATTGCTCGTTATCCTCATCGTGCTTGCACGCCGCCTGCTTCCGGAAGGCATCCTTATGACACTCACGGTAAGCGCCGTGCTTACAGCCATCATATACGGCCTTGCCTTTAAAAGTTATTACCTGAAACTTCTGCGCAGAAGATAGGGAGAACACTGGGTATTCGCGGCTGTGCACAAAGGGGGTTTGTTGACTCACCGGTAATGCTGTGTTAGCATTTCGTTCTACCGATGAGCGAAAATGAACGCATGATGAAAACAATCAGAGAATTCCATGTATCGCGGCGGGCAAGGGATGCGTATCAATTCAGTGACACGCTGTTCACCCTGAGCGGCAATGTCGTGTTCGCCAATTTCCTCGCGGCGCGCAGCTTCGCCCAGAAAATGAACCGGAAAAAAGACCTGGTCCTTTATCCCGAAAGCGCCGTCCGGGCAGGAGCGCTCGTCGCCATGGGGCTCATCGATGAGATCCTGCACTATGTCGTCAGTGTTTATGCCGATGCGGCGGAGAAGAACGTAATGGAGCGCGCCCTGGCGCACCTGGAATCGAAACTCGGGCGCGAAGAAACAGAAAGGGTCCTCCGGCAATTCACCGATGAATTCCCTCCGGTCGCCGCATACCAGAGAACGCTGACCGTGGAGCAATACCTGGGCGGCGAGACCGAAGGGGCCCAGAACCGACAGATTTCGCTCGAGGAGATGCTCCTTTTATGGCTTGCCAACATGAACCCGGCATTCCACCCGTTCCTCGAGCTGTTTGACGATTCATCGTTAAAAAAGGACACCGCGTACCTCAAGGCCATCGCCGAGTTACGCGCATTTTTCGATCACGAGCCGTCCTTCGGGCCCGATGGCCAGAACATTATCGACATGCTTCGAAGCCCCGCCATTGCCGTACCCTATTCCCTCTCAGGCCAACTTGAATTCATCATGGAACGCTGGGGATATCTCCTTGGCACGCGGTTCATATCCAGAATGCTCAAAAGCCTCGACCTTTTCAAGGAAGAGGAGAAGATGCCGTTTCTGGGACCGGGCAAGGCAGAAATATATCGTTACACAGGCCTCGAATTCGAGCCCGAGAAGTTCAGCGCGGATAAAGACTGGATGCCCAGGCTCATCCTCATTGCCAAGAATGTCTATGTCTGGCTCGACCAATTGTCGAAGACATATGGCCGTTCCATAACAAAGCTTCATGAAATACCTGACGAGGAACTGGATACCTTGCGCAGACGCGGTTTTACCGGAATATGGCTCATAGGCGTCTGGGAACGAAGTGCTGCCTCCCAGTGGATAAAGCAGATGTGCGGCAATCCTGAAGCGGTCCCATCGGCCTATTCGCTTCATGATTATATAATCGCCGAAGACCTGGGCGGCGAGGGAGCCTTTCTCGAGCTCAAGGAGCGCGCGACGCGAAGGGGCATCCGGCTTGCGAGCGACATGGTCCCGAATCATGTGGGTATATATTCACGATGGATGATAGAACATCCGGACTGGTTCGTCAGCATAGATCACAATCCCTATCCCTGGTATACCTACGGCGGGCCGAACCTCTCGCATGACGACCGCGTCTCGATCCAGATAGAGGATCATTATTATGACCGTACCGACGCGGCGGTGGTGTTCAAGCGCCACGATAACTGGACCGGCAGCGAAAAATTCATTTACCATGGCAATGACGGGACAAGTATGCCGTGGAATGATACCGCCCAGCTCAATTACCTTAAGCCGGAAGTCAGGGAAGCGATGATCCGCACCATTATTCACGTGGCCGGAAAATTCCCCGTCATCCGTTTCGACGCCGCGATGACCCTCACCAAAAAACATTTTCAGAGGCTGTGGTTCCCGGAACCGGGCACCGGCGGAGCTATTCCCACCCGGGTAGAGCATAGCCTGAGCTACGATGATTTCTCCAAGGCCATGCCGAACGAATTCTGGCGGGAGGTCGTTGACCGTGTTGCGGTCGAGGCCCCGGATACCCTTCTGCTTGCGGAAGCCTTCTGGCTACTCGAAGGGTATTTTGTCCGGACCCTCGGAATGCACCGTGTATACAACAGCGCTTTTATGAACATGCTTCGCGACGAGGAAAATTCCAAATACCGGCTCGTCATGAAGAATACGATGGAATTCGATCCCCAGATATTGCGCCGCTTCGTAAATTTCATGAACAACCCCGACGAAAGGACGGCCGTCGATCAATTCGGGACGGGAGACAAATACTTTGGAATCTGCACAATGATGGCGACCATGCCGGGGCTGCCCATGTTCGGTCATGGTCAGATAGAGGGTTACGCCGAAAAATACGGCATGGAATACCGGCGTGCATATTGGGACGAGACGCCGAACCAATACCTGGTGGAACGTCACGAGCGCGAGATATCCCCACTCCTTCACAAAAGGCACCTTTTTGCCGACGTGGAGAATTTCCTCCTCTATGATTTCTTCACACCGGAAGGACACGTAAACGAAGACGTCTTCGCATATTCCAATCGGTACGGCGATGCAAGGACGTTGTTCATTTTTAACAACAGGTATGCGACAGCCCGGGGGTGGATCCGAACATCAGTAGCCTTCTCCGTCAAGGACGGCCCTGGCGAAAACCGTCGCCTTGTTCAGAAAAGCCTGAAGGATGGCCTTGACCTCAACAGTAGTGGAGGATATTACACGATATTCAGAGACCACGGATCGAACCTGGAATACATCAGGGAAAACCGGGAACTGTCGGAGCAGGGGCTTTTCGCAGAACTGCATGCGTATCAATATCACGTGCTTCTCGATTTCCGCCAGGTCCGGGATACCGAGTTCAACCATTACGGGCAGATCTGCAGCTACTTGAACGGCAGGGGCGTACCGAGCATTGACGACACGGTGCGCGAGATATTCCTTCAGCCCATACACCAGAGTTTCAGGGAACTCGTCCATCCTGCGTTCTTCAGGCATATTCTCGCGAACCACAGGGATATCATGAACCGCGAGGCGCTTTTGGTTCCCGACACTCTCGTCAACGAGGCGAGTACAAAAATCTTCAACGTCCTGCGGGAGATCAGGACATATCTGGGCTCTTCGCAGAATGAGACCAACATTGTCGAAGAGGTGAAACGAAAATTCACCGTATTGATCCAGTCCCATCCCTTCGTGCAGGATATTGTCGGTGGCAGAAGCGACCTCTATGCCCTGTTATCCCGGGAACTGTCGGCTTCTCATCTGGCATGGCTTTTTGTCCATGGCCTCGGCGGCCTTGTCGATGGGGAGGGCGTTCGTGAAGAGATAAGCCGAAGCTGGATCGACGAATGGCTCTTCGGCAGGATCATAGGCGAAACTTTGAAGGACCTAGGATATGACGATAAAGATATCCACGGCGCCCAGCTCCTTATCAAGATATTTACGTCCCATCAGGACTGGTGCAAAGAAAGAGACCCGCGTGCAATTCTCGATTCATTCATGGGCGATGGAGACGTCCAGTTCTTCCTCGAGGTCAATCGTTACCAGGGTATCCTGTGGTTCAGCAAAGAGGCATTCGAAGAGGTGATTGCCTGGATGTATTTCACCGGCGGTGTCTCGATAATGTCGCAAAAAGATGGCGAAGAGAAAGACAGGATTCGGGATCTTAAGAGGTGCTTCTCCATGATCGAGTTCCTGCATCGCGCCTCCCTGTCCTCCGGTTATCAATTGGAAAAGTTGATCGACATAATCCAGGAGGCAAACAGGGCCGCAATGGAGAGAGCGCGGACGGCAGGCAGACCGCTGAAAGACGACACTACGTAGAGACCCGGGCATGGGGGCTGCGCCGGAAGAAACCATCCTCCGCCATCCCGGCCTCCGGAGGCTGTGTCACAATTATTTTCTCACACACTATTGAGCGGGATTCAGTTTTATCCGTCGCCCCGGACTTGATCCGGGACCCCAAGGTTTTAAAGTTTCTGCACTGTTGCGGATAGCTTTTGCCGGAACGATAGATATTTGCCGTGCAGAACAGGGAAACCCGGTCCCTGTTACGCCGGTGCCATCCGCATCGATCTGAACGCACCTATCAATTTCTTCACCCCCGGGATGTCGGTCACCCGGGTCAGGTTAAAGCGCAGCGCCAGGATCGAGACCTCTGCTGCCGCGCCTCCGGTACCCCTTAAGAGAAAGGGGCCGGTCTTGAGGTTCCTCTTTGTGCGGCCGAAGAAGAGCTCGATTTTCGTCTTCCTGCGTTTATAGATGATCCGGGACGACTCTTCGCTGTACCTCGTCTCGAGCTTCAACCTCACCGCCTCGCTGCGCAGCCTGATAATGACCGGGGTGATTTTGTGCACTGCCCGAAGTGAGGGGCACCTGCGGCAGGCGTTGCTGTTCTCCATGCGGTACCGGCGCTTGCCCCTTTTCTGCGTGAAGCTGAACCGTAATCTGTGTCCTTCGGGGCATGTGTACGTGTCGGTACCAGCGTAACAGACAAACCTTCTCTTGTCGAAAGGGTAATCTTTGGGATGATGCAGGGCCTGCTTCCGGGAGGGGGCGATGACGGTGATCTCCTTCCCGAGTTCCCCGGCATCCCCACAGGCAGCCTCGCAGGGAGAACCCGGCACATCGTTCGCCTGGTCGACCTGCCGGGCGAACTGTTTTGCGTCGTTCGTTTCACGCACCGGCTCCGCGTGGACGACAAGGCCGTTGTCGTCATCGGCGACCCCATGGACGTTCTAGGATGCGTGGCTGTCCCGGGGGCTTCGCATGATGGCGCAGCCCGGGTCCGTCGTGTTGATGCTTTTATCGTCCGGGAACGCGGACAGGGTCTCGCGGATGCGCTGCCGCAGAGTCTGCTTGCGGACGAGCTGTTTATCGACCCTGGCCCGGGAGCCCCGGACCCTTTCACTTTTATCCACCTCTTCGCACCCGTCGGCGAGTTCTTTTATCCTGTCATCCATCCGGGCAAGGAGTTTTCTCTAGCTGCAGTCTCTTGCGGGTCTTTTCCCTGCAGGCATTGCCCTGCTCTTCGTCCCGTCAACAAAGAGGACGTTCCCCTTTACGAGGTCAAGTCCCATGCACATCTTGACGGACTCGCGGAAGATCTTCTTGAGGACACCCTTGTTCCTTCTCCTGGGCCCGGCTATCGTCTTGTGGCCGGGCTTCAATCCCCCGGTGAGCCGGGTTCGGGTCATGTTGTTGTGGCACTCCCGCTCTATCCTGCGGGAGCCCTTCACCCCGTACGAACAGCTGAAGACAAGGAGCCTGAACATGGCCTTCGGATCGTATTCGGGGTCGCCCACTTTGTCGGGGTCCATCTATATGCCGAGTTCCGCAAAGTCGAGGGACTCGATGAACTCGTCATAGACCCTGACGGGTCCCCGGGAACGAACTCCTCGATGCCCTGCGGTATGTGAGGCTCATCTGGTAACGGTCGCTGTATCTGTATGCCATATCGGGTCTCTCGTTGGCATTCTTTACCATACGGACCGGATATATACACTAAAATACATATGCTATGCCATTAATAACATAATTCTAATACGCCACGAATACCTTTATCCCCTGAAAGACAGAAACACTGGGCCCCGGCCTTCG
>DHQV01000081.1:0-4599 GCA_002408185.1 Deltaproteobacteria bacterium UBA5329
GGTGTCCATTATTGACATCGGGGGTAATAACGCATCATCCCGTCCGGAAGCTTCATCCCTAGCGTAGGATGCACACGTTACAGGCAGATCGTTTCAAAGTCCAGATATTGTTTCAGGATCATGGTGCCTCCGCCCTCGGAAACGATCTTCTCGACTGCCTGGACATTGCGTACCCGTGTGCCAGCGAGATGTGTAACAGGCGTCTCGGCGAAAGCCCGGGGATACATGAAGGTTGAAGGCCCGAGGATAACAACTGCACGTGGTTTGCCGAGGCTGGCCAGCAATGCATCCAGCTTGCCTGTGATTATGGAGGTTGCCGTAATGATAGCTACGCTGCATGCAGCGAGAGGCGCCTCCCCCTCTTCGGGCGAAAGAGTGCCGGGCTTGTCGGTTTTTAGTTCGAGAATATCAAGTTTGCACCCGGTTGCCCGCAGTTTTGATAGCAGAGGACCGAAATACCCGACCATCACCACATGATCCCCGGCATGGATACTGACGATATCCAGTATATCTCCAACTGTCGCTTCCGGGCGAGGAAGCGCCGTCGCCAGGGCATTGGCGGTCGCCAGCCCCAGTGTCCTCGCCAGATAGTTATGGTTGTTGGCAAGCATTTCGAGAAACTCACCGGCAGGTTTTCCGACTAGGGTCCCGGCCTTCGCTTCATGGGTGCAGCTTCTGGAGGGACTTTGGGCTGTCCAGGCGATCCCGATGCTGCCGTTATCGAGCCGCACACTGGTGTATCCCAATCCTATACGGACATCGGCCACGTGAACGCCCTCGGAAACGGGTTTCACGCAATCGATTATTCTCCGCTGAACACTGCCGCCCTTACCAGCATTCTTATTTTCCCTTATCTGTATAAGCATATTGCACTCCTGCACGATTCCGGCATTACTGTATATACGACCCTCATTGTGTACCATAAGATATAACGCTAGGTCAAGACGAGTTCATTATTATCGTCTGGCGAGCATTTGGCGCTTTCCCCGCTGCCGGGCCGGTGGTTGGCTATATGGAGCATTGAATTTTCATAAAAGGGCACCGGACGCCCTAAGTGAAAGTAATTTGTCAACCCTGATTTGGGACATTCCTTTGGCAAATCAGACGCAAAGTGTGCCAATGCAAGACCTGACCCCAAGTTTCACTTGACAAAGAAGACTGAGGCAATAGATTCAGTCTGAGTGTTACGAAAAGTAGGAGGTCAGAAAATGAAACGGCTTTTTTCATTGTGTTTGATACTGTTCGTCATGGCCACTATTGCAGGCCTCGAGGGATGTGTTTCGGCGGGAAAGGACTATTACAGCGAAAGCGGAAAGGATTACCCTACATATGATTATCAGGGTAACAGGCTCATGTTCGATGAAGGCGATTGGCATCTAAACAGGGGTTACGGATATTGAGAGTAACCTGTGCAGCGAGAAGAGGCTTATTGGGGCCAGTTTTTACCGGGCTTTGCCCAGTCGTATTTATCGTACGTCCCTACCTGGTAGTCATAGGTTGCCTCCAGCGTCAGGAACTCCTCGTCGTCAGTCAGCTCGAAATCACGCCAGTACGTCTGTTTTACTACCGACTCGAAGCCCATTCCGGCCTCGAGCCGATCAGGAATGTCGTCCTCGTCACGATCTTCGCTCTCCTTCCAGCCGTCGGGCCAAAAGGTGTGGAAATTATTAAAGTGCGTAAATTCATGCATAAGAGCGACGGCAAAGGTATCAATATATGTATAACTTAAGAAATTTCTTTCGGAAAGCGTCGACGACACCGACTGTTTAACTGCCGGAAGTTTTATCAGGAATGTATCCGGGTCGGCCGTGTTTGTCTTGAGGTTGCACACGTTGATCGTTTTATAGTTCGAATAGTATGGATTGTATTGGCCTACAACGCCGCCGTTGACGCATTTGCATTTGTTGATCGGTATATCCTCGCAGTGGTATTTAATTGAGACATTCTGTCCAAATGGCCTAGCCGCCGGAGTCTGTTTCCAGTAATAATACCAGTTAGGATACGTTCCTCCAGGATTATTTTTTTCATCCTTGGGATAGAAGAACTGCACTTCTCGTGCCTCCTCCATCGTGCATGAATCCACTTTCAGAGTTACCTTCACGGTTTTCCTGCCGAATTCGTTATTGTTTTCGGGTAATCCCTTATAAACGACCGTGAGTTTTCGTCCTTTTGGTGTTGATAATGTCGAAGCGGGAATAATGGTTCGATGGGAGCCTTCTATCTCGGGAATGGTCCATTCGACCGAATCCGCATAACGCTCCGGCACTGTTCTGACTTCGAGTTCAAGGGTAAGTTTGTTGGAATGTTCGCTTAAGAGATGCTCGTCACTGAAGACATGCCTGCTATTGTCCTCCGGGCGGACGATCATGAGCTTCACAGACCTCATGTCTTTGCATTCCGCCGGTTCCTTTACGAGCTTGAGGTACAGCGTCATCGTGGAACCGGGACGGCAGCCAGGTGAGGGCCCCATCGGCCTGCCGATATCTTGGCGTAGTGATATCTCCCCCTGTGTGAGCAATTTTTCGAACTCGGACCTGCTCAGCATCCATGTGGCATTGAAGCATCCCATTTTCAGATTCGTCTTGCCGTCATTACCAAAAAAGGTGACCGCAGGCGCATCGGCCGTGACTTTGACCTGGCCGTTTTCAGCGGTGCTTGCGCTGACGACCCGGGCATAGGATTGTGGATAACGTTCTCCCCTTCCGATCTCGTAGCGTAAGAAACTTGTCCAGCCGATACAGGATGATCGCGAGTAAGAACTCCTGTGCACACACTTTTTACCTGCCAGACCCGTCACATTGATCTTCGTTGACAGAGATTCAATTCCATACTCCTTTTTCCTGTCAGATTGCCCTCTTACCGCATCCCAGGAGGCGTCGAGGGCGGTCAGATTGCCGACAAATCTCTCCGTGATCGTGTAGAGAAGGTCCGTCTTCACTTCATTATTAAAGAAGTCCTTTTCTCCTCCATTCACGACAATGTACCCTTCAAGGGGAAAAACTTCGGGAATCTCCAGTTTCTCCGTACCCGCCGAAAGATTACCTGTCATGCTCTTTATTTGGTGGTGCTGGCTGTTGATGATCTCGCGGCGGCGCTCCATCTCTTTCTCCGGAGTTTCAGCCGGCTCGATAGACATGGTCTGCATACCTGCGAGCCCGCCAACCTTCCTGTTTGCATCATCCATAAGTTGTATTGCATTACGATATGTTTCGATGAGCTTATTCGGGTTGGATGTACCTTGCAACTGCTGCTCAAGTTGCTTCGCTCTTTGCTCGATATCCGTCGGAGACTGAGCAAGCACTGCAAAGAAGGGGAGCAAAAGGATTATTGTCCCGATCGTGCATATACATATAGTTATTTGTCGGGTATTAACTGTCATTCATCAATAAAATCAGCGAGTATAATGTGCCCTAGTCACCAGTTGTGTTGACAACCGGCCTCCCGGTCAAGCTCGTTATACTATATGGCCATCGTTTCGTCCACCCCTTCATAGACATATTGCTGGTACAGAGGCAGATCATCCGTAAATGTCTGCATCGGGGTCCGTCCCCGGCAGTAACATCCCTGATTGGTCCGTTCGTTATTGTACCAGGACATGAAGGTATCGAGATCGGCCTGGATCTCGTCTAAGGTCCGGTAGAGCCTCTTGCGGAAGGCCACTCTGTAGAACTCGTCCTGGATTGTCTGGTTCAGGCGTTCGACGGCGCCGTTCGTCTGCGGGTGGCGGACCCTGATCCGCGTGTGCTCGATATCGTTGATATCAAGGAAGAGTTGATAGGGATGAGTATCCGTACCGCGGTACTCTGTTCCGTTATCGGTAAGGACCCGTAAAACCCTGATGCACTGCTCGTCGAAGAAGGGCAGTACCTTGTCGTTGAGGAAGTTCGCCGCCGTGAGCGCGGTCTTTTCCGTATATGCCTTGGCGAACCCGACATTGCTGCGGGTGTCGATGCCCGTCTGCTGGTAGATCCTGCCTATTCCCTTTATATGCCCTATATAGCAGGTATCCTGAGCGACAAGGAAGCCGGGATGGGGGCGCTTTCCACCTCACCGCATACCTTCTCGTCCTCCTTTTTGTTCTCGAGGGCTTCCACCCGGGACTCCGTGAGGACATGTTCGTTAACCGCGGCCCATTCTTCGAGCCTCTTTAAACGCATCGCCCTGACGTTGAGGCTATGGCGAAGCCAGACGCTCCTGACACCGCCGGGACTGATGGGAACACCCCTCTTCTTCAGCTCGTTCGCAGCCCGGAACTGGCCATGCGTTGGGAACTCAAGGGAATAATCAAGCAGTGCCTCCTCGATCCAGGGAGCTGCCCTGTTGCCCATCCGGGGAGACTGGCGGGATTTCTCCACAAGCCCTTCAATACCTTCCTCCGCTACGGCGGTCCTTATGTCGTAGAAATGCTGGCGGCTGATGCCCAGTCTGCGGCAGGCATCGCTGATATTGCCGAGGATTTCCCCAAGTTCCAGGATATTTAACTTCCGATTGATGATATACTGTTGCTGAGTCATGGTGCTTCCTCCTTTGGTTAGAGTGTTTTGTGCCAAAACAATCTTAACCGGAAGACCATGGCTCTTCAACTTATTGAGTCTGTAG
>DHQV01000081.1:4703-5473 GCA_002408185.1 Deltaproteobacteria bacterium UBA5329
TGTAGTTGTCAACGCTTTTCTTGGCTAGTGCATATAAGGATTCTTGTTTTTTTGTTACATCGGCTTTTACCTTATAGATTGTACTGTAGCATGATGGGGTCGAGTCTTGCAACATGATATCCTTCAACTCCGACCTTATATTGAACGCTAACTACCCGCTTGTTTTCCAGTCAGCTCTGCCATAAGTTCTTTTACTGTCGTAAGCCTGTCTATCCGATAACCATTTGCGCCGACGGTATAAAGCGGCTCCTCCAGGTCAGGATTGTAACCGGCCGAACTGAGAAGACCGTTGCAGATGCAAAAGCTGTTGCTGTTCTCCAACCGGCTGTCGCACTGGTTGAAAACGCCGTTACGGTCGGGCCGCAGCATATACCCTTTGTTACAGGCGGGTTTTCTTTTCTTCGAGAGGGCACTCTGGTACATGCCAGATTGCTTGATCACCATGAAAGGCAAACCACTCGGAGAACCGGGATTGTGTGAAACGACAATATCTTCCTTGCGTGCATCGATCACCGCCTGTTTGTATGCATCCGTTGCACTTGACTCACGGGTAACCATGAAGCGTGTTCCCATTTGTACTCCGTCGGCTCCCATTCTCAAAAATCTCACAATGTCACTGTGGTCGTAGATACCGCCGGCCACTATTACGGGAAAATCTCCGTGTTTTTCTGCCATTTCCTTGACCGGCGGAAAAAGATTTTCGAGCCTTTTCGATTCGAGGTGTAGCTCCTCTAATTTGAACCCCAAATGTCCGCCCGCCAGCGGTCCCT
>DHQV01000081.1:5542-7316 GCA_002408185.1 Deltaproteobacteria bacterium UBA5329
CGAGGTGTACCTCCTCTAATTTGACCCCAAAATGCCCGCCCGCCAGCGGTCCCTCGAGCACCACCGCATCGGGCCTGTATCCAGCCCGTTCCCATTTTTTGCAGATCAGTTCGAGCGCTCTGGGTGAAGATACTATGGGAATAAGGGCTGTTTCCCCCGGGTCTTTAATAAGGGGCAACCGTAAGGGAAGGCCGGCGCCTGAAATGATAAAATCCGCCCCCGCATCTATTGCGCCCTCTACTGTTGCTTCATAGGTCTGCAGGAGTGCAACCATGATATTGATCCCCGCGAACCCGCCGTGCTGCCTGGACAAGGAAATTTCTTCGTATGCCGCCTCGTAGGCCGAGCATTTTTTTCCGTTTCTTTTTGATATCACCCGATCGAGCGCAGCGCTCGATACAATGCCGACACCCCCTTCCTGCGCTACGGCGCCGGCAAGAGGAGAGAGAGAAACACCCACGCCCATACCGCCCTGGATGATAGGCACAGGTATTTTTTTCCCCTTGATGACCAAAGGCGGCAGCTCCGCTCCTGCGCTCATTTGTGCTTGTTGCCTGTTACTGTTCATCGTTTATCCTCACTATTTTTTTAAAAGCATTGCACCGCTTGAATATCCACCTCCAAAAACGGTGACCGCGATCAACTCGTCTTTCTTGAACTTCTTCCAACTTTGCGACAGCGCGATAGTTGTACTTGCACAACCGGTATTTCCCGTATCTTCCACATTCGTGACCGCCTCGCCATTATGCAATCCCAAGGCTTCACCAACCTGGGACATGATCCTTAAATTCGCCTGATGGGGAATGAGATGCGCGATATCTTTCGTTGTATAATGGTTCTTTTTCAGGGTCGTTTTCACTTCGGTAACCATGTACCTGATCGCATTCGAAAATATATCCCTGCTGGCAGGCATCCTGAGACTGCCGTTCCCCGGTCGCATACGGATTGCGTCCATAGCTTTTCCGAAGGGGCCAAGTCCCGTTGTATTTATATCCAGTATTTTAACGTCTTTTTCGGAAATTTTCTCCTTAGAAATGAAGACAGCGCCTGCGCCGTCACCCCACAGACGACCGCACTGGGCATCCGTGTCGTCGCTATAGGTGCTGTTGTGCTCCGATGCGATGACAAGAGCTTTATGCGCCTTGCCTGTCGCGAAATATCCCTCAACAACTTCGATGGCATTTATAGAGGAGGAACACGCGGATGAGATCGAGATCGCCCGGGCCTTGGGAACATCAAAGAAATGCTGGACTGCATGGGCGAGAGTAACGATCGTATCGCAGGGAGTGTATGTGGCCCCGACAATGAGATCGATGTCTTTTACCGAATAGGGAATTTGCTCAAATGCATGTTTGCACGCTTCAACTGCCATTGTGCTTGTATTTTCGTGGCAGCAAGCTCTCGTGCGTGATCGTATTCCCGACCTTTTCTGGATCCAGCCAGCCGATACCCCTGCCAGGCACTGGTAGCGTTCATTGCGAATGGTTATTGCGGGCAAATAGTGCGAAGTTACATTGATATATAATACACCTCTATTCAATCCTCGGTCTTCCATCGCATCTCGTCTCTCTTTTTAGCCGAATTTCACTTTTAACCTGTTCTCCGGGTAACGGAGATATTCGTTTGTGCTCATGTACAGATCGAATTCCAGACATAATGCTGCTTTTCATACTGGATCTTGTTTTCTTTGGCGTATTTAAAAGGGTAAACCATAACGGGTATGGTGTCTAGGTTGTAACGGCCTGTCGCCCGTGATATAAGATGGCTTTAATGG
>DHQV01000029.1:0-3483 GCA_002408185.1 Deltaproteobacteria bacterium UBA5329
CTTCAGGGGACGGGAGTGTCAATATTTTACGTGCTGCAGAGCAGCTGTCCGTTTTTAGATGATGTTGTCGATTGTGCATTTCATACAGTTTTTGACCAGAATCTTTAATGGAATCATAAGCTTGTAACGTACAAGGGGGGGGACTTGTGGTAAATTACCACAAGTCCCCCCCCTTGTTACATCTATCCGTATAATTACATTAGGGATTCTATCCAAAATGTGTATGGATTTCAGCCTTATGGATTACAGCTTTTTGATATACTTTTATTAGGAAAGCATAGTTCGCCCAGCGGGAAGCCCCCCGGCTTCAATTACCGGATGGCATGAACCGGATTGCGGAATAATCTCCCCGCCCGAGGCTATTCTCTATTTATCTCGATAATAAATTCAGGAGCTGCCGTGCGGAATAAGCCGAAACACGCCAGGGGCACGTTATCAATCGTTGGCCAGGCTTGCATTCAATAACGAGCAAAGGAGATGTGGACTATGAACCTTATGGATATTTTCACGGGAATACGAGATCTCGGTCCCAGGATAGTGTTCTATCCGAAGCTTAAAAGACTTACCGGATCAAATAAATCGGCCATTTTGCTGTGTTACCTGGTCGGGTTATACGACGACACGGCGGACCGCCAAAAGGACGCCGATGGATGGGCCCGGCTCGATGTGAAGGCGCTTGAGGGGCAGACCGGGCTGACAAGGACCGAGCAGGAAGCGGCAAGAAAGACCTTGAGGGGCATCGAAGTGCTGGAGGAAAAGAGAATAGGCCTTCCGGCCTCGACATATTTTCGAATGAACGACGAGGTGCTGGACCGTATGTGGGATTTTTTGGAGAGCAGTGAGCACGAAGCCAGGGAAAAAGAAGGAGACATATGAAACTCACGGATATCTTCAGAGGGATTGACGAGATCGGGAAAGAGGTAAGATTCTATCCAAAGTTGAATGTTATCACGGGTTCGAACAATGCGTCGCTGTTGCTCTGCTACCTGATCGGATGGTGCGGGAACCAGGCCGATAAGAAAGAGGGCTGGATGTGCCAGTCAAACAGCGACATATCCGAGCAGACCGGGCTGACGAGGAAGGAACAACAATCCGCGAGGAAAGCCCTAAAAAAACTCGGGGTGATTGAGGAGCAATTGAGAGGTATACCAAGGACAACCTATTACCGCCTCAAGATAGATACATTGAACGAAATATGGAACAGGTACCGCGAAGATCCTGTTGGCTATACCATAAAACGGCCTGATGTCAAGCCTGATGTTAAGGGTGGCTTTCGGGATGAATTACCAGATATCTCCAATGATGTTAGTAGTTTGCAGGAATCCAGCAATCAAGATGTCCCAAAGGAACAACTTGATTTTTCATTAACAACTATCAATGATATCCATAGTTTGCAGGAATCCAGCAATCAAGATGGGCAAAACGCCCAACTATATACAGTATCTTCTTCAGTATCTTCTTCAGTAGACTCTGCAGTTTCCCCGCGCGCGCACGACGCACCCGCACACACGCGCGATATGCAAAATACAACGTCTCTCCCTGTAAAAAAACCCCATCCATCCTCATCTCAGACTTCGTCTTCGATTGCGGTGGATGAAAAACCCCCCACACACAAACTTCATCACCCTGATAGGAATTCAACAACACTCTTCGATACTGAAAAAACACAAACCACGAAACACACCTCACAAACCCACGAAGATCCCATTCCATCAACCCCCCCTTCCGGAGCCCCCCCTTCTTCCGGATCGAAGAGCAAGAGTTCCAAGCCTGCCGAGCCGGCGGACCCGGCCGTGAGGAGGATCATCGATTCTTTTCACAACATCGTCGTCGAGACGTATGGTTTCAAGCCGGGTTTGCAGGCCGGCAGGGACGGCAAGGCGATAAAGCAGATGCTCCCGTACGCCGATGAGGAAATACTGACCGGTTACGTCGTCGGTTTCGTTTCATCCGGCCAGTGGAAGGCGGAGCATTCCCCGTATATTTTCGAGTTCGTAACGGGAAAGAGAATTAACGCCTACCAGATCAGGTTAAGCGAGCAGAAAGGCAGCGTGCTTGCGGCAACCGACAAGATCCCCTGCGACGAGATCGTCGAACATCTCAACGACCGGACCGGGTCCACTTTTAAGGCCTCGGACCCGTCAACGGTAAGGGTCATAAATGACCGGTGGAAAGAGGGCTACCGTCTGGACGACTTCCTGAAGGTGATAGACAACATGACCGCCAAATGAGGCAGGGACGCGAAGATGATGGAATTCCTGAGACCCGCGACCCTCTTCGGCGAGAAATTCGGGAATTATCTCGGGGTGAAGGTAACCCCGGTGGACCTGGGTATATTATCGCGCACAGGTTACGAGTCAAATCTCGTCATCGGAAACTGGATGGAAAAGAAGAGAAAGGAACTGCGGGCCCGGGAAGGTATCGAAACAGGCGATGCACAGAGAGCTGATATCAATCCTGAAACCTCGGACGATTTCAGGATTGACCTGTCGAGCGAGTGCGGAAACAAGCCGCAGTCAGCATTGTTTTTGTGAGGAGCGAAGCATGAAGGAAAAAGATCTCGAAAGATTTTATGCGATTATGAACGCGCTTTCAGAGCAATACTTGGGTGAGAGAATCTCCGAGGCGCGCGTCGAGTTATTTTTCAGGGTTCTCGAGGACCTTTCGGTCGAACAGATCGACAAGGGCGTTGCTGAAATGCTCAGAAACCGTTTCTCCCAGAAATTCCCCCTGCCCGCCGAGGTCCGCGAGTACGCGCTCGGCAACCGGCGGGACATCGCCCTCGCCGCGTTTCTCAAGACAGGCCGGGCGGTAAGCAAGGTCGGCTACGTGAGGAATGTCATCTTTGACGACCCGATCATCCACCAGGTCATCATTATTGCAGGGTTTCCGCACAAAGTGTGAGCATCAGGCATTCTGTCGGCTATTTGGGTAAATAAGGCCCCGAGCCTTTTTAACTTCCCCGCCGGGAAGCCCCCGTCCGTGAGGGCGGGGTAGTTCACTAAACCTCGTTCTTATTGAGAGAACGGGAACAATTCTGACAGAAAGGAGGCCGGCATTCCTCCCCGCCACCCTTCAGGGGACGGGCTTGAAACCGGGAAATTTTATGAACGTAAATGATGATATCGAAATTAGCGGCAGGATGAATGAAAGTGATGATATCGAGATCGACAACAGGATAAAGGAGCTCCTCCTTTCAAGCCACAATCTTTTTCTCGTGACGCAGGTCCATGAAAAGGAGATCAGGGAGATGGGGCCCATCGTCAAGGAACTCCCTCAAATGCTCGGCGGCCTCTCCCGGCTTATAGGGGAAAAAGGGGAAGATGCCGGCCCCGGCCCCAAAGCGGGAATCGGTCGCGGTCTGTTCATCGGCGTGACCGCGGGCTCGAGCATCCTGACGGCCGCCATTACATCCTTTTTGATAAAGTTCCTGTTCAGTTAACTTCCCCGCCGGGAAGCCCCCGTCCGTGAGGGCGGGGTAGT
>DHQV01000029.1:3551-4967 GCA_002408185.1 Deltaproteobacteria bacterium UBA5329
TCGGTAAGGTGGGGGATGGAAGGCGGTAACATTCACAACTGTGGGGAGAGCACATTGCCGGAGACGGAAGACTACAGAGATGAAAGCGGATTTGAATTTCAGCCGGGTATTGAGGTCGAAGCCAGCGCCGGAGCCGGTTTCTTTGGTGAAGACTTTGACACTGTCGACAAGACCCCGGTTGACGGGCCTGCCGTTCAATCCGGGCCCGCGTTCACGGATGGCGCGGCCAGTACCGACAATCCCGTCGACAATTCCGATATCACGGATATCGTTCCGAAACATCCCAAGACCAGGTCCGTCCGGGAGAGGACCCTCAGACCGGTCCCCAAACCCAAGATATACAAGTTCAAGGACGGAAGCTCTCCGACCACCCGTGCACAGCGTCTCCAATACACCCGCCTGTGCAAGAAACTTGGCATACCGTATGACATCGCTTTCCAGACGATACTCCTCTTTTACAATACGAAAGACCTTATCAGCGCCCGCATGCGGGAGCTGCAATTCATCATCGCGTTCGAGGAACTCATGGACGCATATCCGGAAAACACCACGGACATCCTGCGCATCCTCCACCTCAAGACGGACAAGATGTACAAGGAAGCGTCGGACAACTTCAAGGACATCCATGGCAGCATCGAGGAGATCAGGAAGATATCGGGCATTATCGAGGGCAGGGGCGCCCCCGGCGGCACCGAAAACCCAGGCCGGCCTTCACCCGGCCTCCTTGCCCGGAGCCTCCGGGTTTTTACGACCTTGTTGCGAAGGCTCCTCAGGCCTTCCACGCGGGAGAAGCATAACGTCAGGCCAAAGCACGACACGTAACGTATAAGGAGGACATTGTTTGACAACGACATTTATCGGCAATCATGAGCATTTTCACCCGCCGAGCATGCACCCGCCCCGGGGCTACCCGCCTGCCAGATCGCCTCGCCCGTCCGGGGATGCCTCCGGCCGGGCCGTCAGCAGGATACTCGAGATGTGCCTGTTCGTAGCACAGGAATATGCCGCCATGGCGGTCTTCATTAAAAACCCGTACCAGATCTACCAGCTCGACAGGAATTCGCGAAAGTATTCCGACGAGATCCTCGCCATACTGTTCAAGAAATTCGACGGTGACATCCAGGAGATCCTGCGTGTCTCAGAAAAACTTCCCTCGGCGCAGAAGCTCCTCAGCAGGAGCTACAAGGGCCGGGCGGCCGGGCGGACGATGGGCCTTCCGAACATCGATTACAGCCTGAAGAGGATCGTGAACACGGCGACCGCGATCGCCAGGGGGGAGATGAGCGAGGATGAGGAAGATGACAACGGCGATGTCGGTATTGGAGGATTGGTCTAAAAAACACGCCCATACCGCAAAATGGGGAAACAGGGACCCCGGGGGTCCCCCAAGACGACAGGGAATGGAGGTAAATAAAT
>DHQV01000109.1 GCA_002408185.1 Deltaproteobacteria bacterium UBA5329
AATGTAATACATGGCTTTGGATGCTATTAACGAATTGCGGCACAGCCTCCGGAGGGCGGAATGACTATGGGGGAGGGAGCGTAGTTCAAGTATAGATTACGCCAAAAGAGAATTGTGACACACCTCCGGGGACCGCAGGGAAATTGCCTGGCCCGAGGATCAAGCTTCGACACTGAAATTATGTTGCCTGAAACTTGAGACCACCTCTCAGTCTATCGTCACGTTGAACTTGATCTCCGCCTCTGACCTCCGCCCGTAGATGGGATAGAGCGGCAGCCTTTCGTCTAGGACCGCGTCGATCCTTTCATCGACGAGGGAGGCTGCCCGGATATGATCTAACTGATCGCGGATGATCGTGACGCCTTCCAGCGGCGTGAGGTGTTTTTCGGTGATGCGCAGTCCCGTACCGAAGCAGATACAAGGGGTTTTGATGATGGCAGGTATCTCTGCAGGTTTTACCGCGATGTACCCGGTCTGGCGTGTGAGCTTCCCGCCGGTTGCGTGGTACAGGGCGAGGAATACTTCCGATTTTTTGGCGTCGATGAGAGGGCAGAGGTAGGATCCCTGGTTTTCGATCAGGGCAAAGGCTAGGGCATCGAGGGTGGGTATGCCGCGGATGGGGGCCCCTGTCGCCGCGCGGATGCCTTTGCAGAAGGAAAGACCCACTCGTATGCCGGTGAACGATCCCGGTCCGAGGGTTACCCTGAACTCCGATATGTCCGTAAGAGAGATGCCGCCGGCGGCTAGGATCGACTCGACCACTTCCGGCAGCATTTGTGAAGGGGACCGTGATTCCTCGATGCGCTTGTCATCGATGATGCCCCGGGGGCCTAACAGGGCGATATTGAGGAAATCCATCGAATTGTCGATGGCAAGTATGTGCCTATCTGCCATGTATATACTTACCGAAGTCGAATATCCGGTCGAAGTCGTTATAGAAAGCGAAGACCATTATGAGGAGCAGGATGACAAGCCCGACGGTCTGCGCTATCTCCTGGGCCCTGTGCGGGATCCTTCTGCGTATGACTATCTCTATGGCATTGAAAAGGATATGTCCGCCATCGAGCACCGGGATCGGCAGGAGATTGATGACCCCGAGATTGATGCTGATGAGCGCAAAGAACAGCACGAAATCCCCAAAGCCTTTCTTGGCCCGCTTGCTTGCCTCCTGAAAGATCAGTACGGGGCCGCCTATATTCTTGGGCGAAATGCTGCCCTGAATGATCTTTATTACCCCGACAACGGTTATGCGCGAATATTCCCACGTCATGTAAAAAGACAGAGGGACAGCCTTGAGGGGCGATTGTCTCTTCGTGATCACTTCGTCTGACCGCTCTATCCCGAGTATTTTCCGGGTAAACGATTCGCCGAAGATATCTTTTTCCTGGATAGTGGTGGGCTTTACCATAAATTCCACAGGCGTGCCGTTACGGTCGACCTTCACCTTTACAGTATCTGCATGTGTCTTTTCAATGCTCGACGCTATATCGAGAAATTCCGTAATTGTCTGGCCGTCTATCCCGGTTATTATGTCACCTTTTTGAATACCGGCCGCCTGTGCCGGCATGTTGTCCGCGACATTTCCCACGCGTGCAGACGGAACGTTATAACCGATGATAGATACGAAATAGAAAACGATGAGGGCCAGGAGGACATTGAAAACAGGGCCGGCCAATGCTACCAGTATCCTGACATACGGCGGCTTATGTGAAAAAGACCGGGGTCTGTCTTCCTCTGCAACTTCTTCATCCGGCGATTCTCCGAGCAGCTTGACATAACCTCCCATGGGGATGATGGAAATGGCATACTCGGTTTCCCCCTTGATGTATCTGACCAGTTTCTTGCCAAACCCTATCGAAAATACGAGGACCTTGATATTGAAGATTCGTGCCACCATGAAATGCCCGAATTCATGCACGAGGATCAATATCGCAAGTGCAATAAGGAAATATAAAAACGAGATCATAATTTTTTTCGTCCTGTACCAGTTATTTTAGTCATTGCCACATTTTGTGTCCACACTATGATACCACGAATCGCATCCAGATTGTCGACAACGGGTTCTCCGGGGTTTTCGGCCAGAGTTTCGGCAACAATCCGGGGAATATCGGTGAATTTGATCCTGCCGTCGATGAATGCCTGCACGGCGATCTCATTCGAGACGTTGAACGCAATGAGTGCGCCGTCACCTGCCTCGAGGGCTTCGTATGCGAGGCGTATCGACGGGAACCTTCTTAAGTCCGGCGGGTGGAATGTGAGCTTTAATAGTGAATCGAGTGCGAGGGGTGAAAATGGCAGTGCGGACCGTTTTGCACCGTAGAGGGCATATGCGATCGGGATCTTCATATCAGGATTTGCCATGTATGCAAAGAACGAGTTGTCTGAGAGCTCGACGATACCGTGGATAATGCTTTCCGGATGAACAAGCGTTCTGATCCTCGAAGGTTCAAGATCGAAAAGCCATCGCGCTTCTATGATTTCGAGCCCCTTGTTCATAAGGGTCGCTGAATCGAGAGTTATCTTCCGTCCCATTTTCCACGTGGGATGGTTCATTGCATCGGACAGTTCCACACTCTCAAGGGCTTTCCTGGTATGCTTCCGGAAAGGGCCCCCCGATGCGGTTATAATGATACTCTTGACCTCACCGAGGTCCATGCCTTTTAAAAGCTGGTAAATGGCTGAATGTTCACTGTCGACAGGTATGAGTTCGGCGTCTGTTCTCGCGATAATATTCCTGATCAGCCTCCCGCCCATGACAAGGCTTTCCTTGTTGGCGAGAGCGACTGTTTTTCCGCAATTGAGCGCCTCTATCGTCGGTTCGAGCCCTATGCTGCCCGGCAGGGCATTGACGACAATGTCGGCATCTCTCAGGATCATCTCTTTCATACCTTCGATGCCCGTGTAAAGACGTGCACTCTGCGGAATCACCGCGTCTTTCAATTCGCCGTTGAACAGACAGACATCGGCCGGCTTGAAACGGTCGATCTGAGCGTTCAAAAGATCGATATTGCTTGCGCAGGCGAGGCCCCTGACATCGAATGAGCCGGGATCGTTTGCAATGACGTCCAGTGTCGACGTTCCGATAGAACCGGTTGAACCGAGTATGAGAACCTTTTTCTTCATCGTGTCATCGTACCCATAAAACGCAGGAATAGAGGAAAGGGGCCGTAAAGATAAAACTGTCGATACGGTCCAGCATTCCACCGTGTCCGGGGATCAAGCCCGAAGAATCTTTTATGTTAAAAACCCTCTTGCAGGCAGATTCCATGAGATCACCCGCTTGGCCCAGAATGCCCGCCGCCGCACCGATGCCGAGCGCCGTATAAATGCTGAAACCGAGCCATTTATGGAATACGGCGATGACGAGGAGCGATCCGAGGGCCGATCCGGCAAGGCCTTCGACGGTCTTTTTGGGGCTTATCTGGGGGGCCAACCGGTGTTTGCCGAAATTTTTCCCGATAAAATAGGCGAAAGTGTCGCTCGCCCATATTGAAACGAGGAGTATGAACGGGAACAGGGTGTTCTGGTTTTTGAGAAGATAAATATAGAAGAACGGGAGCAGGATGAAAAAGTTCCCGAAGAGAATGACAGCGGCCTGCTGAGTGATCTCACGATTGGTATCGTCGACCGAAGCCTTTCTGTCAAAGATCTTTATAAAGATCATGATGGCTATCGATGCCATGACCCAGAGGGGGTAATACTGGAACTGGCCCTTGAAAAGCGGAATGATTCCCGCAACGATCAGGACCGCAACGAGGAACTTCATCGGAATTTTCGCCAGTGACGCGGCCTCGCCAACTGCTACGACGCAGACGGCCAAGAGAAGGGCGAGAAGCCACATGGCAGGCAGAAAATAAAAAAGAAGGGCAATGATGGGTGCAAGGCATACGCCTGTAATGACCCGTTTCTTCAGTTCTCCCAATTAAAATTCCTTTATATTCCCGAACCTCCGCTCGCGCTTTGCAAATTCCTGCAAGGCGTCGAGAAAGGCTTCTTTGCGAAAGTCCGGCCAGAGGATATCGGTGAAGTAGATCTCCGTATAAGCGATCTGCCAGAGAAGGAAATTGGAGACCCGCATCTCACCGCTCGTGCGTATGAGAAGATCGGGGTCGGGCATGTCGGGCGCATAGAGATATCTTTTGAATGTCCGCTCATCGATTCGCTTGATGCGGCCATTCTTAACGTCGTCGGATATCAACTGAACGGCCCGGGTGATCTCCGTGCGGCCGCTGTAGCTTAAGGCAATGGTGAGGACAACCTTCTTGTTGGCCGCCGTTTCCTTCATGACACGGTCAAACTGGGCTTGCAACGTCTTCGAGAAATCCTTTTTTTCACCGATGATATTGAAGTGCACCCCGTTTTCCATCATGAAAGGCAGTTCGTTTTCGAGGTAAAGGCCGAGCAGGGACATAAGGGTCTTTACTTCTTCTTTCGGCCGTGACCAGTTTTCTTTTGAAAATGCATATAAGGTTAAATAGGGGATGCCGAATTCACAGCAGGCTTCCGTTACGTTCCTGACGGAATCGATACCAATCCTATGACCTTCGACCCTTTTCAGCTTTTTTTGTTTTGCCCACCTTCCGTTTCCATCCATGATTATAGCAACGTGGGTGGGCAGTCTGTCGGGTACCGTTTTCTTCATTAATTGCCGCTTATATAGAAAGGATCTCTTTTTCCTTTTCGGAAAAAGATTTTTCTGCCATCTCTATATATTTATCGGTCATCTTTTGGACCTCATCCTGTTTCTTCTTGAGATCGTCCTGGGAAATGGCCTTATCTTTTTCCAGTTTCTTCAGCTTTTCGTTGACATCCCGCCTGACATTCCTCATCGCAATGCGGGTGCCCTCGAGCATCTTGCTTCCAAGCTTTGTGAGTTCCCTGCGTCTTTCTTCGGTAAGCTTCGGGAAAGAAAGGCGTATCTGCTTTCCGTCGGACATGGGGTTCACGCCAAGGTCCGATTTCTGAATGGCCTTTTCGATCTCGCTGATCACGCTGTTGTCCCACGGCTGTATCGTGATCGTCCTCGAGTCCTGGACACCGATAGTAGCCACCTGATTAAGGGGGGTTGGCTGTTTGTAATACTCTATTTTGATATCTTCGAGCAGGGACACCGAGGCAACGCCGGTGCGGAGTTTCGAAAAATCTTTTTTCAGTGCCGCGAGCGATTTCCCCAATTTATCTTCAAGCTCATTCATAACTTCGGTGCTCATACGGTTACCTCCTCACAATTGTACCTATGGTTTCACCGAGGACTGCTTTTTTAAGATTGTCCCTCACGCGAATATTGAAGACAGCGATGGGGATGTCATTTTCTTTACAAAGCGTGATGGCGGTCAGGTCCATGACCTTAAGGTCATGGGCTATTACTTCGCTGTAAGAGATCTCAGGGTATAAAACCGCATCTCCGTGCACTTCAGGATCTTTATCGTAAACGCCGTTTACCTTGGTTGCCTTCATGACAATGTCTGCTTTCGTTTCAACGGCCCTGAGTGCTGCGGCCGTGTCCGTCGTGAAATACGGATTCCCAGTGCCACACGCGAAAATGACTATTTTGCCATCGTTGAGATAGCCGATCGCCTTCGTGTGATTGTACGGTTCCGCGATCTTCTCGAGGTTGAGTGATGTCTGTACAACCGCCGGGGTTCCCAGTTTATTCAGGGCATCCTGGAGGACAAGTGCGTTTATCACAGTGGCAACCATGCCGATATAATCCCCGGTGACCCTGTCGACGCCTTCTTTTTCCCCTGTTTTTCCCCGGTATATATTGCCGCCCCCGAGGACTATACCGACCTCGACGCCAAGTTTACGGATGTCCCGTATCTCTTCGGCGATCTCGTAAACCGTGGCCTGGTCGATCCCGTGGCCGGCGTTGCCCATGAGGACCTCGCCACTCAATTTGAGGAGAATCCTCTTGTATTTCATATTATTCCTGGAGTGTTTCGCCTAACTGAAACCTCACGAAACGATTGATCACTATCTTTTCTCCGGTCTTGACAAGAAGCTCTTCAAGAAGATCCTTGACGGTGACGTCGGGGTTCTTTATGAATGACTGTTCGACTAGGCATACCTCCTGATAAAATTTCTCCAGTTTACCTTCCGCGATCTTGTCGATTATCTTTTCCGGCTTGCCGGATTCAAGGGCCTGATTCCTGTAAATGGTTTTTTCCCTGTCGATGTGCCCCTGGGGTATATCCTCGCGTTTCACGTACAGCGGGTTTGAAGCCGTTATCTGCATCGCGACGTCCCTCACGAAATTCTGGAACTGGTCGGTCTTTGCAACAAAATCCGTCTCGCAATTGATCTCGACCATGGCGCCGATCTTCCCGCCGGTATGTATGTATGATGCGATCGAACCTTCCGATGCCACCCGGCCCATTCTTTTCGCCATCCTGGCGAGGCCTTTCTCTCGAAGGTAATCTACCGCCTTTTCCATATCCCCGTTCGCATGTTTTAAAGCCTCTTTGCAATCCATAAGGCCGACACCGGTCTTTTCACGCAGTTTTTTTACTGTATCAGCAGTGATATCCATGGAAATTCCTCCTGTAGCTGTTAAGCTTCGTACTCGTCGTATTTTTCTTCTTCCAATATGCTCTCGTCGACAAAGGGCTTCAGTTCTTCGGCCGGCCCTTCATCCTTGCCTTGGAATTCCTCGACATACAGGGCCTTTCCTTCCAATACCGCATCTGCGATCCTGGCGGTTATCAGTTTGATCGCGCGGATGGCGTCGTCATTGCCCGGAATGACAAGATCGATATCGTCGGGGTCGCAGTTCGTATCGACGATGCCTATGGTGGGGATGCCGAGTTTCTTCGCCTCGTTGACGGCGATATATTCTTTCTTGGGATCGACGACATAAATGGCTCCGGGAAGCCTTTCCATTCCCTTGATGCCGCCTATGTTCCGCTCGAGTTTTTCAATTTCCCTCTCGATGCCGATGGCCTCTTTTTTCGGCAGAACTTTGTAGATATCGCTCTGTTTGAGCTCTTCGTATTTCCGCAGGCGGTCGATGCTTTTTTCGATGGTCTGGAAATTGGTCATTGTGCCGCCAAGCCACCTGTTGTTCACATAAAAGGCCCCGCAGCGCTTTGATTCTTCCGCGATCGCTTCCTGTGCTTGCTTCTTGGTGCCGACAAACAGGATGTACTCATTGCGGGACGCCACTTCTTTGACGAAGTTGTAGGCTTCCTTGAACATCTTCAGTGTTTTCTGAAGGTCGATGATGTAGATGCCGTTGCGCGCGCCGAAAATGTAGGGTTTCATCTTCGGGTTCCATCGTTTCGTCTGATGCCCGAAATGAACGCCAGCTTCCAACAATTGTTTGATGGTGAGATTAGACATTGATCCTCCTGGTTTTTTATCCTCCGCCTTTCGCATCTTGAACATCAGACAGTTACCTGTACCCTGACATCAATTGAAAGACGTGTGAATTTAATGAGTTCTAAAATATCATATGATTACCTATATTTCAAATGAAATATTATACTGTTCCAAGTTCCAGGAGCCTGTCGGAGAATTCCCCTTGAGCGACAGGTCTGCTTCACGGTAGAATAGGCAATACCAACCATCCGAAAGGACAACCATCGACCATGACCTTCAAGCCCTACGATCAGGACCGGCTGTATCTCCTGCCACCCTCTCTTCGTGAGTGGCTCCCCGAGAACCACCTCGCCCACTTCATATCCGATGTCGTCGACGAACTCTCCCTAGATGCTATCATGAAGGCATACAGTGGTGACGATACCACCCGGCGATGATGGTCAAAGTCCTCCTGTACGCCTGCCGCATTGGGACACCGCCGTCCCGGAAGATAGAGAAGAAGACCCATGAGGACGTGGCATTCAGGTTCCTCGCTGCGGGCCACCACCCCGGCCACGACACGATCTCCTCCTTCAGGAGCACC
>DHQV01000092.1 GCA_002408185.1 Deltaproteobacteria bacterium UBA5329
CCACTGCAAAAGCCGGGATGACGGTCTATTTTTTTTGCTCACGCCTCAAGCACTACGATCTCACGGTTTTTGTATTATACTTTTAATTGTACGGCTATACCGAAGGAGGCTGACAATGCTTTATCGTCTATTGTTCGTATCACTTGCTATCATTCTTTTATTGGCTTCCGGGGCCGTTGGTAAGGAGGGAGCGAAAATGAGCACGTTTTCAATTGAAAGCACCGCGTTCAAGGACAATACCTCCATCCCGAAGCAGTATACCTGTGACGGGAAGGACATCAATCCACCGCTCGTCATTCGGAACGTCCCGAACGGCACGAGATCGCTTGCACTTATCGTGGATGACCCGGACGCCCCGGTTGGGGTATGGGTTCACTGGGTGCTCTGGAACATCGATCCCGGCACGACACAGATCGCGGAAAATTCGGTCCCGGCGGGCGCCGTTCAGGGAAAAAATGATTTCAGGAAGACAAATTACGGGGGGCCCTGTCCGCCGTCGGGCACTCACAGGTATTTCTTCAAGCTCTATGCCCTCGATACGAAGCTCGACCTGAGCAGCAATGCGAAGAAACAGGACCTCGAAAAGGCAATGAAGGGGCATATACTTGGTGAGGCCCAGACGATGGGACTGTATAAACGGTAATATGGGTGTTCTGGGCGCGGTTCGAGGTTCTAGGTTATGGGTTGTTCTCATTATATGTGTATAGGCTCAGATCTTGTTCTTATTAACCCAGAACCTCGAACCCAGAACCTCGAACCGCCCCTGGATCGAAAAAGCTGTTGACACTACATATCTGCCCTGATAACCTTGATAGAAAAGCATCGGGAGGTTGTATGAGGAGTGACGGAAGGGTAGCACGTATAACGGAGGTCATTGCCGGGTCTCCGAAAAGCTTCGAAGATGCAATTGTGGTAGGTTTCAGACGCGCGTCCAAGACGCTTCGCGGGATAACCGGCCTGCGCGTCAAAGAACAGCGCGCACGCGTCGAAGATGGGAAAATTGTAGAATTTCGCGTAACCCTCGAAGTCATTTTCATTCTGGAAAGCTAATAGAGACCGTAAGGAGTGGGGAGTAAGGAGTAAACAGTAAGGAGAAGAACAACTCTTGAAGTATTTGTTTTTCTCTGAAGCTTGAATACTTGATTACTATCGTCTTGGGAGGCCAGACCATCGGCCCTTTTTTGCCTTACATCGAGAAGTCAGAATGATCTCTTCTCACCTCACTCCACACTCTTCACGATTCCACAAATACCATGAACATACATCACATAAATAAAATTGCTGTCGAGCTGTCCATCGCTCCGGACCGGGTGAAAGCGACTGCAGCTCTTTTATCCGAAGGGGCGACGGTACCGTTCATTGCACGGTACCGGAAAGAAGTGACGGGGTCCCTGGACGAGGTTGCGATAACGGCCGTCCGGGATCGGCTCGAACAGCTAGACGAACTGGATAAACGGCGGGACTCCATCCTGAGTTCGCTGGACGAGCGGGGATTGTTGACGGATGAGCTCAAAGACCAGCTCGAGAAAGCCAAGACCTTGACCGTCCTCGAAGACCTCTATCTGCCCTTCCGTCCAAAGCGTAGGACGCGCGCGACGATAGCGAAGGAGAAAGGGCTGGAGTTGCTGGCGCGGTGCCTTTTCGAGGTGTTGCCCGGCTTCGATCCCATGCAAAAGGTGCTTGAATTCGTCGACAGCGAAAAAGGCGTGAGATCGGCGGAAGACGCCCTCGCGGGCGCGCGGGACATTATTGCGGAATGGGTGAGTGAGGATGCCGATGCCCGGGCAGCGCTCAGGGAAATGCTCCTCACCAGGGGAAAGATAACGTCACGGGTTGTAACAGGCAAAGAAGAAGAAGGCACCAAATTTAACGATTACTACGCATGGGAAGAACCAGTCAAAGCGGCGCCCTCTCACCGTATACTTGCATTGCGACGGGGTGAAAGGGAAGGGTTCCTCATCCTGCATATAACTGGATGCGACGACGAGGCCTTGCGCTGGCTGAAAACTCATTTTATCAAGAAGGACACGCCCGCCCCGGGCCAGGTGGAACTGGCGGTTACGGACAGTTATGACCGGCTCCTCCTTCCTTCACTGGAAACCGACGTGCGCCTTGCCCTGAAGACACGGGCGGACGAGGAAGCGATAAAGGTATTTGCCGACAACCTGCGCCAGCTCCTCCTCGCGTCGCCTCTGGGCGAAAAGAGCGTCATGGCCATCGATCCCGGTTTCAGGACGGGCTGCAAGGTCGCTTGCCTCGACCGGCAGGGGAAGCTTTTGCGCTTTGAAACCATCTATCCGCATTCGTCGGAGAAGCAGTCGGCCGAAGCCGGCCGGACGATAATCGAACTCTGCGAAGCCTGTGCGGTCGACGCCATAGCCGTTGGAAACGGGACGGCCGGGCGGGAGACGGAGGCATTCCTTAAGGGGCTTCAGCTTCCTGACCGCATACCGGTCGTCAGCGTGAATGAGAGCGGGGCTTCCATCTATTCCGCCTCGGACGTCGCACGCGAAGAGTTCCCCGATCACGATGTGACTGCACGCGGTGCAGTTTCAATAGGCAGGCGCCTCATGGACCCGCTGGCGGAGCTCGTCAAGATCGACCCGAAATCCATCGGAGTAGGACAATATCAGCATGACGTGAATCAGGTAGCCCTGAAAAAGGGCCTGGACGATGTGGTGATGAGCTGTGTCAACGGCGTCGGAGTTGAGCTCAATACGGCAAGCCCCCAGCTTTTGAGTTATGTGTCCGGTCTCGGGGCGTCACTCGCGAAAAATATTGTTTCCTATCGGATAGAGAATGGGCCTTTCAAAACCCGTCAGGACTTGAAAAAAGTACCCCGACTTGGCCCCAGGGCCTTTGAGCAAGCCGCGGGATTTTTACGTATACGCGGCTCTTCGGAGCCCCTCGATGCGAGCGCCGTGCACCCCGAGAGATACTCCCTCGTCGAAGCGATGGCGAAGGATGCCGGATGCACGGTCAAAGACCTCATGGCAGACGAGGCCTTAAGAAAGAAAATAGATCTCTCGCACTATGTTTCCGGGACAGTCGGTATGCCGACACTGACAGATATTATGAACGAACTGGCCCGCCCCGGAAGGGACCCGCGGGAGCAGTTCCAGACGTTCGTTTTTACTGAAGGCATAGAGAAGATCGAAGACCTCAAACGCGGTATGAAACTCTGCGGGATCGTCACCAACGTAACGGCCTTCGGCGCGTTCATCGATATCGGTGTGCATCAGGACGGACTCGTGCATATAAGCCAGCTGGCGAATAAATTTGTAAAGAACCCTGCCGACGTCGTGAAAGTACACCAGCACGTAACCGTTACCGTCCTCTCGGTTGACCTCGCGCGCAAACGCATCGGGCTTTCGATGAAGTAAAGAAGGTTCTGGGTTGTTCTCATTATATGTGTATAGGTTTCGATCAGACAATCCTAACCGAAGAGGGGCACTGACTGCCACCTTATTTTATTACTTCAAAGTGTCCTGCATGATCAGAACTTTTACAATTGGAATAATTGGTTTCCAACGTAGATGTATTGGTTCTGTATAGGCTCCGATCTCGTTCTTATTAACCCAGAACCCCGAACCCAGAACCGCCTCTAAATCCTCCCCCTCATCTTCGCCCACAACATCCCCAGATATTCATGGACGGCCAGTTCCACCCTCATGATATTCACGGCAGCGGGAAGAAACGCGCTTGGATTTATCTCGCCGGTCTCCTGTTTGTCAATGTGATCTGTTGGAGCCGGGATCGGGTGTAAACCGAGTTTTTTTAAGAGTGCAACGGACCTGGGAATGTGGGATGCGGTCGTGACGAGAACGAACCGGTCATTTCCGACAAGCTTCTTGATGAACAGGGCCTGCTCCTCCGTATCTCTCGATCTGGAGTCGAGAACCAATTTCTGCCGGTCGACACCCAGGAGTTCTGCGGTTCTGGCCATTGCGCCAGTTGCTGAAATGTTATTCTGACCGGGCCCGTTCGATAATACGAGCTGCGTTCGCGGCAAAGTTTTGTGTATCCTTATGCCTTCCACTAGGCGCGCAAGCGAACTGTTCGAAAGCTGGCTGTTTGGGGGCATCTTCGTATCGGCCACAAAGCCTTCCCCGAGGACAACGACCCATTTCACCCCGGATGCCTTGTCGATCTGCAACAAAGCCGGGTGTTGGGATTCGAGCGGCCTGATAAAACGCACGGATGGCCAATGATAACTGGCAATGATGAGGATTGCGAGCCCGATAGTCACCAGGACCTTCCCCACTCGCTGTCTCTTCGTAAACCACAGCATTATGAGCCCGATCACGAATAACATCAGGCAGATCGATAGAGGGTCAAAAAATGGTCCAACGATCTTCTTTAATAGAAACATGTTTCCCCCCCGTTATAGCAATTTCAATATTTGCCGATAAAAGTATTTAAAATATACCACAATCCCTATTTTCGTACGGAAATAGATTTTCTTTACTTATCACCCCGTATTTGTTACGTCTATAGTGGGGTAGAGGACGACGGTTTGTGCAGGTAAACCTTTGCAGAAGCCAGGACTTTTGTTCGAAGGAGGGACAGTGAAAAGATCGTATCTAAGAAAAGGCCTCGTTCTTGTTGTGCTGCTGATCGTAGCGCTCATTGCAGGGCCGGTTTTGGCTGAGAAGCCTCCATGGGCCGGAGGCGGCAAGAACAAATCGGACGACCCTGCCGAGAGATATGCATCAAAAGGCGGTCCGCCGGACCGGGGACATAACGGCTGGAATGACGACCACGGGAAAGGAAAAGGAAAAGGAAAAGGCAAGGATAAGCATAAGGGCAAAGATAAGTACAAAGCAAAACACGGCGAGCACCACAGATATTTTTCGGATGACAAGGTTGTGATCATCAACAATTATTACTCTGGCCAGTACAAGAAGGGAAAACACTGCCCGCCGGGACTCGCCAAGAAACACAACGGATGCATGCCTCCGGGGCAGGCAAAGAAATGGGTGATCGGCAGGCCCCTGCCACCTCAAGTCATCTATTATGATCTCCCGCCCGCCCTTGTCGTAGAGCTGGGCCCCCCGCCGCTACACCATAAGTACGTCCGTGTTGCGCAGGACATACTTCTTCTCGCAGTCGGAACGGGAATGGTCGTCGATGCAATTGACAACCTGAGCTGGGAATTTAACCACTAGAAAGACCGTGAGGCGTAAGACGTAAGGCGTAAGCAAGGAGTGAGGAGTAAGGAATAAAAAGAAAAGATTCCGGGTTTCGGAAAATTGAATTAAAAAAGCCGCGTGGTCCAGAAGGCCACGCGGCTTTTTGATGGTATCCACTTGCCACTCCACCGTCATCCCGGCTTGCCGGGATGACGGTGGAGTGGTTAATCCGGGCATTGTACGCGCATCCGGCGGAGGAAACTAATTACGACACAGGCTCCTGGTACAGTGGAGGACGAAGTGGCGGAGTACGTGCGTTTCCTTTATACTTCTTCTTTTTCTTTCTTTACAGTTCTTTTTTTTGCCGGGGGTTTTCTGGCTGGCTTTTTGGCTGCCATTGTCTCGACCTTTTCGGTTAGCCCGTGCAACTGGCGCGTCAGGCGGTCAGCCACTATCACCTGCACATCTGTAGAAACCATGGTTTTCAGACGGTCGAGCTTCTGATTTGCTTCCTCTAGATGTTTTTTAGAATCCTCCACGTTTTTGTCTTTGACGCATACCGTGATCTGTCCGGCGAGGGCCTCGATCCTTTCCCGTAATTCGATAAATTCTGCAACACTCATCCTCAAACTCCCTTTGTAAGAACTCGCCTGTGATTTGCCTGGAAATTGTTTTTTATCCCGTAGTGACCGGTCCGCGAACAGTGCCAAAAAATTAAGAGATATAACCAGCCACCTTTATAGTATACAACTTTCCGCGGGTAAAAGGCAAAGAAGGTTGATATTTTTTAAGTGACCGCGGCAGTTATCCCGATAGGTTTACATTGAGTAGTCGGTCATTTTCTTAAAAATCTTGAAACGTATAGCCCTCTCTTTCCCCGTCGCTAATCGAATTCCATGCGGTAGTATATCGTCCCCCCGGTCTGGTTGCCGACGGTGCTTTCTATGTCGAGTTTTCTGGTGAGGCGGTAACGGAGGGAGAATACGTTTTCTCCGACAGCCATGGATCGACCGAAGCCGACGTAGAGTTTGGGGGAGAGATATTTGCCGACCTTGATAATTGATTGGGTTGCGCTGGTGCCCTGCTGTTCCACGTCGACGTCCAATCCGAGGGCCTTTTGAAGGGCCGAGGACCTGCTGCCTGCAAGAAGACCGCTTGCGGCCCTGGCGAGGAGCGCTGTATCTCCCTGGCCGCCCGGTCCGCCCGGCCTGCCGAGCACGATGTAGCTCAAGATGTCCATATCCTGCATGGCGGGCTGTGAATAGAGCTTTACCGCCGGTTTGTCCGGCGTGCCGGTAACGAGTACTCCGGCCTGGACGACGCCTTTATCCGGCTCCTGTATCCGTCGCAGTGCCAGGATATCCAGGTTTGCGTTCTTTACCGGTCCTCCTCCGAAGGACACGTTGCCCCTTCGCACGTTGAGCCTGACGCCGTATGCATCGTACTTGCCTTCTTGCGTCTTGATCGCGCCGCGGACCCGTATGTCCTCGGGACCGGCCATGGAGATATCGACCGCCCCTGTAAGACGCGTATCGATGCCATAAGCTTTTATGGCCACTTTATCACCCATCCTGACCGCCACAAGAAGGTCAAGCTCAAAGGGCAGTTTTTCGTGGGCCTCTTCCTGTCCCACAATGACGACGTCCGGGCTCGATTTGACCAGGTCTTCTTTTTGCTGCTCCCTGACTAGGGCCTCGGGTATCAGAACGGAGCCCCTGACGACAACCCTTTTGGTATCCCCCCGGATGTTTATATCGGGGCTGACAAGCATGGTGAGTTCAGGCAGGCGGACAGCCTGGAACCGGTTGCCCCTGACGGTTGCCTCGAATCCGCTGATCTTGCCCCCGGAATGCGAAGCGGAGCCCCTGACGTTTATCTGTCCGGGCCCCGATCGCGCAGCAAAATGTGATATGGTTATCCGGTCCCTGTTAAAGGCCATCTCGGCATTGACGTCTTTGAGGTCCATTCCGGCGGAAGGAAGGTATGCGCTCGCCTTCTTCAGGCTAAGCCTGCCATTCAACCAAGGGTCGGCGGTTGTGCCCGTGGCGGCTATATCGAAGCCGATCTGTCCCTTTGTCTCCTGTGCCATTCCGGGAAAGAGGGCGGTGATGAGGCCCCGCTCGTTCATTTCACCGTTTGCGGAAAAAAGGAGCGGGCCCGACGTGTCCATCATGAGGGGGAACCGCGCGGGCAGAGGGAGCCGAAAATCGGCCCGGGCGTTGCCAAATTGCCCGAGAACTATCCGTGTGCTCCCTCTGATCGATGATCCATCCCACTTCATGTTCACGGCGGCTTCTCTGATCGGGGCCGCGATCTCAGTCTGGTCGGCCAACCATGCAAAGGACCCCTCTGCAAGGCTGGAGTTCCCGTTAAGGCTGAACCGGTTTTCCGGCAGAAAATTACCCTTTACGTTCCCCGAAAGGTAACCCTTGAGATTGACCGTATTTCCCAGGATAGGCTGCAGTACTGCAAGGTCGAGCTTTGACCATTTTCCTTGAAAAGTGCCGTGCCGGGGCATCGAGAATCTGGCTGGTTCTTTCGATGACACTGCCGCATCGAGGCGTCCCCGGTTCCCGAGATCGACGTTCAAAGTGCCGTTAAGCCCGGACGCATTCCAGTCGATCCTGCTGTCGATATCCGCCTTCAGCTGTTTTATCGGTCCGTGCGAGTACGCGGCCGTACCTGTGAACGTGCCCTTTATTATGAGACGGTCATTCTTGAGCCATTCCACGCGGGAATTCCCAGACGTGTGCCCCTCGAGGCGCGCATTCCCCATGGCCTTATTGGCCCGGCCAAGGTTGATGTTCCGCCATTCGGCGTCGACAGACCCGATGAGGGGATCGAACTTCAGGCGGGCGTTGAGCTTGAGCATCTCCGAGCCCGGCCCGGCAATGACAAACGGGGAAAGGGACACGCCATCGTTCGCTATGCGGACCGTCGAGGGTTTCTGCAGGTCAAAGTTGCCATAGAGCGCCTCGCGGCCTGACATCCTCACGAGCGTGCCTTCCCACGCCCCGTCGGAATACGCGCCCCGTGCGAAGGCCTCTATCCGGTCTTTTGCATGCGTGTTGACGAAGGATATTGTGTGGTCGTCCATCGTCCCGTTGACGGTAAGGTTGACGGCGTCGCCCTTGATCACACCGTAAGAAAATTTGTTTGCGGTAATGCCGACCGCGACAGGCCCGTCATAGCCTTCCGGCATCTTTATATCCGCATCGAATGACCTGACGAGAAGGGTACCCAAGGCGATATTCGATCCATGCGCCGTCAGGGCCCCTGCAAACTCGTTGTCGCGCCACCGGGTCCAGCCATGTGCGGCGAGCGTTCCTGTCGTTCCGGGCCATATCTTCGCAGCGTCGTCGATCCGCACCAGCAATGCGACGCGTTCCTGCACCGTACCCCGCGCATTCAGGGAAAAACCGTTTCCCCTTGCTGAAAGGGAGTTGATCTTTATCAGCTCATTGGAGAGGGCCGCGTCGACATCTGCCGTCAAAGGCCTTTTTTGAAATGTGCTGTTGTATACATCGGCCTTTATGGACCACCCCACCGGTCCATCGCCGGGTATCTCGAACCGTCCGTTCAGGCGGAAATTGATATTTCCGGAAAGGGCCCTTTCGATCTTCGCCGGGTTGAACCCGGTCCCGGTGACCTTGAAGGACACTGTCCGGGAAGCCTTGGCCAGTTCGGCGCTCCCGAGCATGGTGCCGCCCATGATCTTCGCCTCGAGGTCGCGAAGCCGGATGGCTTCCTTCGTGCCGATGATGCTCACGCATATTGCAATGTCTTTCCAGTAGGGACCGGCATTGCCGAGGGAAATACCACCCTCGAAATCATCGGTGCTGCCGGCAGCATGGAAGTTGCCCGAAAGGGACGTGCCCTGCGGTAACTCCGGTGCGAGATCGAGTTTTACCAGTTTCCCGGATATATCGAAAGCAGGCTTGCTGCCGGACAGGTCAATGGCCGCATTTGCCGCGAGGGCTCCCCCGTTGTCCGCTTTCGTGAGCCGCGCATCTGTGACACGCACCGCCTGGCGTTGAAGGCCGATGCTGCACTCGAACCTGAGTCGCTCCTTCTTTCCCGCGAATGCCTTCAACACGACGACCCCGGCCACCTGTTCTTTCCCGTGCGATGCGGGAAGGTCCGCGCTGAGGGAAATGGTGTCGAACCCCAGCGCCTTTTCATGAAGCGACCCGTTGAGTGCGGCGCGAAGCCCCGGGTGAACGAGGTTCAGGATAATGGTGCCGCCGATATCCACCAGGCCGCTCTTCACATTCAACCCGTCAAGATAGAGTACGCCCCGGTCGAGGAGTATCCCGGCGGTCAGCGCGTGGACGGATACCGGCTTACTGCCGGGGGCCGTGTATACCAGGCCCTCTATGGACAGGTGGTTGATAAATGCGCGAAAGACCGAGGTCCACCGGGACAGGCGAGGCAGGCCAAGGTCAACCGGTTTCTTCTCTTTTCGGGCCCCGGTTATCGTGACATCCTTTAACTTTAGCTTCTCTATCGGCAATTTTCCCACGGCAAGATAAACGGGATGCCATTGAAGGTCTGTCGAAGCGACACGTACGGTATTGCCGGATACACGCAGGGTCAGGCCTTCGATGTGCAGCCGGTATCCAACCCGGCCCGTAACCTGAGCGACGTCGATGGCATCGGGAGCGGCGCTCCGCACCGCCTTGATCACCAGGGACGTGCCGGCCTCGGTGTAGAGAGCGAACAAAAACGAGACGATGATCGCGAAGAAGATCAGTGCTGCCAGGGAAAGAACAATGTGCCGTATTTTCATAACCCGAAACCGATAGATATGTGGATTCTGATGTCGGGCCTCGGCTGGTTGAGCTGGCGGGCAATGTCCAGCCTGATGGGGCCGATAGGGCTGTAATACCGGCCGCCGATCCCGGCGCCCTGCGCCATGTTCACGTTACCGAAATCGTTGAATGCGTTGCCTGCGTCGAAAAAGGCGGCGACGCCCCAATCCTTTGCAACCGCTTTTTCCAGTTCTATGCTTCCGACCAGCGTGTTCTTGCCCCCGATGACATCCCCCTCGGCATCGGTGGGCCCCAAGGATTTGTAACTGTATCCGCGGATGCTCTTGTCACCGCCGGCGAAAAAGCGGAGGGCGACCGGCAGTTCGGCAGCCCTCTCGTTTTGCATCGTTGCGCCGATCTTCGCACGCGCAAGCAGCCTTAATCCCGCGGGAAGAGGTATTATAAGGCCCGCGTCGGCGATAAACTGGGCGAATCCCGTTGTCGACCCGATCGCTTGGTGCGTGCCTTTCACCTCGAAAAGATACCGGTAGCCTCTTTGGGGACGGACCATGTCGTCGTAATGTATTGTCGATAAGCGCAGGCCGGGTATTGCCGAAAAGCTGTCCGTATGGTCCTCCCCGACATCGGACCGTTCCTTGAGGAGTTGAAGGAATACAGACCCCGTTCCCACCTTTCCTAGGGAGTGGGCCCTTTCATATTCTGCGGTCAGCACCTCGTTGAAATAGTGCGGGTTAGATGGGTTGAGATAGTCGGGGGTGCCCCTGTAATCTTCCCTTTTTATATTGAAACTCAAAGCGGAAAAACTCCGGGTGTCCTTGGGATGGGGCACAATGTAGCGCACCCCCGCATCGAGAACGGGTACGCTGAGGTCGAATTGGGCCAGAAACCTGTGGCCGGTCTTCGCGAAATTGACATCTTCATACTTGAGCGACCCTTTCGGCCCGGTGTCGGTTTCGTATCCAACGCCCATCCTCAAACGCTTCGGCTTCGATTCCTGGAGCCTGATCTCAACCGGTACGACATGATCGACGGCCTTGTCTTTGTCGGCAGAGATCATGACCGATCGGAAGCGGTCGGCATCGATAAAGCTCTTCTGGGTCTCCCTGATCTTCCGGTCCGAATAGACATCGCCCGGCTTGAACACGATAAACCTTCCCAGGAAGGAAGGCGGGTAGTTGGGCGCACCACTGAAACTGATCTGGCCAAAGTGATGCAATTCTCCGGTTTGAAGGATAAGCCAAATCTGTGCCGAAGATGCAGCCGTATCGATCCGTATTTCATGTTTTACGTAATCGGCCTCGAGATAACCCAGTTCGGCCGCCTTCGACAGGATAGCGTCCTTTGCCTGTTCATATACGTCCTGCCGAAGTCGCTCGCCCCCGTGAATAGGGAACTCCCGTACAACTTCGAGGAGTTCCGGCTCCGCACTACCCGGCCCCTTCACTTCGACCGTGACATCTTTGACCAATATCGGCTCCCCGGGCTCTACTAGGATGTTTAACCTGTAAACTCCATCAGGCGTCACGTCCGATGAGACCGTGACCTTAGCGTTATAATACCCGAACGGCTCAAGCACCTTTGCCGCTTTACCGGGTACCTGCTTTTTGAAGTGCTCCATCCATTTCTCGTTGATCTGTCCATCCCTGACAAGCCCCTCCGGCGGGCTCACCGCGACCCTCACATTGTCCAACTCCCTCCCTGCAACCCCTTCAACACGCACCACGACCTGAGACGCTTCCCGTGCATAAAGGAAGATCGGAACCATAACAATGACGATCAACGTCCAGATCTCGAGATTAAGCCTCATTCCTTACTCATCACCGCCTCTTTTCATTATATTTTCATATTTCCCCCAAATCTAGCCATTCCACGAAAAATCGCAGTACGCAACGAATAAAAATACCTTTTCTCGCCCGCTCATCGTCGGCTCTCTCGAGCACGCAGGGTCCACAGAGAACTGCGAAGAAAAGACTTACGCCCGGATCTCGAAACCTACCAAGATCTGGCCGCACTTTCGATTGCCTACGGCGATGGATATAATCATTGACTACACGAACGGGCGAGAGGATGTCTTTTCGTCTTGGCATGCTCCACGGACTCGAACACAGAGAACGCAGAGGATAAACCGCAGAACGCCTCCTCCGGAGGCTGTGCCGCAATTCGTTAATAGCATCCAAAGCAGATATATTTTCGGTGCCAGCTTGACACTCTTACCGTAATCTCTGAAAGCATCCTGTCAAGACATGATATGAAACCCAAATCCACCACCACCTTTCCCATCGGTCCCATCGGTACCCCCCCAATAGCGGTGGTGAGTGTAAACTACACCAAAAAAGTAACCTCCGAAGTCACCTCTTGGGCAATACGTTTATCCTGACATCGTCTGTGCCTCCTGGAGCGGTAATTCCGGACGCACCTCTCCCATGGGAGGAAGAAGTGCCTGATTGTCTTGAGTTCTTCTATTCTCATCCTGATGATGCATAGCCGAGTTCCATGATTCTTTGCCGCGCCTCAAGGAGGACGGCAAGAGAGGGGCGTCCTCGGGTAATCCGGATCACCAGTTGGCCCCTGATGTCAATAGCGGACACCTTGACTTTCATACTGTCCTTTGCAGGTAGTACTTTTTTTCGTACGCAGCCGGGCAATACAATACCCA
>DHQV01000041.1 GCA_002408185.1 Deltaproteobacteria bacterium UBA5329
GCTGTTCCATTTACAGATGCCACCGGCTTTAATATGGCTAACGTGAACAGTCCGGCACTGTACCTGATACCTACTATGACGCATCCGACTGCGAACACGTATAACCTGTCCATGGTCCGTGATTTTACTACCACGGCGCAGACGGAGAACCAGCACGCGGTCGCATCCGCATTCAACACAGCCTACGATTGGGATGGTATGGACCCGAATTCGCGGAACGTGCTGAACCGGCTCGCGGTTTCATCCGAACCGATCCCTTACGACAGGCTGGCCGGTTTCATTCACAGCGCGGCCTTCCCGACAACGTTCGGGATCATTAATCAGTATCTCGGCACATTGAACGGCAGGATGGGCGGTTTCATCACCGGCGGTCCCGAAAACATGGCCGACGCCGCGTTCATGGGTCCCCTGCTTGCGCAGAGTACAGACCCGGCGGTGAGCGACGCAAGCAGGACGCTTCTATCCTCGACAAAGTATGCCCCTGACAAGGCCCAGTGGGGTTTCTGGGCAAAAGGTTATGGGAACTGGGGCAAGCGTGACGGCAGCGACATCGACGAGAAATACAAATACAATACGGGCGGGATCGCAATCGGACTCGACAAGAAAGTAAACCCTGCGCTCCTTGTAGGTGCGTCGTTCGGTTACGCTCATACGAAACTCGACATGGACGATGTCGACGAAGATTCCAAGATAGACAGTTACCAGGCCTCCATCTACGGAGTGTTCTCATGCAAACCCTGGTACGTGGACGGGATACTTTCCTACGGCTACAACAAGTATGATACGAGCCGCACATTCTTCATGCCCGGCGGTTTAGGCTTCGGCACCGATGCGAATTACCACGGCCAGTCATTTACCGGCTATCTCGAAGCAGGGTACCGGGCAAAAGTCAATGGCTTCGACCTTATCCCAATGGCATCTTTGCAGTACAGCAAAATATGGATGGAATCATTTGACGAAAGTGGCGCAGGCATACTGAGCCTTTATGTCGACAGCGAAAACGCCGATTCCTTCCTCGGGACCCTCGGTATCAGGATAAGAAAGGAACTGGTGTCAGAGGAAGGAACATTTATACCTGAATTCCGGGCACGGTGGGTCCATGAGTTCTCAAACAGCGATTACAAGGTCAATGCCGGCTTCGGCGGCTCGCCGGGCATCTTCACGGTAAGGACCGACAGGCCCGACCGGGACAGTGCATTGCTCGGCCTGGGCGTCAACGCGGTCCTGAAGAACAACACCAGCTTTTTCGCGAACTTCGACGCGAACTTCGGGAATGAGCAGCAGAATTACCTGGGTTCCGTCGGTTTCAGGTACCGCTGGTAACACCGAGCTTAAGCAAGAAACTAAAAGGGGTCCCGCTTGGGACCCCTTTTTACCCGAATAATATCGAGATAAATCGTGTGTTCGTTTGCCGCGTAAAGAACAGTTCGCCAAAAAAACGTGATTCGTGCGAAAGCCGCCACCAAAAGGTAAATAAATTATCCTTCCACTGATCTGCCTTTCCATGGGCCATGCATCTATGATTAAAGTATGGCGGGTGAGGAGGAACGTGAGCCCGAAGATAAAAAATAATTATTGAAATCGAGGAGTACCCCTTTCAATTGGCAATCCTTCTCTGCCTGTTTCTAGGCTGTTATTTAGTTATAGGTGAAAGCTCAATTTTCCCCTTGCAAACCTCGACCACTTAATGATGTCCACCGTCAGGTGGGTCAGTTTTAGGTTATCACAAAGCTCCCCCGCCGCTTTTCGTTATGGCAATATTGGTCGTGTTCGTTGCGGACCTTCCCGAATAAGCGCCATTGCACAACTCCCCCGCCGCCAGCTTACCTCATACCCGAGAATATTTGGGCTCTTTTCAACTAATGTGCTGGGTATGTTGCAGTCTGTGACTTAAATACTCCCTACGCGAACAGGACAGTCGACAAGAAAGCTGGTATAATTGTTCACCATGAAGTTTTCGATCCGTAGAGATGTTGGCTTCTCATCGTTCGAAAAGGATCTTTCCGCTCTCAAGGGAATTCCAATCGAGTTGGCCCTTCCGTACAAGCTTGAGGACTTCCTGCTGGACATGGACCACCTCGATGACCTGGCAGCGTACGTCCAGAACACCGGGATCATCATCAGTTCCGTTCACGCGCCGCAGGGGCGCCTCTCCGATGAGAGCTTCTTCTCTTGGGCCCTTCCGACCGTGCAGTTTGCCCAAAAGGTCGGGGCCAGCGTTGCCGTGTTTCACCCTGAGTCCGTTCCGAAGCTCTCGAAACCTTCTGTGCAATCCATCGCGCTCAGGAACGTGAAACGGCTCCAGAGAGAAACGCCGACCACGGTGGCCGTCGAGACCTTCGGAAACGCGAAGCGCATCATTACCCCCAAGGAAACTATCTCGCTCGATCTCCCGATGGTCCTGGACACGTCGCATCTCTTCGTCCGCCGGATCTTTGAGATAATTGAGAACTATTCCAAGGGCATCGTCGGGGTCCACCTCTCGGAGATGCGCTACGATGACGCAGCCGGCCATGACCTGCCCCACCTGCCGGTGGCAAGCTACGGCCTCGAGGTCCTGGAAACCCTCAGGATCAAAGGGTGGAACGGCAACGTTACTCTCGAGTACCTGCCGCAGTTTCATGACCGTTTGATCCCCGACCGGGCGGTGTTGGAAGAACTGTTCGCCTCACAGCTCGATAACCTTCCCTCTCCCGTTCCGCCCCCCTTCCGGGAGGACATCCTCGCCACGAAAAAGGCGGAAAGGAAACGCCAGAGGAGCCTTCCCCTCGAGGGGAAGGTGCGAAGGTATTTCGAGCCCCTCCTCGCCCGTCATGACAAAGACAGCTGGGTCATGCCGGAGAAGGCTCTCTTCGCCGGGGTACGCCGGCATAGGTCGGAGAAGGAAGGTTACAAGTGGTGCTACATCTTCCCCGGCGGGCGTAAGGTGTATTTCAACACGAAGGAAGAGGGCGACGCGTATCTTGAGACGGAGATGGGATGAAGACACTGGTCATCTCAGACATCCATGGATACTACAGGGAACTGAGGGACGCTCTGGCAAACGCGGACTACCAGAAAGGCGACCGGCTCATTTTCCTCGGGGACTACATCGACAGGGGCCCTCGGAGCCGGGAGGTCATGGAATTCGTCGCATCCCTGGAGAACCCGGCGAACGTTTATCTGAGGGGCAACCACGAGGAGCTGCTCATCAAGACGCTGGGCGGAGACACACACGCGTACGGGATCCTCATGGATAACGGGTTTCTCTCGACGTTGAAATCATACGGTGTGGATCCCCGGACACTGTCCTATTCTACAGGGGGCCGGCACTACATCGAGCGTGACGGCAAACACATTCTTCTGGACAACCGGGAGCTCCCGCTGTTCCTGCGGAGCGTGATTCCGGCGGAGCACCTGGCATTAATCGACAGTACAGAGCACGGCTTCGAGACTGACAGCTTCTTTTACTCTCACGCCGGTGCTGAGCCCTGTCGGCCCCTGTATGAGCAGCGTGGCACAGACTTCGTCTGGGGGATGGACGGGTTCTTCCTCAAGCAGAAGTACACTTACGGCAAAACGCTCGTATTCGGCCATTTTCACCTCATGGAGCCGTTCCTTGCCCGCGGCCGGATCGGATTGGGAGCGGATATGTGCGTACGAATCCTGATAACGGACTATTCTCCAATGGTCATCGTGGATAGCGATGGTGACTATTACGAAGTACGGAAGGAGTGGCTGATATGAGAATCCTTTACACCGCCGACCTGCAGGGCAACCCGTCCTTCTACAAGAAGCTTTTCACGCTCGCCGTCCGAAAGAAGGCGGGTGTCGCCATCGTGGGAGGCAACCCACTCCTTATTTAAAGCGCCTGGAACTGCTGCCGCACCTTATCAGCGAGCAGCGGCAGTTCGTATCCGACACTCTCCATACATTGCTGCTTGCGTTCCGTGATAGCAATCCCGCTGTAGACGTCCTCCTCATGATGGGTAACGACGATTTCCAAGTGAACATGCACCTACTCGAGGACATGGAAGCGGAAGGCCTTCTGAGACTGCTCCACATGCGAGTGCATCACCTCACAGAGCGCCTTTCCATCGTCGGTTACAGCAGAGCCGGTCAAGTTCTTTCAGACAACCTCTGTTGCCTCGCACATTATTCCAACCAGACATTCTCACGCTATTGTGACCATTGCATAACTAACTGACCAGAGGGGTTGTCACCTTCCCCCCTCCGGTCATGTGTCGTTCGTTTTCTTCGCTAGAATATCTCCGTTGACGCCATCCTGACGTGCTCCGCCGACACGACCGTGCATTTCTCCCTGGCGGCTGCGATGAGCGCGCCCTTGGCAAGGAGGTTGGCCCTCCTCAAGAGCCCTCCCGACCCCTGGTGTATGGCGAGGATCGCCTCCTCCGAGAAGAGCTGCTCCTTTATCCCCGCTATCTGAAGGTGATGCTTGAGATACCCGGCCATGTCCTTGCGCTTCAGGCCCTCAAGGTGGCTCCTGCCGATGACCCTCGACGCGAGCGGCCTCGATGTGATGTACAGGAGCTTGTCGAGGAGATTGTTCTGCCCTGCCAGGATGATGGGAAGGACAGGCTTCGAGTCCATCTCGAACTGGCCCAGGGTATGGAGCTGGGCAAACACCTCGATCCGCAGGAGGCTCGCCTCGTCGATGATGAGGACAGGCACCTGCCTTCTCTTTGCGATCTCCGACACGGTCTCCCGTATGGTGTGCATGAGCCTCGTTAAGGACATACTGTTCCAAAGAGTGAGTAGCAGCACATTATCGGAACTGAGCATTACGGATAGAAAAAGAGCGGCGCTGGAACGCCTGAATGAAGCCGTGCCGCGAAGCTGCATCGGCTTGAATGAGTTACTAACCATGATCGGATTTCACCCACTTTCTGAGTTGCCCGGTCATCCCCTCGTCACCGCGTCATCAGCGCGAACACGCCCCAGCCCAGGTATTCACGCGTGTAAGCGGCGTAGCGCGCGGGTTCCGAGGTTAGTTGGGCTCGAACATCTTTCGCGAACTCGTCGTCGGGATTGGCTTCAAGCCATCGGCGCATGGTGAGCCACTTGGCCGCCTCGTATCTGTCCCAGCTATCTTGGTCCGCCAAAACCATTTCTACGACGTCGTAGCCGAGGTGGCCGAAAGACGCGAGAAGTTCCGGAAGCAGGAGAAAGTCGGAGATTGAGTTGGCAAGACACCCCCTGGCAACATCTTCCGTCGGCGGTAACTGCCGCCAGTAGGGTTCGCCGATGAGGATGATCCCTCCGGGGCGGAGGCTCTGCGCCAGAAGCTCGATCGTGCCGACGACTCCCCCGGCGATCCACGTGGCGCCGACACAAGCTGCCACACCGGCCTTCTCGTCGGAGATGTAGCCCGCAGCATCGCCATGGATGAACTTGACTTTATCGGTGACACCGAGTTCTACAGCACGGAGTTTCGCTTGCTCGGTGAACAACCGGCTCATGTCGATGCCGGTGCCGATGACGCCGTAATCGCGTGCCCAGGTGCACAGCATCTCCCCCGAACCGCTGCCGAGATCGAGTACTCGGGTTCCCCTTTCCAGACGCAGAGCCGCGCCGAGAGTGGCGAGCTTTTCGGGTGTGAACGGGTTATGGATGCGGTGAGCACTTTCGGTGATGTTGAAGATCCGTGGAATATCCAATGCAGAAAATCTCCTTACGGGTGTGAATAGATTCTGTCAACGTCTAACATTTAATATACAAAATATGTTTAAAATCAAAGGAAATGAAATTATAGTACTGGACTTTTCACGATAATAAAGACTAAAAGCCCGGCAGGTAATTTATGGTAAATTTATCCAGTGCAAAGAAAGCCTGCATTAACGAAAACCGTTTGAAATAGAGCACACCTTAGAAAATTGCCTTATGCTTGACCACAGGAAGGAATGGGTCATACGCCTGTTGCCGGGTACACCTACAAACAAACGACTTCGATAAATTTTGATGTTACATATTGCCGGCCTGTTGCCCAAA
>DHQV01000084.1 GCA_002408185.1 Deltaproteobacteria bacterium UBA5329
GCAAAGGAAGCAGCGACAGAGTAATGTAAAGATACGCAAAAGTGAATGGCGAATTGGGCCATGCCAGGCATGACCCGATTCGCCATTTTTCTTGCAAATGACCTGGAGAAGAGATGGGCGATAAAATTGAATTAATTCTCTCTGCAACGGAAGAACTGGATGGGAAAAAGGTGTTGACATGTGCACGGGCAGTAAAACTATCGCGGGAAAACGCTATTTCCCTAAAAGAAATAGGGGAACTCTGTGATGAGCACGGCGTCAAGGTACGAGAATGCCTGCTCGGGTGTTTTTGATGATCTTTACCGATCAATATCTCCTTCAACTTTGAAGGTTTAGTAAATGAACAAAAATTTGGGATTTTCGTTTTGTTTCCGCGCGTTCATTGTGATAAACTGTTACGAAAAATAACGATACTTCCCAGATATAAACCAATTTACTGTAAATTGCTACGCCAATAGAAAGGAGGGGTTTTTATGGAGATTGTAATTAATGGAAAGGCTTGTCAGGGCCAGGATGGCCAGACGGTCCTTGAGGTCGCAAGGGTGAACGGGTTTAGTATCCCGACCCTTTGCCATATCGCCGACCTTACGCCCACCGGCGCTTGCCGCCTGTGTGTCGTTGAGGTTGATGGGATGCGCAACCTGGTGGCGTCCTGTTCTACCCCGGCAGTTGATGGTATGGTGGTGCATACCAACAGTGACAGGGTCCTGGAGGCACGGAAGTTCATCGTGGAACTTCTCGTTTCCTGTCATCCCCTTGACTGCATGATCTGCGAGAAGACAGGGGACTGCGTATTACAGAACCTGGCATATGAACTCGGTGTAACATCAACGAAGATGATGGGCGAAAAATATGACTATCCTGTCGATTCGTCAAATCCTTTTATCGAGCGCGATTATAACAAATGTATCCTCTGCCAGAAATGTGTGAGGGTTTGCAAGGATATCCAGGGTATCGAGGCGATAAAGACGACAAATCGCGGCTTTGAGACGAAAGTTGCAACCGCATACGATACAACGCTTCAGGAAAGCAACTGCGTATTCTGCGGCCAATGCGTTCAGGTCTGTCCGGTGGGAGCACTTACCGAGAAAAAATCGAAGGGCCTCGGCCGGGCCTGGGAGCTTGCCAGGGTCAGGACAACCTGTCCTTACTGCGGTGTGGGCTGCCAGCTGGACCTTCATATGAAGGGTGAACAGATCGTCAGGATCACGGCGGTGGAAGATGCATCTCCGAACAAAGGTAGACTGTGTGTGAAAGGCCGGTTCGGATATGATTTCATCTATTCCGAAGAAAGACTGACAACGCCTCTTATCAAAGAGAACGGTTCCTTCCGTGAGGCTTCATGGGATGAGGCACTCGACCTCGTCGCATCAAAATTCAAACAGATAATAGCCGAGAGCGGCCCCGATGCAATAGCAGGTGTGAGTTGCGCTCGCAGTATAAATGAAGATTCATACCAGATGCAGAAACTCTTTCGTGCGGTGATCGGCACCAATAATATCGATCACTGCGCCCGAACCTGACACGCGCCAACCGTCGCCGGTCTGGCGCAATCATTTGGTTCCGGAGCAATGACAAATTCTTTCGGTGAATTCGCGGACGCTAAAATGTTCCTGTGCATCGGGACAAACATGACAGAGGCGCATCCTGTAGCTTCAACATTCCTGAAAAACGCCTTGGCCAAAGGTGCAAAACTGATCGTTGTCGATCCCAGGAAGCAACCGCTCGCCAAACTTGCCGATATTCACTGCCAGATCAAGGTCGGCAGTGATATTGCTTTTCTCAACGGTCTTATGAACGTTATCATCACTGAAAACCTTTATGACAAGGATTTTGTCGAGAACAGGTGCGAGAACTTTGAGGCTTTCAAGAAGAAAATTATGGAATACCCCGTGGACAGGGCAGCCGAGATCTCCGGCGTTGACGCCGATACGATCCGGAAGGTTGCGCGGATGCTTGCAGAGATAAAACCAGCCATGCTCTGTTACACGCTCGGAATCACTGAACACACAACAGGGAAAGACAACGTTATGAGCACAGCCAACCTCCAGTTGCTCCTCGGGAACCTGGGAATGCCGTCAGCGGGTGTCAATCCTCTTCGCGGGCAGAACAATGTACAGGGCGCCTGCGACATGGGCGCATTGCCCAACGTGTTCCCGGGTTATCAGAAGGTCATCGACCCGGCAATTACCGAGAAGTTCGCGAAGGCATGGGGCGTGAAATCACTGCCGAATACAAACGGGCTCATGATGCCCCAGATGATGGAAGGACTGCCGGATAAAAAGATCCGGGCATTCTACGTTTTTGGAGAGAACCTTGCCAATACAGAACCGGATATTCGCAAGGTCGAACATGAATTATCCTCGGCAGACTTTCTCGTATGCCAGGACATATTCCCCACGGAAACCACGCGGTTTGCAGATGTCGTGTTCCCGGCGGCCGCATGGAGTGAAGATGACGGGACATTCTCCAGCAGCGAAAGAAGGGTTAACCGTGTTCGTAAAGTGAAAACCCCGCCGGGCAATGCGAAACCCAATTGGTGGATATTTAAAGAGCTGGCGAAAAGAATGGGCCATGACTGGGCCTCGAACAGTGCGCAGGAAATATGGGACAACGAGGTTTCCGTTCTTGCCCCCGCACTGGGCGGTATCAAATACGAGCGGATCGAGAATGACGGTCTGCAATGGCCGTGTCCGACCCCGGAACATCCGGGCACCCAATTCCTCCATCGTGACGGCGTATTTTCTCACGGAAAGGGGATCTTTAACGCAGTGGACTGGAAACCGCCAGCAGAGGTATCAGATGCAGAATATCCGTTCGTCCTGAGCACCGGACGGAGGCTTTATCACTATCATACCCGGACCCAGACCGGGCGTTCAGGCCTCAATTTCCTCATGTCTGAAGAGACGGTGGATATTTCGGAAGCCGATGCACAAAAACTGGGCATCGCCGGGGATGAATATGTAAAGGTGCGGTCAAGACGCGGCGAGGTGAAAGTGAAGGCCCGCATTACGGAGCAGGTACCGCCGGGCATGGTATGGATGTCATTTCATTTTCGCGACGGATCAGCCAACTGGCTTACCAATCCGGTCTACGATCCCAATACTATGACTGCGGAGTACAAAGCATGTGCAGTTGCCGTGGAGAAACTGTAGCAAAATTTAAGAAGGGTATAATGAGTGTAAAATCAATTATTTGCTCTGAATCGAAAGAGATCGCAGGATACAGTTTCGACGAATACCGAGAAATTGTAAAAGAGTTTCATGGGTCTGAAGCCCCCGGTTTGCTTATCGGGGGCTTCATGGTTGCCCTCGCATTACAGAACCTCGAGGAAGGAGGGCTCTACGATGCGATCAGCGAGACCCGAACCTGCCTGCCGGATGCGATCCAGCTTCTCACCCCGTGTACTATCGGGAACGGATGGCTGAAGGTTGTGCCGTTTGGCAGATATGCCCTGACCCTTTATGATAAGACGGATGCATCCCATCCAGGCGTGCGCGTGTACGTGGATGCCGCCAAATTAAAGGCCTGGCCGGAGATTTACGCCTGGTTCTTCAAATTGAAGACCAAAGGACAGGAGGGCCAGAAAAACCTCACTGAACACATACGACAGGCGGGTACGAGCATCCTGAGTATCTCGAGGGTTTCGGTCAACGACCAGTTTGCCAAGAAATTGCACAAGGGAAAGATCGACGTATGTCAGCAATGCGGCGAGGCCTATCCTGCGGCAGATGGGAAGAGTTGTCTTGCGTGCCAGGGGAACATTGTATATTCCTGAACACGGTCCCGATGATAAACATGAATGCTCCACTTTAGCGAACAGCCACAAGGTTCGATGAAGAACAAGCCCAATCCCAAGCAGGTGGCAATCGCGGTAATTGAAAGTGACGGCTACATTCTGATCGGCAAAAGAAAGCGTGGGAAAAGACATTCCAAGAATTGGGAGCTTCCCGGAGGCACGGTCGAGAAGGGGGAGACTTGCGAAGAATGCCTGACACGTGAGTTGAATGAAGAGTTCAATGTGCCTGCAAACGTCGGGAGCTTTATCTGTTCGGCAGAGTACACCTACGGCCCCGACTTCACTATCCGGTTATCGGCTTATCGGGCTTCGCTCGGGCCCGGAGATCTCAGTCTCAATGATCATGACGAGATACGATGGGTCCGTCTCGAGGAGTTTCCCGTTTACCTGCATGATCGAATGAGCATGGAGATATAATCAAATCTTGGTG
>DHQV01000088.1:0-4960 GCA_002408185.1 Deltaproteobacteria bacterium UBA5329
TTTTTTCATAGTATCAGGTCTTGATTTGACCTCCGAACGCACAGTATCGAAAGCCGCTGAAATACTATTGACTCAGCTTCGCGCTCGCCAACCGGTTCAGGCTGACTCCGCTCTCTGCCGCCTCTATCGCGAGTTTTCGGTGCACCTGGGGCGGGACCCTTACCATGAATTTCCCGCTATAGTGTTTGTTCGCGATTGGCTCGGGGATCGCCTCGCCGCTTTTCTGCATATCCTCAATGACATCTGCAACCACTTTCCGGATGCCCCGGAGGGCGGCCTCGGGTGTACCAGCGAGCCAGCTTAAGGAAGGGAATTCGGCGCAGAGGCCCACGTATTCATTGCCGTCCTCGGACCATGTGATGCGATATGTGTAATGATCATTTTTTAGGGTCATGTCTTACCTCCAGTCTCTCTATGGCCCGGAGCACATGCTTTACTTGGTATGCTCTGGCTTTACCCCTGTTGCTTTGGATGTTGACCCGAAGGTCGCCCGGCCACGGTGTTTTATAGACCCTGTGACTGTTGCCGGGGCTTGCCGAATCGGTTATCCCGGCCATGATATATATAGTATTATTAATGATATCGTCTGTCAAGAACGGTTCCCGTGAAAGAGGCAAATAGAGCAGGGAAGGCAATAATGCCCTCATGAGAAAAATATTACACAAATCTCCGAAAAAGCAAAGTTTTTGGACGTTTGACAACCCACCTGGAATATCTTGCCGATTAGGATGCCAGTGATATATGGTAAAATGTAACATGGAGAATATCACAGTTACACCGCCCGGACAGCGCAGCGAAGTGCCGGCGGAGCTTCTCGCATGTCTCGGCAGAAAGGCTGTTGTGTGTGTGACCAACCAGATCATGGCTGTGGACAAGAGTCGTCCTGCCAACAGGAGATAATCCACCCGTGAACAAACTCACCTATGAGGACCTGAAAAAAAGGATCCAATTGCTTGAAGAAGCGGCCGATGAAGCCAGGCGCGTTCAAGATGTGCTCCATGAGAGCGAAGAGAAGTTCCGGGCTCTTGCAGATTCGGTACCCGCGGCGGTAATGCTGTACCAGGATGACCGCTGGATCTATGTCAACAGGGCTGCCGAGAACATTACCGGCTATTCCGCAAGGGAACTCCTCGCCATGAATTTCTGGGACATCGTTCATCCCGACCACAGGGCGCTCGTCCGGGAACGCGGCCGGAAGCGTGAGCGGGGGGAAGAAACGGCCAGCCATTACGAATTCAAGATCATCACAAAAGACGGCACGGAACGGTGGGTGGGACTGACGGGGGCATCGACGATGATCGGGGACAGACCCGCCGCTGTTGTCTCTATAGCCGACATCACCGGGCGTAAAGGAACAGAAGAGGCGCTCAGGGCGAGTGAAGAACGGTTCCTTATTATTTCGCTGACCACTTCGGATGCCATCTGGGACTGGAATATCACGGAAGATAAGGTCGAATGGTTCGGTGACATAGATGGGATGCTTGGGTATGATACGGGAGAATTCCCCAGGACATTTGAAGCCTGGGAAAAAGCGGTCCATCCCGATGATCACGACCGGGTAATGGCGACTTTGAAGCAGTACCTGCACACGCAGGCCCCTTACGATGAAGAATACCGCGTTGTGCAGAAAAACGGCGGTCTCCGCTATTGGACGGACCGTGGCATTGCCCTTCACGACGAGGAAGGCGATGTTGTCCGGATGATCGGGGCCTGTACCGATATCACCGAGCGCAAGCAGGCCGAGGAGGCGTTGCGCAAGGCCCATGATGAACTCGAACTTCGCGTGGAGGAACGAACTGCCCAGTTGAGCGAAGCCTTAAAGTCGCTTCAGCGCGAGATGGAGGAGCGCAAGCGGGCGGAAGAGGTGCTTCGCAGGAGGCAGAAACTTGAAGCCCTGGGGACCCTCGCAGGCGGTATCGCCCACGACTTCAACAATATCCTTGCGGGTATTATCGGTTTTACCGAAATGGTGCTGGACGATACGGATCCGGCCAGCCCCGAACATCACCGGCTGGGACTCGTGCTCAAGGGAGCCGGCCGGGGGCGTGATCTCGTAAAAGAGATCCTGGCATTCAGCTATCAAGCCGAACTTAAACAGGAACCCGTTGCACTAAGCGATATAGTGCAGGAGAGCCTTAAACTGCTGAGGCCTTTGCTCCCCACGACCACTCAGATACAGTCGAACCTCCTGACGGGCGGCGATATGATACTGGCAGACCCCGCGCAGATGTACCAGGTCCTCATGAACCTCTGCACTAACAGCGTCCAGGCTATGGGAAGGAGAGGCGGTGTGCTCGAAATAAGCGTGGCGAGGGACCACTTCAAGAAGGACGCCCGTATGCCCCTTCCCGACATGAAACCGGGAGACTACGTAACTCTCAGGGTGCGCGACAACGGCCACGGCATAAAACCCGGGATCATCGAGCGGATATTTGATCCTTTCTTTACTACCAAGGCCTACGGGGAGGGGACCGGTCTCGGGCTTTCCGTGGTCCACGGCATCGTGAAGAGCCACGGCGGGTTCCTGACGGTCGAAAGTGAACCTGGGAAAGGCTCGCTTTTTTCAATCTATCTGCCGAGGATAGAAAGGCACGAAGTAAAGGCCGAAGAAGAGCCTCTCCTGCGCGGAGGGAAGGAGTCCATACTCTTCGTTGACGATGAAGATATCCTTGTTGAGCTGAACAATCAGCGGTTGAGCCAGCTGGGCTACGATGTCGTGGGTACGACAAGCAGCATTGAGGCGCTTAAGATCTTCAAGAAGGAACCCGGGAGGTTTCATCTTGTCATTACGGATTACACGATGCCGGACATGAATGGCGTCGATCTGGCAAAAAGACTATTGCAGCTACGTGATGATGTCCCCATCATCCTCTGCACGGGGTATAATGAAGATGTCTCTCCGGACAAAGCCAGGAGAGCCGGGATCCGGGAGTTCCTCCTTAAACCACAGTCGAAGCGTGAGCTCGGCCAGGCCATACGCCGGGTACTGGACTCAGAAACTAAACGATAACAAGTGTCCGGGAGAGCCTCATTATAGAGAGGTCCGAGGCAGATACCGTCCCCCTGCGCGCCGCCTTTCCCTGTCACTTCCATATTCTGTCATCAAGCGAGAACGGCTTCTCTGTCCCGATCTGTATTTTCTTGAAATCCTCGTGTCCCGGGTTCAGAACCAGGTTGCACTCCCCTGGGATGATAGCGGGGGTAACTGCCGTTTTGGAAGTTGGCACATGACTCGACGATGACTGCGTAATTGTGTTTCTTCATGCCGCTTATCTTGCTGCCCGAAATATGAGACCCGAAACTTGAAACGCAGTTTTTGCGAAGTGGCGCGCCCGAGAGGGATCGAACCTCTAGCCTTTGGATTAGTAGATATATCCAATGATATCAATGTGTTTGCATGGTGTCCCCTGATAGTTGATATTATTGGAAAAAAGAAAGATGCAGGGGTAACACCTTCGACGGTGTTACCCCTTGTTTTCTCTTGTCCGGTGCACAAAAACTGCGCATATATTCACGATGTTTGTGTCGCCGAGGATGATAGCAGGCGGTCAATCCCTTAAGATTATAAGCACCGCATAAAAACTGCACTTAACGGATAGGTGAAAATGAACTGTAAGAGATTTACCAACCGCATTGATCGCCTCGGTCGGAACCTTACGGGAAAGGGCCACGGTCTCTCGACGATCATTCAGGAAGCGGGTGAATCTGATGAGGACGTCCAACGCAGGGCAGACAGGCTCAAGGAACAGCGGAGCCGGCAGTTCGGGCGGTCAGGCAGCATTGTTATTGTAACGAGCTATTTCGGGAAGGGGGCTAAAAATGACACAGAATAGTGAAGTTCCGTCGATTACCGTGAAACAGGCAAGGGCTATCCCGGTCATCATCAGGGCAAGGAGTATAGAAGCAGGATGTGCAGAAGTCGGTATATCGAAGACCCTCTTTTACCAGTGGCTGAAGAAACCGGACTTTGCAGAAGAGTATCGACGTCACCGGGATGTGCTCGTCAATGAGGCCATGGAATCACTGAAGGAAAGCGTGGGCAGGGCTGTGGACAGCCTTACTGCCCTACTCGACACCGATAACGAGAGCCTGAGGCGGGCACTCAGCAATGATATCCTGAACCACGTCCTGAAGATTAAGGAGATGCAGGAGGTGGAGAACAGACTATCCAAACCTGAACAGTTGATGGAGGAAAGATAGTGAACGTAAAGGCTCGGCTCAAGAAGCTCGAAAAAAACTTCCCGGTACACTAAGGCTGTCAAGCATATCGGTTTTGAAGATGACCCACAAAGCGAGCTGGATTACGAAGAATATTTGAGGTCGGGCAGCGTGAAATGCGTATTCCGACCCAAACCGGCCACCTGTTATGATGAATCCGGCCACCCATTATGATCCAAGCCGGCCACCTGTTATGATGAACCCGGCCACCCCGTAAGGCGCCCAGGAAACGCTGGATAAATCCAAGACAATGTCGTTACGGTTCTTTGAAAAAGGTAAGGAGCGGCAATGGCGTTTAGGAGATTATCTATGCGGAAGATCAAAGAAGTATTAAGGCTCTGTTGGGGTAACGGGCTCACCGCGAGGCAGGCGGCAAAGAGCCTGGGTGTCGCCAGGAGCACCCTCAAAGATTACCTCGACCGGGCAGAAAGGGCGAACCTCTCCTGGCCTATCCCTGAAGACCTCAATGAGGCCACTCTCGAAAACCTGCTGTTTCCCTCCACCGTCCCCCTCTCCATCGAAAGAAGGAACATGCCTTCCTTCGACTATATCTTCAAGGAACTCAAGAGAAAACATGTCACCATGCAGCTCCTCTGGCATGAATACCGGGAGAAGAATCCCGATGGCTATCAGTACAGCCAGTTCTGTTTACGGTACCGCCACTGGAAGAAGACTCTCGACATCTCTTTAAGACAGGACTATAAAGCAGGAGAAAAACTCTGTCCAGTTTTTTTTGAATTAG
>DHQV01000088.1:5263-5614 GCA_002408185.1 Deltaproteobacteria bacterium UBA5329
TCCACAGGTTCTGATGCGGTCTTCGGATCTTCCACCTGGAGCTCATTTTGTTTTGAGTACGGTTAAAGCCCGCCGGGAACCTTGTATCACTATGATTAGAGGAGCTTTTTTAATTGGCGGAAGAGGTTTGGCAAGCCTGTGATGACTTCTTTAATTGCATTCTGCTTGAGACAAGAGTGGTGCGTTCAAAAACAGCTATTGACTTCCTGGGTTAGTACGTTGTCTCTCCCTAATACCACTTCCTTTTTCTCTATGCGGCGAAGAAAGCTCTCCGAGAGGATCCGGCAGGCAGCCCTTGAAGAACAGAAGACCCTCTAGGGGTTCGATTTTGTCGAGGGCCATGGTATATCC
>DHQV01000080.1 GCA_002408185.1 Deltaproteobacteria bacterium UBA5329
GGCCAATACAGGGATGCGGTCGCCCCCGCACCCGCCCCAATAAGTACTAAAAGTTCCTGGGTCTGTTGGCCCGCCATTGAGCCGGTCCCGACATATTTTCTCTTCGGTCTGTCGGGGTGGATTCGAAGAATGCCATGTGTATCACTTTTTCGAGGTTGACAAGTGCGGAGCCCACGGAGATCTCATTCTCGAAACGGTAATCAATGCCGTAACCGATAGATTGATACTTCTCCTCCCTACAGGAACGGAGCCTTTCAAAGAAGTCACTGGCCTTCCGCTCGCTTCCCTTTCCGCCGTCTGTGCCTTCCCTGGTCGCCAGGACCTCCATGGCGTAGCTCCGAACGATCTTCCCGTGAAGATCGGCATAGCCGGAAACGGATGAGATAATGTCGAATCCGACAACCTTGCCGTCGATCAGGAAGAGAAGACCTTTCTGCCCCTCCTTAACGGGGAATGCTTCGACGTACTCATCGAGAGATGCCTTCCGCGATTCGTACACATCCCGCATGGCCCCCGTTTCGGAACGGACACCGACTTCGTCTGACAAGGCGGCGATGTCATTCCAGACCTGTCCCTGGTTCGACCGGTAGGATTTCTCGTTGCGGAGGGACATTGCCACCGTCCTCGCCTTGTTCTCTCGCGCCTTCTTCGCCATTATCACATCCGAATCATTGAAGTGAGCGCTCCTGTATGACCAGCGTCCGTGCTCCGTGCAACTCACGGGAATCACCGTTTCCGACCTCTCGCGAAGCAGGATGGTTGTATTAAGGACCCTGTTCTGCTTGGCGCCCGCGAGTTCTTCCCCGTCAAGAAGCAGGATCGGCAGATCGCCCGTGTTCTTCGCCAGCAACTCCGGCACCGATCCGCTCGCGCTGATCTCGGTTATCACGAGGTGACCTGCGTCCAGCGCCCTGCGGAGCGTCAGGAAGGCCGGCACATCATTGGTTGCCGCGAAGAGCGGGATAACGGTCATGCTTCGATGTGTTTTCGCATCGCCGAATTCGACCGTGTCGATAAAATCAGTTATTACCTTTTCCATTGTTTTCTCCTTACATGACATCTATGAGGATCGCCAGGGGCATGATTCTGCAGCGTCCGCAGAGGTTGAGGACACCTTTCCCGGGGACGAAGAAAGCCCCCAGAGCTTCGGTGCTTCCGCACCAATCACAGACGATCCCCCGGGGATCGTCCCCTGTCCTGTCCTCCATGACGAGCCCCCTTTTTTAAATAGTATAAGCCCGTGCTGTGACAGCAGTATGTCAGCATGAAAAAGCTAATTATTGCCATGCCTGTTATTGTTTACCCGCTATGGTTTGAGGTGAGAAGGATGATGCGAATCGGGTCGGCCACACTTTTTTTTGGGTACCATTACATGGTGTTCGGGAATTCTTCTCGTATGTTTCAACTATTCTGCTTCAACGCGACCGCCAGGTCTTCGTGGAACATGTCACGCAATTCCTGCGGGGCGATGACTTCCACATGCGGGATCCACTGGTAGATCCAGTTGCGTATACCGAGGATGCCCTTCACATTAAAAATCACCTCGATGCCCCCGTCAGGCAGGTCTTTCACCTGCTGGCTCGCGTGCCAGGTCTTCCGTGTGATCAAGGGTTTATAGGCCGCGTCGAATCTCAGGACAATATCAACGGGGTCCCCGTCGAGGAAGGCTCCGAAGGCCCCCGATAATTCTTCCTCCGGCACAAGGTTGGGGGGCAGGAAATTTCGGTCAAGCACGGACAGGGATTCTATCCGGTCGAGGGCAAAGGTGCGAACCGCCTTGTCAACATCGTACCATCCCCTGAAATACCACAGGCCGTTCCGGAAGAACAGGTAATAGGGATCGATGGTACCCGTCGAGGTCTTTTTGGCGCCGAAAGCCTTATAGATTATCTTTATCTTCCGGTAATCGGAGATGGCGCCGTGAATGGTTCTGAGGTATTCTTCGGTATGGCCCGGGATCTTTTCCGTAGAGAGGACGATGTGCTTGATATCGGCATTTTTTCCCACGGCCAGTTTGCTCTCGATGCAACACAGACTTTTCTCCAGGCCGGGGCCAAGATTACCGAGCAATTTCTTCGCAAGGGAGAATGCCAGGGCCTCCTCAACGGAAAGGGGCGGCTTTTTCAGCGTGTAATTCCCGGTAAAAGCATAGGTCTTATTGTTCCGATCATACTCGATGGGGAATCCGGCGGTTACTAGGGTAGTGATGTATCTGTAAATAGTTCTCTTACTCGTCTCCAGTTCATCTGCAAGGGATTCAGCCGTCACCCTTACCTTGCTGTCGATCTTATTGAGGATGACGATCAACGAATCGAACTTATACGACATACAACCTCCTTTTTTGTCGATAATTACATTCTATCATGCCATAGTGACAATCCCATGTCACTATGATCCTTCGGTAAGATTACTCTTGATTGTACCCAGTTATTTTTCCTCCTTCGGCTATCGCCCTCAGGCGCTCCAGTATCCTGACCATACCCAGGGTGTCCAGGGCGCAGTATTTCAGGAGATTTTCCCGGATCCGCGCGATCTCGAGAGGGTCCCGGCTGGCGCACATAGCAAAATAGGCGTCCATGGCCATGGAGCCGTTCGCAACTTCCATACCCTTATAACTAAGATCATTTGCGAGGAGGGGCAGGACGACCTTCTGCGACCATGAACCGTTCATTTCCCAGTGGTAAACGTACCTCGACCTGAATGGTACAGCGAGGTCGATAGCATTGTCGATGATCCGCTCCAGCTTCTTCTTGAAACGAGGGGAGGCATCCGCCAGCTTCCGCAATATTCTGGTTTCGAAAGGGGCGTTGAAGGCAAGGACGCAAGCATCATCGGGGATCCGTAGACACAGGTTCGCCGCAACTTCTTCCCGGGGGTCGACGTTAGGCCTGGCGAGGAACTCATGGTGTCCGAGCTCGGCCCCTTCACACTCCAGGTAGTGCAGCGAATACTGATAAGGGACCTGCTGGAACGGTGACGTGCCGTCATACAGGGGAATGGTGGTCGCGAAGGTCTCAAAATCCAGGAAATAGATCGGATACCGGACATTTTCCAGAAAGCTCTTCAGCGCCTTTCTGTCCGCAAACTCTTTCTCGTTGAGAAAGAACTCCGCCTGCTGCCTCTGCCGGGAGTTAAGGATGTCGAGGGGAACGTCCTGCAAGCGGATGATTCCGTTCCGGTACAAAGCGAACTTGTCGACCCCCTTGTTCCGTAAAGAGAACACCGAATTTTCGGGAACGCGTTGCCAGCAATAGCCATAGAAATTACAATCAAAGGGGGTTTTACAATACGGCCCAATGTCGATCACCGGCATCCCGCCCGATACCATTACTTTCATTTTCCCGATCTCGGTCCTTACGAAGTCCTCCATGTCCTGAACGGTTCCGGTCATGTCTTCGAGCACAAAGAACTTGTCCGGTTGGATCGCACCGTTCTTTACGAATTCGCCGTTGATATGGACTAGGTGCGCCGACGATATTTCAATCCCGGCACCCGTGAGAACATAATATTGGACAGCGATATCCGGGATATGGTAAGGCTGTACCGATGCCGAACTCTTGACCTCGTATAGCTCCCAGCCGGCTTTGCCCTGCCTGAGTATGTCCACCTTTACGAAAACCCCGTCATAACTGAACGCAGCCTCATAAAGGACGTCCGTCCCCTTTTCGATCTCGGCCCTCGTTCTGGCTATTTGTCCGTCGTAGTCGTTCGGATCATATGGTATGACAACACCGCCGGGAAAGAGCGACTGCGCCAGCTCGCCCACCTCGTAGCCCGTCCGAAAGAGAGCTTCCCGCTCCGGCGTCACCGGATCGGCAAGCTCTGGATGGTGGATCTGCAGGTACAACGCCTTGTGACACTGCAACCCCTGAACGAATTTCGATTTACTCAGCGAAGCGGTATTGTTTGCCTGATCCATGGATTCTCCTGTTCGTCTCAATCATACCAATTATCACGTCTTTGTGACAGGGCCATGTCAGTCAAGGGAAATAACAGAACAGGCACTACAGGGACGTAGTTGACCTCGATGACTTTCTTCTCGAGATTATCCTGGATATCCTTGAGTTGCTTATTCCGAGCCGCCTTGCAATCTCTGAGTATGAGACATCAAGGTCTCGGGCCAATTGATATGCCAGACCTGACCGTGCTTTTGGATTATGGCCCGCCCTACTGCCACCGGCAAGTGCCTGTCTGGTTGTGATAAACTGAAACTGACTGGCCCAAGGGGCAGGTGATCACCAAAAAATGACCCACCGGGTGTTATTTCACGGTGGCCAGGGGCAGGAACAAGGTCAAAGATTCATTTGTTGTGTCGATGAACCCGTGGTGCCGATAGAATACGGCTGTTCCGTCGCCTTTGGCGTCAACGATCATCGAGTATTCTGAGAAACCCATGACTATCTCCTCCGGTATTGTACGGCAGTATGTCGCATATGCATAAACGGGCGCGTTTCTCTTACCGCAGCCGCGAGCGGTCTCCATCTTTACCAAAATAAGACTGATATATCGAAATAAGCTTCAGTCACGCGGTGTCTTCACCGGCAATATCGCGATGTATTTCGACTGATATGATCCGGTCATCTGAGAATCTGAATTCCAGAATACGCCGAAATCCGTCCTGGACGGGGTGCGATTCCAAGGAAATCTTGACATCTGGCACGGCTTCTTCATAGATTGTCTCAAAGAGATAAAAAAGGTCCTCAGCGAATTGAACCGCCTCCGGATGGGTCCAGTCGCTTTTGGATTCAGCTCCAATTACCGGAGAGCAAACGAGCGATATTAAAAATATAACACATAATACGGTTTTCATCATACCAGTGCCTCCTTTGCGCCGGGATCTCAGGGCGACAGGGTAAATCCCCAGTCCTGCAAGTCATCTTCGTCCGGTTTGTATGAGTTATCGGTACCGGGAACGCAATTATCTATTAATTTACCATGTCGATCGTCAGCGATGATCGTCCCGATCTTCCAGAACTCCTCTCGCTTTATAGCTTCGACCAAGCTCTGCCGTTCCTCCGGGGAAAGGTCGGCAATTTTCGTATTATCAACGTCGATGCCCGGTGCCGCAGGAACT
>DHQV01000094.1:0-15561 GCA_002408185.1 Deltaproteobacteria bacterium UBA5329
CCACTGCAAAAGCCGGGATGACGACCTGAAGGGAATTGTAACACAGTCTCCTTAAGGCCGGAATGACGGCGGGAGGAAACGGGATGGCGGTGGAAAAGGCCAAGCTGCTTACACCTTACCATTTACTGTTTGCTGTTTTTCAGATCTTCTTCCGCCACGCGTACACAATCGGGCTTGCGACGAAAATGGAGGAATAGGTTCCAACGATCAACCCGAGAAATAAGGCGAAGGCGAAATCGAAGAGGACTTCGCCGCCGAAGATCATTATGGCAGCGAGGCATATGAGGGTCGAAATACCGGTGACTATCGTGCGGCTTAAAACCTCATTTATGCTGGCATTGATGACATTCCCGAAATCATCGCGCGATTTCATCTTCGCCGAATTCTCACGTATGCGGTCAAAAACAACGACCGTGTCCTGGAGGGAATACCCGGCTATCGTCAACAACGCTGTAATGATGAGGAGATTGAATTCCTTGTCGAGAAAATAGAAGACCCCACATATTGCCAGAACGTCATGGAAGGTAGCCAGCGTTGCGGCTATGCCCGATAAAAATGTGAACCTCCATGCGATGTAGATGATAATTCCGAGCAATGCGAGAATTATTGCGATAATGGCATATTTCTTGAGTGATTTACCAACGCCCGGTCCGACCATGTTGCTTCCGAGCACTTCAAATTTCGCACCTTTCAACTGCGCGGAAAGGATGTTCGTTATCTTCGCGGAGACTGATTCCTTCTCTGTGTCCGACAGCTTCGTCTTGATAAAAAAGTCACGCGTACCACTCACTTCCTGGATCTGCACATCGCTTATCCCGCCAGACTCAAGGGCGTGCCTCAAGTCTCCTATATTGACCCTGTCCGCAAACCTGATCTGGACATTCGTGCCACCCGTGAAATCTATACTGAGGTTTGCCTTTCCTAGCGATATCATTACAAAAGAAAAGATCCCTATCGCGAGAAGTACTCCGGAAATAATGAACGCAATTTTGCGCAAGCCGATAAAATCTATTTTCGTGTCTTTAATGAGCTCCATCATGGGCGCCGCCTCATATACTCAATGTTCTGGGTTTGAATTTCAAAATTATCCAGTCGAAGATAGTTTTCGACCCGAATACTGCAGTAAAAAGATTTATGACCATTCCAAAGATCAAGGTTATTGCGAAACCCTTGATCGGTCCTGTTCCAAAGACAAAAAGAACGGCAGCCGTGATGAGGGTGGTGATATGTGAATCGAATATGGCCACCCATGCCTTGGCATAACCGCCGTCCACTGCCGCACGGACTGTCTTCCCGAGACGCAGCTCCTCGCGGATCCTCTCGAATATGAGGACGTTGGAATCGACACCCATGCCTATGGTCAAAGCGATACCGGCAATACCCGGCAATGTCATCGTCGCTTTGAACGCACTGAAAACACCCAGAAGGTAGATCAGGTTGAGCGCCAGTGCCACGTTTGCAATAATACCGGAAAACCGGTAGTAGATAACCATGAAAATGATTACGAGCATACCGCCGAGAAATGTAGCGAGAACACCTTTATTGATCGAATCCTGGCCTAGTGTCGGCCCAATGGTGATATTCTGGGCGACCTTGACAGGGGCCGGAAGAGCACCGGCACGAAGCACGATCGCAAGGTCCTTCGCTTCTTCAACGGTAAAGCCTCCTGTGATAGATGCCTTTCCTCCCGAGATCCTTTCGCGTATCTGCGGCGCCGAATAAACGGTATTATCGAGAACAATGGCAAGCCGTTTTCCCACATTTTCCGCAGTCACCTTATCGAAGATCCGTGCACCTTCCGCATTGAATTCAAGGCTTACAGATATCTCGCTGCCTATATCCCTGCCGCCCATCTGCACCCTGGCGTCGGTCAGAAGCTCACCGGTAAGCAATGCCTGCTTCTTGAGGACGATAGGCGCGGTGGTTTCTACGCCAGTCTCCCTATTCTTCGACCGTATCTTGAGGACCTCGTCATCAGGGGAAATCGGGCCGGCCCCGCCGCTGGCGGTCGCCGCCTCATCGACAAGCTTGAATTCGAGCTGAGCAGTCTTGCCGATAAGTTCAAGGGCCCTTTGCGGGTCTTTGACGCCAGGTAGCTGCACCAGTATCTGATTTTCGCCCTGCTTGATAATAACAGGTTCGGAGACACCAAACTGGTCTATCCTGTTCCGGATGGTCTCGAGGGCCTGATTCACGGCGTTGTCCTTTATTGAGGCAAGGTCCTTATCGGGAATAAGGAAATCTATATGCATAAGATCTCCCTCAGTCCTTGGTGTACCTGCCTTGAGATCTGAAAATTTCGTTCCTACGACATTGAATAATTTTTCCCTCTGATCGGGCCGTATAGCGACCAGGATGCTGGTCCCTTTCTTGTCGATACCGAGAAACCTTACACCCTCCATGATCATGGCATCTTTCAGGCCGTTCACTTTCCTTTCCACTATGTTATCCATGAGCTTCGCGGTATCCAATTCGAGAAGCAACTGCATGCCGCCCTTGAGGTCCAGTCCAAGATGGATCTTGTCGCTCGGCAAATACTTCTTCCAGGCACCTTCTAGATCAACGATATTGGGGAGGCAGAATATGATCGACAGGACAAGAAATACAAGTATGAGAACAAATCTCAGTTTTAGTGACTTGATCACGTATTAACCTCATTCGATTGGATTCGATAAACGACTGCTTAAAAAGTACAACCAAGTTATAATCATGCGCTGTGTTTGTCAAGATAATTCTGTCACAAACCCGGCAGGGCAGAACTCAATCGCAGAATAGTTTTCTCCAACATTTTTCCCCATATTCGGAAGGACTGTGTCAGCGGGGCGGGCATAAGCCCATTTCAAATTATCACTGTATAGATCAATGACAGACTATGCTAAAATATGGCATCGTATTGCCCCTGAAAGTTTTGGCGAGGTGCGATCAGCCGGATGGAAAAAGAGAAGATAAGCGAAAACATAGAAAAACTCAGGAACGAACTGGAATATCATAATTACCGCTATTACGTGCTCGATGATCCTGTCGTTACCGACCAGGAATACGATCATCTCCTGCGCGAACTTGCGCGTCTCGAGGCCGAAAACCCGGAATTTGCCGACCCCAACTCGCCCACCCAAAGGGTCGGGGCCGAGCCCCTCGATGTGTTCAGGACCGTGCCGCACACCGTTCCGATGTTGAGCCTTCAGAATGCAATGACAGAAGAAGAAGTAAGGGATTTTCACAAAAGGGTTATCAAGGCCCTTGCCACCGCTGACGTCGAGTACGTCATGGAGGTCAAGATCGATGGGCTTGCCGTCGAACTTGTTTATATTGACGGCCTGTTCTCCCTCGGTTCGACGAGGGGGGATGGGTACATCGGGGAAGACATCACTCAAAATTTGAGAACGATACGGTCTATTCCGATCCGCCTGCGTTCGGAGGACATTCCCATACCGGCACGCCTCGAGGTCCGGGGGGAGGTCTATATGGGGAAAAAAGAATTCCTCGCCCTGAATGCGCAGCGTGAAATTACAGGGGAGCCTCTCTTCGCCAATCCGAGAAATGCCGCAGCCGGGTCCATCCGACAGCTCGACCCGAGGATCACCGCCCAGAGAAAATTAAATGTCTTCTGCTACGCGATGGGCCGTGTCACAGGCGTAGAATTTTCAACCCACATGGACTTCCTGCAGCATTTGCAGAAATGGGGGTTCAGGGTCAATCCACTCGTCAAATTGTGCCGGTCGATCGACGAGGTGATCGCACAGTACAGGCAAGTACGGTCCATGCGGGAAAACATGCCTTACGAGATCGATGGCACCGTCATAAAGGTGAACAGGACAGATTATCAGTCCGACCTCGGCACCGTATCCCGTTCCCCCCGTTGGGCCATAGCCTACAAATTCGAGGCCCATGAAGAAAGAACAACGGTCGAGGATATAGTCGTCAGCGTCGGACGCACGGGCGCCCTGACCCCGGTCGCTTTTCTCAAACCGGTTACCGTTGGAGGGGTTGAGGTTTCGCGTGCTACATTGCACAACGAGGACGAGATCGCGCGCAAAGATATCCGGGTCGGCGACTGTGTGATCGTAACCCGTGCAGGCGATGTGATCCCCGAGGTTATACGGGTAGTAGACCCTAAGAGGCCGGGCCGCCGGGAGCCCTTCACGATGCCCCCGAACTGCCCTGCCTGTGGTGAACCCGTGGTAAGGCCTCCCGGCGAGGCAATACGGCGATGCGTCAATATCAGCTGTCCTGCCCAGATCAAGGGCACTATTGAACATTTTGCGTCAAAGCGGGCAATGGACATCGACGGCCTCGGAACCAAACTGGTGGAGCAATTGGTCGATCGCGGGATCATACGTGATGTATCGGACCTGTATTTTCTCAAGAAAGAAACTCTCGCCACAATGGAGCGGATGGCCGACAAATCGGCGCAAAATATTATCGATGCCATTGAGGCCTCGAAGAAGCGCCCCTTTTCACGCTTTATCTTTGCGCTGGGAATTCGCCAGGTAGGCGAACACATCTCGGGCCTCCTTGCAGAGCGTTTCAGCTCCATTGAAGAGCTCATGTCCGCGGACACGGACACCCTCATTGCCATTCCCGAGATCGGACCGGAAGCGGCGAACAGCATTACGGCATTTTTCGGTGATCCCGGGAATCACGGGACGATCGAGCGCATCCTGTCAGCCGGGGTTGAACTTGAGTACGAGCAGAAAGGCGGTGAACAGCTCGGCGGACTTACATTTGTCTTTACCGGCACACTTTCCTCGATGTCACGCGACCAGGCCAAGGTTGTTGTCGAGCAACTGGGTGCAAAAACCGCATCTTCGGTAAGCAAGAAGGTCGACTACGTGGTAGCCGGTGAAGAAGCCGGCTCGAAACTCGACAAGGCCCGCCAGTTGGGGATCAAGGTCCTGACGGAGGGGGAATTTTTGGATATGATCGAGAAGCAGTAAGAACTAAATAGCGAGGAGTACGCCACCCCACCGGCAAGCCGGAATGACGGGTTTTTACCTTGGATTCCGGCTCGGAGGTTGGAATGACGGGGTGTGATTTGTGATGGCTGCAACACTGTGTCAATACCCAAACCGGAATGACGATTACTTTGGTTTTTTCACTCCTTACTCCTCACTGTTTACTTTTTCATTGACTCATTCCCATTCCCTGTACAAAAATATCTGAATATGTTTGCGATCATAGGCGGCACATCACTTCTTGAGACGGCCATCTTTAACGGGTGGTGCGACAGCGTTGTGAACACGCAATACGGGAACGCGACGGTAAAGACGACGGATACAGCCGTATTTTTACAGCGGCATGGTTATCCCTGCCGGCCGCCGCATAGGATAGATCATAGAGCGAACATCGCCGCCCTCAAGGAGCTCGGGGCCCGGAAGGTGCTCGCTATAAATTCTGTGGGCAGCCTCAAGACTGCCATAATACCGGGAACCCTTATCATTCCCGATGATTTCATCTGCCCCTGGCATGTAGAAACATTTTTTGATGATGAAGCCCGGTTTATGATACCGGCGATGGACGAAACGTTCGCCCGGGAGATCTTCGATATATGCATTATGCACACAAGGTCTGTCCGGATGGGCGGGACATATGTGCAAACTATAGGACCCCGATTGGAAACGCGGGCAGAAATAAGGATGCTGAAACGATTTGGAGATATTGTCGGCATGACCCTGGCTTCGGAAGCCACTCTCGCCATGGAACTGGAACTGCCGTATGCCAGCATATGCTCGGTAGATAACTATTGCAACGGGATACACCCAAAGCGCCTTATAATGGATGAAATTTTTAATAACGTCACAAAAAACGCCCGTACGATTGAAAATATACTCGATACCTTCATAGGTGGGAATGTCACGTGAATATCTTGATCAAGAACGTTCTGCTCGATGGTGCGAAGACCGATATATTTATCGAAAATGGCACTATCCTCGAGGTATCCCCCGCATGCGCCCGCAGTGCGGACAAGATCATAGACGGTCATGGCAAGGCCGCCCTGCCCTCGCTTACCAACGGACACACCCATGCGGCAATGACCCTTTTTCGGGGATTCGCGGACGATATGCCACTCAAGGCGTGGTTAGAAGAAAAGATCTGGGTGCTTGAAGCAAAACTTACCGCCGACGATGTTTATTGGGGTGCGCGCCTTGCATGCCTTGAAATGATCAAAAACGGAATTACTGTTTTTAATGATATGTACTGGCACTGGGAGGCAACCGCGCGGGCCGTCAGGGATGCGAAGATACGCGGGTTTATCAGCGCGGTATTTATCGACATGTTCGATAACGGCAAAGGCCGCGAGCAGATCGCCCACAATCGTGAGTTGTATGACCTGTCGAAGAGCTATGAGCCGTACGTGACATTCACGTTCGGTCCCCACGCGATCTATACGGTCTCCCGGGAAAGCCTGGAATGGATGCGGGATTTTTCCGCCGAGAACGACATCCTTATCCATATGCACCTTGCCGAAACAAAAAGTGAATCAGTTTTTTCTCAGAATACGTACGGTCTGTCCCCGACCGCATTTCTCGATTCGTTGGGTATTTTGTCCGAACGTTATACAGGGTGTCACGGATGCATGCTCGAGAAAAGCGATTTGGAACTCCTCGCCAGACACGGTGCAAGGCTTGTGCATGTGCCTGTTTCCAACCTCAAGCTTGCAGTCGAAAGGATATTTCCCCACAGTCTCGTGCAGGATGCCGGGATACCGTATTGCTTTGGAACGGATGGCTGCGCTTCGAACAATCATCTCGATATCCTGGAAACAATGAAATTTGCATCACTGCTGGCCAAATTCTGTTCCTCCGACCCGACAATGCTGCCGGCCCGGCAGACATTTGACATGGCAACGCAGACTGCCGCCGATATCTTCCGGCTCGGCAGATGGTCAATTGAGGTGGGGGCAAGCCCCGATATCATCCTTGTCGACCTAAAGCGGCCTGAGTTCATCCCTAATTTTGATATATATTCCGATATGGTATACGCGACGAACGGCTCCGCGGTGAACACCGTCATCTGCATGGGAGAGGTTATAATGGAGGATCGCATCATCCCCGGCGAAGAGGAGATCATGGCGCGGGCCGCCGAAGCGGCGCATGATCTTGTGAAGAGATGATCTTTATATGTGATGCGATGCTTGGCAAACTCGCCCGCTACCTGCGGATGCTCGGGCTTGACGCTCCGTACATACGCCAAGGTGAAACCGTTCTGTCTTCCCCCAAAGAACCGGCTCACACCCTCGTTTTCACAAAAAGCACCGCAAAAGCAGGTCGTCCCGGCACCATTCTGGTCCACAACAACGACCCGCAGGAACAGGTGCTGGAGGTCAAGAAGTATATCGAACCATATGTGGACCCTGACGCTTTTATGACCCGCTGTATGGAATGCAACGTCCAACTGATCGAGGTCAGGAAAGAGGATATAGAATCTTTTGTTCCCGAGTATATCTATCACCACCATGACGAGTTCAGGACGTGCCCGTCATGCCACAAAGTATACTGGGAAGGCTCGCATGCAGATGAAATGCATTTGTGGTTGAAGGAATTCTTGCAAAAGACCTTAAACAGTGAGGCGTGAAGGATGACTAAAGAAGGATTTTCATTCGATAAAATGATGACGATACTGATCGAGGCCTTCCCCGAGGAAGCGGCTCCTGTCATAACACGCCTCTCCCGCGAGACGAAAAAAGACCCGTTTATCATCCTCGTCGGGACCCTGCTCAGCCTCAGAACTAAAGACGAAACGACCGAGAAGGTTATGGGGATGCTCATGCCGGTCATTAAAACCTCGCAGGACCTTATCGATATGCCCCTTGACGAACTTGAAAAACTCATCTACCCCGTCGGGTTTTACAGGAACAAAGCGAAGGTTCTTAAGGAAGTGGCCTCCGAGATCATCACCAGATATGGTTCACGGGTACCCGACACGATAGAGGAATTGCTGACCATCCGCGGCGTCGGACGCAAAACGGCAAACCTCGTTGTGACAGAAGGCTATGGCAAACCGGGCATCTGCGTAGACACCCACGTGCACAGGATATCGAACCGGCTCGGGATCGTGTCGACCAAAAACCCCATTCAGACCGAGGACGCATTGAGGAAAATTCTACCGCAACAGTACTGGATAATATACAATGCGCTGCTTGTCACGTTCGGCAAAAGGATCTGTACACCGTTGTCCCCGAAATGCAGCCAATGCCCCATAGAAAGCCTTTGCGAAAAGGTAGGCGTGACACGCTCAAGATAGTGGCTCTACGTTCAACGTTGGTTTGTTTCACCATCGTCATCCCCGCTTGCGGGGATGACGATGGTGGGAGTGCGGCATGAATAGAATCGTTGTTGTCCACGATATCGTGGTACTTACCACGGAGAACATAGAACGATCCTAGTCTCCGACCTTCTTCCGCAAGAGCAGTAACGTTAAGAACGTCAATCCCGTAAAAAATATCACCGAAGGAATGTTGGCGGCGAATGTGCTTGCTGTGGAAAAACCCGTGGCGAAAAGGAGTAATGTGAAAACCGTGCCTGTCCGCGGGCTGCGATAGCGTGCGGCCAACCAGGCTGAACAGACCACGGCGAATACGGTCAGGCAGAGAACGATGGCGCAACGAACGGGTTCTATCCTGAACAATAGGAGATCTCCCCAATAACCGAAAGTTCGGGGTTGACTGAAAAACGGGAACGGGACCAGGGTGATGGCCGCGCTCAATACAGTCAAAAAAGATATGGCCGATAAAAGTGCTCTTCCCGCTTTCAGCGATCCGGTGATGAAAACCAGGATTGCGCCGGTCAGGAGGATCCACACAGGGAGCAGGAACATTGTCCTGCTGAAACTACCATATCTTGCGGGACGAATGCCAGTCAATGACGATAAGTGCTTTTTTACCTTTACAAAATGGATGTTTTTTTGGTAATTTTGCAATCATATGAAAAAGTTGAAAGGCATCATTATTTTCCTTCTGGTTCTGTGCCTTCCTGTCATCGTATCCGCCCAAGAATCCGAACGGGTGTCAAAGGTAGAGGTTACGGGAAACGAACGGGTCGATACTGCCGTCATCACAAATAATATCAAGACCAAAGCAGGAGATGGGTACAACCTCGATAAAATACGCGAGGATATGAAAAACATTTACAAGACAGGCTTCTTCAGCGACGTCCAGATCGATATCAGGGATGCGGAAAAAGGAAAGGCCGTCACGTTTGTCGTTATCGAACGGCCCCCTGTAAAATCGATCCTGGTGTCCGGGAACAAGAAGATAAAAACAGATGATCTCGTCGATAAGGTAAAGGTAAAGACCGGCGCTGTTCTCAATATTGAAAAGGTCAAAGAAAGTATGGACGAGATCAGGAAGCTCTATTCCGGCAAAGGGTACTATGCAGCCAGGGTCACGTATGAAATAGACTATGGTGAAAAATATGATGCTACTGTAACCTTCGTCATCGATGAACCTCAGCTGTCATATGTAAAGAAGATCGCTTTCACAGGCAATAAACACTTTAAAGACAGCACGTTGAAAGGTTACATGCAGACCAAGGAAAAAGGCATCTTTTCCTGGTTCACTGGTTCGGGCATACTCGATGAAGACGTACTCGGTCAGGACCGCAGGAACCTTGAGGCATTTTATCACGATAAAGGGTATACCAAGGTCCAGGTGGGTGTTCCCGATATCAAAATATCGAAAGATGGCAAAAGCATAACTATCACCACGGCAATCGAGGAAGGTGTCGTCCACAAGGTAGGCACGATCGAATTCGCCGGTGATGTCATCGTCCCGCGGGAAGAGCTTCTCAAGAAGATAAAGACGAAACCGGGCGAGCTGTTTAGAACTACCGTGTTCTATGAAGATGTACTGACCATTACCGATATCTATCAGGATATGGGATATGCCTTTGCCGAGGTTTCGCCGACCACGATGATTGACGACGATAATCATATCGTCAACGCAACATTCAACATCACCAAGAACCAGGAAGTATACTTTAACAGGATCAATATCGTGGGAAATACGAGGACCCGCGACAAGGTCATCAGGCGCGAGTTGAAATTCGCCGAAGGGGACCGCTTTTCCATCACCGGCATCAAGGACAGTAAGAAGAAACTGAAAAACACAACATTCTTTAAAGATACCGATTTCAAGGTCCTTAAAACAGACGATCCGAAAAAAGTAAATATCGATCTGAACGTTGAGGAAAAACCGACGGGAACGTTCAGTGTGGGCGCCGGTTACAGCACTGCAGAACAGGTGATCGTTTCGGGGTCCATATCTGAAGATAACTTTCTGGGCACAGGCAGAAAGGTCTCGCTTGAAGCCGCGCTCAGCAGCTATACAAATGAGTTCAGGCTGTCATATCTCGAGCCGTACATATTCGACAAGAATATTTCCGCGGGCTTCAGCCTGTTCAATTTCAAGCGTTATATGGATACGTATGATTACAAGAGAACAGGTGGTAACATCGCTCTTATCAAACCGTTGACCGACGACGTGAAAGGGATGGTCAAGTATCGGCTCGAGAATGTGGATGTAACCGATATTGACGCCAGTGCCAGTACATACATCAAGGAGCAGGAAGGTACGACCCTCACGAGCAGTATGCTCTTTTCGCTTACGAAGAATACGATAGACGATGTCATGAACCCCACAAAAGGTGTCAACACCGGCATAACTCTGGAAACGGCCGGCGGACCGTTTGGCGGCGACAATTATTTTGTGAGCATTGTGGGCTTTTACGGCAGATATATACCGATCAAGTTTATGGACAGCTCATTTTTCATTAAAGGAACTATGGGCTCCATCGGAGGATACAGTGGCCACGAGGTCCCGATCACAGAGAAATTTTATGTCGGCGGCCTTAATTCCATCCGTGGGTTCCGCTATGGCGAAGCCGGCCCGATGGATGAAAATGACGAACCCATCGGCGCCAAGAATGAGATGTACTTTAATTTTGAATGGATCTTCCCCCTTTATAAACCAGCGGGAGTCAAAGGCGTGCTTTTCTTTGACACGGGCGCAGGCTTTGACAGTTGGAGCAGCCTCAGAATGAGGACTGCAGCCGGAGCAGGTATACGCTGGTTCTCACCGCTTGGCCCAATTCGCCTGGAATTCGGATTCAATCTCAACCCTAAAGAGAACGAGAGAAAGAGTCTGTTCGATTTTGCAATCGGCACTCAATATTAGTAAGGAGGCTTTATGAAACGTTTTTTTACGGTCCTTTTTGTCGTGGCGATTCTGCTCACACCACTTGCAGCGAAAAGTCAATCAGTGACGAATGTCGCTTTTATAGACCTGCAGAAAGTAATGCTCGAGTCAGAACCCGGTAAACAGATCCGCGGCACATTAACCAAGGAAGCGGAAAGGCTCAAAGCCACTCTTGATGGCAAGCAGGCTGAACTTCAGAGATTGAAGGACGCGGTCGAGAAACAGGGCGCTACCATCACGCCAGAGGCGCGGGCCCAGAAAGAAAAAGATTATCAATCAAAGCTCAAAGATTATCAGAGACTTTACAATGATTATCAGACCGAACTCCAGCAGAAGGACATGGAATTCACCCAGAAGGTCCTGAAACAGGTCGAGGAAGTGGTACGTACTCTCGGCGAGAAAGAAAAGTACACGTTGATCCTCGAGAAAAGCCAGGCAGGTATCCTGTTCGCGCAGCCTTCGATAGACATTACGAGCAAGGTTATCTCTCTTTTCAACGAGGCAGCAAAAAAGAAACCGATCAAATAATGATCACGCTCAAGGATATCGCTGCCGCAGTCAAGGGAGATCTGATTGGTGACGGAGATATCCCGATTGACGGGATCGCAGGCATTCAAAATGCGGTCGGCGGAAAAATAAGCTTCCTCACCTATGGAAGCTATCTGAAATTTGTACCGGAATGCAAAGCTTCCGCCCTTATTATCGGCAGGAAAATCCCTCTTGCCGATATAAGGGCAGTCAAGAATCTTATCGTAGTAGATAATCCTGAACTTGCATATATTTCCGTGGCGACAATGTTCCAGGAAAGCCCGGTGATCAAACCGGGTATCCACCCTACTGCTTCGATAAGCGACACAGCAGTCATTGCCCCGGATGCTTCGGTCGGGGCGTTTGCCTGTATAGAAGACAATGCCCGGATCGACGATAATGTGACCATATACCCATACGTGTATGTTGGCCGGAACGTGACGATCGGCGAGAGCAGTATCCTGTATCCCCATGTCACTGTCTACCGGGACACAAGCATCGGCCGGAACGTGATAATCCATGCAAATACTGTAATAGCTGCCGATGGTTTCGGTTATACGTGGGATGGCGCCAAACACGCGAAGATCCCCCAGATCGGGTCAGTTGTCATTGAAGATGATGTCGAGATAGGGGCAAACACGGCAATAGACAGGGCTTCCCTCGAAAAGACCGTTATCGGAAAAGGCACCAAGATCGATAACCTGGTTCAGATCGCTCATAACGTCACCATAGGACAGAATTCGATCATTGTATCCCAGGTCGGTATTGCTGGCAGCACACGGATAGGCAATAATGTCGTGCTTGCAGGACAAGCCGGGGTCCGGGACCATGTCACTGTAGGCGATCGCGTGATGGCTGGAGGAGGGACCGGAATTACGAAGGATGTACCGGCCGGTTCCATCATATGGGGTACACCACATATGCCTCACAAGGACTGGATCAAACTCCAGATCTACATCAAAAAACTCCCTGCCCTTTTTGAAAGAATAAAACAGCTCGAAAAAAAACTGTCCGCGGAGGACACCGATGATTGATATAAACGAGATCTTGAATCTGCTCCCTCACAAGTATCCATTCCTTTTGGTCGACAGAGTCCTTGAATTTGAAGAGGCAAAAAGAATAATCGCGATCAAGAACGTGACTGTGAACGAACCCTTTTTCCAGGGCCATTTTCCCGGCAGGCCTATTATGCCTGGTGTTCTCATTTTGGAAGCGATGGCACAGGCCGGAGGGGTACTGGCATTCAAGTCTTTCCCCGGCATGAAAGGATCAGTCTTCTTCACGGGAATAGACGGGGCTCGCTTCCGCAAGCCGGTGGTCCCCGGCGACCAACTGAAATTTATTGTAGATGTCGTGAAACACAGGCGGGAGATCTGGGTGTTTGAAGCCAAAGCTTACGTGGAAAACGATGTTGTGGCCGAAGCCCGCATAATGGCCATGCTTAAACAGGAATGAAGGAGCCCGGAAAGTGATACATCCAACAGCTATTATCGATAAGAATGCCGAAATAGCGCCCGATGCCGAGATCGGGCCCTACAGTGTGGTCGAGGCAGGCGCCCGGATAGGCAAAGGCTGCCGCATCGGCAGCCATGTCGTGGTCCAGGGTAAAACTACGGTCGGCGACAACTGCACCATCAGCCCCTTTGCGTCCATCGGCGGACCTCCCCAAGATATAGGTTATAAATTCGAGCCGACCGAGGTAATTATCGGCGACAACAATACCATCAAAGAGTACGTGACGATCAACAGAGGGACCACCAAAGGGGGAGGCGTAACCAGGATCGGCGACAATAATTTTATCATGGCATACGCTCATATCGCCCATGATTGCATGGTCGGTTCCAGCATTATTATGGCAAACGGGGCCACGCTGGCCGGTCATGTCGAGGTCGCCGATTTTGTGATCTTCAGCGGGTTATGTGCAGTGCATCAATTCTGCCGGGTCGGAAAATACGCATTCATAAGCGGCTTAACGGGAATTCCGAAAGATGTCCCACCTTTCGTCATCGCCGCAGGCGACAGGGCAAAACTCTATGGCCTGAATCTCGTCGGGCTTGAGAGACGAAACTTTTCCAAAGAAGAGATAACAAAGTTAAAAAGGGCATACCGGATCCTCTTCAGGTCCGCCCTTCCCTTGAAAACTTCACTCAAGATCATTCGCAATGAACTCGACGGAGACAACATTGCCTATCTTATCGATTTCATCGAAACCTCTACGAGGGGAATATGCCGGTAAACGTTACGCTTATAGGTCTTGGCCATATGGGACGAATTCACTTAAGCAAACTCTGTACGTTTGAGGGCATAACCGTGAGCGGCATCTGCGATATCGATGCAGCACGCGCCCGGGAATGTTCCGAGCAGTATTCAGTGCCCGTGTTTCCGGGTTACCAAGAAGCGATAGACAGTGCCACGTGCGCTGTTATAGCAACGCCAACCGAATCTCATTACAGTATTGCACGGCAATGTCTGGAACGAGGCGTACACGTCTTTCTCGAAAAACCGATAACGGTGAGCCCCGGGGAAGCACGGGAACTTGTCGATATGGCCCGTGCAAAAGGCCTTGTCCTGCAGGTAGGGCATCTCGAAAGACTCAATCCTGCCCTGACCCGCGCCCTTGCCTCCATCAAGAAACCACTCTTTATCGAGACGCGGAGGATCAGCCCCTTCACAGGGCGGTCCACGGACGTGGATGTCGTACTCGACCTGATGATCCACGACCTCGATCTCGTACTTTCTTTAAGCCGAGGAATCGTGAAGGATCTCTCGGCTGACGGGATCTGTTTCGCCACCGATCGATACGATACCGTCAATGCGCGAATCGAATTCTCGGATGGATGTGTCGCGAACCTGACAGCAAGCCGCGTAGCAGGCCACCGGGAAAGATCGATCACAATCTATGAAGAAAAAACGACCTTTTATGTCAACCTTATGCAGGGCAAGCTCGTCACAGTGACGAGCACCGGCAATGAAAAAACAGATATTACGGAATACATCTGCGAACAGATGGACCCTGTAAAGGATGAACTTCTTCAATTTATAATGGCCGCTGCCGGGAATTGTGCACCAAGCGTCACTGGAATGGACGGGCTCAAGGCGCTTGAACTCGCTAACCGGATCAGAGATCATATTGCCGGAAAACACGGTGCCGCACATTAATAAGAAGATCTTCATATCAACCGGGGAATTATCCGGTGAAGTTCATGCCTGCCATCTCGTAGAATGTATCAGAAAAACCGGCCATTTTTCAGTGTCCGCAATGGGGTCGGACAGGCTTGCCGCCCTCGGGGTTGAAATTGTCCGGGACTATCGGGATATCTCGGTCACGGGCTTGAGCGAGGTCCTGTCGCATATGCTTCAAATAAGACGGGCGTTCGACGATGTTAAAGCCTATATCCGCACAGACCGGCCTGACTTGGTGGTGCTGGTGGATTTCCCGGGCTTTAACATGAGGATCGCCCGTTTTGCGCGGTCGCTTGGCATACCGGTCATTTACTTTATACCTCCCCAGGTCTGGGCCTGGAAAAAAGATCGTTTGAAGAAAATAAAGAAATATGTCAATGAAGTGATCTGCATCCTTCCTTTCGAACGGGAGCTTTATTTCAGGGAAGGCATCGTTTCGACCTATGTCGGGCACCCTTTCGCCCACACGGTAAAACCGACCCTTTCGCGGGAAGAGTTCCTGAAAAGTATTAACCAACCTTCCGGGCCGCTTCTCACGATCATGCCCGGAAGCAGGCGCAACGAGATAACACGCCATATCCCCGTTCTTTCTGAGATCGTCACGAAAATACGGCATGAGCGTCCCGACATTGCCATTGTCATGCCGGTCGCCGAAA
>DHQV01000094.1:15623-25422 GCA_002408185.1 Deltaproteobacteria bacterium UBA5329
CCGGTCGCCGAAAGCATTCACGAAGCGGAATTCGCATCGTTCCTCGAGGGCATCCCCGGGATAATCCCAATCAAAGGAGGCGCATATGATGCCCTCGCTTATTGTGATGCCGCGATAATTGCGTCGGGTAGCGCCACTCTCGAAGCTGCCCTTCTGAAAGCGCCGACGGTCATTATCTACCGTATATCATGGTTATCGTATTATATTGCCCGTATGATAGTCAGTGTCAGGTTTATAGGCCTTCCCAACATCATTGCCGGAAAGGAGGTTTTCCCCGAGTACGTTCAACATCTCAAGCCCGGAACCATTGCAAATACAGCGCTTTCTATGATAGATAAAGGGAGACGGGACTTTGCCGGGGAACTTGGGTCTATTATTGATAAACTTAAAGTAAATGATTCCTATGGATTGGCGGCCGGCGTCGTGATCTCATTTCTCGAGAAAGAACAAGGAAATGAACCTATACCTCAGACTCCTTAGATTCGCATATCCCTATAAAACCAAGCTCATCCTCGCAATGATCTTCATGGCCCTGTGTTCCGGTTCCAAAAGCCTGAGTGCATATCTTGTCAAACCGGTGCTAGATAGCATCTTTTTCGAGAAAGATATGGCGAAACTCTATATTATGCCGGCCATCGTCATTCTTCTATTCTTTGCCAAAGGCATATTTGAATATCTCCAGGCTTATTTCATGGGTTTTGTCGGGCAACGGGTCGTTACGGATATCCGGAACCTTTTGTTTGTCAATATGCAGAAGCAACCTCTTTCCTATTTCGACAAGACACCGACAGGTTCCAATATCTCCAGGATCGTTAACGATGTCGCGCTGGTCCAAAACACGGTCTCCGATTCCGTGGCTGCCGTCCTGAACGATGCTTTCACGATCATCGGGCTTATTGTCGTGGCTTTCCACATGGAATGGAAATTGACGCTCATTGCCTTCATAATCCTGCCCTTTTCCATTTACCCCATCGTAACCTTTGGCAAGAGGCTGAGAAAGATCGGGCTCAATATACAACAGTATCTTGCCCGCCTTACCAATTTCCTTCACGAGACGATAACCGGTCAGAGAATAGTGAAGGCATTCTCCATGGAAGAGTACGAAAACGTAAGATTCTCCAGAGTGAATGAAACCCTCTTCAAGATGACGATGAAACGGGTAAGGGTCCGCGCATTGTCACACCCTGTAATGGAACTCATAGGCGGGATAGCTATTGCCATTATCATCTGGTATGGCGGCTACCAGGTCATGCTGGGGAAAACAACACCCGGCGCCCTGTTTTCTTTCATGGCAGCTCTCATAATGCTGTACGAACCGATCAAGAAATTGAATAAGGAAAATCACAATGTCCAGCAAGGGTTGGCCGCAGCCCAGCGTGTTTTTGAAGTGGTCGACCGGCAGCCCGAGGTCCTTGAAAAACCCGATGCGGCCGAACTCGGCAGGGTCGAAGGAAGAATAACATTTCATGATGTATCTTTCAGATACGAAGATAAAATGATACTCAACAATGTTGACTTGGCCATCGAAAAGAATGAGGTCATCGCCGTCGTCGGCAAAAGCGGGGCAGGAAAAACAACCCTTGTGAACCTTATCCCCCGTTTTTATGATGCCACCAAAGGCCTGATACAAATTGACGGGACCGATATCCGCGACGTCACCCTAAAATCTTTAAGAACCAGCATTGCCCTGGTAACCCAGGACGTTATTCTTTTCAATGACACTATCCGAAGCAATATCGCATATGGCGTCGAACCCGATGAAGACAGGATCGTCGAGGCGTCGAGAATGGCATTCGCCCATGACTTCATAATGAAGCTGCCGAAAAAGTACGACACCGTCGTCGGTGAAAAAGGAGCGCGGCTTTCCGGGGGCCAGAAACAGCGCATTGCGATAGCGCGCGCACTGTACAAGAATGCCCCCATACTTATCCTCGATGAAGCGACAAGTTCCCTTGACGCCCAGTCCGAGATCGAAGTGCAAAAGGCGCTTGACAACCTGATGAAAGGCAGGACGACGATAATAATCGCGCACAGGCTGTCAACTATTATCAACGCGCATCGTATAATCGTTATCGACAAGGGTGCGATCGTTCAGCAGGGCAACCATTCCGCGCTGATCGAAGAGGAAGGGCCATACAAAAAGCTCTACGAGCTTCAGTTCAAGGGGGGTGCCCGAAAGAAAGTTATCCCCATAGGAAAGAAGCGCATATGAAAAAGAAGTTCAAGTCTTTTCTGATGGTATATGTGATACCCCCTTTGGTCTTCAGTTTTCTCTCATTATTGAGGATCACCCTGCGCATCACGCATATCAACAGGCCTTCCGGCGACAGATGGAGCAGCCGCTTCAATTATATCGTCTGTTTCTGGCACGGCAGATTGCTCATGATGCCTTTCGCAAAAAAGGGTGGCGGAGGCAAGGTGCTGATAAGCCGTCATCGTGACGGTGAACTCATAGCAAGGGTCGTGGCATTTTTCGGTATCGGCACTGTCAGGGGTTCGTATAGAAAGGGGAGCGTGTCTTCCCTGAGAGAGATCCTCCATGATCTTAAGGATAACATCGATATCGCAATAACCCCCGACGGCCCGAAGGGCCCCCGCTTCGAAGTGAAGAAAGGAATTGTCGAGCTTGCACGACTGTCTCGCAAATCTCTTCTTCCCGTAAGTTACGGCGCATCTAAAAAAAAACTTTCCATTCCTGGGACCGTTTCATATTGCCCTACCCTTTTTCACGGGTTGTCTTTGTGTGGGGCGACCCTATAACGATAGGCCCGGGATTGTCTTCCGATGAAATGGAAGAAAAACGGGTCCAACTCGAGACAACCCTGATCAACCTGACCGACAAGGCGGAAGAAATCGCATGTGGAAAATGATCTATAACATTCTATCCCTGGGCGCCCTCCCGTTCCTTATCGTCATTGGCCTCACGAATGCGAAAATGAAACCGAATTTCCGGCGCAGGCTCCTGCCACCAAAGGTCACAACGTCGCCCGGGGCACTTATGATACACGGAGCATCGATCGGCGAGGGTGTGATCGCCCGCAACCTTGCGGACTATTTGTCCGCAAACGGAGGTCCGGCCCGTTTCCTGATCACGACAAACACGCACTATGCCGAGGAGATGCTCAGAAAAAAACCGACGCAGGCTTACGACCTTCACTGCGAATCCCTCCCTTTCGATCTTCGGTTCTCGGTTTCCCGATTTCTCGATAGCCGCAGGCCTTCGGCGATCATCGTCGTAGAGACAGAGATATGGCCAAACCTTGTATGGGAGGCGCATAAGAGGCATATTCCCTTTATCATCGTAAACGGCCGGATATCCGACAGGACCCTGGAAACGTACCGGAAGCTCTCCGTTTTTTTAAGGTCGGTGTTCGGCGCCATGGACCTCGTAATAACACAATCACCGGAACATAGGGACCGGTTCATATCGATCGGCATGACCCCCGACCGAGTTTTTGTCACCGGCAATGTCAAGTATTACCGGCAGGCTATTGGAGATGCCCAAAAGAAAGATGCCAGTGAGAGGGTTATCACATTCGGAAGCGTCAAGGAAAAAGAGCTTGAAGAGGTCTATTCCGCCATAGATCTTCTTAAAAAGAGCCTCCCCAAATTCAGGATCTTTATAGCCCCTCGCGAACTTCACCTCGCGGAAATAATCGAAACAGACCTGACGAAAAAATACAGCACTGCCAGATTCTCAAAGATAAAAGGCGGCGCCGATACAAGCGCGGAGATCGTTGTGGTGGACACGGTAGGGGACCTGCAAGGTATATACGGACGCAGTATGGTCGCATTCGTTGGGGGATCGCTCGCCCCGTACGGCGGCCAGAATATGCTCGAACCTCTTTTTGTCGGTACGCCTGTCCTGTTCGGTCCGTTCACAAATACCTTCCGAGATATCTCGCAGGCCATTCTTGACGGGAAAGCGGGCTTTCTGGTGCGTACAGGGAAGGATATTCATGACATGGTGATCCGACTCCTCGACGATGAAAGCCTTTACACGGCAACACAAAAAGCCGGCGAAGAGATCGTCGCTCGACAAACCCACGTTATGAAGGAAACGGCAGAGATCATAATGGACAAGCTCGGCCTCACCCATTCCACGAGGAAAACATAAATGGAAGCATTTGATAAACTGGTAGGGCTCATGGCAACCCTTCGCAGCGACGAAGGATGTCCCTGGGATCGTAAGCAGAAGATCTCGGCATTCAAAACCTTCATGCTTGAAGAGGTGTATGAGATCATCGAGGCTATCGAGAAGGAGGACCTGCCTGACCTTAGGGAAGAGCTTGGAGACCTCCTGTTCCATATAGTCTTCATCGCGCAGATATGCAAGGAGCGAAATGCGTTCGATATACAGGACGTGATCGAAGATGTCTACCGTAAAATGTACAACCGGCATCCGCATGTTTTTCAAAAACAGAACCTCGGCGCCCCTATCGAGGTGAAATGGGAGGAGCTCAAGAGACAGGAGAAAGAAGACAATTATTCGCTTTTATCTCACATTCCCTCGTCCATGCCTGCGCTTCTCAGGGCGTACGTGATAACGAAGCGTGCTGCAAAAGTGGGATTTGACTGGCAAAGAATCGAGGACGTCTATGAGAAAATGGAAGAGGAGATTGTCGAATTAAAAGATGCCGAGGCAACAGGCGACGCAAACCGCGTTCGCGAAGAGATCGGCGATCTTCTTTTCACAGTGGTAAACATTGCACGCTTTCTCTCCGTAGATCCCGAAGACGCACTCCGTGCAACATCAGACAAATTTATAAAACGGTTCGGTTATATTGAACAGAACACAGACATCCGTTCCGCCACCCTGGAGACCATGGACACACTCTGGAACGAAAACAAGGATAAAGAAAATGCTGAAAAATAAGCCCCTTCCACCATCATCCCGGCCTGCGGAGGCTGTGGCGTAATTGTTTTCCTCCGCACTATGCGTGCACAATGCCGGGACCGACAATTCCCCGGGGCGGAATGATTACCGTGGGGTATTTGCGACACAGCATCCATGTCAGATGGAAGGATCTTCCTTACGTCTTACATCTTACGCCTTACGACTTACGGTCTCTGAAATTATTCGGCTTTTACGACGTTTGCCGCCTGTGGACCTTTCGGTCCCTCTACAATCTCAAATTCTACTCTCTCCCCCGTTTTCAAGGATTTGAATCCATCCTGCTTGATAGCCGAGAAATGTACAAAAACATCTTCGCCACCATCCTGTTCGATAAAGCCATAACCCTTTGAATCGTTGAACCATTTGACCTTTCCAAGTGGCATACTGCTTGATCCCCCTTTTTTGATAAAGATACAACTTGGTCATAGAGCAATCTTATTCCCATACAAAAAACGTGTCAAGCTAAAATTATCGGGACATCCTGAAATTAAACGAGAAATGATGTTTTGATCTTGTGTTCATCGGACAACAAAACTGACGGAATCCGTGACTTTACCCTTTTGGTCCACGATCGACACCGTATATATCCCGGGCCATGGCCCCCAGAGGAGGAGCGGACCGCTGGAGTCGGCGTCGCTGCCATTGATCATCCATCTGAACAGCTTGCCTCCCAGTTCACAGCGAAGACCGACCCTCTGAAGCGGCACGGGAATACCAGGGTCGATCGTGATAAGTATTCCTTCCCGGGGATAGACGATACGCGCCTCTTCATACGCTGTATTGGCCTTGACCTATGCCAAGGGCTCTGTAACGTGCATGCAATTCCCGCCGGCAGTTCTTTTTCAAAATCATATGACCAATTCTTGGCGTCGACCCAGTGCCCGGTTCCCTTTGCAGGGCACTGGATATCGAAAGGGTCAACGGCACGGGGAGTTTCTGAACGCCACCATTTAGTCCGTAAATCGCACCGTAACCCAGCGTATGTCCCTCACTGTATGTTCGGTCGAGAAAAGTTCGACTGAAGCGGCGTCGGCACCTCCCGCGAGAACGAGCCATGAAACCGCCGTGCAAAAAATCAAGACGATCTTTATGAACATCCCCTTCCTCCCGTGGTGAGTTCTAGGTTGACAATATTCTTTATATTTCAGCTCAAGCATCAGGTATCTTCCCGGGATCCGGTGAAAAAACGTATCGTTTATGGAAGAGTCACCGTGACGCCGCCCGTATTACCCCTCTTCAATAAACGTCTCACTATAGTACAGCGATGGTTTATCAGCGGGCAATACGACAAAGATACATACGCAACATTGGTCTGACACATGTACCCCCTCGTCGCGATAAATTACAAAAATAGTAAAGACACTGGATTCCGCTGCAAAAGCCAGCGGAATGACGGCATGAGGTAACTGCGACACAGCCTCCGGTATCCTTCGATGATCCCCCTCACACAACGGCTGGTCCCGGCCGACCATGTCTCAATACTATAAAAATGGAAAACTCCTTTCAAGGAAGAAAAAAGGCTCTTTTTTTTGATGTTTGTTTATCATTTATCCTTTGAACTCATGAGCCCCGTAACCGTATAATATGCCCATGGGAAAAGTGTATTTGGTAGGCGCCGGGCCGGGAGACTTGAAGCTTATCACCATGAGGGGCCTCGAGCTCATAGGCAAGGCCGACGTCGTTATTTATGACAACCTCGTCAACAAGGGGTTGTTGGAATTTGTCCAGGCGGGGGCCGAGATCATTTACGCCGGAAAGAAGGCTTCGCAGCACGAACTCCCACAGCGGCAGATAAACTCGCTTCTCGCAGAGAAGGCATCCTCCAACGGTGTCGTCGTACGGCTGAAGGGAGGAGACCCCTTCATCTTCGGCCGTGGCGGGGAAGAGGCCCAATACCTTGCTAAAAAAGGCATACCCTTCGAAATAGTACCGGGCATTACATCGGCCATATCGGTTCCAGCATATGCCGGGATACCTTTGACCCATCGTGATCATGCCTCGACGGTAGCGTTCGTGACCGGTCACGAGGATGAGAAAAAAGAGGCTTCATCCATCAACTGGCATGAACTGGCACATGGCCCTGATACCCTCGTTTTTCTTATGGGTATGAAAAACCTCGCAAAAATCGCACAACGCCTTATCGACGAGGGCAAGAACCCCGACACCCCCGCCTGTGTTATCCGCTCGGGGACACTGGCGGCCCAGAAGGTCGTAACTGCAACGCTCTCGACACTTCCTGAAAAGGTCCGCGCGCTGAACATCCTCCCGCCCGGGGTCATTGTCGTAGGTGATGTCGTCAAGCTCAGAGGTGAGCTTAACTGGTTCGAGCGTAAAACGCTCTTCGGAAAAAAGATCGCCGTTACACGCTCCCGGCATCAATCGCATAAATTCGGGGAACTTCTGCTCGACAGGGGCGCGGAACCCGTTTATATTCCAACTATCAATATCGAGCCCATCGTGCCCAACGCACCGCTTCGCACGGCGATCGACAGGATATCCTCTTTCGACGCTGTCATTTTTACAAGCGTCAACGCCGCTTCGATCTTCTTTGCGCATCTGCGCGGTTCCGGTAAAGACGCCCGGGCCCTGGCGGGGATCACGGTCATTGCCATCGGGTCCGCAACGTCAGCCCACCTTGGCGCCTACGGAATAAATACCGACCTCGTTCCGCATGTATACACATCGGAGGGTATCGTCTCTGTCCTGGAAGATCTTGGCGTTGCCGATAAGCATTTTCTCATGCCCCGCGCCGAAGAGGCTCGGGACATAATCGTAGAATACATCAGGGATCACGGCGGGAGATGCACCGTCATTCCCATATACAGGACCGGGGTCCCCCCATCGACCGTGATGCCGGCCGCCGACATTGACGTTTTCACCTTCACCAGTTCCTCGACGGCAAAGAATTTTGTCCTGCTCTATAGAAAAGATATATTGAAAGATAAGATCGTCGCATCGATAGGCCCGGTAACGACCAAAACGCTCGTCAAGGCAGGGATACGAGTTGATATAGAAGCAAAAAGGTCGGATATTCCAGGGCTGGTGAGGGTGATAGAGGAATACTTTGAGGACAGAAAGAAGTTCTAGGTTCTAGGTTGAATTCATTGGACGGTGGTATATTGGTTCCGATCTTGCAAAACATTCAGCCACTCTGCGGTCGGATCCTTACACCACTCCTTTTTTCATCTCTTCATGGACCTTTATACTCATCTCAAAGGTCTCAACCGACCTTCGTCCCAGGTTCCGTTACCCCCGGTGGGGGCGCTGGTTATTGTAGTGGTCGAGCCAGACATCAAGATCCGCCTGCAGCTCTTCGAGGGAGGCAAAGAACCTCCTTCTGAAGACCACCCTGAAGTACTCGTCAGGTATGGTCCGGTTGAACCTCTCGACGAACCCGTGGTCCTCGGTGTGGCTACCCGCGTCCTACTGTGCTTTATACCATACAATTCAAGGAGTATCTCGTAATGGTGCCGCATGTCCGCACCGCAATACTCCGTTCCGTAGTATATAGATAGGGAAGAAAAGGAGTCAAAGCCGACCACCAAATCCCGTACAATAAATTTACCACAAATCACACCTACGGGAGGGTTTGGCAATGACTCAAAATCTTGTATCACGGAAGGACCTGTTTTGGTAGCGATTGATGTAGCGAAGGTGTACAACCATGTGGTGGTAGAGTTGAAAAACGGTAAGAAAAAACGATTCAAGGTCGCAAACAAGATCGTGGATTACGACGAACTGGGCACTTACCTCAAGTCGTTCCGTTCGGAGTGCGTGATAGGGCTTGAAGTGACGGGTAATTACCACCGGCCGCTTGCTCATTATCTGCTGAGAGAAGGATTTACGGTCAAGCTGCCTTCATCGCCCGCCCTTGCCCGGACCAGGGAAGCCAGGTACAACTCGTGGGGCAAGAACGATCCCAAGGATGCCCAAGGATGCCCAAATCATGCTCCACACGCTCAAGACCGGTCTTGCACTGACGTACTGCGATCCTCTCATCCACAATTTCCATGATATTCAAGAGACATCAAAGACCTATTACCAGGTATCATTGCAAAAAACGCGTGCTCAACATAACATCATGACCCACTTTCTTCCTTTGTATTTTCCCGAGGCCGAGAAGTACATGGGATCGACGAGAGCCGAATGGCTTTCGGACTTCCTCTTCGCGTTTCCCGTCCCTGCGTCGATTATCGGATATGGCAAGGAGGAATTCATAGAAAAGGCCCGGAGCCTTGCCGGGAAGAAGGTGAACAAGAGAATGTGGCTTACCGATGTCTATCATACCGCTTCGGAGAGCATAGGGCTTCCCGTATCGGAGGACTCGGAATCGGTGGCGATGTTCCACATTGTGCTAAAAGAACATGGCGATCTCTGCCGGCGCCGCAGGGAGATTGAGTCATATGCCAACCGGTATTTGAAGGACCATCCGGACTATCGGATACTTCAAACTATCCCCGGTATCGGACCCATCTGTGCGCTCACGATCCTCGCTGAGGTGGGTGATATTCGTCGTTTCAGCCACCACAGACAATTTCTCAAGTACTGCGGGATGGATCTCTCGACGCAACAATCGGGAAGGTTCAAGGGGATTGGCGGAATCTCAAAGCATGGAAGCAAACGTCTCCGGCAGGCCTTCTGGCTCGTGGCGGTCGTTGCCATACGCCTGCGGGAGAATACCTTCCGCACCAAATATTAGCGTTACATTGCTCCAGATCCAAAGGACAAAGATCTTCAACGCAAGGCATGTACGGCAGTAGCGGCCAAGATCGCACGGGTCGCCCATGGCCTTATTAAGTCAGGACAGGATTATCGCTCCTTCCACGAAGAAGCTTTGCCAGACCGGAAAATCCCTGCGCGACGAGCCGTTGAGGCAATAATGATATAAGATGGCTTTAATGG
>DHQV01000065.1:0-384 GCA_002408185.1 Deltaproteobacteria bacterium UBA5329
AGGATACTGGATGGAAAGACGGAGGGTTAGTTTTGATCCTTTAACGGGCCTTCGTCATTTTTGTCTTCCCGCACAATCCTGATAAGCGCGAATGTATCACTCCAATTCACGCGCAGCACGTAACTTTGCCTTCCATTGTATTTTCCTTGCTTACCGAGATCTGTCACCAGTTTCTTCAATTGAGGAATATTTTTGAAAGTGCCAAGCAATTCGCAATGTGCCCTGGCGAACGCAGCCGTTGCATCGATAAATTCCACAAGCTTCTGCGTTTCTCTCCCCTGTGGATCCCTCAGTTTTAAGGGGAAATTGCATTTGCTGTCGACGCTCACGGCCGCGCTTATGGGAAACCACCGGGGCTGGAAAACGGTCTCTCCATCCATAGAG
>DHQV01000065.1:621-3923 GCA_002408185.1 Deltaproteobacteria bacterium UBA5329
CGGTCAAACCGGGGTCAGTATAAAATTAAACGTGTGTGACGGCGACGGATTCAGAAAATTGAGAACTAGCAGATCTTCCAGGCGGTAGCATCCTTCCACTATTTCGTAGAGCACTTCGTATGTATCGATCACATCGGATCTTCCGTTTATGAAACAAAATCCGCCGCCCAGTCTCACAATTGAGTCTGTGATACCCCTGATGGCAGTCGTTTTGCCCGACCCGGTCGTGCCTATAAACATTCTATGCCGGGTGATCTCGAAGATTGGGAGGAGAGCGGGTATTCCGAATTCGTCTTTTCCCAGGAAAATGACGGTATCTTCAGATCTTTTGGCAAAAACTGGTCGGGGAGAGTTGTCCGACACCATGAGTTGAATTATCACACCGGCAATTAATGTGGACAAAGCAAGGAAGAGGCTAAAGAAGGCCGTTGTGGCCGAGCATATCGCCATGATGAACGGATTTATCCAGCGGATCGTGGGCCATGTGCGGGGGGGCGTAACCGGGAGGCAGGTGTGATCTTTGCACGTTCGGTCCTGTCGTTGATAGACCGAGACATCTAAGGGAAAAATAGCACCATGTCTGTATTGACAGATCGTAAAGAATATATATGGTTTATTGAGGAGTCTTGCTCGTTCTTATGGTTCAAAGATGTCTGGTGTGGTATATTACGGCATATTTACTTCGATTTAAAAAGGAGGATATCGTGAAAAAAACCAGCTTCAGGATCTCATTTTTCTTCATCATCTTTCTGGTTCTTCCGGTATTTTTCTGCGGTGCCGCTGACGATTTCGTTTTCATGGCAAGTACCATAGGCCCGATCGATTCCGGGATCATAGGAACCCTTGAAGACCATTTCGAAAAGGATACGGGGATCAGGGTCCGGCACGTCGGGGCGGGAACAGGAGCAACCCTTGATATCGCGAAAAAAGGCAACATCGACCTGGTCTTGGTGCACGCAAGGTCTCTTGAAGAAAAATTCGTCGCTGAAGGTTACGGGACGGAGAGGATCGACCTCATGTACAATGATTTCGTCATCGTCGGACCTCAATCCGACCCTGCCGGGATCAAAGGTATGAAGAATGCCGGCGAGGCCCTAAGGAAGATCTCCCAGAAAAAAGCTCCTTTTCTGACCCGCGGAGACAAATCCGGCACCCACGTCGCCGAGCTTGTCATCTGGGAAAAAGCCGGGATAAAACCGGCCGACAGCTGGTATATCGTCTATGAAAAAGGCACCGAGGGTAACATGCCAACACTGCGCGAAGCAGACAAACGCGGCATTTACACGCTTATGGACCGGGCGACTTATCTTAGCCTGCAAAAGGAGATCAAGCTTGTGATCCTCGTTGAAAAGGACGAGGCGCTCATCAATTACATAACCCTCATCCCGATAAACCCGAAGAAATTCCCCCAAGTGAACGCGAAGACCGCAATGACATACGTGAAGTGGCTCACGGACCCCGGCAAAGGCCAGCTCATTATCCGGGATTTCGGCAAGGATACATACGGAAGCCCGCTCTTTTTCCCCAATTCTAAAGAATGGCACACACGCAATGCTGTACAAAAATAGCCATATTATAACATGATAGAGAGGAGGCAGTTATGATGAAAAGACTCGGCATTGGTTTGATCACAGTCCTGTTATTTGCGTTGATGGTGATCTTTGCACCGACCGGCATGGCGGCATCCGCCGAAAAGAACATCATCCTTGCGACTACAACGAGCACCCAGGATTCGGGTCTGCTCGACAAGCTTATCCCTATCTTTGAAAAAAAGACGGGATATTTCGTGAAGACGATCGCCGTCGGCTCGGGACAGGCGATGGCGATGGGGCAGAAGGGCGAGGCTGATGTTCTGCTGGTCCATTCACCAGCCGCGGAAAAGAAGTTTGTGGAAGGGAAGTACGGTGTAAACAGAAGGCTGGTCATGCATAACGACTTCATCATCGTCGGCCCGGCAAGCGACCCGGCAAAGGTTAAGGGTTCGAAAGCGACGACCGACGCCTTCAAAAAGATCGCGGCGGTGCAAGCCCTTTTCATATCACGCGGGGACAATTCAGGGACACATACGAAAGAAAAGGACATCTGGAAAGCGGCGCAAGTCCAGTACGAAGGCCAAAAATGGTATCAGCAGACTGGTCTCGGCATGGGGCAAACCCTGAACGTGGCAAACGAAAAACGGGCGTACACCCTTGCCGACCGCGGGACGTACCTTGCGCTCAAAAAAAGGCTCGACCTTCCGATACTCGTCGAAGGTGACGCCATTCTGCTCAACATTTATCACGTGATCGAGGTGAACCCTGTCAAGTTCCCGAAGGTAAATGCCAAAGGCGCACAGGCATTCGCAGATTTCATGGTCTCGACGGAAACGCAGAACATTATCAAGACATTCGGCGTCGATAAATTCGGCTCGCCGCTGTTCTTCCCCGACGCAGGAAAGAAAGTGGAAGACCTTGGAAAATAAATGGATCTGATATATGAAGGGATAAAGCAGGCGATCATACTCCTCGTCACTCTCGACCCCGAGGTGATGAGGATAACCCTGCTTTCCCTGAAAGTATCCGGTTCAGCCACACTTATCAGCCTTTTTATCGGCATTTCCGTAGGTACCCTGGTGGCGCTTACACAGTTCCCTGGAAAGAAGTTCGTGGTCAGCCTCATTAATACCGGCATGGGGTTGCCGCCGGTCGTCGTGGGCCTTTTCGTAACGATCTTTCTGTGGAGGAGCGGACCGCTCGGGTTCTTCGGACTGCTCTACACCCCCACCGCCATTATTATTGCGCAATCGGTTATCGCAACACCGATCGTTATGGGCATTACGCTTGCGGCCATGCAGCAGCTTCCAAAGAAAATGCGGCTGCAGGTCCTCGCCTTGGGGGCAACACCGCTGCAGACGGTCTGGGTCCTTATTCGCGAAGCGCGGCTTCCGCTCCTTGCCGCGGTTATGGCCGGGTTCGGCGGGGTCATCTCCGAGATCGGGGCATCGATCATGGTAGGCGGGAACATCCAGAGATACACCCGCGTGCTCACAACTGCAACGGTAATGGAGACCGGAAAAGGCAACTTTGAGATCGCGATCGCGCTCAGCATCATTCTTCTTGCCCTCGCATACTGCATCAATTATATTCTTACCCATATTCAGCAAAGGGAAAGACGTTTTTAAACCCGATGGGCGAACAGAAAAACACTATTCTTGAAGCACACAATATCCGCATAGAGAACCGTGGCATTGCAACCCTCGATGTGGAAAGCCTTGTCGTCTATGAGGACGAGGTCCTTTCCATCATCGGGCCCAACGGGGCGGG
>DHQV01000065.1:4028-4778 GCA_002408185.1 Deltaproteobacteria bacterium UBA5329
ATCGGGCCCAACGGGGCGGGTAAAACCACCCTGCTCCAGCGGCTGGCCATGCTCCAGAAGAAACCACGCGGAGAACTATTCTTTCGCGGCAGAAAGGTTGGTCCTGATATCCCGGTGACCGACTACCGCAGACATGTGACGATGGTATTTCAGGAGACGCTTCTTTTCGACACGACAGTTTTTGAAAATGTCGCAGCAGGCCTTAGGTTTCGGCGTGCCGGTAAAGACAGCATCGAAAAGGGGGTTCTCGAAAACCTTGAGCTCTTCGGTGTCGGCCATCTCAAGGAACGTTCTGTCCGGACCTTGTCTGGCGGTGAAGCGCGTCGAGTCAGCCTTGCCCGTTCTTTTGCCGTCAGGCCGGACATTATATTCCTTGACGAACCGTTCTCCGCACTCGATCCTCCGACCCATGAAGCGATCGTAGCCGACTTGAGCCATATCCTCAGACGGCCCGGCATGACAACGATATTTGCGACACACGATCGGTCCGAGGCATTGAGGCTCTCAGACCGCATCTGTGTGATGAGCAGGGGAAAGATCCTACAGATAGGCACACCCGACGAGATCATGAACCGCCCTGCCGATGAGTTCATTGCGTCGTTTGTAGGAGCCGAAACGATACTTCCGGGAATAGTGGCCGATGCGAACGCTGGTACCATCTCGGTCAATGTGAATGGTCAGAGGGTTATGGCCGTAAGCGACGCAAAGACCGGCCAAAACGTTCTTCTCTGCATACGCCCCGAAAGCATA
>DHQV01000065.1:4861-19108 GCA_002408185.1 Deltaproteobacteria bacterium UBA5329
AGCATATCACTCACAGCCGAACCCCGGCTCGATGCTACGAGTGAACGGAACGTACTGGCGGGAACCGTAACCGACGTGATGTCACTTGGGCTTTACTACCGGGTAACGGTCGACTGCGGTTTCATTTTGAGTGCGTACGTTACCCCGGCGTCCGTCAGGAAGCTTGAACTGGAACGGGGCAAAACGGTATATCCCTCCTTCAAGGCAACCGCCGTCCACGTCCTGAAACGGTAAATCGCAAGTCTTTCACCTGAAGGATTTTGCCTCCTCACAACTTATGACCGACGACTTACGATTTTCGAGTCTTGCCCGGAACATCAAATCATGGTAGATTTTCACTGCTTTTTGAGATCTGCACGTCATTCCGTGGTGATGCGAATCTTTTTTTGCAGCAGGCATCGTACTATCACAAATCATCTGAAGGAGCAACCATGCTGTTTTCCAAAATGTTCATTCCAACAGTTAAAGAAGACCCGAAGGAAGCGGAGGTTGCAAGCCACCGGTTAATGCTCAGGGCGGGCTTCATAAGGCGTCTCGCATCAGGCGTATATACCTGGCTTCCCTTAGGTCTTAAGTCGCTCAGGAAAGTCGAGAGAATCATCCGGGAAGAAATGAATAAGAAAGGTGCACAGGAGATCCTCATGCCTGCCGTACAACCGAAGGAACTGTGGGTGGAGAGCACGCGATGGGAAAAATACGGCAAAGAGCTCCTTCGCTTTGTCGACCGGAACAATCGTGAATTATGCCTCGGGCCCACCCATGAAGAGGTCGTTACCGATCTCGTCAGGCGGGAGGTGAAGTCATACAAGGACCTGCCCGTCAATCTTTATCAGATCCAGAACAAATTCCGCGACGAGATGCGCCCCAGGTTCGGAATAATGCGTTCGCGTGAATTTTCCATGAAGGACGCGTACAGCTTCGATGCCGACGAGCCGTCAGCGGAAAAGAGCTACATGGAGATGCATGAAGCGTATGTCAACATCTTTGAGCGGTGCGGATTTAAGTTCCGTGTTGTCGAGGCGGACACCGGACAGATCGGCGGGAGCTTCTCCCATGAATTCATGGTTCTCGCGGATACCGGAGAAGATATTATTATATCTTGCGATGCATGCGGATATGCTGCGAACCTGGAGCGCGCCGAGGTCGGCCTCATGGGCGAAGCCCCCTCAGGCCCGAAGATAGGGCTTCACAAGCGCGTGCCCACACCTGACCAGCGCAAGATAGATGAGGTTTCCCTGTTCCTCGGGATAACTCCGGATAGGCTCCTCAAGACAATTATCTACAATACCGATCGGGGTACGATCGGTGTCCTGGTTCGCGGAGACCGCGAGATAAACGATACGAAACTAAAGAATCTCCTGGAGCTCGATGAACTTGAGCTCGCAGACGAACGGACCATCGAGGAGGTCACGGGGGGCCCGCTTGGATTCTCCGGCCCGATCGGTCTTACAATACCTTTGTACGCAGACATGGACCTTAAGTTCATGGAAAACTTCGTTATCGGCGGTAATGAGCGGGACGTCCACGTCGTGGACGCCAATCTGGGTGATTTTTCTGTGAAGGGGTTCTACGATATTAAGGTTGCGGTTGCCGGAGACAAATGTCCCCGGTGCGAGACGGGCAAGCTCGTTGCGACGCGCGGCATCGAGGTCGGTCATATCTTCAAGCTCGGTTTGAAGTATTCGCAGGCCATGAACGCAACCTTCCTTGACAGTGAAGGCAAGGAACGGTTCATGATCATGGGATGCTACGGAATTGGTGTCGGCAGGACGGTCGCAGCTGCCATCGAGCAGGGAAATGACGAAAACGGCATGATACTTCCCCTTCCCATCGCCCCGTTCGAGGTCGATGTCCTGCCCGTGAATACAAGCCACGCCGAGAGCATGGACGTTGCGAGGGCTATATACGACGAGCTTTTGAGTAAAGGGATCGACGTCATTATGGATGACCGCGATGAACGTCCAGGCGTCAAATTCAAGGATTGTGACCTGATCGGCATTCCGTTCAGGGTAACCATAGGTGAGCGCGGTCTTAAAGACGGGATCGTCGAAATAAAAAGACGCGAAAACAAGGAATTCGAAAAGGTGCCTGTTGCAGAGGTGGCCGGGAGGGTCATACGCTATGTTGAAGACGCTAAACACCGGTGATCTTACACCGAAAATCGAGGTAGACGCGCGGATCGACAAGCTTCGCGCGGGAATGGCAGCAAGTGGGATCGAACTTGCGATAATTCTCCAGAATGTCGATATCCTGTATTTCACTGGAACACTCCAACGCGGGGTCCTGGCGGTATCGGCCGACCACGGCCCGGCATTCTTTGTCGAGAAGAGCATCTATCGTGCGCATATAGAAACTCCCCTCGAGATCATCCCTATCAAACGCGACAAAGAGGTCAAAGATATACTCCTCGAAAAGAAAATGTACCCGGCACGATGTGCAATGGAACTCGATGTCGTCCCTGTCGCGATATGCGAGAGATGGAAATCTCTCCTCGGCCTTACTGAAGTCGGTGACCTCTCTGCGATCATCCGCGATTGCAGGCTCATCAAGAGTGAATTCGAGATAGAGCAGTTCAGACGATCGGGCGAGATCTGCGAGCGCGTGTTCGAAAAAGCGAAAACCATCGTAAAAGAAGGGATACGCGAGGTCGATATCGATGCAGAACTTCTTGCCGAAGGTAGGAAATGGGGGCATCAGGGATTATTAAGAATGCGTGGCCTGAACCAAGAAATGATGAGCTGTTATGTCACCCATGGATACTCAACTACGGTCACTTCAGGTGCGGATGTACCGATATCCGGCATAGGCCTCACACATGCTATCGGCCAAGGCGCATCGGTCAATGTGGTCAGGCATGGCATACCTGTGATCATCGATTACGGTGGAGGATACAACGGGTATATCACTGACGAGACCCGCGCGTACGCAACGGGGCCTTTGAAGGAGGTATTTCATAAACCGTTCGAGGTCTCCAGGGATATTATCGATGGGACAACGGCTTTCGCGAAAGAAGGTGCGGATGCCACGGAGATCTTTGACCGGGCATTCAAACGTGTCAAAGCGGCCGGCCTTGAAGATCATTTCATGGGCTATGGAGAGGGGCAGGTGTCATTCATCGGCCACGGCCTTGGGCTCGAGATCAATGAATTGCCGGTGATCACCCCGCGCCACAAGACAATACTTAAGGAAGGTATGGTCTTTGCTTTTGAACCGAAATTCATTTTTCCCGGAGAAGGAGCGATAGGCATTGAAGTCGATTTCGTGGTCAGGAAAGACGGACTTGAAAGACTGACGAAAACACCGCTCGATATAGTCTATGTGTAGACGGGTAATGGATGATGGGTAATAGGGGTTTTCATTACCTGCAACCCACTACTGTCTAAGATAATCCATTTCTCAATCTATTCCTCTTATAGAACAAGGGCTTAGGACAGGCAAATACCTCATTTCGAGATGGGGTTGGCCTGTCCTGAGTCTATTCCAATATCCTGTGCTGTCCAACATGTCAAAATTCTAAAGCCAGCTGTTCTTCTGTCGGCACGACAGGAGGAACCTCGTAGGGACTGTCGATCCACGCCCACAGGTCACGGTATGTAAACAGGTTATAACGAAGCATCGCCATGAAGTTCTATAATGACCAAACCGGGAACGGAACATGAGATACTTGAGAAGAAGGATAGATATTAATGCTGTCCAGATCTGGATCATGACGGCATTTGCCGAGGTGCCGACAAAGGTCTTTATCTTGAGGTTCTACTTTAATGTCTTAAAGAATATCTCGATCTGCCAGCGGTCCCTGTAGATGGCTGCGATGGTGGTGGCGCCAAATTTGAGGTGATTTGTGACGAAGACAACGCTTTCCTTCTTCTCGTCACCTCGATGCGGCGGAAGGGGTGGGGGTAGTCTTTTTTCGAGTAACAATAACTGAGGGTCATCAACTGATCCTTAAGGACAGAACGCTTCTTCGGGGCAGGCCTTTCTTCAATGACCGTGCAGCTGGCGTTCACCCTTTGCCTGCTCACAAAGAAAACGCCTTCATTGAGCCACCGGGCGAAGAGATCATGACCTACATACCCTCTACAATTGATCCTTTCGGAAGGGACAGGATCCGTGCGACCCTCATCTCATGGGTGAGCGCGTCCGTGATCCGGGCGAAGACGGGAAAATACCCGTCGTGGTCGAGGAGAAGGTGCAATTTAACCGGCCTCTTGGTCTGGTGGCAGGTGGCCCAGTCAAAAAGGGACAGACAGAGTTCCATGAGTGTGGCGTCGAGGCTGAAGAGCTTGTTCTTGAAACGGAACTTCCTCTTCCCCGGTGCTATCTTCTGGACTTTACCGAGGAGTTGGTAGAAGACGGATTCGTAAAGCTTCCATGTCTTCTTTTCATTGGCATAGGCAAGCGTGGAACGGGGCGAAGTTCATGCCGGGATGCTTTAATTTCCCGAGACAGCTTGCAAAGCCCCCTGATATCTCCCACAAGGAACGGGCCTGGCCTAAATGACAGAAAAGCATAGAGACGAACTGGTCCCAGGAGGAGAAACCTTTCGCTCCTTTCTGTGCCCCCGTCTCCTTTACTGTCGAATAAAAATCTCTTTTTGAGAATATCTGTAGCACCTGACCGAACATGCTGCTAAACTTATTCACGGGGATTCCTCCATACAGGTTTATTTGTTTTTTGGTAGAAACTAATTTTACCGGCTCGGGAATTCCCCTTCAATTTATTTTGGACAGATACGACCTATAACCCATCACCTTTTTTATGACTATGCTCGAACCTTTCGAAATTTGCTCCATCAGGCCCCCCACCGAAAATTTCAGCCTGACCTTTCGGCTTACGCGTAATTGCGGATGGAACCGCTGTCTTTTTTGTCCTGTTTATAAGCAAGGAATGAAGTTTTCACGCCGCAAGATGGACGAAATAATGAAGGATGTGGACAGGGCAAAGGCCATTGACGACCTCATCATGCAGGCGATGGTCGATGCCACGGGCCGGGACATCTTTCAGGTCGCCGGAGACCTAGTTCGCCAGATACAAAGGTATGGAGGGAAGGCAGACCAGCCCCCGCTTGAGACCTCACCCGAGGAAGACGCGAACGGGTCCGGCAACGGGTTCTCGTCATGGTTCAAAGATAAACCGACGATCGAGGATAGCGTCCAGCATGTTGCGGCATGGCGATACTATGGCCGGAACACCTGCTTCCTCGGGGACTCCAATTCGCTGGTTCTCAAACCCGACTTCTTCCGGGAGGCGTTGTCGTATATACGGCATGTCTTTCCCGAGCTCAACCGCTTCACCATATACGGCAGGACAAAATCTGCCGCCCAAATGACGCTCGACGACCTTCGTATTTTCAGGGATGCCGGGCTCGACCGCATTCATTTCGGGTTAGAGAGCGGCTGTGATGAGGTCCTGGCATTCATGAAAAAGGGCGTGACCGGCAAGGAGCACATTGCCGGCTGCAGGAAGACGATCGAGGCAGGAATATCCTGCGGGGTCTATGTCATGCCCGGGCTCGGCGGGGCGGAGTGGGCCGAGGAACACGCTCACGATACTGCCCGGGTGATAAGCGCGAGTTCGCCGGATTATGTCCGCTTGAGGACCCTCGAGATATTCCCCGGCACGCTGCTAGCGGACGCCGCCCGCAAGGGGACTTTTGTCGAGGCCCCCGAAGACATGGTTGTCTGGGAGATACGAACGCTTGTCGAGGAAATTGATACGGACACCGAGATCGTCAGCGACAGCGCTTCGAATCTTCTCGACGTATCCGGAAGGCTGCCCGGGGACCGCTCGAAGATGCTCTCCGTGATCGATCAATACCTTGGGTTGTCCCCCCGGGGCAAGCTCGAATTCAGCCTGTCGTCACGGCTTCAATCCTTCGTCGGTCAGTATGGCGGAGTGACCCAGGAGATCCTGCGGACCATAATGCCCTTCATTGATGGCGACAGGATCGACCTCGGCCGGGCGTCCTATACCGAGGCCAATAAGGTCATCCAGCTTATCCGTTCCAAGCTCATGCCATGAAAAGTCGATAAGCCTGCTAAATTGGTTGCTCCTTCGTACTCTGCCGGATATAATTGACAGAGCATGGCATTCGAACATTTTTTGCGCGAGATCGGGGAATTTCTCAAAAAAGATCAGATCATCATCGATCGGGACAACCTGTCACATTTTTCCTACGATGCCACGGAGAGACATTCAATGCCCCAGGCAGCTGTCCTGCCCGAGGATACGGAACAGGTCTCGCGCATCATGCAATGCTGCTCAAGGTATAAAGTTGCCCTTACCCCGCAAGGGGGAAAGACCGGTCTGTCGGGCGGCGCGGTGCCGGTTGCCGGCGGGGTGGCCCTGTCATTCTCGCGTATGAACCGTATTCTCGAGATAGATGAGACGAACATGTTCGCCGTGGTCCAACCGGGCGTCATATCGCATGATTTGCAAAAGGCGCTGGATGAGCGGGGGCTTTTCTTTCCGCCGGACCCGTCGAGCACTGTCGACAGCACCCTGGGTGGCAATGTAGCAGAAAATGCCGGATATACGCGGGCCGTAAAATATGGTGTGACCAGAGATTATGTGTGCGGTATTGAAGCCGTCCTTCCATCAGGCGATATAATAACCCTTGGCGGGAAGACCCTGAAAAATGTCGCCGGATATGACCTTATCTCGCTTATCACCGGTTCGGAGGGAACACTGGCGATAATAACAAAGATAACATTGCGTATCTTGGCGAAACCTCGGGTCCGCCGGACGATCGTCGCATACCTCGATGATCTCGGGTCCGCCGCCGATCTCATCGTGGCTGTATTCAAGTCCGGCATTATGCCATGTGCCGTGGAGTTGATGGACACTATCACAATAAATACCGTCGCCAATCACGTGAATATCCCTCTCAACCGGGATTCCGTCGCCATGGTCCTTATCGAACTGGATGGGTACAACGAAAAGGGTGTACATGACGAGGCCCGCGAAATGTATTCACTGTGCAAAACTTCCCCGGGTACGTTCGATGTCCGCCTCGCCACCGATACTGCCGAAGCCGACAAGTTGTGGCTAGCACGCAGGGAGGTGCTGCCATCGCTCAAGGCCCTCGGAAAAGATCACCTGGAAGCTGACGTCGCCGTCCCCAGGTACAAGCTCCCTTTTCTCGTCCGATTCGTCAGGGGTCTCAAACACAGCGATACCCTGCAGATAGCGACATACGGCCATGCGGGAGACGGTAACCTTCACATCACGATACTCTATAGGAGGAGAAATTTCGCCGAACTCGATGAGGCGTACCGTCTGCTCGAGATGATCTATCAGGAGACAATTGAAATGGGAGGTACCCTCACAGGTGAACACGGCGTGGGGTTAACCGTTATGGATTATCTCCCCATGCAGTTGACCGGCGAAACGTTACCCCTTATGAAAAAGATAAAGGATGCCTTCGACCCGGAAGGACTCTTGAATCCCGGCAAGATCTTCAGAGGACCGGCCGGGACCAAACCTAGACAAAGAGGTCGGTGAATACAAAACGTTCACCGTCAAAAAGCCCCCTCCCACTGAGCTTGAGCTTTGGGATGACGACGAGCGCCATGAAGGAAAGCGTCATAAACGGGGCATCGAGGGTGCACCCCAATTCACGGGCAAGCATATTCAAACGGTTGTATTTTTGAGCAACACTGTAGCCGTCCTCATCGGACATTATACCTGCTATGGGGAGGGGCAGTACCATCTTCATATCATCGGATACGACCGAGATTCCACCTTTTTTTTCGATAATGCAGTTCACCGCATCACAGAGCATCGCATCGGACGCACCTACCGCGATTATATTGTGGGAATCATGGGCTATCGAGGAGGCGATGGCGCCCCTCTTCAGGTTGAACCCCCGTACAAATGCAACGGTGGGCGGTTCGTCAGAATAGCGGTTGACGACGGATATCTTGAGCAGGTCCTTACGGGTATCACATATCACTTTTCCATCTTTCACCGGAGCGTTGACGGTGACTGAACCCGTAACGATCTGACCTTCGATGACCTCAATGACCCTGATAAGATCGGATTTTTCAGGGATACTGAAATCATCCGGTTGTTTCACCGTTGCGTTGAAAACATTGATCGGTCTGGGTGTTGTGTGACCGATCCTGCACACTCCGTTTTCAGCCACGATCCGCCCCCTTACAATTGTTTTCAGGATATTGAAAGATTCCAGGTTATCAATGACGATCATATCGGCCGGATCGGAAATACGCAACAAGCCGACATTTAGCCTGTAATGATCGACCGGGTTAAGGCATGCACACCTAAGGACCTTCAGGAGGTCGATCCCTTTGCGTACCGCCCGCTTCACAAGCAGATTAATATGGCCCCGCACGAGCGCGTCGGGATGTGCATCGTCCGTACAGAACATGCATTGCTCCGGATAATCTGTAATGAGCGTGCAAAGCGTATCAAAATTCTTGGCCGCAGATCCTTCCCGTATGAGAATTTTCATACCAAGCGATACCTTTTCCCGCGCCTCCTCGATCCCAAAAGACTCGTGGTCGGTCGATATGCCTACCTCCCTATATTTTCGAAGGATATCACCGCGCAACCCGGGCGCATGACCGTCTACCGGTTTACCGCACGCCTCGGCTGCCCGTATCTTTCCGAGCACTTCGGGGTCGCCGTTGACCACTCCCGGATAATTCATCATTTCACCGAGATATCCGATGTCGTCCCGGTACAGCAGCGTCTGTATCTCACTAATGCCAATATTCGAACCGGACAGTTCGAAAGGGCTCGCCGGGACGCACGACGGCGCACCAAAAGAAAAAATGAAAGGTACGCCAGCGCCATTTTCGATCATGTAATCGATGCCCTGCAAACCCAGGATGTTAGCAATTTCGTGCGGGTCCGATACTGTGGCCACCGTTCCGTGGACCACGGCGAGCCGGGCAAAACCGGCGGGCGTCAACATAGAACTTTCGATGTGGACATGCGAATCGACGAAACCGGGGAGAATATACCTGTCATACCCGTATTTTTCTTTCTCGATACCCGTAATAATGCCATTATTTATATGAATACGACCGGGAAAGATGGTCTCATTATGGATATCGACAATATTACCGGATATGCTGGTCATGGACCCCTTCCATGGTGCTATCTTGTACATCAACAAAAAAATAACCGTCAATCACCCAATGATCGAGCAATCCGTGGGATACTGCATTCCCGGATCATTCGGCGGCTGGCGGTTATCTGCACTGCCTGTGCAGTGTTGTCTGTTATTCCGCGTTTATTATCGTTGCTTCGTTATACGCCCGGGTATAGGCATTGATATTCTTTTGCCCGTTAACCCCGAAACGGTTGCGGACAGGCTCTTCGAGCGTGCTTAATTCAACGACCCGCGTGGCACGGACGAGCGCGCCAAGCATCGTTGTGTTCGTGATAGGAACGCCCAGTTCTTCTTTGGCTATTTTTGTTGCGTCCACAGCAACAATATTCTGTCCCGGGAAGATTTTCTTCAATTCCTCTACGGATTTATTGGAATTAATAATAATGTAGCCGCCTTTTTTAAGGCCCGCCGTCGGGTTTGCGGATGCGACCAGTGTCGGGTCGAGTATCAGGACGCTATCGGGTTTGTAAACCTTTGACCTCAGTCTGATCGGTTTGTCGGACACACGCAAAAAAGCCTGTACCGGCGCACCGCGCCGTTCCGGCCCGAAGCTGGGGAAAGCCTGCGCGCGCATACCCTGCTTGATCGCGGCCTGGGCTATGATTTCCGCGGATGTAACAGCTCCCTGTCCGCCCCTTCCATGAAATCTGACTTCTAGCATATGTGTTCTCCTTTTAAGAAACTGAAGTTTTTATCCGCCATTGTGTGCCTTTTGGAGTGTCAAGAAGCATGATCCCTTTTTCGGCCAGCATAGTCCTGATCTGGTCCGCCTTCTGAAAATCCTTGGCCTTGCGCGCTTCGATCCGGTCGTTTATCGCATTCTCGACGAACGCAACATCGAGGCCCATGCGCGCGAGGTGTCTCGATTTCCCCTGAGACTCCAGCGATTCAAGGGTATCCTGAAGAAGCCCGAGGGTGTCCGCCAGGTATTCATATGCGGTTTCCGCTGCCACAATAAGCGGGACCGCGCTTTCATCTTTCTCGTCAACCATCCGGTTGATATCCTTTGACAGATCGAAGATATATGAAATGGCCAGTGCCGTATTGAAATCGTCGTCCATGGCCTCGTTGAATTTCCTGACCATTTCATCGGCCATTTCATATGACTGCGATGCGAACATCTTGCCCTTTTGAGCCTCGGCTGCCCTTTCGCGCGTATAATAAAGCCGGTATAGGGCAATATTTGAGTCTTCTATCGATTGGCTGTTGTAATCGACCGGGCTGCGGTAATGGTTCGAGAGATAAAAGAGCCTGAGCACTTCAGGATGATATTCTTTGAGAAAATCGCGGATCAACAGCGTGTTGCCGATAGATTTCGACATCTTCTCGCGGTCGATGTTAACAAACCCGTTGTGTACCCAGTAATTTACGAATTTACCCCCCGTTGCCGCTTCCGTCTGCGCTTTTTCGTTCTCATGGTGGGGAAAGACCAGGTCTTTTCCGCCTCCATGGATATCAAACGGATTGCCGAGAAAAAGTGTGCTCATGGCGGAGCACTCTATATGCCATCCAGGCCGTCCTGCGCCAAACGGGGCATCCCAGGAGGGTTCGCCCTCTTTGGAAGCCTTCCACAGCGCAAAATCTAGGGGATTCTTCTTTTTTTCATCAATGTCCACACGGGCGCCGGACATCATTTCTTCAAGCGGGCGTTTCGAAAGCTGGCCGTAATTCCTGAAGCTGTCGACGGAGAAATAAACGTCGCCTCCGACGTTGTAGGCATGGCCCTTCTTCAAAAGCGTATCAACGAGCGTGATCATGTCCCCGATATGCTCCGTGGCGCGCGGTTCATGGTTCGGTCTCAAGATACCGAGTGCGTCCATGTCCTCATAAAAAGACCGTATATATGTTTGCCCGATCTCCTGCCATGCTATGTTTTCGGCATGGGACCTTCGGATGATCTTGTCATCGATATCCGTAAAATTTCTGACATACGTAACGTCATAGCCCTTCGATCGCAGATACCTGTATATGGTGTCAAAGACGATCGCACTGCGTGCATGGCCGATATGACAATGATCGTACACGGTCACTCCGCAGACATAGAGTTTTACCTGACCCTCGGTTACGGGGGTAAAATCTTCTTTTTTGCCAGATATCGTATTGTAAACCTTCAAGCCCATAGCGTTGACCGTAATATTTACCATAGCTATCGCGGACTTGTCAAAGCAATTGAATCAGGGAATCCGCGCCTCTTCAAGGTTTTACGAACCTTTACAAAAGTTTTCCATAAGGTCCTCCAAGAGGTCCCTGTAATACGGCATCGATCCTTCCGCAGTGTCCGCTATCACTTCGTTTGCTTTCTATTGCGTTGGCATGATCACGGATCGTGAGAACACCATGGCTATCACCCTGGGCAGACTCGATTTCCTGAATGCGCAGGGCTCCCACCTACCGGGGTAACTTGCTTTCATATAACATCTGGGAAGGCATCGATCGCGGCAAGATATTGTTCAAGGGCCCGGGAAGGGATATTCTTCAAAATGCCGTTCTTGTTGGCAACCTGGAGATAACTGCAGGCCATATCGACAAATCCGGCGGGACCTGTCATAAAAAATCAAGTTTATCGAGAACAGATACCGGTTCCTGTGCCCTAGCCACGCCCATCGTCACCGCTGCTACCTGCCGGGCCTGAGGAAGAAAGACCCATTCCCCGGTACATGCTGCGGCATATTTGAAGATGGACTCGAATAGCTGAAAGATATCATTTTCTGACAACGTTCCGGCATCGTGTCCTTTCGTGAATATCTTTATGGACCGTTCCATATCGCTGCGTTTAACTGTCCGAAGCTTTTCCGAGTATTGCCGGAGGAGATACTCCCGGTGGGCGGATGAGATGCAGGACAATACATCCTCAATGAATTCTGGTATCGGAGCACCTTTAGCCATGACAAACCCTGACACAGCAGGACATGGCTGGTTCGTCCTCACGGCCCGCCGTGATCTTTCCTGGACATATTTCTGGAATATCGGCTCGACCTTGCCTGACATATCCATTTCTTTGACAAGATGATCGTATCCCCAGGCTCTCTCCTGGCGGCCGATATGATCTCCGCGGCCTTCCTCAATGTATTGCAGCGCAGGCCAACGCCCGCGCCGCATAAGACCGGGTGGGCCCATGCCCGCTGTCTTTCCCGGACCCAGCGATGGGAGCTTGAGGCAAGGGTTGTTTTTCATGTATGACCTCTCGTAATATCGAGACTCGTTTCTGCTCTTCTTTCATGGCTTCGAAGATGGCCACCTTTTCCTAGATCGTAAAATCCTTCCTGCATATGTTCTCATCATGTTCACCCCGTATGATACTGTCGATATCGATAAAATTGATGTGAACGCCTTCGGTGAGTTCGGTAATGCCCAACTCTTTGAGGGCATCCAACCTTCGAAAACCTGCAACAAGCTCGTTCGTCCCTTTTTTCACCACCATCGGCTGGAGCAATCCCAGATCGTATATTAACTGTTTCAAGAAGTCTATATCCCTCAAATTGATCCTGTGCCGTTTTCCGACAATGATATTGTGAATATTCATAGGCCTCCTTCAGCTTTTTCAGCATGTGGTTCAATGTACAATTTGTATAGGGGGTAAACATCGTTGGTCACGCGTTACAACCCGTACAAACTGGGAAATGGATCGCTTGCCCAGGACTAATAGGTGCATTCGGGAATCATATTGGCGAATGCCATTTCATCGTAGCGGCCTCTCGTGGCCCCGTGTGCCGCCTCTTTCGTCAGGACAGCCTAGATGAAACCATGTTTCGCAGGGAAGAAAGTAATAACGATTCACATTTCCTCTACCACTGCCGGCACGCCACATTATTATCCAGTGATCTTTCAAGGTCCTAAGGGAATCGATGCTCTTCCTTTTCGACATCCCTGGCATATCTGCTATCTGTACGATAGACAGACCAATGCTTTTTTTTAATATAAGCTGCCGGCTTTTTGTCATTTGCATGGGAATGCGAGATGAGTGAAAAAATACCGAAGAAACGAATGGTCCCAGATGGGCCATATAGTGATTCACGTAATGCCGGGCCATCTCTGCAATCCTAGGATCAGCAAACGTTTCATTATTTTTTGGCATTTTCCCCGGTATTTTATGTTTCACCCAACATTGAAGACACTAAGATCGACAGAATATTGCGTTCTCTTTTGTTGAGATCATATCCTGCAGCAAGATCAAACCCTGTTTTCGTCGATGGCACTGGTGATGCGTCAGCTAATGTGCCCTCAGCATGTGCGTCGGGATCCTCAAGGTACCCCTATAAGACTTCATCGAAGTTTGATTCAAGATCATCCATATCGAGCAATTTCTCCATGTCACCGTGCGAATCCGACAGCGAAAATCGCCAACGCTGATCTTTTCTGGCAACCCTTTTCACCCTTTGCTCTATCCACAGACAAATATAGGACGCTATCTCACCCACCGATTTTTCCAGATCCAACCTGCCCTGCCGAGCGATCTGGATCAGCACGACCTTCGCATCCTGGATATAATCATCGATCTGATCGCCAACATATTGGCCCCCTATAGAGCCGTCTGAGAATTGCCTGACTATATTACCGATCGCTCCGCTCGAATAAAACTCCTCGACGATCTTCTGTTGACCGTGCACCCGTGCTTCTGGAATTAAACGGGCAAGGTTGTCGGCATCTGCGGAACGGAAAAAAGCCCTGACATAGATCGTCATAGCCTGCGTGCGCTCACCGCCTGTGTTTATCTATGATCTATTTTCCAGACCGATTATCATGCTGCACCCTCTTCCAGGGTATTGCAAGGATCTTCCGGATCTTTAGCGAATATGACAACCTTCGCCTTGCCATATTCCAGTAACACCAGGCGTTCTCTGAATCCCTTCGGGAACAACCGGGCTGCGACCGAGCACGGAATATTCACCTTTTCACCGGCTGTATTGAAAGCATCTCCCAAATGTTGAGGGGTCGGAGATCGATCTCTTTATCTGCTCGATCATGCCGGGCTCTAAATACTCTCCTACCAGCCAAACAAATCCTTCGACACCCCTGCCTTGAAAAGACCGAACACTTTCCCGTTCTTCATACAGACGGCTTCGAGCGCTCGTGACCGTGAGGTATGATGGCTTTAATGGACACCTAAG
>DHQV01000039.1 GCA_002408185.1 Deltaproteobacteria bacterium UBA5329
GCGATCTTGTCCATGCCGTACTTATCGATCATGGATTTAAGACCTGCCTCAACCTCGGGCGCCTTCGGCTCTTCGTCCATATCCTCTTCCCGCTCTTCATAGATCAGGGCGTCGGTAATGCACCACTTGACACACAGGGGCTCTTCTTCGCCTTCGCACATGTCACACTTGAGCGGGAGGCCTGAGTCGGGCTCCTTGAACGTATTTCTCGACGGGCATGCGGCCCGGCAAAGGGCACATTCGTCGTATTCCTTGCCGTCGATGACGTACTTGTCTCTGCCCATGCACTCTGCCGGGGTGTACTCGCCCGCATAAACGGGAACATAAATGTCCCTGATAGGCTCGCGGATCAACCTGACCCGTGACCGAGCGGGATTATTGCTGCTGTATGGAGGGTTGGCATGAAATGCAGAACATATGACTTCGCATGCCTTGCATCCGTTGCACTTGTCGAGATCGATCTTTATGGTCTTGATTTTCTTTTTCTTTTTCTCTTCCATGTCGGTTATCACCTGTTCGCTTATTGGTTAAGCCGAAACCATTTCGGCCCGAAATATATCAGCTACTCTTCTATATTTATCCCTCTGCTGGCCAGGTCGTCAGCAACATAACCCAAACCGAGTTCTTCGAGTGTTTTCCTGGTAGGAATACCGTCATTGGTCCACCCTTTGAATTTATAGTACGTGTCGAGAAGTTTCTCCTCCAGTTCAGGGAACCTCTTTTTCCAGTGATCTTCGGGCGGTTTCTCGTCTACTCTCCTCAAGCCTCTCCTGACGTTTATGGCCCTGACGAGGTTACGGTTTCTTTTGTACACTTCTATCAGCTTTTCTTCATCAAAATCCATTCCCGTTGCTGCAGAGATGAACTTCGGATAATTATGGATATGGTATGGCGGCTTCAACGGAAATGATGACAGGCCTGCGCACATGCCAAGGGCGTCATCGCAGAAGTGCATCATTTCCTGCCAATCGACGATATCCGTTGCTATCTCGGGTGTCGGGTAGTACGGATTTGAAAATTCGCCGCGCATTTCCCAATCCATAACGTATTTCTTGAATTTTTCGTCGGGCACCTGGATCCAATCGCTTATGAATTCCTCTTTTTCTTCCTTCGTTGCAAACGGCGACTGCGGGAACTGGCCCTCAATCTGGGTTATGTTTGCCTTCTCGCCGGTGCAGTACATAAGAAAGTAGACCGGGTTGAGCATCCCTAGCTTGAGAGGAAGCTGCTCATGTTTCTTGATATTGTTGTGTGCATATACCTCGGCGCCATTACCGATCCTCTGGGCTGCCCAGTATGTACCGTCAGCGAGAATATCACCTATGCCTTCACGGTGGGCAATCCTGTCAAGAAGCCAGTAGAACCGGCCTTCATTATCATCTTTCGGACATGCCGGGTAGGTATCCGTCCCTTCAAAATCCTTGTCGGTCAGGATGCCGGCTTCATAAAGCTCGACAGCGAAGGCCATGGCCTGGGGTGTCGAAAACCCGTCAACGCCATATTCTGTTGCACGCTGGGCGATCCTAAACGCGAAATCGAGGTCGTCCACATATGCCGCCATTGTGTAGGTAAGCTTGGAAAAACACTTCATCATGTATGTCGGCATATTCGGAAGCGAGATGGTGGCGCCGCACTTCATCGGGCAGTTGTAACAGCTGATCAGGCGTTTGCGCGCACCGAGCTGCGTCGTTTCCCACCTCTTCTCTATGTTGTCATTCCAGAAGTCTCTCCTTCGTGTCCGGGCATTTCCCCACATGAAGTTCTCCGTGTGCCATTTCTCATCGGTATGCTTCATTTCCTGGGGGGAGCCTAGGCCCTGCAGAATGGTCATAACATTGGGAATGGGTCTTTCTTCCCGGTACTTGATGTAAGACAGGACTTCATTGCAAAGCTGATAGAATTCCGGTGGTTTTGCCACGTTCACGTCTTTTGTGCCCCGGACGGCTATCGCCTTGATCCCCTTGTCGCCCATAACGGCGCCTACACCGAGCCGACTGGCGCTGGACCGGCCCTGTTCGATAGATGCCATGAAAACCCTGTTTTCACCGGCAAGACCTATGGCGCATACCTGGGAATCCGGTTCGTTAAGCTCTTTCTTGATAAGGTCCTGGGTCTCGACCGCGCCTTTGCCTTTCAGGTGACTGGCGTCCCGGATCTCAACCTTGTCATTGTTGATCCAGATATAGACCAGATTCGGGGATTTGCCCGTAAAGATAAGTTTGTCGTATCCGGCAAATTTGAGCTCCGGTGCAAACACACCTCCCATCATTGAATATGCCATGAGCTTGGTCTGCGGCGAATACGTCGCCACGATCGTACGATTGGCACCAGGGGCAGGCGTGCTGCACAAAAGACCCGTACTGAATATGAGGATATTCTCGGGAGAAAAAGGGTCAACATCAGCCGGAACCCTATCCCATAATATCTTTGCATTCGTACCGAGACCGCCGAGATGAAGTTCCGTATCCTTCGGGTCGGTCTCAACCCTTTCAATACTCCCGTGGGTCAGATCGATCTCTAAATTGTATCCTGTCTCTCCATACCTCATCTTAACTCCTCCAGAGTGTCTTCACAGCGGGATAAGCTGTGAATAATAGTACTTGCTACGTTAAAATAACTCTTACCTGATAGCCTTGTCAAGGCCAATTAATGAAGAAATTCACAAGGATACGAGCAATTGTTAAAGTAAAAAAAGTAATTGATCTGGTGGATTGGAGTATATTGGAAAGAATTTTTCTTTGATAGATTATATTAGTATAAATTAAATGTTAGAATCATACTAACATAAAAAAAATAACCATTGGAAAAGCCGTTCATTATGATGAATACTTGGAACTTTCAGAAGTGATGAATATTTATGGGTTTTTTCTTTTACCGAGCACGCACGACGTTTCAATCTGGAGGTCGGAGATATCCCAATATTTTCGGAGGAGCTCATCCTTGTTTTCCATTAGTTTAAAACCGAACTTTTGGTAAAATTGTATGGCCCACTGAGCGGCTTTCCAGGTACCGACCAAAACCCAGTCCGTATCGACCTGCTTTTCGATGAGGGAGAATAGTTTCGAACCAATCCCCTTACCCTGCTCGTCTCTCAGAACATATGCATGGCGTACCAGAGTCACGTCATTTATTTTTTCCCTCGCCATAACCCCGAGGAGTTTCAGGTTCCTCCGATATCCATAAAAAGACATTCTTTTCATCTCTTTTTCCAGTTCACCCATCGACATATAAGGTTCATGATAACAGTCGCCCGGAATAACATCACGGTAGCGCTTCGATCCGTCATCGATCACCTGGAATATCTCGTCCTTGTCCCTGATCTCGAAAAGCCCTTTATTCCAAAACCCATAGAGATCATAGGCATTACTAAATGCGATCCTGCCAAGTGCTTCCTCGCTTCCGATCAGGCGGGAAAGCTGGTCGACATTTTTCCGTATGCCGGGAACGCCGGGAAAATCAGTCCCAAAAAGATACTTATGGGTGAACTTCTTCATCGACGGCCAGTAATTAAGGAGATTGCCGGGCGGAAGGCCTGATATGTCGATATAGACATTTTCAAAGCTTTTTACCAGGAATTCGGCGATCTGATACCAGAATCCCCGTCCCCCGTGGCACAGGACGATCTTCAGCCCCGGGAAATCATTGACGACATCATCGAATGTGTAGGGGTCCGAATACCGCATTTTGGCACCTTCAAAAAGGCTTGTGCCCGCGTGGAATAAAACAGGCAGGCCTTGCTCCTGGCATGCGTCGTATATCGGGTAAAGACGCTTATCATTGGCATAAAAGAAACCGTGTATGGGATGCAGCTTGAGGGCCCGGGCGCCGAGACCCAGCTGCCGCGCGAACTCGGATGCTGGATCATCGTGAAAGTTCAGGTTGAGATTTGCTATCGGCACAAGTTCGGGATGAAAGGCGTTGATCTCCAGTGCGCGCTCGATGGGCATGACCCCTGCAGTGAGGGGTGAATATTCGGGGATCAGGATGCCTCCGAATACCCCTTCGCGCTTGATTACATCGCCGTATTGCTCCGGCAATTGCCTCTCATCGGCATCATATATCATCGGAATATACGGCCCGGTCTGCATCCAGACCTTTTGGGCCCGCTCGGTCCATTCGAATTTATGGCCAACATGAATATGTGTATCTATTATCCGCACAATTCATTGTATCTAAAGACAGCAGGTTGTTCAAGCGCGGAAATGGCGGGATCAGATACGGAATATTTTTTTGGTCTGTGCGACCCTTAGCATTGGGCAAAGCCTTTCATTGTGGTTACATTTTGAGCGGTCCAAGGCTCGATATTTTATACAGCCAGACCAGGCAGGTGTCGAGTTCCCTAAATTGTCAGGAATCCTTCCGGGGCCAGGCTCGTCGCCAGCATTACAGTATTGATATCCAGGTGCTCCTTCCATGTATCGGTTTTCCGGTTGCTGGGGTCAAGCCAGAATGCCTCGATCCTGTCCCGTATGGACATAAATTTCCACAAGGTCTTCAGCAAGATCTGAATGTCCCGGTCATCCTCAAAAATGGCAAGGTTTTCATGGATGAACGCGTCAAGCCCCTCTAGGGCGTGCAGCCCGATCGACAGCCCCAGTTCCCGAAAAGCAAGCCGGAATCGCGACGGTGTGTAGAGGAAATTTTCCCGGCCCGGGTATTTTAAACCGGGTATCGAGGCATCGAGAATGATCCTCAACATATCGGACCCTTCGAGAATTCCCTGCACGAAAAGCTGCGTAACTCTGAATCCATCGCACAAAAGGCTGCCAAGGCCGAGAAGATCATCCGTCTGCCAATCTCTGGATTCGCATATGTTGACAAGATCGTCGATCTCAGACTGAAGGTCGAGGGAGAGAGACCGCCCTTTGTCGCGGGCAAGAGTCCCCTGAAGTTGTATATATGTGATAAGCCCATCGAGCGGATCGTGATGTCCCATCGATCTCACCAATGGGTACGACAGGTTGATGCTCATTTTCCAATACATTCGCTTCGAACGGGATCCGGCGTTGTACACAAAAGCCCGATGGGCCGCCTTCGCGAGTTCGACCGCCCATCGGTTATATTTGAGATCCCCGGTTACCGTGCTCACCCGGTTCAGGGCATGCATCCATTTGGTAAGATAGTGGTAATACTGCCCATCCCTATCCCATTCCCTGTATTCATCGTAAGGGTCATCCGGTCCGCACTCGTTGAGTGATTTGCCAATCCTCAAGCCGCCGATCGTGGGATGGTCTTCAGCCTCTTTACCCGAGAGGCCGCTCAGCCATCCACGACACTGTGAATCGCTGCGGTGCCAGCCAAGGACATGATGAACTTCATCGACAAGCAGAAGCGCTAGGTCCCTCCATTTTACGTCATCAAAATACTGATAAAGCCCGAGAAAATTACAGACGGCGTATGCATCTGTCCAGAGATAACGTTTTGAAAATTGGCCTGCCGGAGAAAGCCCGGTGCGCTCTGCGAAATCATCCATGAATTCCGCTGCAGCAAGGATCCTTTCCTGGCTCATGATCACCCATTATCAAATTCGTTGCAGTGCCGGTCCGTGCCGGGCACGGCAGGAACCCTTACAACAATGAATATACATTGTACCCCCGACATATTCAAGCGGGGCGTTTGTCCATGGCTATTGTATTGCCCACTGATTTTCCTAGTAAAAACATATACGGTCAACGGGCCCATGGTTTGCTAGCATCATCTCTGAAAGACAAGCGCCAAGGCTTTATCGATATGAACAAAGGAGATATTCAGCGATGGAACGGAAGATTGACGATTATTCAATGGGGTGGCTGCCGGATTATCCGGATCTCAAGGATTTTTCATCAGACCAGGACACAATACCGAGGAAACTTCTTGTGCCCGGCCAGACACGATCGGTCAGGGTGATGCTACAGCATACCGGCATGTCAAACACAAAGCGATCAGACCTTCCAGATTCGACCGATCTGAGAGAATGGTGTTCTCCTGTAGAAGACCAGGGCAATATCGGTTCTTGCACGGCGCATGCGGGTGTTGCCATCATGGAATATTTCGAAAGAAGGGCATTCGGGAATCATCTCGATGCGTCAAGGCTCTTTCTATGCAAAACGACACGAACTTATCGCGCTACACAGGGCAGGTGCATTCATTCGCTCTGCGATGGGCACCCTGGCGCTTTTTGGTGTGCCCCCGAAGAGTACTGGCCATACAACACGGCCGATCTTGACAAAGAGCCTCCCGGTTTTTGTTACGCACTTGCCCGGAATTATCAGGCGATAAGCTACTACCGGCTGGATACGCCGGGTACTGCAAAGGATGCCCTGCTTGCCGCCATCAAGAAGAGTCTTACGGCAGGTATTCCTGCAATGTTCGGTTTTACCGTTTACAGTTCGTATAAGCAATCGGCCAAAACGGGAAAGATACCCCTCCCCACTCCAGGCGAAAAGACTATCAGCGGGCATGCCATCGTGGCTGTAGGATACGATGATTCGATCACTATCAGGAATACCGACGCGGGCGCGGGAGAAACGAAGGGTACCCTGCTCATCAGAAATTCATGGGGTACAGGATGGGGGGATGGACGGCTACGGGTGGCCGCCCTATGAATACGTACTGCAAGGACTGGCCGTCGACTGGTGGTCGCTCTTGAAATGCGAATGGATCGATACCGGTGTGTTCAGGCTTTGATCGGTCCGGACAACGGGAAATTCTTTCGATCGGACCCGGGTAAAACATCTTTCACAAAGCAAAATCCGTCAAGGGCTCTGCCCGCCTGGTATATATCCATTTCTTGATCTGTTCTTCGAGCATCGGCAATGGGAGCGCCCCGTTATCGAGGACCGCGTTATGGAAGCTGCGGATATCGAACTCCGGGCCGAGTTCCTGCTCCGCCCGTTCCCGCAATCGCCGAATGTTCAGCTCCCCTATCTTGTACGCCAGCGCCTGGCCGGGCATGACGATATAACGGTCTACTTCCACTGCGATGTCCTGTTCGGTCTTGGCTGTCTGTTCCCTCATGTAATCAATAGCCTGCTGGCGGCTCCAGCCGAAATGATGGATCCCCGTATCGACCACAAGTCGGCATGCGCGCCACATCTCGTACATCAACTGCCCGAATTTTGAATACGGGTCGGTATAAAAACCCATTTTGTCCCCGAGGCTTTCGGCATATAACGCCCAGCCTTCCACATACGCCGTGTAGGAGGCATTCCGCCGGAAACGGGTCAGGGACCTCAATTCCTGGGCCCTGGAGATCTGCAGGTGATGGCCTGGCACGGCCTCATGGAGCACAAGGGCTTCCATTTCAAATTTCGGCCGCATATCAAGGCGGTACGTGTTCACCATGAAATATCCCGCACGCGACCCGTCGGATGCCCCGGGGTAATACATGGCCGTCGTTTGACCGGGGGCCTCGTAATCAGGGAACGCACGCACACCGTAGGGATTCCGGGGAAGCTCCGCAAACAGCCCGGGCAATTCCGCATCGGCACGTTTCGCAATATCCCGGTATGCCATGACGAGATCGTCCTCACGTGTGAAATAGAACCGGGGATCGCTGCGGAGGAAAGACGAGAAATCTTCCAGCGAACCATCAAATCCTGTTTGCCTCATAACGTTCAGCATTTGACCGCCGATACGCTGCACCTCGGTCTTACCCGTCTCATGGATCTCGGCGGCTGTCATGTCTGTCGTTGTGTGTTCGAATACCAAGTGTGCGTAGTAGGCCTCGCCATCGGGAAGTTCGCGGGCAGCTATCGGCCTTTTTCCGGCCGGCAGATATGTGTTCACGACAAAATCGCGGAGATTTTCGAGGGCCGGAAAAACCGAATCCGAGATAAGCCGGGCGGTGTCCGATCGCAACGAATCTCTATCCGACTGAGAAATGCTGTCCGGTATACGTTCAAGCGGCTTATAGAACACGCTTTGTTCTGGATCACCGGTCAATTGGCCTGCAATTTGACCGGGTATTCCCTTGAGCGGCACATAAGGCAAAACCCATCCGATTTCGATACCGCGCCAAAGCAGGGCAATGACTTGGTCAAGATAGGCCGGGAAGGCCTTCATTCTTGCCTGGTAGTTGTGGTAGTCCGTTAATGTCCGGAAGGGAGTTATCGAAACGAGCTGTGCAAAATCGAGGTGGGGACCATATATTTGCGTCAGCAGCAAAACCGGCGGAAAACGCTGCGCCTTTACGGTAAGGTCTAAAATCGACATGAGGAGCCTGTAGGACAGTATGTCCTGTTCGGAAAACCGGGACGTGTCAAATTCCTGTGCCTTTATCAGCCATTGCCTCTCCCCCGCGCGTCTTTTCTCGATAGCGAGCCATGACAGGTCGGTGAACCGGTCGTTGTACCTGTTATCACCCGTCCATGTGGCCAATTCAGGGTATTCGTTCAAACACCATTGCCAGTACTCTTCCTGAAATCTTTCAAAATCACTCTGGTTATTTCCGCTCATTCCCACACTCCTGCCGGGTTTTTAAGCCTGAACATCTTTCCGATGAATTGGCGTATGCCCTTATATTATATATCCGTGAACGCTTTGCGCTATACTTTATGAAATGAAAACTTACAGGATCATCAAGGATTCGGGGGCCGATATTTCATGACCCCTGAAGACATCGGGATCGTGCTTATGCCTGGTATCGATGGTACGGGGATATTCTTCGAACCCCTCATCCGTGCCCTGCCCCCAAACATCCCCGTATCCGTAATAACGTACCCGCCAAATGCTATGCTTTCCCTCGAGGGACACGCCCGCTTCGTTATGGAACATCTCCCGGCGAAAAGTGTTATAGCCGTTGCAGAATCATTCTCCGGCCTCGTCGGGCTTGAACTTCTGCACTCGAGGCCGCGTGAAGTACGTGGTATCGTGTTCAGCGCCGCCTTTGCCCGGCCGCTTCACCGTAAACTGGTCCATGGCCTGTCCCTGGTCCCGGGGATAGCGTCGACCATACCAAAGATTCCCGTGTCTGTAATTGGACGCATTCTTTTCGGCCCTTATTTCGATAAAGAGCTCGCCTCGATGCTGAACCGTGGCATTCCGCAAATCGATGTCAGAGGCCTCAAACACCGGGCGGATATCATTGTGGACGGATATCCCCTGCTTGACGAACGTTTCGATATACCGTGCCTTTATCTCCAGGCAACCCGCGACCGGGTTGTTCCGCACAGTGCAATGTCCTGGTTCGCTGCCCATTTCGATCACTTCGAATGCGCGAGAGTAGACGCGCCCCACTGCCTTCTCCAGACAAGGCCCGTGGAGTGTTCGGCGAGGATTGTAGACTTTATTGAGACCCTACGTGTCGTAAGATGTAAGTAAATGAATATTTCAATCATTTTCCGTTGACGCGGTTTACGTCATGGTGTAGAAAAGACTAATATTAACAAGATAAAATTTGTATTTTTTCTGTGATAAAACTGCTGAAATACGAATCCGGCGCGTATCTTTGAAAAAGATCGAAGTTCCCCTGGAAGTAGTGATCCTCCTCGTTGGCGGCATGGCTCTTGTCATAACGGGATTTCTTATCTTCGTCGCTGGCCGGGGCCTGATACCTTATTACCCGAACGGTTTTCACGGCCTTCTCCTTGTTATTTTCGCCCTGCAGACCATGATGCTGGGAAAAACACCCTTTGGCGACGTACGCAGGTCCCCAGTGCTCATCGGGATCGGCGCCATCATTGCCGCTGTCGGTATTGTCGCCTGTTTTATCCCGACGTTCAACCGGCTTCCCAGGGTACTGCTCCTCATATGTTTTGGCCCGGGCGGATTGGTGCTTCTCCTGCAAATGCTGCTTGCCCGTGACAAGCTCAGGACCTGGGCACGATACGGGGGGACGCTCTGGCATCTGGTCATTGCATGCACGGCCGTCTATTGTTTGTCTATCCTGCTCTGTGTGCTCCTGTGGAGAGGCGATGCCATCCCGCCCTTCCTCATGGCCGCGACTGTCCTCGTCGACGGGATCATGGTCTTTTATCTTGTCGGTGTGCTCGGAAAGGTCTACCGGCTTTATCCGGTGTCAGAGAAAAGCCAGAAAAATGTCGTGCTTTCGGCAGATGGGACAATGCTCCTCTTCACGGGCATATTTATGGTAATCCTTGGTTTGATGCTCATACCAGTAGCCTTAGGGTTTTTGCCGTTTTCAGCAAGCGCGCAGATAGGCCTCCTGATGGTTATCTTCGCGGTGCAGATGCTTGCGGCGGGAAGTACACCTATCGGCCCTTTCACCCGGTCATGGCTTATGGTGGTTTTTGGCCTGATATTCGCGGCGCTTGGGATCATCTCCTGTATCGTACCGGGCATCTTGGTTTTACCCCTGACCATCCTTGTTGGAGTGCTAAATATCCTGGGTGGGGCTCTTGCCCTGATAAGGTTGTTGGGCACCCGCCTGAAGGCCCACAGGCCTCGCCATGCCATACCTGTGGTGTTGACGCGGCTTTTCGCAGTTCAGCTGGTAATGAACGTCCTGATGATCATGTTTGGAGTGTCGATGCTGGTCCCAGGGTTGGTCCCCGGGCTCATCATCGGGGTTATCCTCGCCGCAAACGGAGGCGCACTCCTGTACCTGTTGTACATTCTTCTGCTTCTGGACAAAATGCAGGCTGGCTCAGAGGCGGTTATATGAACTTTTCGTCATCGACAAACGGAGGGGTTTGGAAAATGCTTAACCATCTGTTCAGCCCGGTGTGGATCTCGGAATTGGAGATACAGCACCGGTATCCCGTACCTTTGCGCGAGTCTTAAAACCGGGCCGTTATGATCGATGGGCCGGATCTTACAGGACAAGGAGAAAAATGACCATGAAGGAAGTGAGCGAGTATTACCGGGATAAGGTCGCCGTCGTGACGGGCGCCGCCTCTGGCATCGGACTGGCACTTGCGGAAACAATGCTTTCTTACGGGGCAAAGCGGGTCATCCTCGCTGACCTCAACGAGGTAAACATGGCGCGGGAGGCGGCACGGCTGAACCTCACCTACCCCGGCCGAGCGCTCGGCCTCCGGTGCGACATCACAAAAGAAGAGGACGTCAAGGAAATGGTTCGGCAAGGAGCCGGGTTCGGCGGCGGCCGCATCGACCTTTTGTTCAACAATGCTGGAGCTGGATTCAGCGGACATTTTCCAGAGCAAACAAACGCAGACTGGGAGAAGGCGTTCTCGTTGAATTTCTACGGGGCCATATACGGCATTCGCGCCGTCCTGCCGCTCATGCAGGCCCAGGGCGGAGGCCACATCGTCGACATCATTTCCGGCATCGCGTTCGCCCCGATGGCCTACCAGACGATGTACTCAGCCACCAAGGCAGCCTTGAACGCATTAACCCTCGCCCTGCGCTACGAACTCTGGGACGAGAACATCCGCCTGACCTCGGCTACGCCGGGTACGACGGCCACAGCCATCTGGGCTGGCATGGAAGCACCCCCGGACGCGCAGTCGCCAGAGCAGTCTGCACGAACCATCCTGGCGGGGGTGGCGAATAACGAGCGGCTGGTCCTGGGAGATGAGGCGGACGCTTCCGGCGCCAGGAACTGCTTCACACCGGAAGCTGCGAAAGATTTCGACGACTATTTGCTGAATGTGGCCCGAAAGCGGCGCAGCGGCGAGTGGGTCGTGTGATTCGGGCTGTTTTGATCTTTTTCATTTGATCCCTTTAAGACGGAACACCAGGGAGCTTGTCAGCACGGTCAGTACACCGAGAATGACGATGCCGAGCCGGAAGCTGTAAAGGTCCCCTGATACGCCTAGCAGCCAGGGCACGACGCCTCCCCCGGTGAAGAAGCTCGCCGCAAGAATCATCCCCGTGGCAAGGCCCCTCATTTCCCTGCTGAACGTCCTCGCAATCCCCACGAGGCCCACCGGGAAGAAACCTGTCACGAAGAACGCCTGGAAGAAAAGTAGGGTGCCCGTGTACTTGACGGGCGAAAGCCCCATCAGCACTGTGAAGACCCCAGTGATGAGCAGCATGAAGAACATCATTCGTTTCAGGCTGAACCTGTCGACAAGGAATCCGCAGACCACCGCCACTCCGATGGATGCTAATCTCGATATGCTCAGGATAGCGTTCGCGTAATCGATGCTCAAACCCAGTTCTTTGGTCAGATAGAGCGGGGTGATCGCATAGATGCCAATGTTAGAACCGGCGCCAAATATCCAGAGAATGATCATGAACCACAGTGACCGTATCGCGACGATGTCCCTGAAGACGGCCCGCGTCGGGTTCACCATCTTGACCTCCGTCGCCGTGAGAATGAAGACCACAAGGCATATGGCGAATATCGATCCGTACACGACAAATATTCCTCGCCAGGGGAAGAACTGAAGCAGGCCCAAGGCAACGAGCGGGGTGAGAAATATTGCAGTCGAGGCGCCCGTATCATGAATGGCGATAGCCTTACCCCAGTTCTTTTCTGTGTAATATTCGGTTATTAGCGGCATTACCGACGGAACGTACAATCCGTGGGAAAAACCGAGCACCAGCGCAAACAGGTAAAGCAGGGAGAAATTCCGGACGAAGGGGAGGAGAAAATTTAAGAAGCACAACGAGCCAAGGCAGATAACGATCGCCTTCTTGTAGCCTATCCTTCCCGAAAAAAGCCCTGCCAGCAGAACGGACGTGCCATACCCCGCAGACATAAAGGTGAAAATGGCGCTTGCCCGGGTATGATTGACCATGAACTCGTCTTCCAGGAGAGGCAGAATTGGGGAGAACATTATTCGGACCGAGAAATTAATAAACCAGATAAAAAGGAGGAAAAAGAGGAAATGAAGCGCCCTTCCCTTGAATTCCTCGAATCGTGCCATTATTCCACTTTAACCCAACGCCGGTTTGTTGACCAGAATTTTCTGGAACTGAACATCTATTTATTTCATTGCTGAAATCCTTCGTCTGAGACCTGAGACTGTCTTTAGACCTTGTCCAGCGTCTCCGTGATGAGGTCATTCATTGACGGAAAAATGTGCATGGCGTCCATGACCGTGCCATAACTACCTTTTTGGGTAAAAACATTCACGACCTCCTGTATCAGGACAGGGGCGTCCGGACCGATAATATGAAAGCCGAGTATCCGCCCCGTACCTTTTTCAATTATTGCCTTGGCGAATCCTTCGTCAGCCTTTCGTATATCTCCCTGGACCGTGTCGGTGTATAACGCCTTCCCAACAATGATGTCATGGTCTTTCGCTGCTTGCGACTCAATAAGTCCCACCGATGCGATCTGCGGTTCGGTAAAGACCGCATGCGGCACCGCCCCGAAGTCCATCTCTATCTTGATTTGATTAAAGGCATTGTGCCAGGCTATTTCCACTTCCTTGTCGGCTGCATGTGTGAACATACCCTTGCCGGTTGCATCGCCAAGCGCCAGGATGCCCGGTTTACTCGTTTCGAGATATTCGTTTACTTCGATAAAGCCTTTTTGTGTCAGGCACACGCCTGTGCGGTCGGGTTTTAACCGGTCAGTGTTGGATATCCTGCCGGTTGCCAGCAATACCTGCTGGCCCGTGATCAATTTTTCCGCTTTCGTTGCACGGTCGCGCACGGTCAATACGCAGCCATTATCGTTCTTGGTTATCGAGACCGCTTCATGCCCTGTATATATCTTCATCCTCGTTTCGAGGCATGCCTTGAGCAACTCGGAGATCTCGGGCTCCTCGAACGCAACAAGGGCATCGAAATATTCAACGACAGATACCTCGCTGCCCATTGCAGCAAAGAAATGGGCATATTCAACGCCGATATAGCTTCCTCCGATGATGATGAGGCTCCCCGGCAATGCTGTCAAACCCAGAACCGATTCATTCGTTAAATAATCAATATCGGTCAACCCCTTGATCGGGGGCACCGCCGGCCGGGCGCCTGTCGCAATAAAAATGTTATTCGCCCGAATGGTTTCACTGCCTGCGGCGATCGTATAATCGTCGATAAAGTGACATTCCTCTTCATAATAATCCAGGTTCTCAGATTCTCTCAAGTCCTTGCGTATCGAATCGGTGCTCACGTGTATGGCATCTCTCATGTTCTGCATAATTCCCGGAAAATCTATAGAATCGATCCTAGCACGTATGCCGAATTTTCCCGCCTGTTCGATAAGCCTCACCATGTCGGCCACATGGATCAGTGTTTTTGAAGGAACGCAACCGACATTGATGCATGTCCCCCCGGGGAATTCCTTTGCAACGAGGGCAACCTTCAGATTCTCGGAAAGCGCCCGGTATGCGAGGCTCAATCCGGCGCCGGAACCAATGACGATGACATCATATTCTTTCATGTCGAATCCTCCTTTTATGCAGACCCTTATTGCATCTTAAGCATTCAAACCAGAGTTTAAAAGTTCCTGCAGGCAAAAGACAGTAGAGTTAGTCCTGGAGCAACGCACAGACCGGGCCGATCTTCTCCTGTGTCCCTATGGCAACCTGATTTTTCTTTTCAATATATGTGATCATAACTGTCAATTGAGTATTTTTAGATATTTTTTTCTCTTATATTAGTTTTAACTCCAAACAAACCTGTATTATAATAATCTTGAACTTGTTTACGAAAAAATGGATTCCCGGAATCACGTATTCAATGAAAGGGCACCATGAGGAGGGAAAGATGTTTGAAGTGACCCAGGAAGCAGCCAATAAAATTAAAGAATTCTTGAAAGACCAAAAGGACCCAAAACCCATAAGGATCCTTGTTACTGAAGGCGGGTACAGGGGTGCATATCTCGTCATGGCACAGGATAACCGGAAGGAGAATGATGAGGTTTTTACAGAGCGGGGTGTGACGTACATAGTTGAAAAAGAACTTTTCGAAAGGGCAAAACCCATACGCATCGATTACGTCCAATCAATCTTCGGTGGAGGCTATATTCTCGACTCCCAGCTCTTGAAAGGGTTGGAAGGTGTTTTCACTGGATGCAGAAACATCTGCGATACATGTGGAGACTCAGATTTTTAATTCCTATTCGATGGCAAAGTAAGGGTACATCAACACATCACATGAAAAGAAGAGAAATAACCCTTGGGTTGAAAGAGGCCTTGCGCCTGGTGCTTGAAACCATACGACCCCTGCCAGCCGAGAAGGTCTCCCTCGTTGCAAGTATAGGCCGCGTTGCCGCCCGGGACCTCTACGCGCTTGTTGATTCTCCCTCGACGGACGTCTCCCGCAAAGACGGTTACGCGGTTTCAAGCCGGGATGTGGCCCATGCCACGGATGCATACCCAGCGCGCCTTAAACTCCTGGGTTCCGCGACTGCAGGCGGCCCGCGGGGCGCGCGGATCACGCCAGGTACAACGGTGAGAGTACTGACAGGGGCCAGTGTGCCCGTTGGCGCTGACGTTATTATAGCCGAAGAATACGCGCAACGATCAGGCCAGGATGTGTTGATAGGGGACCCGTCGGGAAGCGAGGTCAACATACTCCCCCGCGGAGGAGACGTGGCGAAAGGTGCGCATATCCTCGAGCCAGGCTCCCGGATCCTGCCCGCCGCGGCAGGCCTTCTCGCCGCAGCGGGGCATAGCGTCATCCCCGTTTTTAAAAACCCCGTCACGGGGATCATCGGAACCGGCGACGAGTTGGTCGAGCCGGGAAAGCCCCTTACGGATGGCGGCCTGTACGCGAGCAATGTCGTCACCCTGGCCGGATGGTGTAACAAATACGGGATGGGCCGCCGCACGAAAATAGTCAAGGATGACTACGACGCCATCCTCGACGCCATCACCGAGTTTGCCCTGGAAACAGATGCCTTGATAACGAGCGGCGGGGCCTGGACGGGAGACCGCGATCTGGTGGCGCAAGTTCTTGAAAACCTGGGATGGAAGATGATATTCCACCGAATTCGAATGGGGCCCGGAAAGGCAGTCGGTTTTGGCACCCTGGACGGTAAACCCGTGTTCATCCTGCCTGGCGGACCGCCTTCCAATCTGATGGGCTTTCTGCAGATCGCGCTACCGGGCCTGCTTGCTCTGTGCGGCAGCCCGAATACCGGTCTGCCCGCAACTAACGCCAGACTCGCTGCCGATATTGTCGGGGGCAATGTAGAGTGGACCGATCTGTTCTTCGGTACACTTAAACCAGATGAAGAACTGCCCCTATTCCATCCGATGGAAAAACGCACTCGCCTCTCTTCCATAACCAACGCCACGGCAATTGCTGCAATACCCGAAGGATCGGATCACCTCCAAAAAGGGTCTATAATCACCGTTCAATTATTGACGTAGTAACGAGGAATTTCTTGTTCTCCGGGGCAGTCATATCTTTTATTCCGGTTTTCTCAAGAATTGACCGGTGTGATTGGGGCAAATAAGGTCTGTCGCCTTCAAAAGACGTCGCATGCTATTGTAAGCATTGACCGGGTTTTCGTGATAAGCGGGTATAATAAAACCCTTTTCCCCTGTAAAGTTTTCCGAAATGCAACAAAAACCGGTCAATGCTGCCTTCCCTGCTTCAGTATCGATTATAACGGCCTGACAGCCCGGTGAGTGGCCGGGGACAGACATGATGTCCAATCCCGGCAGGATATTTAAGTCTCCGTCAATGAGCTCAAATTTTTCATTTTCGAAGTATGACCGGACATACGAACTCTGCATAAAGGGGTGGGGATTCAGGGCGTACTCCCACTCTTTTCGCTGCAAATATTTTGTGATCCCTTTGAACTGTGGCATTAATGCACAATGATCATAGTGAAGATGCGTCTGAATAACGAAGTCTATGTTATCGAGTGAATAATCGTATTTTATAAACGATTCCGATAGACTGTCCATCCCAAGAAATTCATAAACGGATGACCTGGAATACTTCTCAAGATCCGTCCCGGTATCGACCATGATCGTGTAATCCTTGTTCCTTACCAGAAATATCCCGTAAAAGACCGTCGTGTCCTCTTCATAAAAAGATAAATAGGTATATAAGGCCTTGGGGCGTTTCCCCTCACCCAGTTTGATCGGAGTTATCGTAAATTTATCACTGCTCAAGTGTTTCCTCCAGGTCATTCTTTCACAGAATATTAAAATATCGTTGGATATATGGCAATGGTGAAATCATTCGTACACCCTCTTTCCGCTCAATTCTCCGGTACCCCGGGATCCCTGCAATGGTTGCCTTTTGAATATGATTTGAAATAATCTAAGGAATGGGGAATTGTGCATTCAATGTTTGAGAACATTCCTTTCCACGGGAGGGTGGTACTATGAAAATGCTCTTTGTCGCTCACGACGATTATTTCGACATCACAGATACGTTTGTCCGGGCCGGCTGTCAATCCTACCTGAAACTATACAAAGGAACGAGGCCGTCCGGCGAGGCCAATGCTTTGTTCGTGCCCATTCCCGATGAGGAGCTTCCCAACCTTCTTAAGGTCCTAGGGGAGCTGAAAGCACAGTATCCTACGATCGGTTTAAGGGCGTTCACTTTTTCGCTGGAAGAATGCGTCTTCTAGCCGGCCAGGTTCACCCCCCGGAGAGCGTGCCCCGGACAACCATCGAGGAATTAAAACAACAAATGGGCAACTCAGGCCTCAGGGTGATAGATGTCCTTCTCCAATCCCAAAAGCCTCGCTGCATTGGAAAAACAGATCTTTTCCTTGTCGCTTTCTGTCAGATACGGCAATTGCAGCAGAAACTGAAGCTCTTCACCCTGGTCTGTCCATGGACTGTCCGACGCGAACAGCAAACGCTCTGCCGGATGTTCCCTGAGGAAGCGTTCCCGGAATATCCCGGGCATCTTGCGCAGTACAAAGGACGTGTCCATATAGATGTCCCGGCCCAGTAGATGTGCCGCCGTCTCCTCGTACGCATCTTCCCCGCCCAGGTGGGCGACGACGATGCGGAGTTCCGGAACGGCCCGGTGAACCACGGCCAGGCGTTTCGGCGTTCCATGGACCGGGTGGGGAAGCCCCCGGTCGACCCCGGCATGAAAGAGAATGAACATGCCTTCTGCGGCCACCCTCTCATACAAAGGGTACATCCGGGGATCGTCAACGAAGAAATCCTGATAATCAGGGTGAAATTTAAAGCCTCGAAATCCTTGTTCCTTTAGCGATCGCATCTGCTCGGGGCTTAATGGGTCGGCTGGATGCATGGCGGCCATTGCCTCGATACCCGGCTGCCGGATGCCTGTTAACCACCGTTGAATGGATGCGACCTGTTCCGGCTTTGTCGGTACGGCCGCCACCACGGAAAGATTGATCCCGGCAGCCGTCATGGACCTTTTCAGTCCCTTAAGGGTGCCGTCCGTATAGGCGTCGATCGCCGCCCGTTGACGAACTGCCGAAACCGTGCTGTGGGCTAAGCGATCAGGATAAATGTGGGTATGGAAATCGATCCTCACGGTGCGATTTCTATACGCCATTCCACTCATCTTTTCAAGGCATAAACACGATGAAGAGATCCGGGGAACTATGAGTTCATCGAAACTTGCTATGATATTGAGGGCACAGGCCTGATGACCCGGGAACATAGCTACGGCATACCTTCGTGCGTGTTTCGTAGATCTCGCAGGATGCAGATGAACCATACCATTTTAGGTAAACACAGCTCATCCGGCAGGTCTTTATGTTTGACCCGAACCTGTTGATCACCCTGCCGCCCGACCATGCGACATCATTGGCGCGCACGTGCTCAATAATATCATGGCGTTCCTCTTTTTCCCATCGCCGAACATCCTCGAGAGAAACATAGGCGGACACATCCACATGGCAACAGTTGCCGCATCGACGACAGGCAATATCTCTATGCTCTTCACCGTTCATTTATCAAGCCAAGCCTTCATTATACGCCGTGAGACAAGGTGCGCACAAGGGCGAAAGGGAGGGTAACCGGCCGGAATGCGCAGGGTCAGCCCGGGCTGATACATGAGCTTTGGCCGGTATCCGGTTTTATGCTACATTTAGGTATAAATACTCAGTACTGTCCGGTAAAACTTA
>DHQV01000103.1 GCA_002408185.1 Deltaproteobacteria bacterium UBA5329
CCCGTCATCAGGGTCCATAGAGGACTTTCCCCGCCGAGCCAGTGCGCCCTGCCGGGCGCACATAAAAAAACCCCGCCTTATACGGCGGGGCAGGTTTACTTTATCTTTCGCGTTTACCCGAAGATACCTACGGCCTTCTGTGCCATCACTATGAAAGTTCTGGGGAAAATACCCATGTGCAGAAGGGCCCACATACAGATGAGCATAACAAGCCCGTACTGAGGTGCCCGGTCGACCGCTCCCGCTGCCTCACCGATGGGTTCTCTGAAATACATGTACATCATAACCCTCAGGTAATAGTATGCGGCCACAACACTGTTCAGGAAGCCGATGATGGCGAGCCAGTAATACTGGGCCTTTACGGCCGTGCTGAATACGTAGAACTTGCCCATGAACCCTGCGAGCGGCGGCACACCAGCCAGTGAAAGGAGGAAAACGCTCATACACAACGCTATAAATGGATGCCGGGCACCGAGTCCGGCGAAACTGTCGAGGTCGCTCGTGTTGTCACCCTTTCTCTGCACCACGATAACCGCCGTGAATGCCCCGATGTTCATGAATGAATATGCCATGAGGTAATACAGCATACTCGAGGCCTCTCCCCTGTCGCCAGTGATGAAGGCCACAAGGATATAGCCGGCATGCGCAATGCTGGAGTATGCAAGTATCCTCTTGACATCACGCTGAACGAGCGCCGTAATATTCCCCACGGTCATGGTAAGGACGGCGAGAACCCATATGATCTCCGACCAGCCGAACTGGAACGGGATGAACGCGGTGAAAAAAACCCGTATCAGCGCCCCGAATGCCGCGGCTTTTACTCCCGTTGCCATGTATGCGGTTATCGAGGTCGGTGCACCCTGGTACACGTCCGGTGTCCACATATGAAAGGGGACCGAAGCAATCTTGAACCCAAACCCGACGAGAAGGAATCCCAGACCGATGATGAACATTGTCGCCGAGAAGGGCTGCTTCATAAGGAAATATTTTTTCAGATCCACAACGTCGATAAGACCGGTCGACCCATAGATCATAGACATACCGTACAGCAGGAAACCCGTTGCGAACGCGCCCAATAGGAAGTATTTCAAGGCCGCTTCGACCGATGCGAGCTCGCTTCTCAGCAGGCCGCACAGAACATAGATCGCAAGTGACATCACTTCGAGCCCGATAAAGATCGTGACAAAATGATGTGACGAGGTCATGACCATCATCCCGAGCACGCCGAACATAAGAAGCGCATAATATTCGCCGCCCCCGATCTCTTCACGGTCCGCATAGCGCAGCGACACTAGTGCCACCAGGATCAATATGGCGAGGAAGAGGCTTTTGAAGAAAGTCCCGAAATTGTCTATCGTATAGAGCTGATTAAAGATATCGAGGTTCATCCCCCACATTTTCACCGTGAAAATAAGGGCGAACAAAGATCCGGCTATGCAGAGCACTCCGGAGATCTTCGATGCCACGGGTCCTCTCGTCAAGCAGCCCATGATAAGCAGCACAAGGCCGAACCCGGTAAGTATCATTTCGGGCACTATCCATCTAAATTCACTGGCAGGTATTAAAGCGTCCATTAATCAGACCCCTATCTCGTCATATTCGTGTTAGTTACTTCTGCTGCCGCTTTTGCAGTGGCGCCTTTATTCTGTTCAAGCATTCTCGCCTGGACGTTCTTGTTCTTGACAAAGCTCAAATACTCGTTGACTGATGTATCCATCTTATTGAAGAACATCTTCGGGTAGACACCCATCAAAACTATGAAGAAGACCATGGAGCAAAGGATGGCAATCTCCCGGCCGTCGAGGTCTTTGAGGTCCTTGTTCGCATCCTTTGTGACAACGCCGAACATGACCCTCTGGAACATCCACAGCATATACACCGCACCGAAGATGACACCGGTCGTCGCCAGAATCCCGTAAACCGCATTGGCCTTGAATGCGCCGAGAAGGATAAGGAACTCTCCGACGAAACCGTTCGTACCAGGAAGCGCGATGGATGAAAGGGTTATGATCATAAAGAATACGGCAAATATCGGCATCACCTTGGAGAGACCGCCGAAATCTGCGATCATCCTCGTGTGCCTTCTTTCATATATCATGCCGACGATTAGGAAGAGGCCCCCGGTCGAGATACCGTGGTTGAGCATCTGGTAGATGCCGCCCTGAACGCCCTGCATGTTGAAAGCGAAGATGCCGAGCATGACGTAACCAAGGTGGCTTACACTCGAGAAGGCGATAAGTCTCTTGAGGTCGGGCTGCATCATGCTAACGATAGCGCCGTAAATTATCCCGATAACAGCCAGTATCGACATGAGCGGTATCGCGTCGATAGCAGCAGCCGGGAAGAGGGGGATCGCAAACCGGATGAAGCCGTATGTACCCATTTTCAGGAGAACGCCCGCAAGGATGACACTACCGGCAGTAGGTGCTTCGGTGTGGGCATCAGGCAACCATGTGTGCACCGGGAACATTGGCACCTTGATGGCAAATGACAGGGCGAATGCTGCGAAAAGCCAGTACTGCTTCGCGATCGGTATGCTGGCCTTGTAGAGCTCCATCACGTTGAACGTGTACACACCGCTCTGCGCGTAATAAAAAAAGTACAGGTAAAGGATGGCGACCAGCATAAGAACGCTGCCAGCCATCGTAAAAAGGAAGAACTTGATCGCAGCATAGATACGGTTCGGTCCACCCCACACACCGATAAGAAGGTACATCGGGATTAGCATCAATTCCCAGAAGATATAGAAGAGGACCAGGTCGAGCGCACAGAGCGTACCGATCATGGCAGTTTCAAGGAAAAGGAACATAATGTAATATTCTTTTACCCTGTCTTCGATAGCCTTCCAGGAACACAGCACGCAGATAACGGTGAGGAACGTGGTGAGCAGGACAAGAAGAAGGCTTATGCCGTCAATACCGAGATGATAGCTGATGCCCCAATCCGGGAACCAGTCCGCTTTTTCGACAAACTGCATTCCCTTCGCGCTATTGCTGAACTTGTAGAAGAGCGGGATGGACGCAAAGAGTTCGAACAGCGAAAATATCAGTGTAGCAGACTTGATGAGAAGGGTATTCTCCCGGTTCACAAAAAGCAGGATCACCGCTCCCAGAAGAGGGAAAAATATAAGAAATGTGAGTATTGGTATACCGAAAACTGAGAACTCCGTCATATACGCACCTTTACAAGATTCTCGAAATTAAATAACCGATCACTACTATAGCGCCAAGTATGACCGCAAATGCATAGCCCTGCACCATACCGGTCTGTACCTTGCGGATGATCCCGCCAACACCGGCAAGTAACGAGGCTATGCCGTTTACAATACCATCTATGATCATCTCGTCAAAAAAGTCCTTGCAGAACCTGCCCAGTTTAAAGAGGCCCCTCACGAATATGAAGCCGTACAGTTCATCGATGAAATATTTATTGTGAACCAGCGTGAACAACCCGTGGAACTTCTCTACGAATTTCTTAGGAAGGTTCGGATTTTTCACGTAGAATAGCCAGGCGATGAATATGCCGAGAAGACCGATGATGACCGCGCCTATCATAAGTTGCATCTCTATGGCGTGGCCCGCCCCCTCGGCCCCTCCCGATGAGGCAAATGCGGTACTGATGATATTGAATCCGCCGGCATGCGCCGTTGCGGGTGCAGCATGGTGGCCAAACACCGGCTCGAGCCATTTTTCAATATGGTTCGAACCACCGAGCAATGCGGGGACGCCCACATAACCGCCGATGAGGCTTAAGACGGCAAGGATCATGAGCGGAACCGTCATGATCCTTGGCGATTCATGGATGTGATGCTTTATCTCCTCGTCAGCCCTGCATTCCCCGTGGAACGTACTGAAGAACATCCGGAACATGTAGAACGCGGTCATACCGGCAGTGATGACGCCGATAAACCAGAACCAGATACTGTCATATTTGCTGAATGCCATCCAAAGTATCTCATCCTTGCTGAAGAACCCTGAAAAGCCCGGTACGCCAGCAATCGCAAGGCATGCGATGAACGTCGTCCAATAGGTGACGGGCGTCTTTTTCCTAAGCCCGCCCATCTTCCTCATATCGAGCTCTCCGCTCATGGCATGCATGACGCTGCCGGCCGCGAGAAAAAGGAGACCTTTGAAGAAAGCATGGGTCATAAGGTGAAAAATACCGGCCGCATATGCGCCTGCGCCGACACCCACGAACATGTAGCCGAGCTGGCTCACGGTAGAATACGCAAGGACGCGCTTGATGTCATACTGGGCGGTGCCGATCGTTGCAGCGAAAAATGCGGTCGCCAGACCGACAATCGTAACAACGAGAAGTGTCGTCGGGGCGAGAACGTACAGGAAATTGAGACGCGCGATCATGTAAACGCCGGCGGTAACCATCGTGGCAGCGTGGATTAACGAGCTGACAGGTGTCGGACCTTCCATAGCATCCGGCAGCCAGACATAAAGGGGTATCTGGGCCGATTTTCCGGTTGCGCCGACGAAGAAAAGAAGCGTGATGATCGTTGCAAGCCCCGGCCCGATCAGGTGCACATTCGCCTGAAGTTCAGAGAATTTCAAGGTCCAGATGCCCTGGGAACCAAGGTATCCTACCAAGGTGAACAGGCCGAGAAGGAAGCCGAAGTCGCCGATCCTGTTCACGATAAAGGCCTTCTTGCCGGCATTCGCAGCAGAGTCCTTCTCGTACCAGAAACCGATAAGTAGATACGAACAAAGGCCGACGCCCTCCCATCCGACGAACATAAGAAGAACGTTATCGCCGGTAACGAGCGTCAGCATCATGAAAACGAACAGGTTGAGATAGCAGAAATAGCGTCGAAACCCGGGGTCGTCATGCATATAGCCGACTGAATAAATATGGATGAGCGAGCCGACACCGGAGACGATAAGACACATAATGATCGACAGTGCGTCGATCCTGAACCCGATCGTCGTCTTGAAGTCACCCGACACGATCCAGTCGAATACGGTCTTTTCAAATACCCTGCTCTCGGGCGCCATCTGCAGGAACTGTACAAAAATGGTTGCGGATACAGCGAATGAAGCTATGACGGAAAGACACGCAACCCAAGCGGTAAGAGTCTTCGGAAAGCGAATCCCGAGAAGGCCATTGATCAAGAACCCGATCGCGGGAAATGCCGGAATAAGCCAGATAAGGTCAGCCATTTAAAACCCCTTCTTTAGCCTTTAAGCAGATTAACTTCATCTACGTGTACTGTGCCCTTGAGCCTGAAGATGAGCACGAATATAGCAAGGCCCACCGCCGCTTCGGCCGCCGCAACAGCCATGATGAAGATCACGAAGATGGTCCCGTCAAGCGAGTTCAAGAAATTACCCGAGGTGATAAAACTCAAATTCACCGCATTCAGCATGAGTTCGATGCACATGAAGATCACGATGGCATTCCGTCGTGTGATGACACCGATCGCTCCTATGGTGAAAAGCACTGCGGACAACAGATAGTAAAGATCCTGCGGTATCTCGGGCAACATTATCTCTCCTGTTCCTTTCTTTTCCTGGCAAGCAGAACGGCGCCGACGATCCCCACGAGGAGAAGTATCGAGGCAATCTCAAATGCGAATGCATACTTGCCGTAAAGCACGGTCCCTACGGCCCGTGTATTGCCTATTTCCGCAAGCTTCTGGGCAGTGTAAATGCCGTGCTGTCCTGTGTTGCTGTATGTATAGACTCCTGCAAGGATCTGCAGGAAAAGTATTATTGTAATAATCGACCCGATCAATTTCGGGAAGGACTTTTTGTGGCCCAATCGCGCACCCCACTCCAAGTGGATGAGCATGATCACGAAAATAACGAGCATCATTACCGCCCCTGCATAAACCATGACTTGCGCAACGGCTATGAAGGTCGCATTAAGGGTTACATACAGGACCGCGATGGAAAAGAATGTCACGATCAACCATAATGCGCTGTGGATCGGGTTTTTGCGTGTTACCATGATAATGGATGCACCCACCGCTGTGAGGGCCATCACAACAAAGATAAACCATTTAAATCCGAGTCCAATGCCGATCATTTTTTATCCTCATACATCGAAAGGAGTTTTTCCGTATCCAGTACGAAATCTTCTTTGCGGTAATGTGCCTGTTCGTAATCTTTGCCGAGATTGATGGCATTGACCGGGCATGCGTCCTGGCAAAAACCGCAGAAAATGCAGCGCCAAGGATCTATCTCATACTTGACGGGATAGCGTTTCCCGTCGAATTTCTCGCCGATCTCCAGCGTAATGCACTGGTTGGGACAGGCAGCCACGCACAAACCGCATGCGACGCAGGCCGTCTCGCCCGCCTCATTTTTCTTGAAGTAATGTACGCCTCGCCATCTTTCCGGCACTTCGTGTTTCTTTTCGGGGTACTGGTACGTAATGGTCTTCGTAAACACCCGTGAAAATGTCAGCCGAAGGCCTTTGAGGAGAGGAAGGACTATCTTATCTTTCATTACAGCACCCCCATTGCAACGAGGGCAGCAGTTACGACAACGTTAAGAAGCGTGAGAGGGAGAAGGAACTTCCAGCCGAACTGCATTATCTGGTCGTATCTCGCCCTCGGGTATGTCCCTCTTTCCCAGATGAAGAAGAAGATGATCACGAAGACCTTGATGATGAACCACAAAGGCCCGAGATACGCGGGGCCAGGGCCCATCCAACCACCGAGGAAAAGCGTGGTGACTATTGCCGCCACGGTGAACATATGAGCATATTCCGCAATCATAAACGTTGCGAATTTCATACTGCTGTACTCAATATTAAAACCGCATGCCAGCTCGCTTTCTGATTCCGGCATGTCGAACGGTGTTCTGTTAATTTCAGCGAGGCCTGCAACCAAGTAAAAGATGAAGCCGAAGGGATACTTGACAATAAACCAGAGCCCGGCCTGGGCATTTACGATCTCGCTCAGGTTGATAGACCCTGCAATTATGATCGTCCCGATGACGGCAAGGCCAAGGGCACACTCGTAGCTTATCATCTGGGCCGCTGCACGCAGGGCGCCGAGGACGCCGTACTTGTTCCCGGATGACCATCCACCAAGCACAACCCCGTATTCGCCGAGGGTCGCAAGAGCGAGAAGATAGAGGAGTCCAGTGTCGAGGTCGGCTACAACAAGCTTGACCTGCCTTCCCAAGAATTCTACCGTCGGCCCGAACGGGATAACGGCAAACAAGCTGAGCGCCGTAAACAACGATATTCCGGGTGCAAGCACGTATAATGTCTTATCGGCCTCATCGGGGATGATGTCTTCCTTGAAGAAGGATTTGACGCCGTCGGCAATAGGCTGGAGAAGACCGAAGGGGCCTACCCTGTTGGGTCCGGGCCTGACCTGCAGACGGCCGAGGAGCTTCCTTTCAAGGAGTGTGGTGTATGCCACGAAACCCATAAGAACGAGCACCACGACTATGTTCTTGACCACCATTATTGATAACGTGATAAGCTGTTCCATGCTTTAACCTTTTTTTACCGTCACTGCGATGTGTTTGGCATATCCATCGGTCAGATTTAAAATGTCCTGCCTGTTCTTCAACATTCTATATTCAAGCACGCCCTTCTTCAGATCTTCCTTGATCATTACAGGGTACTGTACTTTTCCATGGTCGGATTCAATAATTACCTGGCCGCCTTCCGTGATCCCCAATACGTCGGCGTCTTCCCGGGAGATGAACAGCTTGTCACCGACGATCAGAGGGTTCTGGAGGTACACCATTTTCGAGTAAATGCCCTTTCCCGCCAGGTGATGGTGGAAGAAGACGTTCTTCAGGACAAGGGTGAAAGGTTTCTGGGGGTTGCCGGCCGCTGCCTTGACCGGTACGGCCTTTGCCGAGCCATTCGTCGGCATCAGGCTTGCCTTACCAAGCTCGTCGGTCACGATGAATTCCTTGCTGCATACGACCGACGATGCCTCGGACTCATCCTTGTAGAGCCCGCCGCCGAGCCGGTCGAGAAGCATTCTCAGGAAATCGAACCCAGGCGATGCATTGCCTTCGGCCCGTGCAACCTTGCGCACATACCCGTCCTCGGCAATGTAGCTGCCCTCTTTCTGGGCGAAACTGCCGGTCGGGACTACAACGTGGGCATATGCCGACGTGCCGGTTTCGAACATATCACACACAGCCAGGAATGGCTTGCTCTTCAGGGCCTGTTCGACACCCTTTCCCGCGAGATAATGGAAGAGATCATCTTCGTAAATGAAAAGGCCGTCCGCCTTGCTCAATACATCTGACGGGGATGTGACGTCAGGAAGGAATGACAGGGTACCGACGGCATTGGACTGGAGGGCGGTCGGCATCACCGCGCCTGTCTTCTGAATGCCCTTTACGATACATAGATTCAGGAGGGTCTCCATGCTCTCGGTATTGCTGCTTATGCCCGTCCCGAATATGACCGCGACGGCCGAGGCGTCGACAAGGAGCTTGTAGAACCTGTCAACGCTCTTTTCATCCGCGCCGCTTGCCGCTGCCGCATCCGCTTTGCTTCCCGACAGGCCCTCGATACTGCCAGCCTCGGGATCATTTTTCTTATCGGTGATCAGCTGGGCGGCGATGCCGTTGAAGAATGCCGCATCAGAGCCCGGTGCGACCTTTACCCATGCATCGCTTACGCGTGTGAGGGAAATTGGCGACGGATCGATGACAGCCACTTTCGCGCCGGTATTTTTCATCGCTTCACGGACCTTGTTGGCAAGAAGGTGGTTGTTCCCGAGAAGGTCCGCACCCGCAACGATGATGAGATCGCATTTGTTCAGTGTTTCGTACTCATAAGGATACGGGATACCCATCCGGCGCATCGTTTCAAGCACCCTGCCCGTATGGTAATATCCGGCCGTACCTAAGATGGCCTTCGAAAAGATCTTTGCGATCTGTGTCATCATATAGGCTTCCTCGTTGGTTGCCCGGGAAGATACGATAAAACCGATCGTTTTGCCTTCTTTATCAAGTTTGATCAACGCTGACGCTGTTGCCTCGACGGCCTCGGGGAGTGTCGCCACCACGGCATCCGCTCCCTGCTTGATTGTCGGTGCGGCAAGCTGCGCTTCGTTATTTGCGAAATCATACCCGAAACGGCCCATCACGCAAAGCGAACCCTTGTTCGGAAAAAGGGACGGGTTCGTAACGACTTTTGTGATAAACCTGTTTTCAAAAACATCGAGGTCGATCGAACACCCGAAACCGCAGTGCGGGCAGGTCGTTGTCTGACGCTTCGTCTGCCACTTCCTGCTTTTCTGGGGGCTTTCCTGTTCGGTAAGGGCGCCCACGGGACACATGAAGAGGCATTCCCCGCATGAGACGCAATCGTCGGGGACCGTCGGCTTCATTGCGGCCTCTATCCCGGTCCCGGTGAGTTCCAGAACTTTCCGACCCGAGACTTCGCGGCATGCGTGAACACAGCGAAGGCACAGGACACATCTGTCCTCGGCATACCTGATCATTGCCGTGGCGTAAGGTTTTACCGTTTTCGGCTCTCTTTCCGCCTCGAGGTCGACACGTTCCAGCCTATGTTCGAAAACGAGGTCCTGAAGGCGGCACTCACCGGCGGAATCACAATGCGGGCATTCCAGCGGGTGATTGATGAGGAGGAACTTAAGATATTCCTGGCGCATCGCGAAGAGCTTGTCGGACTGGGTCGTCACCGATATGCCCTCGACAGCGGCGGTCGTGCACGATGCCATGGGTTTGTCGTACCCTTCGATCTCAACGATGCACAGCCTGCAGGAGCCAATGGGAAGAAGGTTCTCGTGGTAGCACAGTGTCGGGATGTAGATGTTGTTCTCCCGTGCAGCTTCCAGTATTGTCTTGCCTTCCTCGGTCTTTATCTCGTTGCCGTCTATCTTGAAAGTTATCATTCTTGTTCCCTTTTCAGCCAACTGCGATCATGCCAATTCGATAACAGCGAAGACACCGCGATGCCTCCGTGATCGCCTCATCGGTCCGGAACCCTTCCTCGAACTCTTCGAACGTCCATTTCCTGACCTCGGGAGCCATCGGCCGGAGCAGCATCCTCGGGTGGTCGCCCAAGAAGCCGACGTTTTCGTCCTTGTCGTACACCTTGAACTGACCGAAAAACTTCACGTATTTCTCGCTTTCCCTAGCCTTTGGTTTCTCGCCTCTCAAGTATTCATCGATCTTCCAGGCCGCGCGCTTGCCATTGCCGCAGGCACGAACGAGGACATCGGGACCCGTTTCGCAGTCGCCGGCCGAGAATATGCCGGGGATGTTCGTCTCGAATGTCTCCCGATCGACCTGAAAGGTGTTCCACTTCGTTATCGCGAACTCTTCCCTGTTTTCCAAGAACGACCAGTCGATCGCCTGACCGATCGCCGGTATCAGGATATCGGTTTCGATCACGAATTCGGAGTTCGGGACAGGGACCGGTCTTCTGCGGCCGCTGGCGTCCGGTTCGCCGAGTTCCATCCGAATACACTCGACGCCGACGACCTTGCCGTCCTTTTCCAGGATGCGCGACGGATTGCACAGGTAGTGGAACTCGACGCCTTCTTCCTCCGCCTCGTGGATCTCGACGGGGTCCGCTGGCATTTCCTTCTTCGTCCTTCTATATACGAGGTGAACGTCGGGCTTGCCGATGCGGAACGATGAACGGACACAGTCCATTGCAACGTTGCCGCCACCGACAACGACGACCTTTTTGCCCTCGGGATACGGATCTTTTCCGTTATTTATGTCGAGTAAATATTTCACACCGGGGATAAAACCACGATAGCCGGCATCTTCGCCATTAACACCCATAGGCTGCGATGTATGGGCACCGACCCCGATAAAAACCGCGTCGAATTCCTTGCGTATCTGATCAAGGGTGATGTCCTTGCCCAGTTCGACACCGTACTTTATGGTAGCGCCAAAGGATTCGACGAACTTGCCCTCACCTTCAAGGACCACCCTTGGCAGTCGGTAGTCAGGGATGCCCACCGCGGCCATTCCGCCCGGTTCGCCCAGTTTCTCGAATACCGTTACGGGATATCCCATCTGGGCGATGTAGTATGCACAGGAAAGTCCGGCAGGGCCGGCGCCGATAACGGCAACCTTTTTCGATTTGTCTATATTCGGCGCGATATCGCGCTTGACACTCTTATCAACTTCCCAGTCCGCCACAAATCTCTTGAGGCTCTTTATCGAGATGGACTCATCGATGTTTGCGCGCCGGCAGTTCGACTCACAGGGCCTCACGCAGACCCTTCCGAGGGTGCCTGCCATGCAGGTGTTCTCCCGGATCTTTTTGAGCGATTCCGTGAACCTCCCCTCGCTTATCGCCTCGACGTATGCCGGGATATCTAGTTGGGTCGGACAAACGCTCATGCACGGGGCAGTCACAGATATCCTATAATCGCCGGATTTCGCCTTGCGCCCTTCCGCTATCGACCGGTCAAACTCCGGGCCGAAGAAATCCAGGGCCTGAAGGAGTGGCACAAAGCCGGTCTGCCCGATCTGGCATTTCGACCCGTCCTTGATCTCGGCGGCGATAGTGCGAATTTTGTCGAGGTTTTCCTTCTTGCCTTTACCGTCGGCAATCGTCTGCAGCGTTCCCAAGATGACCTTGCTTCCGATCCTGCACGGTATGCACCGGCCGCAGGATTCCTTCTGGACGGCTTCGGCGTATTTCACGGACATATCGATTATGTCCACGTTCTCATCACAGAGGATGATGCCGTCCCAACCCATGAACGCCTTTACGGAAAGACCATTCTCAAACTCTCCGGGGAGCTTGACCTTCGGGGCTTCGAAAGACTCGCGGGCCTTGCCCCTGTTGTCTATTATCTCACCCTGCCAGGAACTAAAGATCACGTCAGCCATAATCAACCTTATTTATCTATTTCGCCGAGAACTATGTCGATGCTTCCTATCGCTGCGACAACATCGGCGACCAGCGATCCTTCGATCATCTTCGATACCGAGCCAAGGTTCAGGAATGAAGGCGGGCGGATCCTGACGCGGTAAGGTTTCTCCGTACCGTCGCTCACGATGTAGAACCCTAGTTCACCCTTCGACGACTCGATCGAGGCATAGGCCTCGCCCTTAGGCGGCCTGAAGCCATCCGTCATCAATTTGAAATGGCGGATAAGCGCCGCCATGTCATGTGCCACGTCTTCCTTTTCCGGAGGCACATATTGAGGTGCATCCGCGTTGATCGGGCCTTCGGGAAGTTTTTCGATAGCCTGCTGAACTATCCTTACCGACTGCCTCATCTCTTTAAGCCTGACAACGTACCTGTCGTATACATCACCATTCGTGCCAAGGGGTATCTCAAAATCGAAGTCTTCATAGCTGGAATACGGATATGCCTTGCGGACATCGTAATAGACGCCTGATGCGCGGAGCACCGGCCCTGTCACTCCGTATGTGATGGCATCGTCTGCGCTTAACGGGCATATGCCTTTCAGACGGCCTTTCCATATGACGTTCTCTGTGAGCAGTGTCTCATACTCATCGATCCTCCGCGGGAGATCATCGATAAACACCTTGGCTTCCTTGAGGAAGCCTTCGGGCAACTCTTCCCGCAAGCCGCCGAATCGTATATAATCGGGCATCAGTCGTGCGCCCGCAACAGTCTCCAGAATTTTGAGGCAGTTTTCCCTTTCACGGAACCCGTAGAAAAGGACCGTCATGGCGCCCATATCGAGGGCGTGGGTCGATATCCAGAGGAGGTGCGCCGCAATCCGCTGCAATTCGCTCAGCATTACCCGGATGTACTGGGCCCGTTTCGGGATCTCGACGCCGATCAGTTTCTCGACAGCGAGGACATAGGCGAGGTTGTTGGACATGCCGCTCGTATAATCGAGTCTGTCGGTCAGCGGCTGGCCCTGCCAGTACGTCCTGTTCTCGAAGATCTTTTCTATTCCGCGATGTAGGTACCCGATATGAGGGGTACTCGAAACAATCGTTTCACCGTCGAGTTCAAGAACTACCCTCAGAACCCCGTGCGTGGCGGGATGCTGAGGCCCCATATTGATCGTCATGTACTTTGTATCAGCCATTTATGCCTTCTCCAGATCCACCACGAAACGCTTATCAAAATCCTTGCCTTCGAGGGGAAACTCCTTACGCAGGGGATAGCCCTCGAAATCATCAGGGTTGTATATCCTGCGCAGATCAGGATGGTTAGCGAACGGCAGGCCGTACATGTCGTAGATTTCTCTTTCGAGAAAATTGGCCGCCGGCCACAGGTCGCTGACCGTCTCTATGCCTTCATCGCCACACCTGGTCTTCACCACGATCCGCGCGTTGGTCTTCTGTGAACGGAGAATGTACACGATCTCGAATCTCGGCTCCTCGCCGTTATAATCGATTGCAAACATGTCGACGAGCATATTGAAACCGAGGTCACGATCATATCTGCAATGATCGAGTGTTTCGCGGATATTGTTCTTGTCGACCATCGCACTCGGCTCGCCGGGAGGGGTCGGTACGATCTCGATCCCGTCTGCCTTACCAGATAGTATTTCTAGGTATTCAGTATTGTCACTCATGCGCTCTTCCCGGGCAATGATATCAGAGGTCTGTCTTTGATTGTTTCTTTCTGTATCTTCTTCTGAAGCTCCATGATTCCCTTCAGCAATGCCTCCGGCCGCGGAGGGCATCCGGGGATGTATACATCAACGGGGATTATCTGATCGACCCCTTGTACAACGCTGTATGATCTGAAGATACCGCCCGACGATGCGCAGGCCCCGTATGCGATGACCCATTTCGGGTTCGGCATCTGTTCGTATATCCTGCGTACGATGGGGGCCATTTTCTTTGTCAGCGTTCCTGCCACGATCATGAGGTCTGACTGCCTCGGCGACGGGCGAAAAACCTCGGCGCCAAAACGGGCAATATCATATTCCGCAGAGCTCGCTACCATCATTTCGAGGGCGCAGCAGGCAAGGCCGAAAGTGACAGGGAAAAGAGAATTCTTTCGGGACCAGTTTATGAGCCAGTCAACGGTCGATACCAGTACGTTATTTTCTACTCCCATTCCAATGCACCTTTTTTCCAAATATAGATATATCCTATGAAAAGAATAAACACAAAGATGAGCATCTCTATGAATCCGAAGAGCCCCAGTCTCCGGCTGACCACTGCCCACGGGTACAGGAAGATAATTTCGATGTCGAAAACGAGAAAAAGCATGGCAACGATGTAATACCGGATGGTCATTCTCCTGCGGGTGGGACCGGTTGTTGTCATACCGCATTCATAGGGGGCAAGTTTTGTTTTGCTTTTCGTCCTGTGTCCGAGAACATGTGAAAAGCCGATTATGGCGGCTGCGATGATCCCGGCAAGGCAAAACATGACAAAGATCGCTACGTACTCGAGCATGTCTCAAATCCTCTTAGAAGTTGCTGCATAAAAATACAAACCGGCAGAAATGAAACTTTTCGGGCCACTTTGTTCACAATTTCACAATGCCAAACTTTATCTTAATTTCGACAGTTTTGTCAATCAGAAAAATCGGAATGTCTCTATTTTTCGATGTGAGAGCATACCGGGCTCAAAACTTGCCCCTTATGCGATAATATTTTAGATGAAATGACCCTAAAACATGGTGCAGTTCACTGGCACTGAATGAAATTGTAAGATCTCATTTTTTTTACGAAAGAGTCTTTCTTCTCCATCGGTACGTTCACCCTGTATACTCCCTTCGGAAGCTTGTATTTTCTTAAATGCAGATTGTTCATCCTGTACGTCCTGTAGGAAACATCCATGGCATTGGCCAATATGCACGAATCGAATTCGCGGTTCGATTCGACGATCACTTCCGATATCAATACCGGGCGATACATCTCTCTGTCATCGACATGCAACCCGTACCGGTCCCTGTTCGCAATGATCTCCTTGAGGGCAAGTATCCGGAAAATGTACCTTTCGGTCTCTTCAGGGAGGTACATATCGAAGAAATCACGCGTCATCTGGTTCTGGATAGCCTCGCGTATCCGTCCGGGACCGGCATTGTACGCAGCCATTGCCAGGAGCCAGTCGTTGAACTGGCCATTGAGCTTCTTGAGATGTATGAGGGCGGAGCGGGTCGCCTTTTTCATATTGAACCGCTCGTCGATGCAATCATTGACGGTAAGTCCCTCCATCTTGCCAGTCTCTTTCATGAACTGCCACATTCCACCCGCATTTGAACGGGAGACTGCCCGCGGGTTCAAATAGCTTTCCGTTACTGCGAGGTAGATGAGGTCGGAAGGCACCTCCGCACGCGCTATCTCGTCCGTTATCATCGGCAGGTACTTGTAGTAACGCTTGATCACTATCGTCAGGAGCCCCCTGTCCTCAAGGAGCTGGAAGAATTCACGCTCGAAGCGTTCCCGATTGTCACGCTGAAAAATAGGGATCTTCTTGTCGCACAGGACAAGATTGTCCGGCAGGGCGTCCAGATTGAAAAGGTCTGCCTGCCTCTGCAGACGCATCACATCCTTCTCCAGATCGCCTATCCTCTTATCGGCCGGTGTTGTATTCTTCTTTGAAGGGCTTTGTGCCTGAAGTTTAGTCGCCCCGGTAAGAGCTAGGGCCATAAAACAGCATGCTATCGCCAGAACAATAAAAAAGCGCCCCGGCTTTACCATGGCGGATAAAAACTTAAATCTCACGGGCTTCATGATCCTTCCCTCACCATTTTGGTCAGGATCGATATCCTGTTACCCATACGTTCGATGATGCGCTTCATTTCTATCTGTACCGCTGCGAGGTTATCATATTTCTTACGGTAGACGGATTCTACCTCCTGCTTCCAGTGGTCAATGATCTCAATTTCTTTTTTGTTCATTTCGACGTCGAACTTCCTCCGAAGGTCGCGCATCATTTTCTCGCTAATCTCCATATGTCTCCTTCTCTTTCTTGTTCATGATGTGCCGGTAAACAAGAATGAGCAGCACGACGAGACCCAGGACTACCGGCACGATGACCGTTTCATATCTCTTGATATCATCGACAAAAACAAAGACTACCCGCCCGAAAAGATACCCGACGATACCGACAAGTATGCTCCAGCATATCGAGTTAAGGATGCTATACATAAAGAACCGGCCCACCTTCATATTCGTGCAGCCAAGCAGGATCAAAATAATAGCCCGGATACCGACAAGGAAACGAATAGCAAATATTATAAAGTTCCCATAGTGTTTGATGATCTTGTTCGCGAGCGGTACTCTCTTTCTGATGAACTCGAAACGTTCTATAATTGTTTTGCCAAAGCATCTCCCGATAGAGAAAAATGTGCAGTCCCCCGCAAGAGTACCTGCGAAGGCGTAGAACATGACCATGAGTATATTCATATATCCCAGACGGGAAAATATCCCGCCCAAGAGCACCGTGGTTTCGCCTTCAAGGAACGTGCCGACGAATATACCGATGTATCCGTATTTTGCAATGTATGCTTCCATATTTTATCGGGTAACGCCCGTAGCAGTCATGTGCCGCACGAGGCGATCAGTCATCCGATTGTGATATCTCCTTTTTTTTGGTACTCATTTTATATAGATTACGGTCAAATGGTCAACAAAATAGGTCATGGGTAACAGGCACCTGGCGATGGATAACGGCTAATGGGTGATGGCTAATGGGTATTTTTTCCATTGCCCATGACCTGGTCATTTTCTTTTTTCTGCACCATTTTCACGAGAATTATGCCGATCTCGTAAAAAGCATACATAGGTACCGCAAGCAGCATTAAATTATACACGTCGGGCGTAGGTGTTATCATCGCGGAAGCTACCACGATACCAAGAATTGCATATCGCCGAGTCCGTAAAAGCATTTTTGCTTTGACAATGCCTAATTTTCCCAGTGCGAGAAGGATGAGGGGAACTTCGAATGTGGCCCCGAATGCAAATATCATCGTCGAGCAAAATGTGATATACCGATCGATAGATATCATGGCCTTTAAAACCGCGCTTTCATATCCCGAAACAAGAAATTGCAGACCGGACGGCAGGACTATCACGTAACAGAAAACGCTTCCCCCGTAAAAAAGTAATATTGCGGCAAATACGAGAAGCCACCCGTATAGTTTTTTGATGCCGTACAATTCTTTCATTTCATTCCAAGCGAGAACGAAAACGATCGGCAGCGCGAGGAAGATTCCTGCAAACACAGCGAGTTTAAGGCTACTGAAAAAAACCTCCTGTATCGTAAGGTAATAGAGTTTAATGCCCGAGGCCTTTATCAGCAGGCGCAGAATGTGGCGCGAGAAGATAAAACTTACCGTTCCCGCCAATCCGATAAAAACAAGGGATTTGAGGATCACCTTCCGGATTCCCGCAAGTGCGGCTATTATCGTTTCGCGCTGCATTTAAACCCGCTCCGGGAAGTTCCCAGCGAGATGATAAATTTCAATGCATCATCCGTTCCCATATCCAGAAATAAAAGGTCGGCCTCCGGAGCAAAGATAATATACCCCGAGGTCGGGTTCGGCGTGGTGGGGACAAATACCGAACAATAGCGTACCCCGTTCAAGTCGACGCGGTTGGTCACAAGCCCTATCGCATATCTTCCTTTAAAGGGAAATTCAATGAGGACGACCTCCTTGAATGATCTTATCTTATCCGAGGAGAATGCCGCGGTCATGTCTTTTACAGACCCATAGATGCTCTTTACGATGGGGATCTTTGCCACTATCCTCTCGCCACGCGCAAATACCGTCTTGCCGAAATAATTGGAAACGAAAAGGCCCGTGAGATATGTAACGACAATAAAAATGAGGAATGCTGTCCCTGTTACATATACCTCACGCTGAAATACCTGAAAGAAAATATTCCGCAAAGCGGGGCCGATAAAATTCTCGATAAACGCCACGACCACGTAAATAATGTAGGCCGTCACGATCACCGGGATAAGAACAAATAAGCCCGTTATGAATTTTTTCTTCAGATGGTTCGCAAAGCTCATTGTGTGGACATAGTATCATGAAAAACCGACAAAAAAAACCGTAAGGCGTAAGACCTCTCTTTCTTGCCGTCATTCCCGCACCGGGCGGAATCCGAAACCTAAGTGGATGTGTCTCCCTGACACCGTCATTCCGGCTTTAGCCGGAATGACAATATGAAAGCGCGACTCCAACCATC
>DHQV01000002.1:0-3263 GCA_002408185.1 Deltaproteobacteria bacterium UBA5329
AGTTTTAGGTTATCACAACCAGGCCTTGGCGACAGGACGCCCGATGAGGTTTACCTCAGCACCCTGCCGGAGGCGAAAGAGGCGGTATGAAACTTAAAGCGGCCAAACCACTTAAAAAACCCTGGAGGTTGTCTGAAAGAACTTGACCGGCTCTTAATTCTAAACTTGCTTTTAGGGAACCAGCGTTGAGGCGGGAGAACATGCGTCCGTACGTCACCCGGGCTGCACATTCTTTCCATAAGAATAGGAAAATATGACCGCCAGTGAAGCTGGGTGGGGAAAGGTAGGTCTTGATGGTGCCGGGCTTTACCGTGTAGGTGCAAACTTGTTAAGGACAGTACCGATGATCTTTTCTATCGGGAGAAGAGAGATTGCTGCATTCACATCGTCAACATTTGTTTTTTCGGCCTGGACAACCACGAGGATCCCGTCCACCATCTGGGCGAAGTTCATTGCATCGGCACTGGTCAACACGGGGGGAGCATCGAAGATAACATACCTGTCAGGATAGCGGTCCTTCATCTCGGAAGCAAGTTCCCACATCCTCGACGTAATTAACAATTCTGTGCTTTCACGCACCAGCCTTCCACCGGAGATAAGAGTGATCTTATCGATCCCGGGCCATGTCATGATCTCTGACAAGGGCATTCTATCCAGGAGGTAATCGACGAGGCCCCTGTCGCTCTCGTAACCCAGGTATTTGTGAATATCCTGTTGACGCAGGTCTCCGTCAACTAGGAGTACAGTCTGTTCGAAAAGTTTCGCAAAAGCGAACGAAAGATTTATCGCTGTGAGTGTTTTACCTTCCCTGGGCAGGGCGCTTGTGACCATGATGGTGTTGCTCCCGTTCTTCTTGGTGCAGTCAAGGATTCTGGTACGAAGGACCTTGTATACCTCTGTTTCTGCCGTGCAGGGGAATACCGCTGCGCAACGATTATTGGCCAGGGTCTTCATGTCGAGCCGGACCTTACGTGACATTGTGTAAACAGGGCTGATCCAGCCTGCTTTTGCCCTATCTTCCCGGGAAATGGTCTGGATATCCGCTTTGTCTAATTTTGCGGGAAGTTCACGTGACTGTTCCATATTCATGAATTTTTTGTAAACATCTTCAAAAATATTCTTAAGCTGCGCGGCCATGAGTACCTCCTCTTCTAATGAAGTATGTCAAGCATATAATTCAGTCTGTTAAAGTTCATCCCGTTGTAGTCTGGAGAAATTAGCTCATCAGGTTCGTCCGGAGATACGGAACGCACCCGATGAGAGCATGAGCAGCTTCCTTACATTCATTCGTTCCCTGATTTCCTTTTCGGTAATGATATACGGGATGGCGGCAAGAACAGGCACCTGTGTGACTGCAAAGAGCGCCTTCGGGTTTCGGACCGACCGATCATTGAATTCCTGGAGCGACACCATGCCCACGCCCATTCCAATGCCTAGGAAAAGGGCTGTAAATAAAATGACAGGAATATTCGGTTTGACCGGTTTTTCCGGCAGCATCGCGGGATCGATAACGGTAAACCGCTCGCCCATTTTTTCCCTTTCAAGCCCCTGTGCTGTCTTTGCTTCCAATGATTTTTTCATGAGGTCATCGACCTTCAACTGGATACTATTCCGTTCAGCCAGCAATGCCTTGTAGGATTGCTCAATCCTTGGCGCCGCTTCCATCCTTCGGTAATACTCGTCCCGTTTTCTGCTCATCTCGCCGCTCTGCCGTCTCACCATTTCTATTTCCGCCTGAACGCCGGCAAGCTGCGACGCCAGGTTTACATATGCCGGATTGTCGGGCTGATCAGGAACAGGGGGGGTACCCGTCGAATTTTTAGCTGACCGTGAAGCATCGTTGCGATTCCTGAGTTCCGCTATCTCGCGATTCGTTTTTATGACGTCCGGGTGCTTCTCGGAATATCTGCTTTGAAGCTGTGTAAGCTTTGCCTTTAATTCTCTCAGCAGGGTCGCGTCATCACGAGGAACTGTAGACAATTGTGACCGAAGGTAACCCTCTTTTTCCCTGAGGGTCGTCAATCGCTGTCTAAGATTATTTGTCTCATTCTCGACCCTTTCGAGACTGGACACATTCACTTGGAGAAGCTCGGGAAGTTCAAGAGAGTGTTTCTCCTTATATCTGGCTATCTTGGCGTCGATTTCCGCCAACTGTTTTTGTACCGATGCTGTCTCCACCCCGAGAAACTTGGAGGCTCCGCGGGCCTTTTCTTCGCGGACTTTCAGGTTCTCTTCAAGAAAGAGTGACGAGAGAACGCTGGCGATCTGCTGGACAGTTTGCGGATCCCGGCCTTCATAGGAAAGGGTAAAGGCTATGGTTATGGGTGATGGTGAGCCGCCCCTTTGAGGGTTTGCGATATCGGCGCTGATCGTCCTGAATTTTATGTCTTTCCTCATGGTTGCTACGACTTCTTCCACAGGCTCTTTTTTTCTCAAGTCTTGATAAATATTGAAGCGGTTGATAATCTCAAGGAGCTTTGTCGAGCTCATGATCCTCTGGTTAAGGCTCTGGAGCCTCTGCTCGGCAAATCCCGCTATGGTTGTTTGCACATAGGCAGCCGGTAATTCCTGTTCCTCAATGAGTATTGTTGCCGTGGAACGATACACGGGTGGGTAAATAAGGACGATAAACATGGCAATGGAAAAGACAATGAGAACAGGAAGGATAAGGTTTTTTTTTCTTCGTTTCAGGATATCGAGATAATCATGAACGGTCCGGATTTGGTTTTCCATTAGATCCCCCAGAAAATGTTTTGGATTTTGATTGGATAGGTGTTACGGGATGTTTCTCAGTTAAACAGATCGTGTTGTACTCTGAAATACACTAGGAAAAGGTTTCTGTCCGTATATTCTCGAACCGTATTGTAGCGGGTTCTATTGTACGTATAAGAGATCTCCATCAATATATCCTTACTCCATTCGTACCGTATACCCGGAGTGATCCACAGAGTTTCTTCATCGACTTTTGTACCGATTCCCACTTCGCTGGACTTGTTAAAGAAATACCCTCCGGATAATATTGCAAGCAATTCATAAAGAAACCGTGTATTAACGTTAAGGGCCAAAGAAGTGCGCTCCACAGATCCAGTTCTGCCACTTGGAGAAGATAGATCGTAGCCAAAGTTGAAACCTGCATTGGTGCGCTCCCACTTATAATTGAGGTTCAGACGGGCCACTGCGCCTAATTCACTGGTGGTCTTTTCCTGTTCTGCAAAGATGGGAAAGAAAAACGGCGGGGGAGTTGGGGCAAAAACGGTTCTTTG
>DHQV01000002.1:3333-58649 GCA_002408185.1 Deltaproteobacteria bacterium UBA5329
GCGGGGTAGTTGGGTCAAAAACGGTTCTTTGAACATCAGTGACCTGAAATTTCCAATACGTGTATCGGGCGCCGCCATCGATGAGGAGATTCCATTTTTCGCTCAGATCCCTGCTGAACCCGATCGTTGCCTCATAATTATCAATCTTGGAACCGGTCATATTATATCTAGCATATCCCAGGTTGAACCGCCCTTTCGTAGATCGGGCAAAGTATGTCAGATCATGGACAAACCCGAGATTGACAAGATGGGACTCTGAATCAACGAATCTCTCAGCGTCATAATTATCATTCAAATATTCGTAAGACAGCGTCGCCGCCGTTTTTTCCGTCAGGGCATAGGTGCCGGAGATGCCGTAATTCTGCCGTTCTCGGGTGGCCGGTCCCAATGGGATTCCCGTTGTCTCAAGGTCTCGGTCGGGCCGGGAAGTCTTGGAATAAAGGGCTTTTCCCGAGATATTGAATCGCTCTGTCACAGCGTACTTTCCGATGCCGTCATAATATTGATCGGTAGTATCAAATTCGCTATATTTTGAATAAAACAACCGGTCGAGTCTCCCCGACAGGGTAATATCCATTTTCTCTGTCCGGTTTATGAAAGCAAACCCAGGTGAAACAGTGGTTATAAAATCACTTTTTGGCTGCGCTATAGTGTACAGGATGTTATCATTATACTCCTCTTTTACGGCTATCGACGGTAGCAGCTTAAGTTCATCACCCGCCGCTTTTATCGGAATTCCTGACATTATGGATATGTAAAAGACTAGCAGGATAAAACCAATACGGATCTTTTTCTTATCAGGGGACAACGATTACATCCCCCCTTTTGAGAGTTATATTTTGCTCGACATTTTTACCCTGAAGCACTTCATAATACTTGAACGGCAATATCAATGTCTTACCATTTTCCTCGCGCATTATCTTGATCTTATTGCCGTTGGCGAAAGGAGTGAGCCCACCGGCTATGGAAAGCGCCTGCAGTACGGTCACGTTGCCATTGACGGGGAAACGGTTCTGGTTGTTGACCCGGCCAATAACGTACACGATCATACTGTTAGGCTGTTTTACTTCTATGGACAAAACCGGGTCGGGGACGTATTCGGTCAGTTTCGTAGAAATTTCCTGTTTCAACTGGGCGACGGTTTTGCCTGCGGCCACGACCTCGCCTATAAGGGGGAAGGATATGTTCCCGTCAGCAAGGACCGTGACCTGTCTGACAAGCGCGTCGTCCCGCCAGAGCGCAATGTCAAGAATATCTCCCGGCCCAATGATGTAGTTCTGTGCGGTGACAGGCGGGGCGACCTTCGGCGGCTGTTCTTCCTGCACCCCCTGTGCCCAGGCAGGCAAGGCGAAAAACAATACGGCGATCATCATGGATGCTAGGTGTCTTTTCATGTGAGGCCCTCCTTTTTAATAACCAATGTAATACATGTATGTCAACCAATTATTGTTGTTTTCAGGTAAGGATCTCATGCCCAATATTACGGGCCTATGTGGGCCGGTTCTGAGTTAAGTCATTTTTGAATTTCATGTGTCGAGATCATCGCCAGCGTCTTTTCGGCCTCTTGCTTTCCGAAGAAGTCGTCTTTTGACTCAAGCGCTTTTTTGAGCTGATCTTTTGCCTCGGCCCTTTTCCCGAGCTTATAATGAACCATTCCCATGTGATATGCGATGACTGAGTTTCCTGGCGTCTTTTGCCGTGCCCTGGCAACGAACTCGTGGGCTCTTTTTGCATCACCCTGCTTGTAATAGATCCACCCTACAGTGTCCAAAACGGCCCCCTCTTCGGGGCGGAGTTTTTGCGCATGTCTCGCAATCTTCATAGCCTTTTCCAGTTCTTTTGTTGATGTCGAGTGTTCACTTAACAAAAATGCAAGGTCGTTTGCAACGACCCAGAGATTAGGCCATTTTTTCAACAATTTGCTGTAAATATCGATAGCTTTAGAAAAATTTTTGTCAGCACAATGGATTTGCGCCAGCGACAAATATGCGGTCACATTTTCAGGCTTATACTTTATTGACTCCTGATATTTTTTGATGGCGTTTGCGGTCTGACCTTGGATAAGATAGAGATGGGCGAGGTTATTATGTGGAACAGGCCATGTTGGCTGAAGCGATATGGCTTTCTGAAATAGTTCTTCGGCGCCTTTATAATTCTTTTGAGCGCCTAAGACCTGTCCGAGGAGATTATATGAAAAAGAGTCTTTCGGATTTTCTTTGATCTTTTCCTCGCAAAGCGCTACGGCGCTAGCATATTTTTTGTTTTCCATATAGGACTGAACAAGGATCGTAAGAATCTGTTGTGATTGGGAGCTTAGTTTATATGCCTGTTCAAATTCCGCAGTTGCTCTGCCAGGATTCCCTTGCATTGCATAGAGTCCACCCATTCTTATATATCCCGAAGGATTTGTAGGCGCTTTCCGCTTGATATCGGCGTATGTATTCTCAGCCTGTTTGAAATCCTTTCGGGCAAGGAAGAAATCACCAAGGTCGCTTTTTATATCGATATCATCAGGGTGCAGCCCGGCAAGCTTTTTCATATGGTCTTCCGCTCTACTGTAATTGCCCTGCATGAAATATATTCGGCCAATGGCCCTGAGGGCATCTTTCGAGTTGGGTTCTATTTTTAGAGCAGTCTGCAGGGTGTCCAACGCAAGGTGGGGCTCGCGGGTCATGGCATGTGCCTCGGCAAGTTTCACGTAAACAGGGATAAATTCGGGCCACTCATTGGCAACAGTTCTGAATTCAGAGACCGCGCCTGTCCCGTCTTCCTCGGATAAGAATATGTTTCCCTTAAGAAAATGGGCTTCCACATTTTTCGGACTGTTCTTAATAACATCATCAATAAGCGTTCTCGCTTCCGTCAACTCCTGGCGCATGATATAGATTTTTGCCAAGGAATTCTTTGCTTGGATATTTTCGGGGTCCTTGGAGTCCTTCTTGATAGTAAGACACTCCTTCAGGAGATCCACGGCGTTATTCACCTGCTTAGTGTTTACGTAGATCTCGCTCAAGGCAAAACGAATCTTAGGACTCTTGGGATTTTTTTGCAGCGCTTCCTTGAGGACTTTTTCTGCATCGGCAGCCCTCTTTTTGCTCACAAAAAAACCAGCATTTTGGATCCAGCGTTCCTCATTCTTTTCGTCGGCAACAACAATATTGTTAAGGACTTCTGCCGCCTCCTGCTCTTTCCCTGAATCCCAATATAGGTTGGCCAATGTTAATTTGTGGCGTATTTCCTTTGGGTCGATATCTATCACTTTCTGAACAATAGCTATTCCATCGTCTACCCTTTTATCCTGCAAGTAGAGATCGGCAAGGGACAGGTAGAGCGCCGTGGATTTCCGATTTGTTTCTATTCCGCTCTTGAGCGCGTTTTCCGCAGCCCTTACGTCGCCCTTCTGAATGTATGCACCGGCCTGAAGCATGTACACATCCTGTTTTGTTATACCTTCCCGTATCAATTCGCTTAGATATGTAAGAGCGATATCATTTTCTTTTTTGCTTAGTAATACGGCAGTCCTCAGAATACGGGCCTCTTCATTTTTGGGGTCCGTCTTGAGAACCAGTCCCACCTGTTCCATAGCCCTGTCTGGTGCCCCGCTGAGGAGGGAAAGCTTGCCAATCTCTACATGGGCTTTCATGTGATTGGGGTCAATCTCAACGGCCTTTGAAAAGTATCGGTAGGCATTGTTTGGGTTACCCAACTTCATTGAAGACATCCCGATCATATAGCAGGCGTCGGCAAATTTGGGATCGATTTGTATGACATTCTTGAACTCGAGGTCCGCTTTTACAAACTCACCCTTTTCATAGAGCGCTTTTCCCTTGTTGTAGAACTTCATCTTCTTGGCTTCTGGTCCATCGCAGCCGAAGATGATCAGCGCCATTGCCACAAGCAACCATATCGTTCCCGTAATAGTTCGTTTCAATCTAAACCTCCTGCCCATTATTCATAATCCGATTATAACTGTCGTCGGTGAACAATAACGCATTTCCTTCTTCCTCTTTACACTCCCAAGAATCCCCGTCCCGTTACGATGATTAGCGAACACGTTGTCGCGAATGCCAGTCCGTTCATTCTGTCCCGTAATTCTCCGATCAGCACCTCATAGCTGAAAAAGAACATGAGTGTTTTGGCAACAATGACTCCGGTCTCCTTATAGTCGATCTGTGTGCCGATGATATAAGGAGCTATCAATGCGATGAAAAGAATCAAAAAATCCATCGTTGTTACCCTGAAGCCGCGGTTTCTTTTGGTAAGGTTCAGCGTCAGAACAACGAAGAAGACAAGAAAAACATAGGACAAGTTGTAGCAGGTAATTATGTAATGATGACCTTCAGGCAGCCTGATATGATCAGCGCTTAAATAGACAATTACAGGTATAAGGAGATACAAAGACAGTACCAGTGATCTGCGGAGCCAATCCTTCTTGAAAAGCCAGACAAGGAGAAGAGCAGTCATGAGCACCAAAGAAAAGGTGGAGGTATGCGCCGGTATTACCCGGGGAAGCATGCAGGTCGTAAGTAGGAGCAGCGGTAGGCCGAATTCAACGATCTTGAAGGAAGTGGCAATGAAAAGGCCTTTTTCCCTGAGTATCTTTAACCGCCTTTTGAATGCTGTGTCAAAAACACCGTCACGTTTCAGCCTGAAGCTCTTCTTCTTCGCAAGGAAAAAGGCCAATATGATCAGGCTCGTAAACAATCCATACGCGATAAGAATCGTCCATTCGGAATAAAACCGGAAAATAAAGGCGGCGGTAACAAAGATGGCCTGTATGATATAGATGATAAGAACCGACTCCGTATGCCAGAAGCCAAGATCCAGAAGCCTGTGATGTAAATGCTGCTTGTCAGCTAAGAAAGGCGAATGCCCCTGCGCTATGCGCTTTAGCATCACCGTGACCGTATCGAGAACGGGAAATCCGAAAATGATCAGAGGCAGTACGGGGCTTAAGGCCGTACTACCCTGAGTCAGGGTCACAGAGGTTGTAACAAGGGAGAAGCCGAGCAGTTGACTGCCTGTGTCTCCCATAAAAAGAGATGCCGGATATGTGTTGAACCGGAGAAAACCAAAGATCGCACCGATAAGGGACAGAGAAAGAAGCGTAATTGCCCTATCGCCTTGAAGGAAGGCGAGATAACCGATACAACAAAAGCTGAGCAAGCAAATACCCGCCGCAAGACCATCTAGGCCATCGGCAAGATTAATGGCATTGGTAATGCCGACGATTAGCACTACTGTAAACGGAATGGATACCCATAAGGGCAGAACGACAGTGTCGGGAAGAAGCGTTCCAAGATTTGTGATCTTAAGTCCTCCGGCGTAGACAACGACAAGGGCCGCCGCGATCTGGCTCGAAAATTTCAACTTATAATCAAAGCCTTTCAAGTCGTCAAGAATACCGAAACATACGATAATTCCTGCTCCGACAGTGTATGTTTGCAAGAAAGTATCCTCCGTGGTCCACCATATCAGTAATGGAACGAATACACCGATAGCGATGGCAATCCCCCCGATCCTCGGTATAGGTTCGGTGTGGACCTTCCGGGCGTTGGGGATATCAAAGACCTTCAACCTTCTGGAGATTTTTATCAAAAGGGGGATAAGGGAGATCGTTGCAAATAGTGACAAGAATAGCGTTGTAAGATATGCCATGGGATGGAAATAGTCTTAGGTTTTGAGGTTTGTTCTACTTCGGTATGTGCTCATCAAGGATCGGTATGACCTCTCCAATAAAGCCCTCAAGCCTTGCCTCGGTGCCACTCATGCTTTCTTCCTTGCCGACATCGGTGATGACCCGCACCAGTGCGCCATCTGTTCTCTTTCGTGTCAATGAATCCCAGAAGGTGTAGACCTTCAACTGGTAAAGAGTTGTGAGGATGCGGCCGCGCTGAGGAAACCAGTAATAGACAAGTTGTCTTGCATTGCCCTTTTCCATGAGGGCACGGTTGACCCTTATGGAACGTTTTCCGCCATTGCCAGGAATCCATACATGGCCTGCTTCCTTGAACTCCCAACCGCTCCCTGGAAGGCACGTTTCCGGTGAGTGTATGGCTTCCCCTTTGCGTTGGTCCTGATAGTAGGCCACGTAAAAATTTATCGTTTTGCCGTGATCGTTCCTGTAATTCACGATAATATAATCGCTCAATTTCAGTACATCGAGGAAACGCTGTTCCATATCTTCGCGAACGCCCTGCCATTCACGTATCTGCATGGGGAATTTCCCCAAAGACCTGCTTATGGGTATCTTCTGGCGGAACTCGATTCCCTGTGACAGACTAGATGTCAATATGAGCATCACCACGCACGCCAGAAAGATAGGCTGCAGAAGTTGCCTTTTCAGTCCTGTATTCTTGTTCTCTATCTTTTCAGCCCCTTCTTGCCCTCGCCTACTTCTCCTTTCTATTGGTTCGCCTCCCACCTCTCCTCTTGGCGGCATCTTCCGCAGGATCCAAATTTCAAAAAGGAGAAACGGAATGGCAAACACAAAAATAAGCCAGCCGGAAAACCCGTGAAAAAAACCTTCCGCGACTTCTGCTCCAAACATGCTGTATAGAATGCCGGTAGCGGCAATGCGGATACTGTTCACAACGATAGCAAGAGGTACGGTGGAAAGAAGGAGGACCGTCTTTTTCCACCAATGGGCCCTGAACCAATAGGTGAGGAGGAATCCTAAAACTATGAGCGGCATGACGTATCTTAGACCACTGCAGGCATCGACGACCTGAAGCTTAGTAAAACCCAGATCAATGACATTGCCCTCGCGGTATGCTGACATCCCGTAAAGGTGCAGCATCCAGACGCCAACCTTCGAGGAGATGAGTCGAAGTTGAAAAGTGATTCGCGTATTTATGAAATTGGGAAACGGAAACATGGCGAGCATCAAAACAAGGGCAAACCACATAGCCTTGATCTTCTCCCACCCCAGATGCAGCCAGAGCAACCCGATTACAACAAACCAGAATGATATGTAGAGCGTGAAATACTCGCCCCCAAGTTCGCCGAGCCAGAAAAGACACACGCCGATACCAAAAGTCACAAAGCCGGTCCATGAGGGCGCCGATGGGACAGCGGCTATCTCCCGGCGTTTTTCCCGGAGAAAGTAGAGAACAACGAGGGGTATCAAGGCGCAGTGAGAATGATCCTCTTTTGCCCAGTCATGCATGATCATCTGCATGAGCACCGAATAGTAAACCAGCATAACTACGGCAACATAGACACCCGCCTTCAAGCAGCCTGTCGGTTTTATTATGATTCCCTCAAATAGTTTCAACATTTGGGAATCTCCAAAATACTCCATATGCGTTCCGATGCTTTGCCATCCCAAAGCGGCGGGACCATGGCTCTACGTGCCTTTTCAATGCTCGCAGCATATGCGTTCAGGATATTTGTTGTTTTCGTCCCCGCGAGGACATTGCTTCCAATTTCCAAAGTGATCGGTCGCTCCGTATTTTGCCGGATGGTAACACAGGGTTTTCCTAACGCTGTTGTTTCTTCCTGAAGTCCTCCGCTGTCGGTGATAACCACCTCTGCATCTTTCCAGATAAAGAGCGATTCTTTGAATGAGAGAGGGGGCAGTAAGATGATATTTTTGGAAAGGTTTATGTTCAACTCGTGGATCATTTTCTTCGTTCTGGGGTGTACTGGAAAGAATATGGGCCTTTTCTCAGCGATAGCGTTGAGAGCGACGGCAATCCCATCGAAGGTTTCTTTATTATCCACATTCGATGGTCTGTGAAGGGTTAGGAAGGCGTAATTCTCGTGTTCCTGCTTTAGGTTGTATGTACGGAAACCCATACCATCATCAATATCGAGTTTTTCTAATTGATGAAGTAGGTTATCAATCATAACGTGACCGACATAATGGACACTATCCTTCGACTTTCCTTCTCGAATAAGGTTTTGAAGACCGCTCTCTTCCGTTACAAAGAAATAATCTGTAATAGCGTCGGTCACCATTCTATTGATCTCTTCGGGCATTGCAAGGTCAAAGCTTCGTAGACCTGCCTCCACGTGAGCAACTTTGATACAGAGCTTCTTTGCCACAATGCTACACGCAAGCGTTGAATTCACATCACCTACGACCATGACGAGATCGGGTTTTTCTTTTCCACACACATCTTCAAAGGCAACCATGATCTTCGCGGTTTGCACCGCTTGGCTGCCCGATCCCGTTTCGAGATGATATGCTGGCACCGGAATTTCAAGTTCATCGAAAAAGGCCTGAGACATCTCGTGGTCGTAATGCTGGCCCGTGTGAACGATTTTGCATTCAATATCATTGTGTTCCACCGATGCCCGATAGATGGGAGCAATCTTCATAAAATTGGGCCGCGCCCCTGCAATAAGAAAGACTTTCACTGTTGTGCTCCCCCTGTAGTATTGTGATTTCCGAAAATACCCAGCAAGACCTTCAGATACTTCTCAGCGAGCGCTTCACGGTTGTAATTGGTTTCGACAAAGCGTTTTCCGTTTATACCGAGTGTTTTTGTAAGTTCCCGATCATGATACAGTCTCAATACTGTCGCCGCCAACTCTTCATGATTCTCCGGCTCGACAAAAAGGCCACATCGCCCATCTTCAACTAACTGTCTGCTTTCACCGTCAACACCGATAATAATGGATCGTTCCATTGCCATCGCCTCAAATATTTTGGAAGGAATAACAGTCTTGAAAAGGTTATCCTTTTTCAGGAGTACCAGGGACACGTCCGAAGCAGCCAGAAAACTAGGCATCATTTCCTTCCTTTGCTGGGGGAGCATCAGGACATTGGTTAAAGCCATGTTATCCCGGCATGCCAGAAGTGCGTCTCGTTCGGCACCATCCCCTACGAGGAGGAATAATATGCCTTTCTCGTCTTCTAACACTTTCGCTGCTTTTAGCACCGTTCCAAGAGCATGGGCCATCCCATGGGTCCCAATATAGGAAGCTACGAATTTATCGTTAAGTCCATATTCTGCAGAAATGCCATTATGCCTGGGGAGAGGCGTATACATTTCAAGGTCGGCCCCGTTGGTAACTAACGATATGCGTTCATCAGGTACACCCTTTTTCATAATGTGGGTTTTGAAGGCACGGGTTAGCGAAATAATATGATCGGCATGAAGATATAGAAATCTTTCAAGGCCTTCCAAAAGTCGTATTACGCTTCGTTGTTTGATAGCGCCGACAGTTACGATGGATTCTGGCCATAGATCCCTTATTTCAAGGATCCATTTACGGCGCTTGAGGCGTGAAACGAAGTAGCCCGCCATGCCACAAAAAAACTGCGGAGATGTTGAGACCACGACATCAACTTTTTTTACTAACGGGGAAAAGACTATTGCAGAAAGCATATATGATACATAATTAGCTGTTCGCTTCAAAAAACCTTCGTTCGGACTCAAGTATGTGAATATACGCAAGATCTTGATTTCTTCAATTTCGTCCCACTGATAGAGATGGTTCTTGTACCCGGGATAGACAACTCCTTTGGGATGGTTCGGTGCGCAAGTGATGACCGTGACCTGGTGCCCGCCTCTGACCCATCGCTTTGTATTTTCAAACGTCCTTGAAGCGGGAGCATTGACCTCTGGCGGAAAATAATGCGTAAGGAAAAGTATATGCATGAGGTTTATGGAATAGTAATGGTCCAATTTGTAGTGAAAGGTAACCGGACTTGTTTGTAGCCATTGACAAGGACATCACAGGAGAGTTTTTTGCCAAACTCAGGGCAATACCAGCCTTGTTGCAAGGTAACGTTCCCGCTTGGAAAAGTTTGGATCCTTGCAATAACAGCCTCTCCATCCAGAATTACCGCTTCGTCCTCTGTAAGGCGCGACCGCAGGTCGGGGTTTATGTGAAGACGAAGCTCAAGATCGTGTTTGCCTCCTCCATCGATGGTATCCTCAATATCGATGGACTTCTCCCGCCAGATAATCTTGCGGTGATGAACGGGTTTTCCGATGAGTCTCCGGTAGCCATCGTGTGCCCCCTCGAAAGTCAGCATACCATCTGCCGCTTTTATTCGCGCATAAAGTGGCCTTGCCCTTCGCGCACACCGGTGGCTTCCCCAGACCTCAGATTGGTTTTCTCCGTCAACCGTGACCGTATTATGTCCGGCATTACCCCTGTTATATCGGCGCATTTCTCCATCCTGATAGCCGAAGCAGCCTGAGTCGACAACGACACGCTTCCCTCTCAGGGACAACTCGAAGCTTAGGGTATCACAATGAGAGTGTCCTGGTTGATAATCGGGGCCTATTTTACCGCAATCCACGATCAATTTGTCGCCGACATCGGGAGTCATAACGAAATACCCAGTATCGGGAAATGAACGTGTCGTCGTTCCGTCTTCCGGCAATCTCACGCCTGTAACCCGCTTGTAGTAATTCTCCAAATCGTTTGGTGTCGCCTCGATACCAAAAGCGGCGTCATTGAAAAGGCCGATATGTCCCTCAGGGTGTGTAAGACCCCGCAGAAACAGGATCATTTTGTCCGCGGTAGGTTTGAGGAACTCTACAACACCAGCAACTTTCCTATCGTTACATCCATCACAGATATTAATGATATCGATGCAGTCTTCAAGGATCATCGAATGGTACATTGGACTCCGCTCGAAGTGCCCTCCATCGGGAAGAATCTGCTCTTGCACCTCTTTCTTTGCCATCACCAGACTCTTCTCCAACCATTGCGCTGCGCGAGGGTCTTTGAAGAAAAGCCCTGCAAATATGAGGGCCTTCAGGTTTTTGAAAAGATGGTTAGCAAGAAGGTGTTTTTCAAGAGACCTATATAGCCACAGGCTTTGCGCATAAAGCGAACCCAGTATAACTTCCCTGTCAATACCGGATATTTCAAAAGTGATCAAATTCTTTATCCAATTAACGATCCTCAGAGAAAGAGGATATGGATCCCAAGCGTTAGGAGTACCAGGCGGATTTGTCTCGATCCAGTCTCGCATAAGTGCCACAGCTCTGGCCGCAGACAATCCGCCTTCAGGGAGAAGATAATCAAAATAATGGAGGTTATATCGCCAGAGGCGGCTCTTTTCGGATGAAAACCAATCGATCTTACCGGCGAATTGTACGGATTCATTCAAGAACTTGAAACCCAGGTCCTCTATCTGCCCACCATCAATCCACCTGCGTGCGAGAAAAGGGGCCAGGTTTACAAATGGCTTTGACGCAATCTCTCCGAGAGGACTTACTCCGGATTTGTATCCAGATATCGGTAGATGACTTTTTACGGAGCATGCGACTTGACCTACTATCTGCTTCGCTTTCAGATATCGGATTGTGTTGAAAAAAAGAAGTGGTGTGTTCCGATTCATGGTATTCAACGACTTATTCTGATTTATTGACGGCTGTCGAGGATTCCTTGATACTTTTCTGATATAGAAACAGTCTCTCCCGTGTTTAATGCGTCGTTGATAGCAAATGTAACCAAGGTTGTCTCGATGATCTCTGAAAAGGTGATTGGAGGCAGCCCTCCTTTGATAACGGTGTTGACCAATGCTTCGATCTCGGCATCAAACCCTTTGTCCTGGGCACCTCTTTTCCTTTCCTTCTTACTCCCATAGACTTCCATCGTTCGATAGTCGTCAATGACGATAGTTTGATCATCGCATGCGATTTCGAGTTTTTCCTTCGGATATTGTTTATTTCCCTGCGCGTAGTATAGTATGTTGGCGAGTGAGCCATCCTCATAGCTTAGAGTGGCAGACACCGAATCGTGGCTGGTTTGACCCATATTGCAAGTTTGTATGCATTTAGCCTGAACGCTTCTTACCGACGTACCGAAAAGAAACCTCATGGTATCTATAAAATGGCACACTTCACCGATGACTCTTCCCCCGCCTTCGACAGGATCCTGCACCCACGAATTTTTCGGGATAAGCCCCGCATTAATCCGATAGGATGCCACAAGCGGGATAGATCTGTTCTTGACGATCTCACGAACACGTTGAATAAAAGGGGAAAAACGACGATTAAAGCCCACCATGAGAAAAGGAGATGCCGATTCGTGAGTGCCCTGCATCGAGTAGCCGACTATAATATCGTTAAGCTCTGCCTCGGTCAGACAAAGAGGTTTTTCCACAAAGACATTCTTACCCTCCTCCAGAGCTTTCTTTACGAGCGTGCCATGCAAATTATGACGGGTAGCAATCATCACAGTATTGATTTCTTTATCTGAAAGAACCTCATCAACATTTTCCGAGCAATAGGAAAAGCCGAATTTCTCCCCCACAGTCTTCGCCGTTGCACCTTTGGCTGTAACAATACCCCTGAAACTGACAGCGCTGTTCTTTTTCAAACGAGGCAAGAGGACACTTTTCGCAAAATTACCTGCTCCAATAACGCCCAGACGTAGGGCGCCAGTTCCTTCCAACTGTTTCTGGGGAAATATGATCCTGGTCGGTTCAGGTTTGACCTCATACTGGAGGATGACACCCAACGAAGCCTCCTTTCCGCCTGTAATCATTTTATACACAGAGAGCGCATCCTCGAAGCGATAACGATGGCTTATGAGAGCGCTTGCATTGACAGCGCCTGCCGCAACGAGGTCAAGAAAGGCTTCCATGTTGCGTTGTTCCGTCCAGCGTACATATGGAAGTGGGTAGTCGTGGCCACGCTCCTCATACTCCACGTCGTACCGCCCAGGCCCATAAGACATGGAAAGACGTAGGTCGAGTTCCTTCTTGTAGTATATGTCCCGCGGCACGTCGAGGCCGATGAGTCCTACGGCAACGACACGTCCCTTCATCCTGGAAATCTCGCCTGCCAGGGCGATGAGTTCGTTACCTTTTGTGGATGCTGTAATAATAACCGCATCGGCACCCACACCACGCGTAAACCTCTGTATCCGTCCTTCAAGTTCCCCCGTAAGACAAACGTCATGGATTCCCAATTTTTGTCCCATGAGCAACTTGTTGGCATCTATATCGCACCCAATGACTCTGCACCCGTTAGCCTTACAAAGTTGTACCGTCAATTGCCCCAGCAATCCAAGGCCTATGACACACACGTTCTCGCCCAATAAGAGGTCTGCTTGGCGCACACCTTGCAGGGCTATGGCGCCCACAGTAGCAAAGGCGGCCTCTTCAAACGGTAAAGTGTCACCGTTTCGCATTCGGGGGACAGAAACACAAAGATTTTGTGGCACTAGATTATACTCAGCATGCGTGGCGTAATTGGCGCCCCCACATGCCACATAATCACCGCTCTGAAACCTTTCGACGTTCATACCGACCTGTCGTACTATTCCTGCACAGGAATATCCAAGGGGGATTGGGTTATCCAGTTTGCCCTGCACCTTCTGAAAGGTCGCCGCAATACCTTCTTTCTTCGCAGTGTCAATAACCTTTTTTACGAGATCGGGTCGTGCCTGGGCCTTACCCAAAAGTGACTTTCTCGCGAGTTCTACAATCATCCTCTCTGTACCGGCAGAAACGACAGAAGCCTTTGTTTCTACAAGAATCATCCCCGGCATTATTGTCGGTCTCGGTGTTTCTGCAAGGCTCATTTCACCTGTTTTATAAGATTGAATAATTTGTAGCATTATTACTATTACCTCATTGTCTGAAATCAATCGGCATTACATATTATCAAAATCGCATTTTGATTATTTTCGCAGGATTTCCTGCGACAATAGCGTTGCTAGGAATATTTTTGGTAACGACGCTTCCAGCCGCGACAACGGCCCCATGGCCAATGGTCACGCCGGACAGAACTATGGCTCCATAACCAATCCAAACGTTGCTTTCAATAATAATTGGCTCATCTTTTCCTCTTTCCGAGAACATCATGGGTGAGTCGATAACAGAGTATTGATGATCACCTTTATCAACCAGTCCCACTGACGAACCGACCATAACATTATCCGCAAAGACCACGTGATTACAGGCAATTCTGCAGTTTCTTCCAATCACAACATTATTCCCAGCTTTGATGGTTTTTGGTCTTATGTATGTTCCGAGACCACAGTAAAACCCGTTACCTAAAGAAATGGGTCGGTAAAATAAATATGTATTGATAAACATCCTAATTTGTTTCAAAAACCGTTTAATTACGATGAACATTTTTGACCTTTTAGTAGTTGCTGTAATGCATTGAAAAAAATGGTCTTTTGATATGAAGGATTATACCGGGTCCGCACCAGTTGTATGCATTGTTGACTCATTGACGACAAGGAATTCTCTCCAAATAATGTATGCTCTATTTTATCGGCCAAGTCTGAAGTGTTGTTCTCATCGAAGTATATACCTGTTTTCCCCGGAACCACCGCCTCAAATTCAGGCCCATGAGTCCATGATTTGTTATTGTGCGTTAATATCGGAAGACCGTATGAAAACGCATGAATTGCGAACAAGCCTATATCGCCCGCAGATACAGCCAAGTCGGAAGCGCACATTAACAGGCCAAGCTCTTTCTCATCGTAGCGCGCTCCCAAAAAATGAACTTGATTTTGAATGTTTTTGCTTATCGCTTCTTTTTTCAGCTTTATCGCTTCGGGCCCATCACCGACAAGTACCAGGTGAATTTCTCTTCCCCTGGTTTTGAGTACATGAATAGCGTCTAGTAATAAGAGGATTTTCTTACGCTTGCCCAATCGACCAGAATGAAACAACAGCGGCATATTATTGCCGACCTTTAATGACAATCTCTTCTGTAAGATATCGTATGGATCAATATTGTGTCGAATTGATTCAATAGTATTGAAGTCTAATGAATTGTAAACCACCCACAGATGTGCGCTATCAAAACCATGTTTGAGAAGCCAGTTGTATGCCCATTGCCCATACAGAAGGTGTCCTTCGAAAAGTTTTAGATATAATTTTCTCACGAGCCACTTAATACCAGACTCTGGCCTGCGCAATGCCATGCCCCATTGCAGAGTACGTATACGGCGTAATTTGCAAATTAATGTCGCAATCCAGTTGCTAGCGAAGCGAGGATCGCCCAAGAAAATCACCGCATCAACTTTATCAAAAAGGCATGCTAAGACCGTTTTTCCTTGCCAAATAACTTCTTTTCCAAAAAGTTTGATCTTCCTGGTTGGAATAATCTTCCACTTCCAGTCCGGGTGTTGATCTGGAGTAACCACACTTATCGCTTCCATGTGTGGTTTATTATCAGCCAAGATAGTGTATTCGACATTTTCATCTTCCATTAGTTTCCGAAAAATAGGTTCCCGATAATGTGCTATATGGTGATATACTATGTATACTTTATACATCTCTTTAATCACCGTAGGGCTGCAAATGATATGGTTTTAATATTCAGACGCTCCAGTGTAATTACAATATCATTGTCTGTCGCCAGTGACGAATCGGGGTCAATAATATTCGAAGAGGAGTCCTCGAAATGCATTTGTGGCCGACGAGGATGAAGTGTAATTTCACTTACTCCATAAGGCAAGTTCTCTAAAAGGCGTATAAATTGCTGCTTCCTATTTTTATCACAAGGAATAAAATAGCTTGGTTCAATTTTCCTATCTGGCAACAGCAGCCCATAACATACCCTAAGTTGGTAATTGTTGAACCTGTGAAGAAATATTTTGTGACAGTACTTGGCATTCTTATAAACACAAAGCACCCTGTCAGATAGTCGCGCGCCCGCCATGCACCAGTACCATTGTCCTTCTGCACGTGCTCCCGGAATTCTAAACTTTTTTGCCAGTTTGCCCAATACTCGGTTAACTAATGGCATGCGGGCTATATGATGATGGCTGTCCAAATGGGTTGGTTGAATACCCAATTCAATTATCTTTTGGATTTGAACAGAAAACTCTTTTTCTATCTGCGACATTTTTGTCTGGCTCCAAATTAAGTTTCTAGCCTGTTCCCCGGGATCCAGAAAATTACCGTTCTCATCCGTAAGCAAATAGGTGTCTCTTATCGGTAACAAAGGTTTACCCTGCGTTAGCGTCAAGTGAACCCCGATACCCAGCGATGGCCATTCTCTTGACATGTCAGCAGCATACGAGGTAGCGGGCATATTGGCCATCAGAGTAGTGCTCGTAACGATACCGTTTTTATGGGCTTCGATAATGGCATCTGTTATGCTTTCACTCATTCCAAAATCGTCGGCATTACAGATGAGATATCTTTTTCGTCTGTATATTGGCGTGAACAATGAGCTCATCAGAACGATATTCTATACCACTCCGAACAACCCGAATTATGATCGGAAAAATACATCGCTAGTCGAATAGGAACTCATTACATCCTTTAGGTCTTCTGGAGAAAACGCATCGTAATGTTTCAGTCCTTCCACTGTTTTGAAGACTTCACAAGAGACAATTTCTGACTTTTTGCGTCGAATCAGGAGCCATACTGGTATTTTGCAAAGCGTCATCACATAGTCGAAAATAGCCCCATTCTCGAAGGTCTGTTTGAGGTGAACAAGAAGTTTTCCAATCAAATAGAGAGTAAGATAACGAGTTGGATAGAGTTGTATTATTGTTTTGATTTCATTGGCCATTTGGTATTTGGCGATGATCCTGTTTTTATTGACATACGAGGATCCTTTATGGCACATCGTAAGCTGGGGCACATATGCAACATAGTAACCGGCATTGTAAATCTTTAAGGATAGAAATCTTTCTTCCATTTGCCTAAAGAAATCAAAGGGATATTGTCCAACATCCCTGAAAAGCGCACTACGTATGACCGACGCCCCACCACGAAATGATGATGACAGGAAAAACTTATCAATATATTCAACTGATCGATTTAGAGGAGCAAGGGTCATTTTTGTATGGAAGTCGGTTAATTTAAAATATGCCGCACCCATCTTTGGCTTATCATGAAATAATGATACGATTTTTGATATTAAATTTCCTTCGACATAAAACCCATCATCATCCAGAAAAAACAATAATTCACCGTGCGCCTCCGCTGCACCCATATTTCTTCCCCCAGGACAACCCAAGTTCCTCTTTAAAGGGATTAACCGTACATCTGGATATCTGTTGGTTATAATGGCAATCGATTTGTCCTGGGAAGCATTATCAACGACAATGATTTCAATATTCATGTAATCTTGTACAATCACCGATTCAATGGCCGCACAAGTCTCATGAGGTTTATTCCAATTGATGATAATGACCGAAACAAGCATCATAGAGGTGCCCTGTATTTGAAACTATAACTGGTTTCGCCTACCCTCATTTCTTCACTCGGTTTGAACTGCTCCTCGAGGTATTGGATAGGCTATAAACCGCGGTACAGATCAATCAGCCGCGGAATTACGGCAACATCCGAAAATTTACTTTCCACAACCCTTCTACCTTCGAATCCCATAGCCGTCCTCGTTTCCGGGTTGTCCAGAAGGGTGTTTATCGCAGTTGCCAAATCCTCAGGATCGCCGGGCTTCACCAGTAGCCCCGACTTGCCATCCATTACAATTTCCGAGTTACCACAGACCCGGGAAGCAACCACAGGAATTGACTGAGCCATCGCCTCAAGGAGTACCATCGGAAAAGCCTCATACATTGACGGCAACACCACAATGTCACATTGCTGCATCTCTCGTAAGGTTCCCTCGCGTGTTAGAAGACCGGTAAAGTGAACCCTTTCCGGTTCTCGCAGGATCTTCTTGCAAAACTCTATAGCTGATCTTTTTCCAAACCAGAGCCTTATGGCCGTATCTCTTCCAGCTATAATGAGAGATGTTTCCGGATGTCGTGAAGAAACGACATTGAACGCTGAACACAAAACCGGCGTTCCTTTGAGACGTCCTACAGTGGCAAAAAAACCGATGCGTTGTCCGATTCTGTCGATTTTAACAACTTGTTGGGGCTTGACAAAATTGGGTATCACCCTCATTGCAGATTCGTTTAGTCCATAAAGATTCTTTGCGAAGTTCCGCTGGTAACAGGTTAAAGCCGTTACCAGATGGGCCCGATGAAGAGCCAGCTTTTCCAGCCTGTGGACTGAAAGTACCCGAGGGTCTAAACCTCGACCTCTAAGCCTACCTATCTCCAGAATCCCAGTATGCAACCGTGCCACCAGTTTCACTTTGCTGACATCAATGAACAGGCCGAACGCTCCGATATCGGGTACTTCAAGGACATCAAGCTCGTTACCCTGATCTTGATAGTGACGAATGGCCTTGGCCACACGCTGCGCATTGGCAGTTGTAGCACGACACGGAAAAATCCCCCCCGCCGATACACGTGGAACCACAACGACCGGCAATCCCTCATAACAGTAATTCTCGGGACTGTTTTCCTCCGGCAATAGCGAAAAAATCACGACAGGATGACCTTCCTGATGCAATGTCCTCGCAATTTCGGCAACATACGAGACTATGCCACCTCCCTTACTGTAAGGAGGAAACCCTTCCACGACAAAACCGATGTGAACTAAACCGTTATTCACAAAGACACCCTAAAAAATGAAAGACACTTGTCATATCTTTAAATTACTTCTTTCAATACATACGGAATCGGGCACGTTGGACATTATCCCCAAAAGAAAAAATAAGTATATATTAAAAGGATGCATAGCATACGCCGGATACATATTTTCCTGGGTGAATGAAGACAAAATCACCGCGACAAAGAGCGAAAGTATGATTAAGCCACCCCAAGCCATCTCGCTGTTGTTCGCGAGCCTGAATGCCCTGAATTTTCGCCAAAGCTGCCGCAGGATCAGTATTTGTAGTACAAGGAAAATGGCAAGCCCAATCAGTCCGAGCTCAACAAATACCTGTAGAAAAACATTGTGACCTGAATGCATCATAACTCTTTTATGCTCCATTACGGTCCGGAAGCTACGTAGTCCGAAACCAAGAACTGCGGCTAAGGGAACTTCCTTGATCCCATCGATTGCATTTTGCCATCCTTCGAGTCGTCCCGCTGTGAGTTTATTATATGCACTGTAGTTCGATTGTTGTTTCTCGGGTGCAAATCGCTCTTTGAATCCCTGAACATTTTGGATAACATAAATACCCACAACAGCAATCGGGATGAATACAAGCAAATATTTTACTTTTCTACTCGAAACACATATTAAGGCAGAGCCCAGTAAGGCACCGAGCAAAGCTGAGCGTGAATAACTATACATACACTCGACCAGAGATACTAAAGATACGAGGGTGGCAAATACTTTCCATCGGATCGAAACATTTGATCCAAGCACTACTAAACCCAAGAAATAGACTGTCATTAGCATCAGGCCCATGCTAGCGCGCGAGTGGCCGAGAATCCCCTGATGGACGCGGAGGTGCTCATCGACGCCCACACGAAAAAAATTAAGGTCCGCAAAACCACTGTAGTGAACCGCGCCCAACACCAAAACGGGAAGCGCTGCGAGCAGATTGATCTTTGCTAAGGCTTTGTAACTAATTCCGATCCGCGCTATTTTTGCGCCTGTATAATAGAGTAAATAGTACATAAAGAATCTAATCCCCCAAAACATTGCATTAGCAAATTGATCGTTTATCCCGCTTATCAGTGATGCGAGCGGACCGACTAAAATGATATACACTGACAAAAGGAGCAATGGACCTTTTACGCTATCTTTGTTTCCAGCCTTCGCACCCCTGCTTAGGAACATCACCTTCATCAGAGCGGTGATTTGAACAATGTCCAGAGCGAATATTCCGGAATCCTGCCCTGCCTTTAAAATAATTAATGGTACGGACATATGGATTGCGGTCAACAGATAAAAAATTAATCTTTTCTTGTTGGAATCTATAAGGGTGACCAGTACCAATAAAATCATCAGTGCCCATTCTACGATTATCATATAACTCACGATTCGATCATCCTTTTCAATTTGCGGGACATGAAAATGTATTGAAGAATTTGAGGTATAAGCGTCGCCACGGCGGCTCCGACAGACGCGTACCTCGAAACTAGGACCAATAACATTAACGCATTAACCGCAATACACATCAGTGAGATTTTAAAGAGATATGTTTGCATTCCCTGGCTCAAAAAATATTGATAATAAACGCCCACCATGAAAATAACCGGCAACCCCGACACCAGTATTGCAAATGTCAGGTACTGGTCTAAAAATTTGTTAAACGAAAACACTCGGCACAGGATGGGGAATAGGGATATCTCCAGGACAGACAGAGAAGCCCCGCAGAAGAACACTTTCCACCGGATGCCGCGCAAACTCTTTGCCAAAGATGCTTTGCTCGAACAAAAACTTGGGTACGATGCAGCAGTAAATGGTCCCGATAATTGATAACTGAACTCGAAGAGCCTGTTGATAACAGAATATCCCCCAAGGATGGTCTTATTTGACATTGTTCCAAGAACAAGCCAGTCGAGTCTGTTAAACATCGTTCCCGAGAAATTTGTGGCCATTATCGGAAGTCCCTCCTTCAATAAAGTGTGAATAATTGAACGGTCGGGGCTAAACAGATTAGTGGCATCTCTTTTTCTTACGTACGGCGCCAGTAGCCATATCACAACTATTCCATTGATCAAGAAAGTTGACAACACTATCTGGGTCGCCGTAGGTCTCACAATAACAGCCGAAACAGAGAGTACCGCAACTGCAATTGTACTGATTAATCTTATAAGACCAATGTATCTAAACATCTTTTTGCAGTGATATGGAACCAATAAGATTTCTCTCAAAGCTAATTCGGCCGATGAAACACATGCCATAACCAACCATATAACGGGACGTCCGGTGAAAGAGAAGACATGCTCAAGTATCGCAACCAACAAGACCAACATCACAGATAAAAATGAAGAGCATAAAGCACATTGCAATGTGATCTGGAAAGAAGAGGACTTTTCGTGCATTATCATACGGATTGCCACGGGAACAAATCCCCACGAAGCAACGCCGGAAATTAGCGTTGCCACCGCCATCCATAGACCGTAAACTCCCAACTCTGTTTTTGATAAAAGAGCCGCAATGACCATAAATTGAGTAACGGTTGTGGTGGTGGTCAAGTAGGTTAGTCCAGCAAACTGGCTATTACGTCCCAAGCTTTTGAAGAAAGCACCGAACGTCATGGCGTGCTCATAGCAATCTCGAGAGCCAGAATGGTCGTCCCGACTCGAGGGGGTTAGTTTGGAATAATGCAAAGCAGTGTTGATATGATTCCGGTGCCGTCCTACAAACAGTTTATAAATCGCTCCAAAGATCATACAACCATCCGAACTGAAACTGTTTGGCTAACCACCGTGTCATCGTTTCCTGGAAGTGCTCAACGAGGATTTAATCCGATCGACAACCTCTAGTCTTAACGAGTCAAGATCGGTATTTGCCGAGAATAGGCCGCATAATGAATCATAGGCTGAAGCATTCGTTACGCTAGCGAGCGTTGTAAGGTACCTTACATCTTTGATAGCTTCACGAAAACCCTCCCATTGTACGGTGTCAATAACTCCATCGCTTGTGGGATAAGCAAAAACATGGTCTCGGTATTGGAAAGCCTTAGCATAGCTATCAAAATCATTCCAAATCTGCCCGAATTCCCGTTGGTAGGCATAATTCATGACTCCATCGTACCCATTGCATAGAGCCCCTAAGCCATAATTACGCCGGTAGAGTGCCGCGTCTTCCACGCCGGCTTGGGGGTATCCATATATGAATACTTTTTTGCCCAGTTGATGCCATTTCTTAACTTCATGCGGTTTATAGTAGCCACTTAGTATAGGTAGGTCGAGAAGATCTCCTATTGCGTCTGCGGCACCTTTATAGCAAGCAACGAATGTTTTTACGCCTGCGGTGTGTGCAGCATACATCACGCCCCGCTGAGATAGGAGGGCGTTACCTGTCGCTTCGTCCTTTCCGTAAATGTAAAGGTTTTGAAAGCCGTATTGAGACGCGAGGGCTTTCCACTTTGCGATGTTGTTCAACAGTGTCGGCGATGAGACAATATTTGAGTCGCTCCCGGGATTAACTTGCAAAGCATAAAGTTTGTCTGTAGGGAGCCCAACTTTCTTCCTAATACTCAGGCTCCGACCAAGCATCGTATCATAATACTGATATAGTGTAGGATACAGCACACCGTGATCTTTCATATTCTGTAGTTCCGCCGCGTACTGACCTTCAGATTTGTATTCCGAATTGGGTACCAAGACTTTACCGGACCGCAGTTTTCCTATATAGTAAAGTCCGTAATCCATTACTGATTCCTTCAAATCAAACGGAAGTACTGTCAACATAATGTTTGTCACGCCTAGTATCTGCGAGCCATCCTTTAGCGTCACCCTGCCTTTATACACGCCGGACTTGGCCGACTTAGGCACTTGTATGGTAATCCATATCTGTTTATTGGTATTAGCCTCAGCATCGAAAGGCTGCAAAACTTTTGCATCATGGATCTCTGCGTCAGCTGGAAAGACAGCGTTTGGTGATGTGATGTCGATATACTGACTAATGCCATTTACCGTAATTCTTACGTAATTCATTTGAGCAGCTTGATCTACTTTTACCAAACTGTCATCTTTTAGTAAAAGTTCGGGTACCAAGAACTTACCCCCTTCCTTTTCTATACTTTTTATGCCTGCCTGATACCAGCACTTCACTAATCGTATGTCAACCCGGGATTTCGGAATGGTGTTTCCATTTGAATCTTTCAGATCGGTCACGTCGATCATGACACCGGTAACATTTACAGTTGGCCTTATCACGAACGAGGCCGGTTCAAACTCTCCTCTACACGCCGATATCCTGATTGTATCGTTGCCTGTGTTGCCAGCCAAGGGAAATGCACTCACTGGTGTATTGGGTAGAATCTTTTGGCTGGTTACCGGTTTGATGATATAGACCTGTACCGGTAGAGTTGGCGTTGCGGCAGTTACAACAAGGGGAAGGGTTTGTAAACTTACGAGAACGATCACACATAAAGACAACACAGCCATACCGAAGAGTATCAGAGAAACCCTTTTCATTTTGTCACAATTGTGTATACGATTGAGATTGAAGCTTAACCACGCTAAGTAAGCTGATATTTCATCATTTTCATCACACAATTACGGGTTTTAGGATCTTAAACACTGTATTTCTGTTATCTTTATTCTGTTTTGCACTGAACCGTAATCGTTGTTTTGTCTGCATGATAAATGCCTTGCTCCCCGCTATCATTCTTTCAGTCCTCCTGTTCTCCAGCCGATGACCGTACATCTTGGAGGAGTCGTTGACACACCCGGGTGATGACCAGAGAGAATGTCGTAATCAAACGTGTTTTCACACTGTAAAGGCAAGGGATAATTAAACGGAGGTCTCTATGTTTGGGCGGTCGCTAATGTATACGTGTAGGCTCAACTCGAAAGTGTGCAGTTCCTAAGGAGCAAGAGAAGGAAAGGCAGCACCGGAAAGGCGTGAGGCTCGGTCTCGGCGAATGTTGGGACGGATGGATTTTCGGTGTCTTTTCCCAATCTCTTCTTTCAGCCTTCTTATATGTCCCCGCCCTAATCCCTTTACTTCGCAACCTAACTCAAGGTACCGTGTGATCGTGTTGTCATCGAGAATGCCGAAGCAGTCGATGACAGCGATCGGTTTGCCCGCAGTACATACAACTTCGTCTGGATCAAGATTCAGGTATTGCTCGTGTCGGACCGCGAGGACAAGAGCATCTATTCCCTTCAAGGCAGTAGCCAGATCCTTGAGGACCACCAAGCCACGAAGTTTTTTCTGGTTTCTGAAATAGAGGCTACGATTATTTTCAGAATAGTTCTCCTGGTTTTTAAACTCCCACCAGACATCGACATAGGGATCGTGGGAGCGTATCTCTGCTCCCATATCGGCAAGCCTTCTGATAAGCACCTCCGATCCGCTATATCTGGTATCGCCCACGTCTTCACGGTACGAGGCGCCGAGTATTAACGTCTCAGCGCTGGCTATGGGTTGGCCCATGTTCCTTAGCGCGTCCCTCACAAGCTGGGCCGCGTGAAGAGGTCTCGTGTCGTTTATATCGATAGCCTTTGGTGTAATTTTGAAAAGATCATCTTCAAATCCAAGGATATGCCTGTATGCCCAAACGCCAAGGCCGCCGTCCTTAGGAAGACAATAGCCGCCGATGCCCGGCCCGGGGAAGATCATGTTGCTATGCGTGGGCCGTACTTTGATCGCCTTTATTACCTTGATGATGTCGACTCCATTTTGCTCGGCAAACTTACTCCACTCATCAAGAAACGCAAGGATAGTTGCGCGATAACTGTTCTCCACGATCTTTGCCGTTTCGGATTCGATCGGCCGGTCTAAAATGGTCAAGGGAAATTCTTCGGTGTTCAGAACTTCCGTGAGAAATCTTTTTACGCGCTCTTTCGATAGTTCGTCGACGCCGCTGCACACCCTCCAGAAATCCCGTATCGACGCCACGTAATCTCTTCCCGGCATGACCCGCTCGTAGCTGTGGGCGAGCAGGGGGTTGCTTTCGATACCCCTTTTGCGGAATATCTTTTTCATGGCCGGATAGGCGATCTGTTCCGTCGTGCCGGGAGCTACCGTGGTTTCGATGAGCACGAGACAATCGGGCTTGATGTGCGAAGCGATAATGTCAAAGGACTCTTCAAGGTCGCTCATTTCAACATGACCGCTTTTCACATTCCCCAGCCTGTTTTTCATGTAATCAAGCTGGATGTCTACAATCACTACATCTGCAAATTTGAGGGCGTCGTAGGTAAAGGTGGCCGTCAGAGTCTTTTTTTCGAGAACGCACCGGTGTATCATGGGATCGACTTCCGGATCTTCGGCCTTGACGGGGGATATGCCCTCGTTAAGCTTCGGGATCTTCCAATAGCTCCGTGCGCTGGGCCGCTGCATGCCGATAACGAATTTGGATGGCTTCCCTTTTTTATCTACCGTGTCAGCGACGATCGCCGCCATAACGGCGCCTACGAAACCGACACCCATTACAACGACGATCTCCATTCCGTCGTGCCTGGAGGTTTCGACAAGCTCTGTTAATCTGTCGATTTCGCGAATGCAATCATCTTCATCCGGCAAACGATATTTCACCCCGTCGGGACTGATGGAAAACTGATCATTCATTGTACATTACCCCCAATTATTTATTAATATGACGAAACGGAAATGATTATAAAAAATGTTTCCAATATCTACGACTATAGAAATATGGCATGGTGAAAAATTACAGTTAATTTCACATACTTAGAGAAGCGAGGAGGCTGGGGACTATAAAATGATCATTGAGACGGCCCGTATTCATCAGGGGGTCTCAATGATCATGGCGGGTCCGCTATTACTTCATGAAACCACGGCGTATTCCGACAATACCGAGCAGTCCAGCTCCAAGAAGCCATACGGTCGGTGGGATCGGAACGGTAGCCCAACCCGACCGCCCCCGTGCTATACCCTGAACGTGGGCCCCGGTATAAATCCCCGTCTTTCCCCGACCGGCGTTTGTGGCATAGAAAAGTGAAGGGTCATTTGTTCCCGTAATGGTCAGTACAGCGGTATCCGAATTGTTGAATCGGTTTAACTGGGCACTTGTAGGAAATGAGATCCTTATGTCGAAGCCTCCCGCTCCGCCGGCGCTATAAGCGTTCGGGGAATAGCTTGTCGAGGCTCCTTGCCACGGGTTAGCAAATGCGATAGTTATGGGATCGCTGCCGATATAGTTGAATAAGAATGCGCTGACAAATTCCGTACTAGCCAAGCTAATTCCTTTAAGAGTTAATGTAACAGTGTCGGAGCCCGTACCTGCGAAAGTAGCGGACATCCAGGGAGGCGGTCCGGAAGGAGCAGCTCCGCTGTAAGTATTAGAATACTCATAAACAAGTGCAGAAAATGCCGGGCCGACAGTTACAAAAATCAATGCAAGAGTGAATAGCAATACTTTTTTTACCTTTTTTTTCATGGGTACCTCCGCCTTGTAATTAATTTTTCACCAAATAACGTCCAATCCCGAATTACCTTACGTGTTAGCAAAATTTATGCCACATTGAACCAGCCGTTTAATGTACTGAAAATATTGAAATATATTTTTGGAAGAATTATTTAACGCAAGATATTAATATGCTAGCTCCACAATATTTGGTGGTTCCCTCAATATAATGCGGCTCGGTTGATTTTTATGGTCGCATTATATTGAGTTTTTTCATTCGTGCGCGCAGTGTGCTCGGTTTTAATCGGAGTATGGACGCGGCCCCGTTCTTACCTTCTATTTTCCAGCGGGTCGTTCGCAGTGTCGCGAGAATATGTTCGCGTTCAACGACCACCAGGGGGGTTAATGCCGTATTTATCCTCCGTTCGGAGACTTTTTGGTAATCGACGGCTTCAGGGGCCTTTAATTTTTCCGCGAGGTGCAGGCTGGAAGAATCGCTTATGATAACCGCCCGCTCAATGACATTGACGAGTTCCCGGACATTTCCCGGCCAGTCATATTTCTGAAGCATATCCATGGTTTCTGCTGGAATGTGCGTTATGTTCTTGTTGCACTGCTTGTTGAGTTTATGGAGGTAAAATCGGACGAGAAAGGGCACGTCTTCTTTTCGTTCACGAAGTGGTGGGATCTCAATTGGAAAGACATTAAGACGATAAAAAAGGTCGGACCGGAAGACGCCTTTCCTGATCTGATCATCGAGATTTCTGTTTGTCGAGGCGATAATCCTGGTGTCCACTTTAATCGTTCGTGGATTGCCGAGACGTTCAAATTCTCCGCTCTCGATGGTTCTGAGAAGCTTCGGCTGCAATTCCAAGGGTAATTCCCCGATCTCATCGAGAAACAGTATCCCGCCACTGGCGAGTTCGAAGCGACCGATCTGTTTTTCGGTGGCTCCCGTAAAAGCACCTTTTTCACGGCCGAACAGTTCACTTTCGATGAGGCCCGCAGGCAAGCCTGCGCAATTGACCTGGATGAACGACCGGTTTTTCCGGTCGCTAGATTCATAGAGCAGCCTGGCGAAAATGCCCTTGCCGGTCCCTGTTTCACCGGTAAATAAAACTGTCGTATCCATTTTTGAAACCTGTTCTATGCGGCGTATAACCTGGCGTAAAGCCCGGCTCGCAATAACGATACTACCAAATCCGTTCCCGAGGTCCAGGACATTTGAACCGACCCTTCCGGCCTTACGTGCACGATTACCGTGTAAAGCCGCAGTTTGGAACATGTCCGGAGAGATGTCCGATTTCAAACGAACGCCCCTGCCACGGATACCAGTCGGTGAATGTTCGTCGGTAACCGTTATCTTCTGGTAGCGTTTTAGCAGGCGTGTGAATATGTCGCCGAGAACGCGCATCTGCGCTGCATGTTCCTGAAGCCAGTACCAGTCTTCGGCATCTCCCCATAATCCAATGCCCTGCTGTTTGCCTCCATCAGTTCCTGTCGATCGCAGGGGAACGACGCAGAAAATGGAGTTCTTCCATGCGTTCCAAACAATTCTTGTTTTTTCATCATTAGGTGGGACCTTGACCGCTGAAATAAAAAAGGCCGGCTTGGACTGGTAAGCGCTATGGCTGCACAAAGAAGGGTAGAGGGGTCTGATATTTATCTCCCGCGAAACTTTAAGGATCGTTTGATCTTCGCAGCCATTCAGGATGATCCTGATATCGCTGGTGTCTTTCGATATTTCCAGAACGGCGCAGCAATGAGCGTTAAAAAAGCTCCGGATCATATTCAGTGCGTCTGTAAGGATCTTATCCGCGGCGTCCTGTGGTTGGTCCAGGACCCATGCGAGAAGAGTAACGATAAACTCGTTCATTTGGCCCTCAAATCCCGAATTGCCGTTATTTAGTTTATTGCGAAATTGGTATATGATGTTCAATGAGCTACCGCCGTTCCCGTGGTTTTCAACGTTCCCGGGTTGTGTGAGTTTCACGAGCGAGAATTGATACCGATATGGCAAACAATGTCTTCTTTATTAATTGAAGCATTAAGGGTACAGGAAAAGTATCGTATCGGTGCTGATTATCTTCGTACTACTTTGGTATGACAGGATTCCCCGTGGAATGCGGACTTGGGTGATATAAAGGGTAAAAGGGTCCGATGTGTGCTCTTTAACGGCCGCCGCCGGTACCGGTTTGCTCTGCTAAAACGTCAATTATTTTGCTTTAAGGTCCAATATTCTGTAAAATATTTCCCACGGCGGTTATTTAAGATGTGTTTGGCAGCATCTGGTCCGCCAATACTGATATGATGGCCAGGCCCTGCGCAACGTGGAGGTTATGAACCCCGTCAGGTCCGGAAGGAAGCAGCGGTAGTAGCTGATCCGTGTGCCGCAGGTAGCCTGGCTTTTTTAGTCGGGTATTATGACCCTCCGAAGAGGCCCTGTAAATTGAGCTACACAGTTATCGCACGACGATTCAGGCCCCAGAGATTCGACGACGTCGTCGGACAGCCGCACATTGTTACGACGCTAAAGAATTCAATTAAGGCAGGCCGGATTGCCCACGCATTCCTGTTCACAGGACCGAGGGGCGTCGGCAAGACCTCTCTAGCCCGCATCTTCGCAAAGGCGGTCAATTGCATGCACGGGCCCACAGATGAACCATGCAATGTGTGCGAGAATTGCGTGAGCATAGCGAGCGGCAATTTTGTCGACGTTATCGAGATCGATGCGGCATCGACCCGTGGCATCGACGATATCAAGGAGCTTCGGGAAACGGTCCGCTACCTTCCCATGAAGGCGAAGTATAAGGTGTACATTCTCGACGAAGCACACATGCTGACAGACCAGGCCCGCAATGCGTTCTTGAAAACTCTCGAGGAGCCGCCCGGACACAATATTTTCATTCTTGCCACCACGGAATCGCAGAAGATCCCTTACACGATCATGTCCCGTTGTCAGCGGTTCGATTTCAGGCGCATTACCGAACGTGAGATCGCGGGCCAACTCGAGGCCATCTGCGCAAAGGACGGTATCACGTTCGATGAGGGGGCTTTCCACTATGTCGCTGTTGAAGCGGACGGTTCGATGCGGGATGCCCAATCCATTCTGGAACAGATCATCGCGTACAGCGGACAGCATATATCCGAGAGCGATGTCATAAATATTATCGGGATCGTCGAAAAGAATGTCATATCACGGATTGTCAGGTCGATCATCGAAAAAGATCTTGCAGGAGGGCTGTCGGCCATCGAGTCGACTTTAAGCGAAGGATATGATGTTGGACAGATCTATCGGGGGCTCGTGTCATATCTCAGAAACATGATGATCGTTAAGGCATGCGGGGGTGTACCGGATTTTATCTCCCTGGGTGAAGAAGAGGAGAAAGATCTGCAGCAACTGATCCGCGATATCGAGTATTACGAGATACAGAACATGCTTTATTATATGCTGCGCAGCGAAGACCTTATGCGCGGCCTGTTCCCGAGAATAGCGCTGGAGACGCTTTATATCAATCTCTATAACCTCTCGCAGCTGAAGGATGTGGACAGGGTCATCGCTGAACTCGACAGGGCTTCGGCCGCCCCGTCGCACACAACGCCCCGCCCGGCGTCCAGCACCGGCAGGGATGAAGCGGTCGCAAAAGCGGTATTTACGCCAAAAACTGATGAAAAGATACAGGAGATCTCCAGCCGGGAGGCCCACAGCCCCCGTCAGACTGAAGACGCTCGTGGATTTGTCGAATTCCTTAAAAAGAAAAAACCTTTTCTCGGCAACATGTTCGATTCATGCGAATGCATGTTGGAGGGAGAAGAATTCGTCGTCCTCATTGACAAAAAGTATGGTAATTTTATAAAGAGCGAGTACGAAGAGATAAAGGACCTGATCGATCAGTTTTTTGGCAGGGCCATGAAGGTTGAATTCAGGGATGCTTCGGACACGAAGAGGAATATACTCGAAGAATATGTGAAGGAAGCGGAATCTCTCTTCAATCTCTAAGGGGAGGAAGTATGTCCAAAGGATTTAATCAGATATTGCAGCAGGCAAAAAAGATGCAGGACCGCCTCATGAAACTTCAGGAGGAGATGGGCGACAAGACGGTTGAAGCACAGTCCGGCGGCGGGATGGTCACGTGCGTTGTGAACGGCAGGCAGGAGGTCGTGTCTCTCAAGATATCACCCGAAGTGCTTGAAGAAAAAGACAACGAGCTTTTGGAAGATCTGATCATGGCCGCAGTCAACGAAGGGCTCAACCGGTCCCGCGAGATGGTCCAGGAAGAAATGTCCAGGGTAACCGGTGGTATGCAGATGCCATTCGGGATGTAATAGCCGTGTTCTATCCCGAACCAATCGAACGTCTCATCGATAACCTGACACGTCTTCCGGGTATCGGCAGGAAGACAGCGACTAGGCTGGCGTTTTTCCTTCTCAGCGCGCGTGAAGGCTACATAACGGACCTGTCGCACAGCCTGATCGACATCAAGGAAAAAATACGTCTATGCAGCGTGTGTTTCAATATAACCGATATCGATCCCTGCGCCATCTGCAGGGACGAAAGGCGCGACAAGGCCTCCATTTGTGTCGTCGAGGAGTCGTCCCACATGATGGTCATTGAATCGTCCAACCCCGGGCAGTTCCGCTATCATATCCTTCACGGCATTATAAATCCCCTCGAAGGGATCGGTCCTGACGATATCAGGATCAATGAGCTTCGCGAAAGGATCCTCAGCGAAGGCATTACCGAAGTGATTGTCGCTACCAACCCCAACATAGAAGGCAACACCACCGCCCACTACATCGCGGAAATTCTCAAACCTTACGATGTCAGGATCACCCGGATAGCTTCAGGCATACCTGTCGGTGGCGATATTGTCTACATAGACCCGCTCACCATAAAAAGTTCATTGGAAAATAGGAAGAAACTATAGGATCGTAAGTCGTAAGGCGTAAGGCGTAGAAGAAAACCGACAAGAACCCATTATCGAGTGCGTTCCGGCTCGCTTTTCTTGACTGGTGTAATTTTGTTTTTTTACTCTTCATGACCCACGACTTACGACTTACGATAGCCCATCTTCTCTGTTGAAATACTGCCTGTAATGTTGTTAACTATTGCGCTGCAGATATTGACAGGAGGATCGAAGAACATGAACAGCGCGAAGACAGAAAACAAAAAGCTCCTTAAGTGGGTCGATGAGATGGCGCGCATGTGCAAACCTGACAGCGTTTCCTGGTGCGACGGCTCCAGGGAAGAGTATGACCGCCACATGGCAGACATGGTGGAAAGCGGTTCCGCCACGTCGCTGAAGAAGCGGCCGAACAGTTTCCTCTTCCGCTCGGACCCGTCGGATGTAGCGCGTGTTGAGGACCGTACGTATATCAGCACACGCGACAGAGAGGAGGCTGGGCCGACTAACAACTGGGTCGAAACCGATGAATTGAAAGGGATCATGCGGGGACTGTATGACGGGTGCATGAAGGGCAGGACCATGCATGTCATCCCGTTTTCCATGGGGCCGATCGGATCTCCTATCGCAAAGATCGGTATACAGATAACTGACAGCCCTTATGTCGTATGCAATATGCACATAATGACACGGGTAGGGACAAAGGTGATCGAACAGCTTGGGCCCGACGGAGAGTTCATCCCGTGCCTCCATTCGGTCGGTGCACCGCTCGATCCGGGAGAAAAGGATGTCACCTGGCCGTGCGCACCGATGGACAAAAAGTATATAAGCCATTTTCCCGAAGAGAACCTTATCTGGTCATTCGGTTCAGGGTATGGCGGAAATGCCCTTCTCGGCAAGAAATGCCTTGCCCTGAGGATCGCATCCGCAATGGCGCGCCGTGAGGGCTGGATGGCAGAGCACATGCTTATCCTGCGGTTGACGAACCCGGAAGGGAGGCAGTATCATATCGCCGCCGCTTTCCCATCGGCATCGGGCAAAACAAACCTGGCCATGATATTCCCCACGATCCCCGGCTGGAAGGCGGAATGCATCGGCGACGATATATCGTGGATGAAGATAAGACCGGATGGCAGGCTGCACGCGATCAACCCGGAATCAGGTTTTTTTGGGGTAGCCCCCGGGACCTCGTACTCATCTAATCCTGCCGCCATGGACACCATCAAGGAGAATTGCATATTTACCAACTGCGGGCTTACCGACGACGGAGATGTATGGTGGGAAGGCATGACCAAGGACCCCCCGGGCCATACAATTGACTGGCGGGGACAGGATTGGACACCCGATTCCCAAGAACCGGCCGCGCATGCCAACGCGCGTTTCACCGCACCTGCACACCAGTGCCCGATCATAAGTCCAGACTGGGAAAAACCTGAGGGCGTGCCTATAGATATCTTTATATTCGGCGGCCGCCGGGCGTCCGTAGTTCCGCTCGTTTGCGAGGCATTCAACTGGGAGCACGGTGTTTTTATGGGTGCGACAGCATCGTCGGAAACGACCGCCGCGAACATCGGGGCGATCGGCAACGTCAGGCGAGACCCTTTTGCGATGAAGCCCTTCTGCAGCTATCATATGGGTGATTATTTCGCTCACTGGCTTGCCATGGGCAAGCGACTGGGTGATAAAACCCCCCGTATATTTTATACGAACTGGTTTCGGAAGACCGAAGATGGCAGATGGCTCTGGCCGGGCTTTGGAGAGAACAGCCGGGTCCTGAAATGGATGTGCGAGCGCGTCGACGGCAAAGCGGGCGCACAGAAAACTGCGATAGGTTATATGCCTGCTGTCGGAGACCTTGACCTTGCCGGCCTCGACGTGCCGGCTGAAGACATGAAAGAATTATTACGGGTCGACGTCGCCGGGTGGAAGGAAGAAGCGAAGGATATGCAGGAGCATTTTTCGCAATTTGGAGACCGGCTCCCGGAAGCGCTGGCAAGGCAGTTGAAGGAACTCATTGAGAGGCTCGGGAGTTAGCGGCTTAAAGCCCCCTGAACTTTTACTTTTCTGATGAGGACGATCGTCCTGTACATGACGGCGTTGCTTGTGGGGTTTGTAACCCTCCTTTCCATGGTGGGTGCAACCGGGGCTGTCGATATCGCACCCGTCCGGGAGACATCCCCGCACAGGTCCGACGAGTGCTACCCCGGCTCCTTCGGCCGCAATGAAGAAGATATAGACGCTCTTGAAAAAGAAGGGCTGAAAAAGTTCGGTTTGAAACCCGCTGATACCGGGAGCCTCTTTGGAAAAAGGGGGATCCGGGGGAAGCCCATCCAGGCAGAATCCGGGGAGAGACTGGAGATCAGGTGGGAGGGTTTCTTTCCCCGGTATCGTCTCTACTATTTCCCGTCACGCGAGCACCACGGAGTGGTCATAGGCGAGTGCCGTTTCCCCGAGGGCTGCAACAACGGCTTCTTCTTTGGGCCTGATACGGATGGTAATGGCATACCCGATTGTTTCCGGTTGGTCCAGTGGATAAGCAGCGATTACGGCCAGGACGATGGGGTTCCCGGCTATCTTGACCGGTATCGGTATATCTACGATGTCCACCGGGACAAATACTACGTCTGGCGTGATCTGCTTATCTACCGCTGCCCTGCGCCCCTGGGCGTGCCCCCGGACCCATGCAGGACGATCTGCGACCCGCCCTATGAGACGAGGGACGTGGGAAACATGACCTATCCCCGCATATTCAAGACCGATCTCGTGGAAGAAAAGCGCCTGTTGGCACCGGAATAATTAACTTGTCTTTTACGCACCCTTGGAATAATATCTCGTGTTACCCTCGCTTATGAGTAATGCACATTCGGGAGACGGTAAAACCTCAATTTTTAGCTGAGTGTTGAAAAAGGTCCGAACACATACTCCTTACTGGCAGCGGGTAGACCTGAGAACATCTTGCGAGGAGATCATCACACGGTATATGACAGCTTCGATAAGGATAAACGGTGATATTTGCAGAAAGGATGGTCTGTGCGTCCGTATTTGCCCGAAGGTCTTCACTCAGGATAGAGAGGGCACAGTTCCCGATATATCCCGTCCGGAATTCTGCAATGAATGCGGGCACTGCCTGCTCGTCTGTCCGGCTAACGCCATAGCTCACGACAGCATTCATCCAGACCGGGTCCGGCAGACAGGGAAAGATACCCTGCCGTCATTTGCACAGGTCGACGCGATGATCAAGGCCCGCAGGTCCATCCGCAATTTTGCAGATAGACCCGTTGAAAAAGATTTGATCGAAAAGGTGATTGACGCTGCCCGCTTTGCGCCGAGCGCCAAGAATACGCAGAGCACGTATTTTACTGCCATTACCGGGTCCCGGACATTGAAGCAGATCGCCTCGATGGCTGCCGGGTGGCTGGGCAGATCAGCGGCGAAACTGAGAAATCCGGTCATCAGGGAAATATATCTTCTTCGGGGGATAACGACACGCGAAGAGCTCAAGCGGTGGGCGGGCCAGTATGAATGGACCGGTAGGAACATGGAAAACGGCATCGATACAATTTTGTACAACGCTCCTGTTCTCATTTTATTTCACGCCGATAAACATATACGGTTCGCAGAAGCAAACGCGAACCTTGCCCTTCATAATGGCACCCTTGCCGCGTGCAGCCTTGGACTCGGCAGTTTTTACACGGGATATGTTGTTGCGGCATGTAGGCATTCCCGGGAAATACCTGACCTCCTCCATATACCACGCAGGCATGCCGTATATGCCGGAATGACCTTAGGCCATATCGGGATCGGCTTTTCACGCTGGATAGAACGAAACCCCGCCCGAGTAGACTGGATAGAATAAGACGGGTAATGGGTACAGCATTAAGACAGGACCATTCAGCAGATAATAGATGGGGAACAGGTCAGGTGATATATCGAGGAATGAAAATGGCAGACGACATAAATTCGCTGGAAATTCTCGATGCAGTGGAAGAAGGCGATATGGTTCACCTCACAGCTCTAATTGTTGCGGGTGTGAACGTGAATGCCTGTGACGACACAGGTTGGACCGCACTCATGATGTCAGCCCAGGCAGGGCGGGCAGATATGGTCAGAGTGCTCATTGCCGGCGGAGCCGATGTCAACGCCGCCGACGAGCTCGGCGTGACGGTGCTCATGGCGGCATCCTCTGGCGGCTTCGGTGACATAGTACAAACGCTTATAGCGGAAAAGGCCGATATTCATGCACGGGACCACCGGGGTACAACAGCACTTATGTGGGCCTCGACAGAAGGTCGTAGCGAAGTCGTGCGGACCCTGCTCGATGCCGGGGCGGATGTCAACGCACGGGGTGAAAGCGGGTACACGGCGCTTATGGACGCATCGGGCAAAGGTCACGCCGATGTCGTACGGATGCTGGTCGAAGCATTTGCGGATGTGGATGCATATGACAAGAACCATTTGACAGCCCTCATGCTCGCTACGATGATGGGCCATGCGGATGTTGTCAGAGTCCTTATAGACGCCGGCGCCGATGTCGACATGAGGGGCGACGGGGGTTACACGGCCCTCATGGAGGCCTCGAGTTCGGGCCGCGCCGACATTGTGGACCTTCTCAGGGAAGCGGGAGCTTCAGGATAGGGTGGCCCGAGAGCTTACCGGGAAGACGACTGCTTCGTTACTTTGATCGTTTCGGGGATTTTTCTGGAGCACTGAGGATCACGTACTTGACAGGGCCGCAACCGATACGTAGTATCGGGGTATCATCACGAAAGGACGACATTATGAAATGCAGATTTCTTTTCGGATTGCTATTGCCGGGAATGATCTTTTTGTCAGGGTGCTCCTCACTGAACTCTCCCGGCTATGAGCGGGTATATGTGCCCCTTAATGCAGGGGTCAAAGATGCATCTTTTCTCTCGTCGAGCGAAATGGAAATAGCCCAGGACATGACAAAAGCACGGACAAAAGCGGGTGAGGGGTCGTTAAAACCTCTCCGGTTGTCCAGGGGGTTGTCGTTTGCCGCAAAACAGAGAGCGCTCGAGGTCGCAGATACGGGCGAGAAGGAAGAACTGCTGTCACTCATGGAACGGGTTCGGAGGTTTGGAAAGGTAAAGGGAAATGTTGCCGAACTTGTGAGTCATGGGTATTCACCAAGGGTGGTAGTTGAGCAACTGATGAAGCAGGAAAATGTGCAAGAGGGTAAGAAAGTGGAACAACCCTATTTTCTCGATCCCGGGTACACGGTTATGGGTGTGGGGTGTACGGGAGATTTCTACCCGATATGCGCCATCACGTTCGCAACGGATTTTGAGGAACCGTGATAAGACAGGTCCCGGGTTGACCGAAATGTTTTTCCTGTTGATTCATAGAACCGGAAATACTAATCTTGAGTTGAGAATTTTCATCTAAGGAGACTGCATGCAAGATCTGATACATCGCGTTGCCAGTATGATCGGCGATGCAAAAAAAGTTGTCGTGTTTGTGGGGGCGGGGCTGAGTACCGAATCCGGTATACCCGATTTCCGCAGTCCTGGAGGCGTATGGGACAGGTATGATCCTGAAGATTTTTATTTTCAAAATTTCGTTTCGAATCGGTACAAACGGGAAAAATACTGGGAAATGGCAACCGAGATGTATGATGCAATGAAGGACGCAAAACCGAATGCCGGGCATAGGGCCGTAGCGGAACTGGAAAAACTGGGTAAACTCGATTGCCTGATCACCCAGAACATTGACGGCCTCCATTTTAAAGCGGGCAATTCAGAGAATAAAGTTTTGGAATTGCACGGTACGGCGATGCATGTCGCCTGCCTCGATTGTCGCAGGCGGTACGAAAGAGACCCCATCCAGGAACGCATTACAGCCGGAGATAAAGCCCCCGAATGCGAATCATGCGGTGGCCTGTTGAAACCCGCGACAATATCGTTCGGACAGAGGATGCCAGAAAGGGAGACGGCCGAGGCGTTCCGGCGCAGTGCCGGATGCGATCTCTTTATCGTGATCGGGTCGTCGCTGGTTGTCTATCCGGCGGCCCAGATGCCTGTTGTCGCGAAACAGTCGGGCGCAAAGCTCGTTATCATAAACCGCGATGAGACTGCGTGCGATAAACGTGCCGATGTTGTCATTTACGGCCAGGCGGGAACGATAATGGCGGCAATCTTGAATGAGGTAAGGAACAATTTAAATCGTAAGGGGTGAGGTGTAAGACGCAAGGCGTTGAAAGACCCTGATTATGAATATTCAGATATTTGGCACGAATAAGTGCCGGGATACGCGGGCGGCGCAACGGTTCTTCAAGGAGCGCGGGATAAAGTTCCAGTACGTTGACCTCAGCACGAAGGGCTTGAGCAAGGGCGAACTGAATAGCGTCAAGGCGGCGGTCGGCATAGAGAACCTGATAGACACGGAAAGCAAGGAATACGAGAAACTAAATCTGAAGTACCTTACACATGACGTTGAGGAAGAACTCCTCAATTATCCTCTTCTTTTCAAAACCCCCGTTGTCCGCAACGGCGAGAAATCGACGGTAGGCTATCAACCGGATGTATGGAAGGAATGGCTTTTGAGATCGTGAAACGTAAAAAAGAAAATTCACGTTTTACGTCTTGCGTTTTACGTTTTACGAAAACTACGATTTCTGCCCCGCTATCTTTGATCGTTTCCGTTCGAGCCCGTCAAGAATGGTCTTGCGGAGCCTGATGGACTTGGGCGTAATCTCCACCAATTCATCTTCATTGATATAGGATATGCAATCTTCGAGGCTCATGTGCCTGGCGGGGGTGAGGATGACGGCGTCATCGGAACCGGCTGCCCTCATATTCGTCAGCTTCTTTCCTTTAGCAGGGTTTATCACGAGGTCTATCTCGCGGGTGTGCTCGCCAATGATCTGGCCTCCGTAGACCTTTTCCCCGGGACCAACGAATAATTCGCCTCTCTCCTGAAGGTTAAACAGGGCATATGCAACGGTGGTGCATTCTTCCATGACGACCAGAACGCCATTGGTGCGGTTTTTGAATTCACCGGCATAGCGATCGTACCCGTCGAAGATATAGTTCATCGTACCGGTCCCTTTCGTTTCCGTGAGGAACTGGGAGCGGAAGCCGATGAGCCCCCGGGTAGGTATCCGGTAGCTTAAGCGCACGATGCCTTTTTCCTGGTGCATATGGACCATATGCCCCTTACGCTTTCCGAGGTTCTCTATTACGTTGCCGGAATATTGCTCATCGACATCAATAGCAAGTTCTTCATACGGTTCCAGAATGCCATCCCCGGTTTCTTTGATAATCACCTTAGGCCGGGTGACCTGGAATTCATACCCCTCGCGGCGCATCTTTTCAATCAGGATCGACAGGTGAAGTTCCCCCCGGCCCGAAACCTTGTACCCGATCGAATCCGAAATCTCCTCGACAACAAGCGCAACATCGGAAAGGGTCTCGCGCAGGAGCCTTTCCCTGATATGGCGGGATGTTAAAAAACGTCCTTCCTTTCCTGCAAAGGGAGAATCGTTCGGGATAAAATTCATTGATATTGTAGGAGGATCGATGTCAATGCCGGGAAGCGGCGCCGGGTTTTCGGGATCGGTCAGGGTCTGCCCGATCGTGATAGAGTCCATGCCCGCTACAGCGACAATCTCACCCGTTCCCGCCACCTGGGTCTCCTCCATGCCGCTTCCCTTGAAACGGTACACCTTTGTGATTCTTGCAGGGGAAGAGGGCACACCTTCGGTCGCTACGATAACGTCTTTATTCAGGTTGAGGACGCCGGAAGTGATCTTGCCTATGGCGAGCCTGCCGAGAAAAGGTGAATAGGACAGGGAACTTACGAGCATCTGGAGCGGTGCATCGGGATTACCTGTCGGAGGTGGGACCGCGTCAATGATCATATCGAAAAGTGGGGCCATCGAGGAGGTGGCGACCTCGTGATCGAGCGTTGCGTGACCTGCCTTTGCAGAGGTATATATGATCGGGAAATCAAGGATGTCATCCGGCGCGTCAAGCCTGACGAAGAGGTCGAACACCTGGTCCACGACCCAGTCGCACCGTGCGGCGGGTTTATCGATCTTGTTCACCACGACAATGACCGGTAATTTGAGTCCCAATGCCTTTTTCAGGACAAAGCGCGTCTGGGGCATCGGCCCTTCGGCGGCATCCACGAGAAGCAGCACTCCGTCCGCCATTTTAAGCACCCGTTCGACCTGTCCGCCAAAATCGGCGTGCCCCGGGGTGTCGATGATATTGATAAAATGGTCCTTGTAGACGAATGAGCCGTTCTTTGACGAGATCGTTATACCGCGTTCGCGTTCAAGATCCATGGAATCCATGAGGCGTTCCTCGACGATCTCATTGTCGCGAAACATCCCGCTCTGCCTGAAAAACTGGTCAACAAGCGTGGTCTTTCCATGATCGACATGGGCGATGATCGCAATATTCCTGATCTTATTCTGTTCCATAAGGGATGAAGGGAAAATTGTAAGGCCCGGGTTGTGACCGGGCCTTAGAAGTGCTTGGTTTAAGTCTTATGACTTTGCTACGTTCGATGCGGCGGGGCCTTTCGGACCGCTCACTACATCAAAGGTAACCGCATCGCCTTCGGACAATGTCTTGAATCCACCGCCCTGAATGGCTGAATAGTGAACGAATACGTCTGTGCCATCGTCACCGGTAATAAAACCGAAACCTTTTGACTCGTTGAACCATTTCACAGTTCCTTTTGCCATACTAATGAAACCTCCGTGATAGAATGTGGAAAAAAAGGAACTGAAACTGTGCTATGAAACAGACAACAAAAATGGAAAAATTCCTGTGGTATGTGACGAACAGCTTGTTCCTTCCTTTGCTCCAGGTTCGATTATCGCATAAAAGCCATCCAAGTGCAAGAAATAATTATGAACGAAGCTGCAAAAATCAAGAAGTATCAACGTTTCTCCTTGATATGGGATGTGTATTGGCATTAAGCTTTTGAAAGGCATGTTGTAAAATGTCGAGTTTTAAGAGGAGGTTCCGGACATGACCGATTTTGATAAAGGACTCGAGCTGTATGACAGGCCGGAGATCCTTTATCGTCTTTTTTTTCCAAGGCGCGAAATTGCTGCAGACACGGATAAGGCCGTGAATCATTACGCGGATGTCGCTCCCGGCATCAGGATATGCTGCCGTTTCTTCCCGGTCCGTAACGACGCCGCCAATATCATTTACTTTCACGGGAATGGAGAGATTGCGGCGGATTATGATTATGTCGCTCCGGTTTATGCCCAATACGGCCTGAATCTCTTCGTGACTGACTACAGGGGATACGGCGGAAGCAACGGGACCCCGACATGCAGTGCTATGATAAAAGATGCCCATCCTGTTTTTCGCTATTTCCGGGGTCTTTTAAAGGAAGCAGGATATACGGGAGATCTTTTCGCAATGGGTCGTTCGTTGGGAAGTGCTCCCGCAATAGAGCTTGCCAGCCGTTATCAGGATATCCTTAAAGGCCTGATCATAGAAAGCGGTTTTGCGAGCGCCCGCAATCAAATTGGCCGTCTGGGCGTCGAATATCTCTTCGACGGTGCGGAGGAGCCCGTCGGCTTCGGAAATGACATGAAAATAAAGGATGTGAGGATACCTACCCTCATCATCCACGGGGAGTGGGACGAGATAATCCCTGCCACGGAAGGTCGACATTTATACGAACTTTCCGGGGCACAGGAAAAATTCTCTTTGTTTATCCGTCGCGCCGGCCATAATGACATTATGTACTACGGAATGGAGCAATATATGGATGCGGTACGGTCATTTATAAATAAATACTACAACTAATTAAATCAGTTATTTGAAAACTAATTACAAATAATTTTCTTGATAAGGAAATAAGAATATGCTTTTTATTATTCATTCGAATGAACAATTAAATATGGGGAGTGCAGTTAAAAAGGAGGGTTCATGGCACACAAACCAGTAGAAATCGTTAATTTGGCTGGCGACGCAGGCAAGTACAAGGGTGATCTCACCCCGGGCAATTACCTGATACGCAGTTTTATGGCGGGACTTTTCATCGCCGTAGGAGGCGCGTTGGCCACAGTATGCGGAACCGGTCTTGACACCTATATGGGAGCGGGTTTCAAATCGATGATATCGGGGGCTGTCTTCCCGGTCGGCTTGATCGCGATCGTGCTCACCGGCATGTCGCTTTTTACAGGCGATACAATGCTGATCCCCATGGCGGTCTTCCAGAAGAAATCGACATGGGGGAAAGTATTTAATGCCTGGTTCTGGGTTTATATAGGAAATTTCATCGGGTCTATTTTTTGGGCATATCTGATGTCGGTAGGGCCCTTGAGCAAGGGTGGCGGACCGGAATTGACCGCCTTCGGACAGAACGCGGTAGCCATCGCGCAGGCAAAGACCCTGCCGTATATGGCAAATGGCGGCGTCGGCCTGTGGTCTGCGTTCATGAAGGGCATTGCGTGCAACCTGCTCGTTAACCTTGCGATCCTTCTTGGCCTGGCGTCGAAGAACATGATCGGAAAATTCTTCGGCATCTGGTTCCCGATCATGGCCTTTGTCGCTTCGGGTTTCGAGCACAGCGTTGCCAATATGTATTTTATCCCGGCAGGCATCATGCTTGGCGCCAAGGTCACCTGGGGGCAGTTCATTTATTGGAACCTTATCCCCGTTACGATCGGAAACATCATCGGCGGGTTTATCTTTATCGGGGCGGTGTATTTCATCTCGTTCAAGAAGGAGCTTTCTTCGATCTCACCGAGCTGACAGACGTGAAAAACGAAAAAACCCCGGGGCAGCGACCCCGGGGTTTTTCAAAGATCATTCTTTACCTCCACAGTCGCGCACCAGCTGCTTCAAGCGTTTCCATCTTCTTTGCGAATGCGAAACGGACGGTCTTCTTGCCCATGCCTTTTGTGCCGTAAAAGCATGATCCCGGAACAACCGCTACACCCAGGTTTGCGGGCAGCCACCGGGCGAAGGAGTAATCGTCACCATCGAAATCCCAGTTGCTGAAATCTGCCATAACGTAGTAGGACCCTTGCACAGGCGATGCCAGGAACCCTGCTTTACGAACGATCTCCATCATCTTGTCGCGTCGTTGCGTGTAGTCAGTTTTGAGCTGTGCATAGTATTCATCGGGTAGCTGGAGAACAGCGGCGCATGCAGCCTGAAGCGGGGCAGGGGCGCATATGGTCATGAAATCATGCACGGTTCGAAGGATGGTGCTGAGCGGGTTCAGGGTGCATGCATATCCGAGCCGCCATCCGGTCATTGCGAAGGTCTTGCCCAACCCGCTGATCGTCACGGTCCTATCAGCCATTCCGGGGACTGTTGCGAGCGGGAAGTGCAGATGACCGTCATAGGTTATATGTTCGTAGATCTCATCAGTGATCGCGACGATGTTGAACTCCATGCATAATTCGGCGATGCCTTCCATTTCCTGCCGCGTGAAAACGTGGCCGGTAGGATTGTGCGGGGTGTTTATAATAATAGCCTTTGTCCGCTCGTTAAACGCGTCACGAAGCCGGTCGAGATCGAGAATGTAGTCCGGGGATTCAAGCGGTACGAAGTGGGGTACGCCGCCCGCGAACACAACGGCGGGAAGATATCCTTCATGGTACGGTTCGATAATTATGACTTCGTCACCTTTGTTGATAATCCCCATCAGTGTCGCAAGGATGGCTTCGGTGACCCCGCACGTTACCGTTATATGTTCATTGGGATCGAATCTCAGGTCGTACCATTTCTCCATTTTAGCGGCAATGGCCTCGCGGAGCGGGAGTGTTCCCCAGGTGATAGTATACTGGTTCCCGCCAGATTCAAGGGCGTTGTGCGCCGCCTCGATCGCTGCGCGCGGCGGATCGAAATCGGGAAAGCCCTGCGACAGGTTGATCGCTTGATGAGTTATTGCAAGCCGCGTCATTTCCCGTATGAAAGATTCCCGTATCATGTGAAGCCGCTGCGCGCCGCCGCCCTGTACAGGGTCAAACCTCATGCCAAAGGACGATAGCTTGTCACCCTGAAGGATATCCAGGGCCGTGGAACCCTGTCCTGCCTCAACTTCTTCACGGCGTTTCATTGTATGCCTCCTCTATTGTCTATTGAAATCTTGCTCATTATTTCCTCCCCTTTTTTTCACCATAAAAAAGGCCATGGATCTCATCCATGGCCCTAAAACGTTTGGGGGCCATGGGCTTTGCACCCATGGCCCCTTTCTTTACCCTGTCAGGAGAAAGATCGACATGAGCGCCCGGGGGTATAATAATAGTAATAATAGGAGAAAGACCGGGTGAGTATGTCGACTTCCATCATGTTAGCATTAGTTTATCGGAACGGGGAAATCCTGTCAACAAAAAATTTCCGTAATTGTCTTCGCTGCGTAAGAACGATTCGCGGCTTATCCTGCATCATTTCAAGGGCATGAATAGCACCGTCTGGAGGTCTTCGGAGGATGTTGTTCCGGGATCGTTCAGGTAAAATTCGTATGTTTCGCCAGTTGGCTCATAACCATTCCCGTTTACCCATTCGGCCAAGGCAATGTATGCGGATTCTATTTGTTCGTGAGGCCCTGTATGGACCGTGGACGCGGCTTTCTCGATCGAGATCTGACGGCATGTGATATCTCCGCTGCCGGGGACCATCTTCGTAACGGGCAGGCACGTCTCTACATCCGGGTCGTCAGACACCATGTCATGATAAATGGCGAACGGAGGCCCACTGATGTCTTCGCCGGTCTGTTCGAGATAGGCTATGAGACGGGCAAATGATGCTTCAAATATCTCAGGCAGGTCCTCTGCCGATATACGCGACCTGATCATGATCGCCGGCTGCGGGTCTATGCTGCTCAATTCACAAATATATGACATCTGATGCCTCCGTATCGGATATGTCTCCCTTCAATCTAAACGATGACTGTCACAAACGTTCCGCTCTACCTCTTGAAGCCTCTCCATGAATACATCCGGCAGGCGGCCGACCTTATGCCGGTTGTAATTGAACACCACGATCCCCGTTTCGGCCAGCGCGATCAGCGTGTCATTGCGGACCATGCGCTGGAAGATGCGAAAATTGCCCGTCGCCAGTTCCCCGATACGGGAATCTATGCGAATCTCGTCGAAGACAAATCCCTCTGCCCTGTAATTCACGACCAGATCTGACATGATTGTGCCGTTTTCCCCGTCGCCGAGATCGCCTTCGGTAAACCCCATCTCACGATACATGCTTGCCCGTGCATTTCCGAACAGGGTGACAATGGCATCATTGCCAAGATGCCCGCCGTAATTGATATCCCGGGGCATCAATGTGGTGTGAAATGAAAATTCGTATCTGGGTTGTTCAGCAAGCTTTATTCGAGGCATAATAAAACCCGGTGATAGGTAACAGGTGATGGGTAATGGGGCAAATAATCTCAGTCTTGCGACCTATAGCCCATCACCTGTTAGCCTTTATCTCAATTTATTCTTCTTTGCCCATTTCGCCACGTCTATCGGGCTTTCGAGAATAGTGGCACCCGCCGTGCGCAGTGCTTCATGCTTTCCTGCAACGGTGCCCGTGCTGCCGCGGACGATCGCGCCTGCATGGCCCATTTTTTTGCCCTGCGGGGAATAACGGCCCGCGATATATGTTGCAACCGGTTTTGTCATCTTCCGCGCGATGAACCCGGCTGCCTTTTCTTCCTGTTCCCCGCCGACCTCCCCGACAATGATGACCGCATCGGTGCCAGGATCGTTCTCGAACAGTTCGAGGATATCAGCGAGGTTTCTCAGGACGACAGGGTCGGCACCCATTCCAACGACAGTGCTCTGGCCGACATTGCTTTCGGAGAGTATGCCTGCAAATTCGTATGAGAGGGTTCCGCTGCGCGAGATGATGCCCACCCGGCCCGGCTGGAACAGTGATGCTGGCATGATCCCCATCTTTCCCATACCCGGGACGAGAAGGCCGGGCGTTGTCGGTCCGAGTGCAAAGACGCCTTTTTCAAGCGCATAGCTGCGCATCTTGAGGACGTCCTTGACGGGAATATGCTCGGGCACTATGACGATAAGCTTGACCCCGGCATCGATGGTTTCGAGAAAGGCGTCGAGGACGCCGGCTGCGGGAACAAAGAAAACGGATGAGTTCGCGCCCGTTTCTTTGACCGCTTCCAGGACGCTGTTAAATACGGGAACGCCCTCGACGCTCATTCCCCCTTTCCCGGGGGTAACGCCGCCTACGACGCGCGTGCCGTATTCGAGCATCCAGTGTGTCTGGGCGCTACCGATCCGGCCGGTGATGCCTTGCACGATGACGCGTGTGGAATCATTCATCAATATACTCATGGGGAAACCTCATTCATTTCATTTATCACTTCTCTATGAAAAGCCTTCACAGGCGTTATTTCTTATTCGCTTTGCGGCCGGCCTTTTTATCTCCAGGTCCGACAAGTTTGTAAAGAACTTCGACCGCTTTTTCCGTTGCCGCTTCCGTTACGACATGGACTCCGCCGGACTTAAAGATCTCCCATGTCTCTTCCTGCCGGTTGCCGAGGGCCTTAGCGACGACGGGGATCCTGAGATTATGTTCCTGCATGTACCTGATAACCCCTTTGGCACCTTCATGGATCGGGTTGATACCCCCGTAGACATTAATGAAAATGCCCCTCAGGTTCGGTTTCATCATGATGAGCTCCATACAGCGGTAAAGGAGATCGGCCGTGATGCCCCCGCCGGTCTCAAGGAAGTTCGCGGGTTTCATTTTCTGGCCTATAATGTCCATGGAGGCCATCCCGAGCCCGGCACCCGAAGAAATAAGGCCTATGTCGCCATCGAGATCGACGTAGGTAACACCGATCTCCCTCCCTCTTCTTTCAAGGGGGTTCTCGATGCGGTCAACGCGGTCGGGAAGAGGGAACCGGATCCTCGAGAGGGCCGAGTCATCGACCTCCAGTACGGCGTCGACAGCCATCAAGCCGCCGTTTGAAAGGACGACAAGAGGGTTGATCTCTGCGATCAGGGCCTCATACCGGATCGCGATGTGATAAAGCTGGCCTATGATGTCGCTCCAGGCGGTGATCATCTTCTGCTCGATCCCGAGCATACGCAGAAGGCCTCGCGCCTGGTACGGGTAATAGCCGAAGGATGGTTCGATATGTATAGCGGCGATCTTTTCAGGCATTGCCTTCGCCGTCTCTTCGATGAGAACGCCGCCCTCGGTGCTTGCAACGATGACCGGTTTGCCGGAATAACCGTCGATGGTCATGCCCAGATAAAGCTCGCGTGCAATGTCTACTTTCTCGCATACGAGGACCTTCCGGACCGGCATCCCTTTTACTTCGCGCATTAAAAGCTCATCCACAGCCTCTTCCATCTGATCGGGATTCTCCACGGTTCTGATGCCACCCGCGAGACCGCGCCCGCCGACGAGGACCTGCGCCTTGAGGATCACGGGGTATCCTATCTCGGCGGCGACGCGGAGAGCTTCATGTATATCGCTGACGAGCTCGCGCCGGGGAACGGGTATCCGGTTTTGTTCAAAAATGTCCAGTGCTTCGTATTCGTGAAGTCTCATATTGGTCAGTCCCTTTGTGTTAATTTGACTCCTTGTGCACTACACAGACCGTAATTGCACTGTTCAGTATAAATTGTAACGACATTTGATGTCAACGTAATTGATTAATAATATGATTAAAAATAGATCACAAATCATAGATAATGGAAAAAACACCCAGAACCCATGATCTAATGTTTTTAAAAATTTGATTGCATTTTTAATTAGATTTGTGTAAAGTTATAGCCATGACAGCTATAAAGAAAAAACAAACCAAACAATCCGAGGACAGCAGTCAAATAGCGTACCAGGGTATCCGGCGCATGATATATGCGAAAGAGCTGGTGGCGGGTCAGAAAATAGCCTACAGGGACCTGGCTGAGAAACTTGACTTAAGCCCCACGCCCATCATCCAGGCGCTGAAAAGGCTTGAGCTTCTAGGTTTCGTCAGTCATGAGACTAACAGGGGCTTCTACATGACCCCCTTCAGCCTGAAAGAGGTCGAAGAGATCTACGAGATGCGCGAACTTATCGAACCTTCCCTGGTGGCCGCCACGGTCCAGAATATCGACAAGAAAGGCCTCGCGGATCTTAAAAGAGCCTTGGAAGCGCACCTGTCCGCTGAACGTGATTTCTACCTGAAGGACAGGCTTTTCAAGAACCGGGAATTTCACCTGGTCCTTGCAGGGCTTTCCCGAAAAGAGACACAGATACGGATTCTGAGGAATTTGTTCGATATCCTGTTTCTCAAGTACAGTGACCTGCCGCGGTCGTCGCTCGTAGCAACGGACCAGGAGCATCAGGAGATATTTGATGCGGTTTCCTTGAGGAGCATGGACCGCGCACAGACCGTTCTCAAGAACCACGTGACCAATGTCAAGGTCCAGGTCCTGACGAGCGTGCGCAAGATGCTTGCAGAACAGGAACGCTCTGAATTCTAGGAAAGACGTCCTGACCGATCACACTTCATAAGGAGGCAAAAAAATGGGTATCAAGACAAAAGACGAATATATCGAATCACTGCGGTCCCTCAATCCGGTAGCGTACATGTTTGGAGAAAGGCTCACCAATATAGTCGATAATCCGCGCCTTCGTGCAGGCATAGAAGCGACCGGGGCCACATATGAAATGGCCCAGCTCGATCCTGACCTGATGGTGACGATGAGCACGCTCATCAATGAGCCGGTAAGCCGTTTCACGGTTGCGCCGACGACGATCGAAGATCTGGTCGCCCGTGTCAAGGTGAACCGTAAGATGGCTAACTTTGTCGGCACGTGCCACCAGCGATGCACCGGGCTTGACTGCCTGACGGCTCTCTCGATCGTCACATATGATATAGACCAGAAATACAACACCGAGTATTACCCGAGATTCATTGAATTTCTGAAACACATGCAGAAGAATGACCTGACCGGCAATGCCGGCGTAACCGATGTTAAGGGCGACCGTTCCCTTGCACCGCACGAGCAGGTTGACCAGGACATGTTTGTACGCGTGGTCGAGAAGAGAGCCGACGGCATCGTTGTCCGTGGCGCCAAAGCCCACCAGACCGGCTCCCTTTCTTCTCATGAGATCATCGTCCTTCCGTCCCGCGCAATGGGAAAGGATGACAAGGACTTCGCGCTTGCATTTGCAATCCCTTCAGACACAAAGGGCCTTATCCATGTTGTGGGCCGGTCCACGCTCGATATGCGCGAGCTTGACGGATGCGACTTCGGGAACGTGTATTACTCGAAGTATTGTCCGACCCTTATCTTTGACGATGTCTTTATCCCGTGGGAAAGGGTTTTTATGTGCGGCGAAACAGACTTTGCGCAGGATATGGTGGTGAAGTTCTCGTCCCTGCATCGCCAGAGCCACGGCGGCTGCAAATCGGGCAAGATCGACTGCATGGTAGGCTGCGCCCTCACGATGATGGATTACAATGGCACCGCGAAAGTTGGCCACTTGAAAGAGAAAGTGATCGACATGATCCACAGGGCCGAGACACTCTATGGTTGCTGCCTTGCCTCTTCGTATGAAGGAAAGAAACAGCCGTCCGGCACCTACTTCATCGATACGGTGCTCTCGAATGCGTCCAAGATACACGAGGGCAAGGAAATGGCCGAGGCAACACGGCTCATGATCGACGCATGCGGCGGATTTGTTGCAGACCTGCCGTCCGACAGAGATTTCTCGAACCCCGAAATTGGTGCGCTTTTGAAGAAATACCTCAAGGGCGTTGACAGCATCCCGGTAGAAAAACGGATCAAAATGTACCGCCTTGCAGAAAAACTGGCCCTTGAAAGCGCCGATACGATATCCGATATCCATGGCGGTGGGTCCCCTGCAGCGCACAGGGTCACAATATTCCGTGAAACGAATATAAACGATAAGAAAAAATCAGCAAAGAGACTTGCCGGGATAGAAGACTAGAATATACCCCCTTAGTTTTTTTAGATTGAAGGCCGGTGGTGCGACCCACCGGCCTTTGCTTTTTTAATTTACGAGATTTGACAGGACAAGGACCGTCCAGTACGGCGAGAACATGAGGAGTATGATAGATACGATATACGCCGGGACGTAATAGAATGCTCCCCGGAACACCGTGGCGAGGGCGATGTCCTTGGCCATGCCGGCCACGACATAGCAGCATATCCCGATCGGCGGCATGATGGAACCCATAGTCGTGACGATGCATATGACCTGTCCAAACCAGATCGGGTCATAGCCGAGCTGGGTGACGAGAGGATAGAAGATCGGCAGGGAAACAAGGAGGAACGCTAGGGCATCCATAACGCACCCGCCCACTATGTAGCAGAGGATGATGAGCCACAACAGGATCCAGTTCGGCAGGGCAAGCCCGCTGATCCATCCTGCGATCTCGAACGGAAGCCGGGTAACCGTTATGAAGCGCCCGAATATGACGGCGCCTGCGACGATCATGAAAACGAGGCACGAGATGCGAAGCGTATCGACGATCGATTTAATGAAACCATCCCACGATAATTTCCGCCGTATCAGGCAGATGATGAGCGCCAGCGTACAGCTTGCCGCCGCCGCTTCTGTGGCCGTTACGACGCCCGTAAAGAGGGCATACATGATTATGGCGAAGAGGATGAGAATATCGATGATATCCGGCAGGGCCTTGAAACGCTCGCGCCATGTGCTCTTTTCCGCCTTGGGGCCCCAGTCGGGATGTCGCCAGCAGATGTAGCCGACTGTGGATGCAATGGCGACCGTGAGGATAGCGCTCGGGATGACATTTCCGAAGAACAATTTCCCTATCGATTGGCCCGTGTAAAGTCCATACACGACAAGGACGATGCTGGGAGGGATGAGGACCCCCAGTGTCGCCCCTGCTGCGACCGACCCCGCGTTGAGCATGGGGTGATAGTTGTATTTCTTCATTTCGGGGATCGCGACGGAGCTCATCGTTGCCGCTGTCGCGGTATTGCTCCCGCTGATCGCCGAGAATGCCGCACAGGCCATGATCGTCGTGATCGCGAGGCCTCCCTTATAATGGCCGAACCACTTATGCGTCGCATTATACAGGCCGTTGTTATAACCGGCATAATGGACGAATTCCCCGACGAGGATGAACATCGGGATGACGGTCAATCCGTAATTCGAGAAAATACCCCACATATCCCCGCCGATCATCCCGAAGGCAGCCTTGAAGTTTGTAACGTATGCTACGCCGAGGAAGCCGATGATCGCCATCGTGAAACCCGCGGGTATCCGCAGGAGAAACAGGGTGGCGAACATGATGACAATGCCGTATACGCCAACGATTGGTCCCTCCATCCCTAGTCCTCCTCGTGGAACAGGTTTTTGAGAAACTGGATAAATGTAGTAACCGCAAGCATTATGAATCCGGCCGCTGTCATGAAAATGTAGGGATGGAAAATGATCTTGAGTGTCTCGGAGACCTCGGATGATTCCATGATCTTCATGCCCCATATGTACAGTTGCCAGGCCACAATACCGAAGAAGATCGTCATTGCGATACTGGCCACCTTGTCAATGGTTTCTTTTATCGCATCGGGAAACTTGTCGGTAAGGATATCGACGACAATATTGTCTCTTCTCTTCTGTGTGTAGCCAAGGGCAAAGGCAATGACGACGGCTCCCAGGAAAGAGACAATCTCGTATGTTCCCCTGAACGGCATGTGAAAGATCCTTAAGACCACGTTTCCGGTTGCAAGCAGCATGAGTGCGAGGACGGCTATACCGGCCAGAAAAAGCAGGACCTTGTTAAAGAAGTTATTGACCATGTCCAGGTACTTCATATACCCTCCTCACGTCCTAGTCCGATAATGAGTATACTGTATACATCATGCATCGGGTCGAATAAACCGGGACCAGATGCATGGCCCCGGTTTATTGTTTCACGGTCATTTATTCTTGAACTGTTTTTCGTATTTGTCCCTGAGCATATAAGCGTCCTTGATGATCTTGTCTCCGGGAAGGCCTTTGGTGTTCATGCGTTTGATATAATCGTCGATCATGGGCCTTGTGAGTTTCGGGATCTCGGCCATCTCCGCGGCAGGAAGCTTGATGATCTCAAGTTTGTATTTCTCCTTCGACCATTTCACTGCCTCGGTGACGTGGTCGTCGACATATTTACCGGTCCATTCCGCCTGTTCGCGCCTTAAGTCATTCAGTACCTTCTTGACATCGGCGGGGAGAGAATTCCATTTTTCCTTGTTCATCACAACAGCAAACGTAACGACGAAAAGGTTTGTTTCTGTCGCATAGGGTGTATATGCCGCGAAGTTGAAGTCCTGGAGGATCTCCATCGATGAGACGACGCCCTTTACAACACCTTTCTGGAGAGCCTCAGGGGTGTCGGACTGGGGCATCGCGATGGGAATGGCACCAAGCTTTTTGACGGCTTCGGCACCAGTGCCGGATACCCGAAGCTCCATTCCCTTCAGGTCCTTCAAGGACTTGACGGGTTTTGTGGTCATAAAATCTGCGGGAGGGCACGTAAAAAGAGTGAGCAATTTTACTTTTTCGAACTCCTGGGGATATTTCTCGATCAGGTCGTAGAGGGCGAGGGAAGCGGCTTTCGAGCTCGTAAACCCGAGTGGCAGGTCAATCGCCTCGGATACCGGGAAACGGCCGGGTTGATAGCTCATTGCAAAGTTGCCGATATCGGCGGTGCCGGCGATCACACCGTCGAAGATATTCTTGGCGGGCAGAAGCGTGCCGCCCGGGAATGTCTGCACCTTTACTTTGCCCTTCGTCCTTTTTTCAACCTCTTTTGCCCACCGTTCCATCTGAACGCAGGGGAAGGTCTTCGCCGGCGGGAAATTGGCATAGGTCAATGTTATCTTTGTCTGGCTCTGAAGATTGCCGCTGCAGATAAGGAATGCTCCAAAAAGTACTACAACTAAACCAATAATGAACAGAGATTTCTTGCCCTTCATAACGACCCCCTTTTCTTTTTGCGGCCCGTGCCGGGCCATTCAAACAATTTACCAAATTACTAAAAGGCCGAGGTTAAATATGAACTGGAGATGAAAAACCAGAATGGCAGTGAACGACGCGAAGTGAAACCAGATCCGGTCCGAAATGATCGACCTTTAAGGGCACCACCTTCCACCCTGACACCCGTACAAAACCAGCGTTTTTTTGTCACGTTTCTCGTATTGATACCAGCTTGTTCCCCTTACGACCTGCAGCTATACGAAGTCTTATTTACTATTGTATACAAAATCCCCAAAATGACAATCGAAAAAAATAATAAAAAAATATAGCTTGACACCAAATTTCGCATTTACTAATATTGATCTAAAGAGTATACTGTATACAATAGATTTGATGTCAAGGGAAAAACGATCTGCATTTCATTGGCTGGCCAATCAAACTTTAATGCTGGCATCAGCATACATTGAAGGAGGGTTCGATGGATGTTTTCAAGAAAATGACAATGCTATCGTTGGAACAGGCAACAGTTCTACCCTATCTCAGTTATCGCCTCGCAATGGACGGAATGAACATAATCAAGCTCGAGCATCCGGTATACGGGGACCCAAACCGGATGATCGGCGAGAACAGGCTCGGGGAAGAGAAGATGAACTCATATTTCATGGCCATCAACTCCGGCAAGAAATGCATCACTCTCGACCTGGGGGCGCCGGAAGGCAAAGATATCCTGAAAGACCTGATCGTTAAGCTCAACGTCGATATTTTTGCGACGAACCAGCTTCCTCGGAATTATGAAAAACTTGGCATCGATTATGCCATGCTGAATTCGATCAAACCGGACATTATATGGGTCGGCCTGACCGGCTTCGGGCCGGACAGCAACGAGGCGGCCTATGACCCTATCCTCCAGGCGCGCGGCGGACTGATGGAATTGACCGGTGAGGCCGGCAAGGACCCGCAGGTTGTCGGTATTCCCCTTCCCGACATGGGTACGAGCGAGCACGCTTACGGCCTCATCATGAAGGCGCTCGTTGAGAGGGCAATGACAGGTGAGGGCAGCCGTATAGACGTCTCGATGTTCATGTCGACGACTTCATGGCTCACGGTCCCGATCACCCTCACAAAATCGTTCGGCAACAAGATCACGCGCCGGGGAAATACCCATGAATTTTTTGCCCCTGTCTCCGTTTACGAAACGAAAGACGGTTACGTCTACATTGCTGTCGGAAATGACCGCCAGTTCGCCTCGATGACCCGGCTTCCAGGTTTTGAGAAACTGGCGAAGCCCGAGTATGAAAAAAACAAGGGGCGTATTGCTGACGTAAAGAACCTGAATGACCTCATAAATTCGTGCACGAGGCTCAAAGCCACCGGTGAAATGATCGAGATGTGCAACAGGGCGACGATCGCCATTTCGAAGGTCAATACCATCGAAGAGGTGATCGAGGACGTCCATGTAAAAGACGCGATGCTTTCCGCGAGAGACCCGAAGACGGGCACGCGGATCTGGATGGCGCCGCCGCCCTTCATGACGGAATTCCTCAAGGAGTCGAACCGTGAAATGACATTTCCTCCACGGTTCGGAGAAAATAACAGCGACATCTACGGTAAGATCGGATATTCAGACGAGAAGCTGGCCGGGTTAAAGGAAAAGGGAGTCATATAGCCTCGACCTCCTTAAAGAGGCATACATGAGTGTCGTAGATGACATCCTGGGCGGAAACGAAAAAAGCGCAGCCCGGTTAATCACCCGTATAGAGAATGGTGACACGGATGCGTACCGGGAACTGGCCGTTCTCTTTTCTCGGTCCGGTAATGCCCATATTATCGGCGTCACGGGCCCTGCAGGCGCGGGCAAGAGCACGCTTGCCGGGCGGCTTGCCGAGGAAATGGCGCGCCGCGGAAAGAATGTGGGGATCATCGCGACCGACCCGTCAAGCTTGAGCGGGAAGGGGGCATTCCTTGGAGACCGCCTGCGCATGAAGGGGGCTGAGGAGCGGAATATCTTTATCCGGTCGATGGCCCATCGCGCGTTTCCCGGAGGCGTGGCAAAGGCGACCGCCGCTGCCGCTTACATCATGGAAGGTCTCGGCAAGGACTGTATAATCATGGAAAGTATAGGTGCCGGCCAGGCGGACAAGGACCTTTTTTTCCTGTGCGACACCGTGATCACGATATTCACGCCCGAATACGGCGACGATATCCAGCTCTTTAAAGCAGGGCTCATGGAGATCGGGGATATCATAGTCGTCAACAAATCGGACAAACCCGGTGCGGACGATGCCCTGCGGGAGATCGGCATTGCCGTCGATCGCAGCACGAGGTCTAATGGATGGCATGTTCCCGTCATCCCTGCCGAGGCTGTGAGCGGCGCGGGGCTCTCGGACCTCGCGGATGCGGTGGAATCTCATCGTCTGTCTATCGAGGGGAAGGGTGAGGCCCCCTCGCGCAAGGCCGAGCATCTAGAGGCATTTCTTACAGCCCTCCTGAAAGAGGAACTGTGGCAGAGAATATCGGGCCGGATAACGGCGCATGACGTGTTCAAAGAACTCTCGCATGAGGTCCTTAACGGCACGATAGACCCGTACAGTGCGGTTCATATCATACTTGAAAGGTTGGAGCGTGAATGGACTTCTCATTGACAGAACAGCAGAGATTCTTCAAAGGACAGGTATCGCGCGCCCTCGGGCGCATTGTCGCACCGTTCGCGGATTCGATCGACAAAAGCGATGTATTCCCGGGAGAACTGTTTCGCGAGCTCGGTGCCCTCGGGTATTACGGAATACGCTACCCGTCGGATATCGGTGGCATGGAGGCCGACTGCGTATCCTTCACCATACTGGCCGAGGAACTTGCGCGGGTTTCGATCGGGTTTGCGGCCATCGTTACGATGCAGTGTCTCATGGGGACCGATTTCATATTCAGGTTTGGCAATGATGAACAGAGAAGAAAATATCTTATCCCTGCAATAAAGGGGGATAAGATCGGTACGATAGCGCTCACCGAGCCCGACTGCGGGTCCGACCTTGGCGGTATCAAGACCCGGGCGGTGAAGAATGAGCGGGGATATATACTGACGGGCCGTAAGCTGTGGATTACGGACGGCGATGTCGCAGATTTTGTGACGGTTGCGGCAACGACCGATCCGGGAAAAAGGCTGGGAGGAATAGGTTTTTTCCTCGTCGAGAAGGGCACGCCAGGTTTTTCGATGGGACAGAAGATCGAAAAGATGTCGGCCCGCGGCGCAGCGACAATTGAGCTCATCTTTGACGATTGCCAGGTTCCTGCGACAAGCCTCATGGGAGAAGAAGGGAAGGGCGCCAAATATCTCAATGACATATTGAGCGAGATCCGGATCATGATCGCGGGCTTAGGGGTTGGTCTTGCCAAAAGCGCGTTCGTGGCGGGCCTTAATTATGCGCGGCAGCGCGAGGCATTCGGAAGGCCGATCGGCAAGTTTCAGCTTATTGAAGAAAAGATCGCCGAGATGGAGGTGCGGATCAAGGCGTCCGAGCTTTTGACCTATAATGCGGCATGGCTCAAGGATAAGGGAAAGTTGACGGGAAAAGAGGCAGCCATGGCAAAATTCTATTCGACGGAAACCGCCTGTTACGTCGTCGACGAGGTATCGCGGATACATGGCGCATACGGGCTGGCCCAGGAATACCCGGCACAGCGGTATTTTCGCGACGGCCGGTTCCTGCTTTTCGGCGGCGGGACGTCGGAGATATTAA
>DHQV01000002.1:58738-62261 GCA_002408185.1 Deltaproteobacteria bacterium UBA5329
ATTAAAGACTCTCATTGCAAAGTACACAATGAAAAGATCCGATTTCGAGATCAACTGAAGGAGGGGTTTATGAATTTTGCCTTTACGGAGGAGCAGGAATTCTTCAAGAAGATCATAACTGATACGGTCGATAAGATGGTCGTGCCCAGGGCGCGAGAGATCGACGAGAAGGATGAGTTCCCCTGGGAATTGTGGAAGGATTTTACGAAGCTCGGGTACCTGGGTCTTAGGTATCCCGAGGAAATAGGGGGGATGAACGCCGACCCCGTAACGGCAATGATCTTCTATGAACAGATCGCTCGCGGTTCGGTAGGTTTTGCCCAGAGTGTCATCATGAATATCCTGATGGGGACTTATTTTGTGTACCGTTTCGGGTCCGAAGCCATAAAGGAGCGCTGCCTTTACCCCGCCATGAGTGGGGAAAAGGTCACGACGATGTGTTTTACGGAAGACCAGTCGGGTTCCGATCTGGCAGCAACGCGGACAACTGCAAAAAAAGACGGCAGCGAGTGGGTCATAAACGGCACAAAGATGTGGATAACGAACGGCCCCATTGCCGATTTTGCAACCGTACTTGCGACGACCGACCCTTCGCTTGGCGCGAAGGGCCTCAATTTTTTTCTCGTTGAAAAAGGGACACCCGGATTTTCCCCGGGACAGGTGCTCGACAAACTGGGCTGCCGCGGCACCATTACAGGCGAACTCGTCTTTGACGATGTCAGGATACCGGAGGAAAACCTGCTTGGTGCGGAATTGAATAAGGGCATCGAGTACCTCGGGGAGATCCTTGACGAGGTCCGCGTCATGACAGGTGCCATGGCAATGGGTATCGCCCAGGCCGCCTATGATGAGGGGCTTGTATATGCCCGCAAGAGAATAGCATTCGGGAAACCGATCGGTAATTACCAACTTATCAGGGCGAAATTCGCGGATATGGCAACTGAAATGGAGGCGTCAAGGCTCCTTATCTATTCCGCAGCGTGGAAAATGAAGGAGAAACTGCCGAGCCGCATCGAGGCCGCGATGGCAAAGATGTTTGCGACAGAGACATGCTGCAAGGTCGTGGACGAAGTGACCAGGATCTGGGGAGCGAACGCATTCGCCAACGAATACAACCCGCAGCGTCATTTCAGGGATGCGCGTTTTCTTCTCTATGGAGGCGGCACCCACGAGATACTGAAGGATTTTATGGGACGCCTCCTGATCGGCAAAGCATGAGCTGTCTTCATCGTAAAAGGTGAATGAGGTGGAATGTTATGAACATGATTGTTCTCATAAAACAGGTCCCGGACCCGGAGACCCTGGTGGAGATAGCGGCAAGCGGGAAGGACCTCAATATTGAGCCCAAGTTTGCATTAAACCTCTTCGACGAATTCGCGCTTGAAGAAGCCCTGCGGTTAAAAGAAAAGCATGGCGGGACGGTGAAGGCAATCTGCCTTGGCGGGCCGAAGGCCATAGAGGTCCTGCGTACCGCCGTCGCGATGGGCGCCGACGAGGCGGTTCTTATCGAGGACGAGTCGTTTGCCGCGAGTGACGGCTATGACACGGCGATGGCATTGAGCCAGGCCCTCAAGAAAGAAACCTTCGATATTATTCTGTGCGGCCGGCAGGCCATTGACCGGGACCGCGGCGAAGTGCCGCAGATGGTGGCCCAGTTTCTCGGGTTACCCCATATTGGGGTCATCGTGAAACTCGATGTCGCAAATGGCAAAGCGACCGCCGAATCCGCCCTGGAAGGTGTTGTGGAGGTCATAGATGTGGGACTCCCTGCGATATTTACGGCCCAGAAAGGCCTCAATGAACCGCGGGTCCCTCTCATTACCGGCGTTATGAAGGCGATGAAGGTCCAGATACCCAGGGTCACGATAGAAGACCTGGGGATTGCGAAGGATATGCAGCCTAAGACGACCGTCCTGAGATACCTGCCACCGAAGAAGCGACCGGCTGTGCAGTTTATCGAAGGGGAGCCCGCGCAGGCTGCGGCAGAGATCGTACGGATCCTTGCAGATGTCGAAAGGGTCATATAGGGAGGCTCATCATGGACACTATCATTATATTCGTCGAAACGAAAGGTGATGAGGTCAGAAAAGCCTCCATGGAATTATTGTGCGAGGGGGCGCGGCTTTCAGCGGGCGGCAAATTTGCGGTCGAGGCCGTATGCTTCGGACCGCTGACCCTGGCCCTTAAGGACAGGCTTCTTGCCTCAACCAGCAAGCTCGTCCATTTTACCGATGCCTCTCTTGCCTCGTACAGCCCGGAAGGATATGCGTATGCACTTTCAGGATATGCGAGGGAGATCGGGGCAAAGATGGTCATGGCAGGGGCGACCGGTATCGGGCGGGATTTCCTTCCCCGCGCAGCAGTCATCCTTGAAGCCGGAATGATATCCGATGCGACGGCGGCGAACTGGGACAATGACCCGCTTACGTTTATCCGGCCCCAGTTCGGCGGCAAGGTGTTTGCGGAGGTTTCGTTCGCGCAATCTCCTATCGTTGTGACTATGAGGCCCAATAGCTTTGCCATGGAGATGCCTGAGGGGATCGAGGGGGAATATGTCGAAAGAACAGCCGGGGTTCCCGACGGCACTATCCACACAACGCTGGTGCGCCGGGGCGAAGCGAAGTCAGGCGCGGTCGACCTTACGGAAGCCGACCTTGTCGTGGCCGGCGGAAGGGGCCTCAAGGCCGCCGAGAATTTCAAGCTTATCGAAGACCTTGCAGGCCTTATCGGGGCTACAGTCGGGGCTACCCGATCGGTCGTCGACGCCAGATGGCGCGGCCAGGCCGACCAGGTAGGAAAAAGCGGAAAGACGGTATCGCCGAAGCTTTATATCGGTGCCGGCATATCCGGCGCCATTCACCATATCATGGGAATGGATACGTCAAGGGTCGTTGTCGCGATAAACCGCGATCCCAATGCGATCATCTTCAATTATGCCAACTACGGGATCGTTGGTGATCTTTTCGATGTGCTTCCGGCTATGATCGAAGAGATCAAAAAGCGCAAGGAAAGGTCATAATGGATAAGATAGATGCCATCGTGGTCGGGGGCGGCCTTGCGGGCCTTTCTGCCGCATATAAACTTGCAGAGGCGGGAAAACAGGTGATCCTCCTCGAGCGCGGCGATGCGCCCGGAAGCAAGAATGTGACCGGAGGACGGATTTATGTCGGCCCTGTCCGGAAGTACCTGCCCGAGATCATGGATTCCGCCCCGTTCGAGCGTCATGTCGTGAAGGAGATGGTCACAGTCCTCGACGATACCAGCGCGCTGTCATGTGAATATACGAATAAGAAGTGGCGGCAGGGACCGTACATGAGCTATACGGTCCTGAGGGCAAGGTTTGACAGCTGGTTCGCGGACCAGGCAGCGGCGAAGGGTGCATTTATCATCCCCAAAAAGAAGGTCGAAAGCCTTCTCTGGGAGGACGGGAAAGTGGCGGGGATCAAGTCTGGGCCCGAAGAGATCGGCGCACACGTCGTCATTGCCGCCGACGGGGCCCTGTCGTTTATGGCTGAGCAGGCCG
>DHQV01000002.1:62375-65345 GCA_002408185.1 Deltaproteobacteria bacterium UBA5329
GAGATATACCAGCTTGACGAGAAGGTGATCGAGGACCGCTTTGGCCTCGAGAATGACGAAGGCGCCGCCGGTCTTTACATGGGTTCCGTTACTCAGGGCATGTTCGGCGGGGGCTTTCTTTATACGAACCGCGATACACTGTCGGTGGGCCTCGTCCTCGGGATACACCAGCTCGCATCGAACGACCACGGGCTCGACGCGCCGTCGCTCATGGAATCGTTTACCGGACGGCCCGAGATCCGCCGTTTTATCAAGGGGGGTGAACTGAAGGAGTATTCAGCCCATATCATATCCGAGGCAGGGATCGGCACGATGCCGAAGCTTGTGGCGGGAGGCATGCTCATCGCGGGTGATGCGGCGGGTTTTGCACTCAATCTCGGGTTGACCGTCAGGGGCATGGAGTTTGCCATCGCATCGGGTGTGATGGCCGCCGAAACGGCGATAGAGGCCCTCAACCAAAACGATACATCCGCAACCACGCTTTCGGGGTATGAAAAGAGATTGCGGGAAAGCTTCGTGCTACCGGATATGGAAACGTTCAGGAATGCGCGGGAAGTCCTTGACAGGCAGAGGCTCTTCACCGTGTATCCCCGCTTTATCTGCGAGCTTTTCGATGAATTGTTCACGATAGACGACGGGCCGAAAGAAGGTCTTTACGCGTCGGCCAAACGTGTCGCAAAAAAATATGTCCTCAATATTGACACCATAAAAGACCTTCTTGCCGCGAGGAAACTATGACAAAGAAAGTAGAGGAAAAGATCGCCCTCAACGCAATAAAGAATGACGTGAAGAGCCATATCCTGCTCAACCAGTCGATCTGCGCGGGTTGCAAGGAGCGCATGTGCATCAGGGTATGCCCGGCGCACCTTTACTCCAGGAATGAAGAGACCGGCGAAATGGTTGTTGAATACGCCGGTTGCCTTGAATGCGGGACGTGCCTTATCGCCTGCACGTATGGCTCGATCAAATGGGATTACCCCTCAGGGGAATATGGGGTTCAATACAGATATGGATAACAGTGGGGAGTACACAATGGATAGTTCGAAAAAGGCACCACCGAAGGTAGCGCCCCTCAAGGGCATCCGGGCGCTCGGTAAACCGCGTTCCATGGGAGACATCGCATATGATTACCTGAAGGAGGCTATCGTTAAAGGCGACATCCCCCCCGGGCAGAGGCTGATAGAGAACCAGCTTTCCGCGTTGATGGAGGTAAGCAGGGTCCCGGTGCGGGAGGCAGTCAAGAAACTGGAGCAGGAAGGCCTCGTGGAGAGGTCCGGGGTGCGCGGATTCGTCGTAAAGGGCCTGAGCCGCAAGGAGATCGAAGAAACGCTCGGGATTCGGGCGCTACTCGAAAGCTACGCCGCGTACCTTGCGACAGAGCATATAGACGATGATATCCTGAAAAAGCTCGAGGACAGCATACGAGCCTACAGGGCGACCCTCGAAAGGAAGGGGAACAATACCGACAAGCTGATGCAGCTTAACAGCCAGTTCCATGAGATCATTTACAAGGCTGCGGGAAGCGCCAGGCTCTATTCGTTGATAAACAGTTTCAGGGATGTGATCCACCGCTATCGCAGGCCGCTCCTTGCGTCCGAGCACTATGCGCAGGTCTCCCTGCATGACCATGAGGACATGGTAAGGGCAATGCGCCTGAAGGATAAGAAAAAGGTTGAACAGCTGGTGAGAAAACATATTCTCCGGGGGATGGACATCATCATCCAGGAACTTGACTCAGGCAAAACGGTGTAACTGGCACAGAAACAAAGATACACACGAAGGAGGCACCCTTGAATACGAGGCCCATTAAAGTCTTGGTAGCGAAGCCGGGTTTGGACGGGCATGACCGCGGGGCGAAAGTGGTTGCCCACGCCTTGAAGGAAGCGGGTATGGAAGTGATATATACCGGGCTTCACAAGACGGTCGATCAGATAATACGGATAGCGGTTCAGGAGGATGTAGACGTGATCGGACTGTCGATCATGAGCGGCGCGCATATCCCTATCACGGAAAAACTGATAAAGAGAGCGAAGGAAGAGGGCATCGATGACAAGATGGTCGTTGTCGGCGGGGTCATACCGAACCGTGATATCCCGAAGCTCAAGGAACTGGGAGTCGAGGGGGTATTTCCAGGCGGTACGCCGTTTTCCGAGATCACCACTTTTATCAAAGAAAACGTGAAGAAGTCCTGAGGAGGCATTACATGGGTGTAGCCAAATATACAAAAGACGAAAAAGATCGGATCACCGACGTTGAACTGCAGTCCGGAATACACGTCAAGGCGTGCTATGGGCCTGCAGACTTAGAGCATGTCGGGTTTTCCTATGAGAAGGACCTTGCCGCTCCGGGACAGTACCCGTTCACACGCGGTATACACCCCGAGGGGTTCCGCTCGAGAGCATGGACGACGCGGCAGTACACGGGTTTCGGCACACCCGAGGAGTCGAACGAGCGGTTCAAATTGATGATATCACACGGGCAGACCGGGCTTAACGTGGCGTTCGACCTGCCGACGCAGATGGGCTATGATTCGGACGACCCCATGGCCGAGGGTGAGGTTGGAAGGGTTGGCATGGCTATCGATTCTCTGCGTGACTTCGAGATAGCGTTCAAGGGCATCGATCTTGAAAAGATAGGGTCGGGCCTCACGATAAATGCAGTGGCATCAATCATGCTTGCAATGTACCAGGCCGTTGCCGAAAAATACGGGTTTGACCCGAAGAAAATATCGGCGACCCCGCAGAACGATATCCTGAAGGAAATGATCGGCAGGGGTTCGTGGATATTTCCCGTCGAACCTGCAGTAAACCTTATCGGGGACACTATCGAGTACTCGATGACGACGCTGCCGAGAACGAACCCGGTCAGCATATGCGGTTACCATATCAGGGAATCGGGCGCAACGCCGGCACAGGAGATCGGGTACGCGATATTGATCGCAAACGCGTATATCGATAATGTGCTCAAGCG
>DHQV01000002.1:65426-67922 GCA_002408185.1 Deltaproteobacteria bacterium UBA5329
CGATAATGTGCTCAAGCGAGGATACGACGTCGATGATTTCGTTGGCCGGTTTTCCTTTAACCTGAACGTCTTCGGGAATATCTGGGAACAGGTCGCAAAGTTCCGTGCGGCACGCAAGCTCTGGGCGCGCAACCTCAAGGAAAAATACGGGGTGAAGAAGGATTCGAACATGTACCTGCGCGGTCTTTTTGGCGGCGGCGGTTACGGCCTCACAAAAGCGCAGCCTGAGAACAATATCATGCGCGGAGCATATTATGCGCTGTCCGCGGCGCTGGCAGGGGCACAGACCATTGCCCTTTGCAGCTACGATGAGGCCTACACGATCCCGACGCCGCATTCCGCTATCATATCGCTTCGCACATTGCAGCTTCTCATGGATGAGATAGGCCTCCGCGACACGGTCGACCCGCTCGCCGGAAGCTACTTCATCGAAACGATCACGAAGGAGATGGAGACGAAGATCGAAGAAGAGATGGCCAAGATCGAAAAGATCGGCGGGATCGTTCAGGCCGTGGCTACGGGATATGTCCAGCGCCTTGTCTCGCAGCAGGCATACGCATATGAAAAAGGGCTCCAGTCCGGGGAATTGAAGAAGGTTGGTCTCAACATTTACACGGAAGGCGAGCCGATGGAGGTCGAGCTTCACGAATATACGGGAGAGTCGGCCGAAAAGCAGATCGCCGCGTTGAAGGAACTCAGGCGGGAAAGAAGCGATGCCGACGTCAAGCGCACGCTCAAGGAATTGGAGGCAGGAACGAGGGCGGGAAAGAATGTCATGCCTTGCCTTGTCGAATGTTGCAAGACCTATGCGACGGTCGGGGAAATGGCGCGGGTCTTCCGCGACGTCTTCGGCGAGTTCCAGGAACCGGGGTTGTTCTAGCAAGGGCACGAATGGAGGTATGCCGTGGGAGTCCAGCCCGTCATTCTGGTGGAGTTCGTTTGGGTGAGGAAGCCCAAGGTGTCCACCCCACCGGTCATTCCGGCTTTTGCCGGAATGACGGTCAGGGGTACGGTTTAAAAAGGGGGCAGTTATGCAAGAGAGGTTTTACCGGCTCGGGTGTGATATAGGGGGAACGTTCACAGATTTCGTTTTGCTAAACGATGAGACCGGGGAGATCATGACCGGCAAGTGCCTGACAACGCCGCGTGACCCGTCGGATGCGGTCGAAGAGGGGATACGCGCCCTCGAAAAGGCGACACCAGATTTTGTGGGGAAGTTGGACGAGATCATCCATGGAACGACGCTTGTCATAAATTCCATCATCGAGAGAAAGGGTGCGCGGACCGGCCTTATCACCACGAAAGGCTTCCGGGACATCCTGGAGATTGGGCGGGAGATCCGGTACGCGCCGTACGACATCTTCGCCGAATTCCCCGAACCGCTCATCCCGAGGAGATACCGCCTCGAGGTTGACGAACGCATCCGCAGCGACGGCACGGTCTTGAGGCCGCTCGATCCGGAGGATGCGCGGAGCGTCATCAGGAAACTCCTAGATATGGGTGTCGAATCCATCGCAGTGTGCCTTATCAATTCATTCGAGAACCCTGTCCACGAGCGGATGATCGAGGAGTTGATCGAGAAGGAGGCGCCGGGCATCTCGACGTCGATCTCATACCATGTCCTTCCGCAGATCAAGGAATACGAAAGGACGAGCACAACGGTCACGAACGCGTATGTCAAACCGCTTACCGGCCGTTACCTGTCGAAACTGTCCGGGCGCCTGCAGTCGATCGGCTTTACCGGCAAGCTCTTTATCATGCTGTCGTCGGGTGGCGTCACGTCCGTCGATACCGCCGCGCAGTTCCCCGTCAGGATCATCGAATCGGGGCCGACTGCGGCCGTCATAGCAGGCCAGTATTACGGCAAGCACTTCAATATCCCGGAGATGTTCTGCTTCGACATGGGCGGGACCACGGCAAAATCGTGTCTTATCCAGAAGGGCGTCGCGGGCGTCGTCCCGACCTTCGAGGTGGGCCGCGTCCAGAGGTTCATGAAGGGGAGCGGGCTCACCATCCAGGTCCCGGTCGTCGACCTCATGGAGATCGGGGCGGGAGGCGGCTCGATAGCGAAGGTGAGCAAGCTCGGCACACTCCAGGTGGGCCCCGAGAGCTCCGGTGCTGACCCCGGGCCGATCTGCTACGGCAGGGGGGGGACACGGCCGTGCGTAACCGATGCCGACCTTCTGCTGGGGTATCTCGATGAAAACTATTTCCTCGGCGGTACGATGAAGCTCGACAAGGAGGCCGCTCGCCGCGGCGTCGAGGAAAAGATTGCAAAGCCGCTCGGCGTTTCCTTCATCCAGGCGGTCTGGGGCATCCATGACCTTATAAATGAAACAATGGCGGCGGCCGCGAAGACTCATATCGCCGAAAAGGGCGGCAACCCGAAGATCGTGACCATCGCTGCATTCGGCGGCGCGGGCCCTGTCCACGCCTATGGTCTGGCGAAGAAACTGGGGTCTCCCAGGATGCTGATACCACCCAACGCAGGTGTTG
>DHQV01000002.1:68045-87942 GCA_002408185.1 Deltaproteobacteria bacterium UBA5329
GTTGGCTCCGCAATGGGATTTTTCACCGCGCCGCGCGCATTCGACCTCTTGAGGAGCCACAAGGTCTCGCTGAGAGATGCGTCGTTTGCCGAGATAGAGGATATCTTCCGGAAGCTCGAGGCCGATGCTGGACAGATACTGAAGAAAGAGGCAAGCGGCGACGTCATCCGGTTCGAGAGGACGGTCGATATGCGGTTTGTCGGCCAGGGCTCCGAGATGAACATCGGGGTGCCGGACGGAGACTTTACAAAGACAGAGAAAGGCGCGGTCAGGCGCTTCTTCGACACCGCCTATGAGAAGTTATACGGCCGGACATACCCAGACTCGGAGGTCGAGTTCATCAATTTCAAGGTCAGGGCGAGCCTTCCGGAAAAACTGCTGCAGTTGCCGAAGATAGACGGGGCTGGCAAGACCCTCGATAGTGCGGTCAAGGGGGAACGCCTCGCGTATTCCCCGGTGTCAAAAGGCTTTGTCCCATTTACCGTTTACGACCGCTACAGCCTTTATCCGTCGGCCCGGTTTCCCGGTCCTGCAATAATCGAGGAAAAGGAATCGACCCTTATCGTCGGGGAAGGCTCCCACGTCTCAGTGGATGATTACGGGTTCCTCTGGATAGATATGAAGGAGGTGTTGTGATGGCACGAGCATTCGACCCTATCACGCTGGAAATATTATGGCGGCGCCTCATATCCATCGTTGACGAAGCGGACGGCAGCGTTGCGCGGACCGCATTTTCAAGCCTTCTCCGCGATGCCCACGATTATACCTGTATGTTCACCGACCGCTTTGGGCGCGAACTGGCCCAGGGGACTTTCGCCACACCGGGCCAGTCCGGGGCGATGGCGCTCGGGATCAAGAACCTTGTCAAAAAATTCCCGCCGGAATATTACAGTCCGGGGGACGTGTTCATCACGAACGACCCGTGGGCGCTTGCCGGGCATCTCAACGATGTGTGCGTCATGAGCCCGATCTTTTACAAGGACAAACTGGTGGCATTCACCGCCTGCGTCTTTCACCATTCCGATATCGGCGGGCGCGTGGCCTCCGACAACCATGATGTTTTTGAGGAGGGGCTTTTCATACCCCTCGTAAAGCTCTATGACAAAGGGGTTTTGAACGAGTCGGTGCTCGACGTTATCCGCTGGAATGTCAGGACACCGGACGAGGTGATCGGTGACATCCGCTCGCAGATCGCGGCGAACCATGTGTGCGGTGAAAAGATATGCCAGATGCTTAAGGAGAGCGGCCTCGATAACCTCGACGACCTTGCCGACCAGATCATCGGGCTCACGGAAAAAAGCATGCGGGAAGAGATTGAAAAAATCCCTGACGGTGTTTATCGCACGCGTGGAATTATCGAGCAGATGAAAGGCAATAATGATATCATTATCGAGGCGAAGGTAGAGATCAAGGGGAGCGATATTCTCGTCGATCTCGATGGTTCGTCCGGACAGGTGAACTGGGGTGGGAATGTGGTATACAATTTTACTTACGCCTACGTGTTCATGGCCATCAAGAGTATGTTTGCTCCCGACATACCGAACAACGAAGGATGCGCCCGGCCCATAGTACTGACGGCACCAGAGGGGACCGTGATAAACTGCAAGTTCCCCGCGGCCGTGGCGGCCCGGATGGGAGTCGGCCATTTCCTGACAGAGGTCATCTACCGGGCATTGTCCGACGTGCTGCCGGATAAGGTCATTGCGGCATCGGGAGGGACGCCGGCGGCAATGAACGTCTTTTACGGAAAGAGAAAGGACGCCCGGCCATGGCATAGCGTCATCATACGGGGTGGCGGTATGGGAGCGGGTGCGCGTAATGACGGCAATTACGTATATATCTTCCCGGCCAACGGCGCGAACACCCCGGTGGAGATATTTGAAAGCGATACCCCGCTTATTGTCGAAAAGCGCGAGATATTGTCCGATTCGGGCGGTATTGGGAGAATGAAGGGTGGGCTCGGCAAACGTGAGGTCTTCCGGATTCCCGATGACGAGTATTCTCCGATGCCTCCTGTCAACTTGGGCATCCAGGCCGGCCGTTACATCTACCCTGCCGAGGGGCTTTTTGGGGGCAAACCGGGTGCAAAGGCACAGTTTCTCGTAAACGGTGAACCGGGGAACTCATACGGTCTGACGCAACTCAAACCGGGCGATGTTGTCACCATCGATGCCCCGGGCGGAGGCGGTTACGGTGATCCGTCCGAGCGCGACCCGGCGCTTGTGCTAAATGATGTCATTCAAGGTTATGTGAGCCTCGATAACGCGCGGTCAGACTACAAGGTGGCGATCGATCCGGCGACGCTTGAGATCGACGAGGAGGAAACGCGAAACTTGAGACAATGAGAAAAAGTTAAAAATGTCATGATCAGGAGGAGGTCATCATGGAACGGCCATTTGACAGCAAGGTGAGATCTGAAAAGGAACTGAAACAACTCCAACTCAACGGGCTTAAATGGACAGTCGAACACGCATACAACGGCTCCGAGCATTATCGCAGAAAACTCGAGGAGGCCGGTATTACACCTGACGCAATAAAATCCCTTTCCGACATACATAAACTGCCTTTTACAACGAGCAAGGACCTTCAGGAAGGATATCCTTTTCCCTTGAGGAGCGCGCCCTTCGAAAAGGTCGTCCGTATCCACGCATCGAGCGGAACGACGGGAAAACGCAAGGTGCTCTGCTATACGGCAAATGATATAGAGGATTGGGCCAATATGTTCGCCCGGTGTTACTCTTACGCGGATTGCACCCCTGAAGACAGGGTGCAGATCGCAGTCGGATACGGTGTCTGGACCGCAGGCTGGGGATTCCAGAACGGCTGCGAGCGCTTCGGGGCAATGTCCATCCCGATCGGCCCCGGCAATACCGACATGCAGTGCCAGTTCCTGGAGGATTTCGGCACAACCGTCATGACCTGCACGGCGTCGATGGGGCTTCTTATGGCCGAGCTAATAGAGGAGCGCGGGCTGCGCGGAAAGATCTCCCTTAACAAAATGATCTTCGGTTCGGAGCGGGCAAGCGATGCCATGCGACAGAGGATATCCGAATTATCGGGTGTGGCGTATGACCAGCTTTATGATATCCCCGGAATGACGGAACTCTATGGCCCGGGTACGGGACTCGACTGCAGGTACCACACCGGAATTCATTATTGGGCCGACTATTACATTCTCGAGATCCTCCATCCGGAAACACTTAAGCCCGTCCCCGACGGAGAGGTCGGTGAAATGGTCGTGACGACGCTGCGCAAGGAGGGGGTCCCGCTCATCCGCTACCGTACGCGCGACCTGACAAGGATTATGACGGACGAATGCCCCTGCGGGAGCATGATGCCGCGCCACGACAGGATACTCGGCCGCAGTGATGATATGTTCATTTTCCGGGCCGTCAATATCTATCCGAGTCATATCGACCAGATATTGTCGCATATGAAAGACGTCGGAAGTGAATACCAGGTCCGCCTTTACAGAAAGGAAAAAGGCGGAAAAGACCATATGACGGTAAGGGTGGAACGTGCGCAGGGATTGAGTAGGTCGCACGATGCCGACAAACATATTCGCAAAGCTATCGAAAAAGAGATCAAAAAGCAGATCCTTGTGAGCTGCGACGTGGAGGTCGAGGATTACGGGTCGCTTCCGCGGTCGGAACGCAAGACAAAACGCGTATTCGACGAGAGAGATACATAGGTCCTCAAATTTTTGGGGATCACAACAGGAGGGGTTATGGGGAGCTTCGAGTATTACAAGCCCGAAAGCATTGCTGAAGCTATGGCCTTGATGGAGGAGTCCGGCGGAAAAGGGGTATATATCGCCGGCGGCACGGATGTTATGGTCCTCATCCGGCAGAGGAAACTTTCTCCCGGGTGCCTTATCTCGCTGCGCAACATTGGAGACCTTGCCTATCTCGATACATCGTCCGGCCTTGCCATTGGAAGCGGAGTTACACATAACGCAATAGCGAAGAATGACATCATACAGACAAAGTACACCGCGCTCGCGGATGCGACAAGCAAGGTCGGGTCCCTGCAGATCCGCAATATCGCGACCATGGGCGGAAATATCTGCAACGCCGCACCGTCTGCGGACACCGCGTGTCCGCTCCTTGTCCTCGATGCACGTGTTGTCATGGCGGGAAAGAACGGTGAGCGTTCGGTGCCGATCGATGAATTTTTCCTTGGTCCCAACAGGGTAGCACTTCGACCGGGGGAGATTGTAAAGGGATTCGAGATGCCCGCCTTTAACGAGAGAACGGGGTCCGCGTACATCAAGCATACGCGGCGCCAGGCGATGGACCTTCCGATGCTCGGCGTTGCGGCCCGTGTGACCATCAGGATCGACGGAGATCAGATCGGTTGCAGGGATGCTCTCTGCGGCATCGAGAATATTTCCGACATCCTCAAAAGATTTGAAGACGAGAAGCTTGTCTGCGAGGACGTTCGCATAGCGATGGGCGTCGTTGCCCCGCGTCCCATGCGTGCGAAGAAGGCTGAAGGAGCACTCAAAGGCAGGGTTATCTCGGAGGTTCTCCTTCAAGAGATCGGCGAGATAGCCGCCTCGGAATGCCAGCCCCGCGACAGCATACGCGGTGAGGCGTGGTATCGTAGGGACATGGTAAAAGTGCTGACGAAGCGCGCGATATTGAGAGTGGTTGACCGCATTATCAGGCCCGATGACACGATCTGGCCGGAAAGACTGTGGTAAGGAGGGGAAAATGAAAAAAGAGATCACCTTCATTGTGAACAATGAGAAGATAGCTATTGAAGCCGATCCCAAATGGACCCTTCTTTACGTTCTGCGGGAGGTCCTCGAGATGACCGGCACCAAGGAAGGCTGTGGGTATGGGGAATGCGGCGCATGTACGGTCATAATCGACGGCCAGGCGGTCAATTCCTGCCTGTATCCCGTGATGGAGGCAGAAGGAAGAAATATCCTTACGATCGAAGGTCTTATGACGAAGGATGGGGAACTTGACCCGATCCAGAAGGCATTCGTGGATGAAGGAGCGGTGCAGTGCGGTTTCTGCATCCCCGGCATGATCATGTCGGCAAAGGCCCTTCTCGACCGGAAGCCGAAACCGACGGAAGATGAGATCAAGGAGAGCATAGAGGGCAACCTCTGCAGATGCACGGGTTACGTAAAGATCACCGATGCCATAAGATCCGCTGCCGGGGGGAGGTGACCATGGACGGACTGAAATTTGTTGGAAAAAGAATACCCAAAAAAGATGCGCCCTTGAAGGCGACGGGCGAGGCGATCTATATCCAGGACCTTAAGCTTCCCGGCATGCTGCACGGTAAGATCCTTTACAGCAAGTACCCTCATGCCAGGATACTCAAGCTGGACACTTCGAGGGCAGCCGCACTGCCGGGCGTGAAAGCCGTTCTTACCGGCGCTGACGTTCCTAACAATTTCAAGTTCGGTTTCATGAAAGACAACCCGCCCCTGAAATCGGGCAAGGTGTTGTCGACGCGAGATGAGATCGCCGCCGTGGCAGCGATAAGTCAGGAGGTCGCCGAAGAGGCCATTGACCTTATCGACGTCGAATATGAGGAATTACCGGGGATCTTCGACCCCCTGGAGGCAATGCAGGAAGGGGCCTCGCTGATCCACGAAGAATTAAAATCGAATGTCCTCAAGCTTCCCTGGAAGTTTGTCCATGGGGATGTCGAGGCTTCAAGGAAGGACTCCGCGTTTATTGCAGAGGATTCATTCACGACACAGTGGGTGACACACTGCTGTCTCGGCACGAGCGGTTGTGTCGCATCGTTCGATGTGGGGAACAACCTCACGATGTACTCGAACACGCAGATCCCGTCGCTCGCCCAGAATGATTTCCTCGAGGCGCTTAAGGCATTCGGATTGAAGAACAGGCGGGTAAGGATCGTACAGACCACCATCGGCGGCGGGTTCGGGAGCAAGCTCGATACCTATGCCTATGAATACATTGCAATTCTTCTTGCACTTAAGACGAGGCGGCCCGTCAAGCTGGTCTTCTCGCGCGAGGAGGAATTCCTCGCAACATCCCCCCGTCAGCCGACGATCACAAAGATATCGCAGGGATGCGACAAAGACGGGAAACTCACATTCCGCGAGATCGAGATGGTGCTCGACAACGGCGCCTATACGTCGTGGGGCGCAACCACTCCGTCCGTCATGATGGTGCCCATCTCGTCCCTGTACAAGGTCCCCAACGTCAAGTACACCGCAAAATGTGTGTACACGAACAACACGTACAGCCAGGCGTTCAGGGGGTACGGGAACCCACAGGCAACGTTTGCCATAGAGTCATGTCTCGACCAGCTTGCGGAAAAGGCCGGTGTCGATCCGGTCGAGATCAGGCGGATCAATGCAAATGAACCAGGGGAGGTGACCCCGCAGAATTTCCGCATCACCTCGTGCGGGATGAAGGAATGCATAGATGAGGTCGTAAAAAGGCTCGACTGGAAAAATAAGTGCGGCAGGGGGGACGGTAGGGGCGTAGGAATGGCATCGCTCATACACGTCGGCGGTGCTGCGCGCGTGTATAAATCCGACGGCTGCGGGACCATCATCAAGGTCGACGATAACGGCAAGGTCGACGTCATAACCGGGTCGTCCGAGATCGGGCAGGGATCGGACACCATCATTGCCCAGATAGTCGCGGAGGTGCTCGGTGTCAGCATCGATGATATCAATGTCATCAACAACGATACCGATGTATGTCCGTGGGATGTCGGCGTCCATGCCAGCAGGACGACATTCGTGGCAGGGAATTCGGCACTCGGGGCGGCGCAAAAGATAAAGGCACAGATCATGGATATAGCCGCGAAGACCTTAAGTGAACCGGTCGATGCGCTCGATATGAAAGACGGGGTCATTTTCTCCCGGAACGACAAAGAGAAGAACATCCCCTTGGGAAAGGTCCTTCGCAAGGCCCATTACACCCTTGGCGGCAGGATGCTCGTGGCGGAGAATTTCTACGACCCGCCGAACGAGAATTTCGACCAGACCTTCAGGGGCAACCTGTCCGTTGCATATGCCTACGGCGCCCACGGTGTCGAGGTCGAGGTTGACAGGGAGACGGGCCAGGTAAAGATCCTGAATTATGTTGCCGCTCACGATGTTGGCAAGGCTATCAACCCGATGCTCCTCGAAGGGCAGATCTATGGCGGTGGTCTGCAGGGCATCGGCGAGCCGGGCCTTGTTCCGACTGCCCCTGCCATAGCGAATGCCGTCTATGACGCGGTCGGGGTGAGGATAAAGGACCTGCCCATTACACCGGAAAAGGTTCTGCGGGCCCTCAAGGAAAAAGCGGGGCAAAAGACTTGAAAAGGGAGGACCCATGAAGATTGAAAAGATCGACCATATATGTTTTGCGGTCAAGGACCTCGAAAAGACAAAGCGCCTGTACCGTGAAGATTTCGGGCTCATTCCCTCGTGTGAATATATCGCCGAGTCGGAAATGATAAAGGTATCGAGGTACTACATCGGCGAGGTTGCGGTCGAGTTCATGGAGTCAACGTCTCCCGAGGGAGAGGTTGCCAGGTTCATAGAAAAACGGGGGGAAGGGGTCTTTCTTATCTCCTACAAGGTTGACGACCTGGAGAACGCGATGAAGGAGCTCGAATCCAAAAACGTCGACCTTATCGATAAGGAGCCGCGAGAGCTGTTCGGAACACGGTATGCGTTCGTTCATCATCCGAACAAACTGCACGGGGTGTTGACGGAATTGTTGGAAGGGGAATTCGATATAAATAAATAACGGCTAACGGTGAAAGTCGAAGGGCGTCAATATATGAAGGAGGGAGAATGAAGGTATTGGTCGTGGGTGGTACGGGCGGAATGGGGCAGGGTGTTGCGCGGGACCTCATCAAGCAGGAACGGATAGAGGCGGTGACGCTCGGTGATATCAATGTCGATCCCGGCAGGGTGCAGGAGAAACTGAAGGCAAGCCCTAAGGTGTCCCTGGTGAAGATCGATGTTAACGACCATGCGGAAATGGTCGCTGCGATCAAGGCGGCGGATGTGGTCGTCAACTGTGCCGGACCGTTCTACAAGACGGCTGTGGCGGTTGCGCGGGCCGCGGTCGAGGCAAAGGTCAACTATATCGATATCTGCGACGACTACGAAGCCGCCCAGGTCCTTTTCACATCTGATATCGATGGCGCTGCGAAACAGGCTGGAATAACCGTTCTGACCGGAATGGGGTCCGACCCCGGGACCAACAATGTCCTCGTCAAGTGGTACGCAGACAGGCTCGACCGTGTGGATGAGATCTACCTGTACTGGGTCGTCTCCATCGCGGAGCTTGCGGGGGCCGCCTGGGACCACAGCCTTCACATGGTGCTCGGCAAGATACCGCAGTACATCGACGGTCAGCTTGTTGAGGTAGACGGCGGCGACGGCGAGGAAATAGAGCATTTTCTCGAACCGCTAGGTGAGTGTCTCATCAGCTATGTCGGGCATCCCCAGCCGATCACCATACCAAGGTATATACAGGGTGTAAAGACCGTTGTTATAAAAGGGGCGCTGATACCCCTGTGGGTAGACAGGCTCATCAAGGAACAGAAGGCGATGGGCCTTCTCGCCAACGAACCCGTCGCCGTGAGGGGAAACAAGGTGGTGCCGTACGACCTTGCCCTGAAGCTCTGGGATACGATCCCCAAAGACCGGGACAGGGGCCCTGAGGCTTCCGGCCTAAAGGTCATTGTCAAAGGTGAACGGCAGGGAAAACAGGTGACGTACACGGCGGATATCGTCGGGCGGATGGCCCCGGGAACGGGACTACCGGCCTCGATAGCGGCGCTCATGATGGATGCGGGCGAAGTGACCGCAAAGGGCGTTGTCGCACCGGAAGGCTGTGTCGACCCCGATAAGTTTCTCTCTGAATTTATGAAACGCGGGGCGCGGATACACCAGACCGAGACGATAAAGTCCATGTTCACCCTCCCGGCCTGAGGAGTTTTCATTAAGGAGGACGATTATGAAAGAGGCCCCGAAACTGAACATCACACGAAGCCTCGCGCTTTTTGAAGAGGCAAAGACCCTGGTCCCCGGCGGGGTCCTCGGTGCACGCAAGCCCGGTGATTTTATCATGGGTGAGTATCCGATCTTTCTCGAATATGGGAAGGGGGCCCGTCTCATCGACGTCGACGGGAACGAATTCATCGATTACCTGTGCGGCTACGGTCCCGTTATCCTCGGGTACAGGGAGGATGAGGTGGATGACGCCGTGTTCCACCAGATTAAAGACAAGGGGTTCTGTTTCACGCTTACCCAGCCGTACCAGAACGACCTTGCAAAGAAGCTCATCGATCTCATACCCTCGGCCGAGCTCAGCATTTTCCTGAAAACTGGTTCGGATGCGACAACCGCCGCCATCCGCATTGCTCGGGCATATACGGGCAGGATCAAGGTGATGCGCTGCGGGTACCACGGATGGCATGACTGGTGTGTCGAGATGAAAGGCGGCATCCCCGAGAAATTCTACGAGGATGTCTTCGAATTTCACTACAATGACCTCGACATGCTCGAAGACCTGATGAAAAAGCACGGTGATCAGACCGCCGCAATAATCATGACGCCCTTTGGCCACCCGCTTCATCAGAAGATGCAGGAACCCAAACCCGGCTTCCTTGGAGGTGTGAGGAGGCTTGCCGACAAGTACGGCGCGGTCCTGGTCTTTGACGAGGTCCGCACGTGCTTCCGCTTGAGGATGGGCGGCGCCCAGGAGCTGTACGGGGTCACGCCCGACCTCACCGTCCTCGGAAAGGGCATGGCCAACGGCTGGGCCATCAGCGTCGTGACAGGCAAGAAGGACGTCATGATGGCAGCGGCATCCAGGCTCTTTATCTCGTCGACATTCTTCCCCAACAGTGACGGATATATCGCGGCGCTGAAGACAATCGAGATCATGCAGCGTGAAAAGGTTATCGACAATATATGGGAGAAGGGCGAGCGGCTCCTCATGAAGATCCGGGGCATCATCGACAGGTATCCAGATGCCGGTGCGGAGCTTACCGGTGTTGCGCCGATGTTCATGATCACGTTCACGAAAGGCGACCCGGCAACCCAGAGAGACCGGCGGACCGATTTTTATACGCAGCTTATACGCAGGGGATTTTTCTTTACGCCCCACCATCACGCTTACATCAGCTTCAGGCACACGGAAGAGGAACTCGACCTGACGGCGGCGGCGATAGACGAGTCAATGGCTTATATCAGCGAGAAATATAAGGGGTAGGGGGTATTTATCGATGAACAATGAATTTAACATAGTCGGAAAAAGGGTCGTGCGCAGCGATTCCCTCGCCAAGGTCACCGGCGAGGCGCGCTATACCGCCGACCTCAAATTTCCCAACATGCTCGTGGCGAAGGTCTTGAGGAGCCCGCACCCGCACGCGAAGATCCTTAAAATTGATTGCTCGAAGGCCCTCAAGGTCCCGGGGGTCAAAGCCGCGGTAAGCGGTTTTGACTCGTACGGTGTTAAATGGGGGGTCTTCCGCTATACGCAGGACCATGCCATGCTCCACACCGACAAGGTCCGCTACATCGGGGAGGATGTGGCAGCGGTGGCCGCGGTCGACGAAGAGACCGCGCTCGAGGCCCTGTCCCTCATCAAGGTCGACTATGAGCCCCTGCCCGCAGTCTTCGATCCCTTCGAATCGATGAAGGACGGTGCCCCGCAGATCCATAGCGAGTACAAGAACAATGTCAATATTCATATCCACATCGATGTCGGCGAGGTAGATAAGGCCATGGAAAAGGCATTCCTCGTTCGCGAAGACACCTTCAAGGCGGCAGGTGAGGCGTACGCGATGATGGAACCGTACGCCGTTGTCGCCCTGTTCAAGAACGGCTACCTTGACCTGTACATGCCCAACGCAGGCCCCCACGTCCGGGCCAAGGCCCTGTCAAATATGTTGAAGCTTCCCCTTAACAGGGTGCGTATCCGTCATATCAATTCGGGTGGTGCGTTCGGCGGGCGCTCGGAGGTGGCACCGGGCGACCTCGTCGCGTCGCTTCTTGCGATCAAGTCCGGCCAGCCGGTGAAGCTCGTCCTCACACGCGAGGAGAACGCGACCGCTTCACGGCAGGTCCATGACATCGTCGCCACGGTCAAGACGGGCATGAAGAAGGACGGGACGATCCTCGCCAAGGACTACAAGGTCGTTTACGACGGCGGGGCGTACAGTTCGACCGGCCCCATAGCGACATCGATACCCTTCTATGTCTATGAAGAATGCTATCGTTTTCCGAATGTCCGCTATAACGGATACAGGGTATTTACGAACAAAGGTATCCGGGGAATGTACGGGTGCCATGGACGGGCCTTTCTCGCGGGGAACGAGTCGCAGATGGACCTGATGGCCAAGGAACTCGGGCTTGACCCCGTCGATGTCAGGCTGAAAAATGGCCTGAAACCGGGTGAGGTAACTGCGACAAAGTCAAAAATAACGAGCTGCGGCCTTAAGGAAACGATCCTTGAAGCCTCCGAAAAGACAAATTTCAGGAAGAAATGGGCTAAACCGTCTAAGCGCAAGGGTATCGGCATGGGATGTGTTGCGATCATGTGCGGCTTCCCGATGGGTTTTCGTTCGGGGTCCTCAGCCTATGTCAAGATAAATGATGACGGGCAGGTGACACTCGTGACCGGTCTCGTCGACAACGGCCAGGGCAACGAATCGATGGTTATCCAGGTAGCCTCCGAGGTCCTCGGCGTACCGATGGAAGATATCAACCTTGTCTGCGCCGATACGGAGGTGACGAACCTTGATCCCGGCGCGTATTCGCAGGCGGCGGCCTTTGTCGGTGCAAATGCTGTACGGGTCGCATGCGAGAATGCCCGGAAGAGGATTGTTGCGATAGCCGCCGAAAAACTGGGTATAAAGGAAACCGAGGTGGGTTTGAAAGACCGTGCGGCGCATTCGATCAAACACCCCGACAAAAAGATGCCGATATCGTGGGTCGTGCGTGAGGCGTTTTTCCGGGGTGAGCCGATCGTTGCCACCGGTTCGTTTTTTCCGCATATCGATTTCGAAAGGGAATGGGTCACGCGGCCGTGGGGCCAGATGGCGGGGACGTTCTCGTTCGGGACGTCGGTCGCCGAGATCGAGATCGATCAGGAAACCGGCAAGATAAAGATGCCGAAATTTACATCGGCCCATGACTGCGGGAGGCCTATCAACCCGATGGCCGTTGAGGGCCAGATGGAGGGCTCGATCCAGCAGGCGGGTGTGGCGGCGCTTACCGAGGGAAATCTCTGGGACAAGGGACATCTTCTCAACCCGAACCTTCTCGAATACAAGGTCCCGCTTGCATGCGACATGCCCGAGATTGATACCATCATCGTCAGTTCGCGTGACCCTGCAGGGCCGTTCGGCGCGAAGGAGGGAGGCCTTACAATCCGTATGAATGCGTATAGCGCGGTCGCCTGTGCCCTGACAAATGCCACGGGTGAGCTCTTTACCGAATTGCCTCTCACACCCGACAAAGTGCTGACGGTCCTGGAACGCAAAAAGGGGGTGAAATAATGGTCCTGCCGAAATTTGAATACAAGAAGGCTAGGGACGTTGCGGATGCGATAGCCCTCTATAAAGGCCAGAAAGGAAAGGCCGTGTACCTGGCGGGCGGGACCGACCTTATCCCGCTTATCAAGCAGAGATTGTCGACGCCTTCGGTGGTCATCGACCTGAAAGGCATCGAAGAACTGAAGTCAATTACCAACAAGGATGGATGGCTCGAGATCGGTGCGAATGTGACACTGTTCGAACTCAAGATCTACCCGTGGATCAGGGACAATTTACCGGCGTTCTACGAATCCCTCGAAGCTACGGCCTGCGAGACCTTGCAGTTGCGCGGTACGATCGGCGGGAACATCCTGCAGGACACGCGGTGTCTTAAGCATAACCAGTCGCTCGAATGGAGGACCTCAAGAGGTTTTTGCCTGAAGTCGAATGGAAAAGAATGCAACGTCGTCAAGGGCTCGAAGGTGTGTTTTGCAAATTACTGCAGTGACAATGCGCCCGCGCTCGTTACGCTCGGCGCCGAGTTGAAGCTCGAGGGGCCGAAAGGAGAACGGGTGATAGAACTCACCACCCTCTTTACCGGCGATAGTCTGAAACCCTTTTCTATCGACGCCGGGGAGATCCTTACGTACATACGCATACCCGCAAAGAAGACGAAAGGTGCTTACGAGAAATTGCGGGTGAGGGAATCCATGGACTATCCGCTGGTCGGCGTCGCCGTATCGTCCGTTGGAGTGGCCGCGAAGATATGCGTCGGCGGCGTTGGGCTTCAACCCAGATTATACGAGCTCGAGGATGCGGGCATTGAAACGGCGATCAGGGAGATCGCCGACAAGGCCTCGAGCGACGCGAAACCGGTGGCAAATGCGGTCGTTTCGCCGGCATACCGGAAAAAAATGGTCGGTGTCCTGGTAAAAAGGGCGGTCAAGCGGGCTATCGGGGAGGGAAAATAATGAAGATGACACGGGTCAGTTTTGAGATCAACAACGAGAAGGTGAGCCTCGACGTGCGTCCTTATGAAACCCTTCTCGAGACCCTTCGCGAGCGCCTCATGTTGACGGGTGCAAAGGAGGCATGCGGCATGGGCTCGTGCGGGGCATGCACGGTCGTGATGAACGGTATACCTGTGAGATCGTGCCTTGTCCTGGCCCCGGAGGCCGACGGGGCGGTGATAACGACAGTCGAAGGTTTAAGGCAGGACGGAAAGCTGCACCCCCTTCAGCAGGCATTCATGGAAAAGGGTGCAGTGCAATGCGGGTTCTGCACGTCCGGTATGATAATGACGGCAAAGGCGCTCCTCGAGAGGAACAAGAAGCCGACGAAAAAAGAGATAATTAAAACGATGTCGTCGAATATCTGCCGCTGTACGGGATACAAAAAGATAATTGAGGCGGTGGAGGAGGCGGCGAAAAAGATATAAAAATGGTTCCAGGTTCTATGTTCCAGGTTAAATACCTGTCATCATCCCGCGAATAAGTTGTACTGAAACGCCAGCCGGGGTGAGTCGGAGCTTTGCAAGCTTTGAGATTTTTCAAAAACCCGGAACCTAGAACCTGGAATCTAGAACCAGAATCATATCAGGGGGTTAAATCCTCTTTTCATTTCCGGGAAATGTGGTTATAATTAATGTGATGAGACGGTGGAGGTAAAGAACATGAAAATAAAGATCAAGGTCGATTCCAACCTCAGGATCAAGAATGTTTTCGAACCCCCTCTGGAAGTCGAACTGCAGGATAATGAGAACACGTTGAAGGACGTTTTGGGAAAGCTTGCGGAAAAATATCCCTACCTGAGATTTATCGAGAAGGGTGAAATGGGGGATGACCTGCATCATCTCTACCTTAATAACGAGAACCATTTCTCGTTTTCTGAAGGACTCAAGAAAAAAGTGAAAGAAGGCGACACGGTGCGTGTCGAGGCGTATATGGACCCGCTGGCAGGGGGATAGAAAAGACCGTAAGTCGTAAGGTGCGAGGTGTAAAAAACAAAAGGGACCGTAAAGCAAACCGGTCCTTTTTCATTTCTGCAATGTTAAAGATGCATATTTTTTGGTTCTTAACTCCTCATACGACTCACGGTTTTGTTTCACCGAGCCACTTCGTGGCTGTTCGGTCGACCGTGCCGTCTTTTTTCATCTGATCGAGGGTCTTGTCTACCGCATCGCGAAGGGCTTTATCGGTTTTGCGAAAACCGACGCCGTAAAGCTCTTTTCCGAAATTTTCACCAGGCATCACAAATAAATCCGGTCTTTTTGTAATGGTATACCGGGCGATCACCTCGTCCAGGACCACCGCATCTATAAGGCCGGCTTCAAGGTCTTGAAGGGCAAGCTTATTATTCCTGTAGGCGGCCAATTCTTTGAGCGAGTCAATAAGCTCGGGATCCGACCCGATCCATTTTTCGCTCGAGGCACCGCGTTGGAAGCCGACCCTCTTTTCCTTGAGATCGCTCTTACGGGCGATGTTGGAACCTTTTTTTACAAGGATCACCTGATGGCTTTCAAGATACGGCTGTGAGAAGAGCATCTGATTCTCTCTTTCGGGAAGGATCGACAGGCCACTCCATACAATGTCGACCTCGCCCGTATTCAATCGGGGGATCGTTTTGTCCCAGGCTATCGGTTTGAACTCGATCGTAAGTCCCAGGCGCTGCACCGCATTCCTGGCGAGATCAATGTCGAGGCCGACAATTTCTTTTGTCGCGCTGTCTCTGAACGCCATGGGCGGGAACGCATCATCGATCCCCACTATTATGACGCCGCGGGCCCTGATATCATCGAAAGACCGGTCGGGCCTGGGCCCGGTTTTATCCTGTCCGTATACGGCAGTGCAAAGGATAAGGGTCAGTAACAACACGATCATGACATTGGTTATTTTCATAGCGGGTCCCCTTTCGGTTGTCTTGTTCTGGTGATGGGTCCATTATATCCGACGGTAACATTCTTTGCAATGCGCCTACCGGACCAAAGTCATGACTTAAATTCTCCATATTGTTAAAATAGTGGTAGGTTTAAAGAAAGGAAGGGTCGATGTGAAGGATATGGTCCATATAGATGGATCTATGGGTGAGGGCGGGGGCCAGGTTCTGAGGACTTCACTCTCCCTGTCGATCATTACCGCAAGGCCCCTCGATCTGGTCAATATCCGGTCCCGTCGCGACAGGCCGGGGATACAAAGACAGCACCTAGCCGCAGTCGAGGCGGCCCGCAAGATATGTTCCGCCAGGGTCGAGGGTGCCAAGACCGGTTCATCCGCTATCCTCTTTGTCCCTGGGAAAACGGCCGGAGGGACATACGAACTCTCCATCGGCTCCGCGGGAAGCGCGACCCTTGTAATGCAGACGATACTCCTCCCGCTCATGCTCGCGCCGCATTCATCTCATGTTGTGATCGAGGGTGGGACGCATAATATCTGGGCCCCACCCGTCGATTTTTTGGACAGGGTGTTCCTTCCTTTGGTCCGGCGCATGGGGCCCTCGGTTACAGTCCACCTGACGCGATATGGCTTTCATCCAGCGGGGGGCGGGCTGGTCCATGCGGCCATCGATCCCGTTTCAGTTTTAAAACCGATCGATGTCAACGAACGGGGAAAGATCGACCGGATAAGGGCAACGGCCCTTGTCTCACGCTTGCCGGAAAGTATAGGCCATCGTGAGATCAAGGTCGTGAAGGCCGAACTCGGCGATGATATCGAGGGATCGGTGAAAGTGGTCGATAGCAGGGGACCGGGCAATGTCCTCTTCGTCGAAATATTTTGCGACCGCATTACGGAAATTATCACATCCTTCGGCAGACGCGGTTTGCCGGCCGAAAAGGTCGCTTTGAATGTTGCCCGGGAAGCGCAAGACTATATCCGGTCGGGGGCCCCGGTGGGGTTGCATCTCGCCGACCAGCTTGTCCTGCCGTTTGCGCTCACCGGCGCCGGTTCTTTTACGACAATGGCCCCTACCCGGCATTTCAGTACAAATGTCGAGGTAATCAAGAAATTCCTTCCTGTCGACATCCGCACCGAACAGATGAGCGGGGACGCGTGGAAGGTAACCGTGAACAGATCGTAAGTCGTCAGTCGTAAGTCATAAGGTGTAAGAAGAATTGCTTTGCGATTATCCTAATCCGGTCATCGCGGGCTGGGATACGGATTCTTAACTATTTTTCTCGCCGGCGTTTTAAGGTACCTGGCGGAAACGAAGTTAATTATGACACAGCCTCCAAACCCGGGATTATGACGAGGAACCTTGAACTCGGGACCGTCTTTTCGCCTTATGGCGTTGAGAGCCATTTAATGGATTCCGTTATGATCTCTTCATAAATGTCATTATCCGTTTTGTGCAACGACCTTGGGACGTGGAACGAATGGTCCCCTCCTTCGATCGTGTGGAACTGATGGGGCGTATCGATCCGTTCAAGTACACCGAGAAGTTTTGGCAGGCTGCACAACGGGTCCCTCGTTCCGGCAAAAAAAAGCATCGGTACTTTGATTTCGTACAGGTGCGCGTCCCTTAAACGTTCGACATCGCTCGCAGGGTGGAGCGGATAGCCGAGGAAGATAAGACGATCGACAGGTAAATACCCGTCTGCCGCCATTTGCGATGCAACCCTGCCCCCCATCGATTTACCTGCGGCAACCCAGGAATGTGCCTTAACACCGAGGGCTGACCGGGCATATTCGTAGACTGCGCCCCATGTTTTTACGAGAACACTCTGGCTATCCGGCGACTTTCCCCCTTCATTTGCGTAAAGGAAATTGAAGCGCAAAGCAGGATAGCCAGCCGACGCCATACCCCTCGCGAATGACTCGATAAGAGGAGTGGTCATATCATTCCCCGCACCATGCGCAACAATAATGGCTGCATCTTTCCGTTTCCCCCGCGGCCCGGCGAAAATACCGGATGTTGTCTTCGCATCAACGACTGGAATTGTCACATACGTCTCGGAATATTCGTGTTCCAAAGTTATCCCCCCATAGTATCGTTCTATGTTCTGCGTTCTACATTCATGTTTTTATGAAGTTTTTTTAACGTAGAACCGTCAATGTCAGAGACTCCTGAACCGAAGATCATTTTTTATCTATTACCGTGCCGTAGAGCGTCGATTCGTACACGAGGGCCCCTTTCTGGTTCTCTATCGCTATCTCGAACTTGGTGATCATGGATCGTTCCTGCCATTTTTTGATGACCGCGTGTATCGTATCGTTGGGATAGAGTTTTTCCCTCAGTTTCGTATGTTCGATCATGCCTACGGGAATCCCCTCGAGATCGGGGTACAGGATCGCGACCAGAAGCCGTATTCCCTGGTTTACAAGTTTAAGCACTGCGTAATCCGGGTAGATAGGGTAATCGGGTATGTGGCTTGAAAAATCCGGGTCCTTCACATCGAGTGCTTTAAAAAGCTCGATCTCGTCCGGAAAGCCCGGATCATAGACGGCTTCGTCAATAACAATGTGGCGCGGTGCTAACTTGAGCAATTTTCCGATCTCCTTCCTGCCAAGCTTCATGGTTCACCACTCTTTCGTATGATGATCCACAACCCACCTTCTTCTGTTATCGTGGCTCGTTCCATCACGTTATTTGCGCGCAGGTCTTTCACGATCATATCCGATGTCATTTCCTGTTTTCCAATAAGAAGGTTCAGTTTTCGCGAGAGGTCCGCGATGGGAGAAATGACCTCAGGTGGTGTGTATCTGCCAAAGCCTCCGCCAACAAATGCTGTGCCTGCCGGTTTAAGGACCCGTTCGATAGCACGATAATCGATCGTGAAGAGTGACGGAAAAAAGAGGGCCCCCCTAAAGATCACGAGGTCGATGCTGTTGTTGTCGATCTCGAGCAGCTGGGGACCGGTTTCGATGATGGTGATACTATCGGTGTGCCCCTGCGATTTGACCTGTTCGACATAATATTTTTTCATCGGTTCAGGAAATGAGGCGATATAGAAAGAATCTCCGATGCCCTGTCGCTTGAGTTCGTGGATCACGCCGCAAAAAGGGCCCACCTCCATCACCGCGCCATCGCGCCTGCCATAGACGTCGATGACATGCCGGGCGAGGCAGGGGTAGATATCTTTCCACATGGTATTGATGTCCCGGACCAGTGAAAATATGTCTTTCTTCTCATCGTGCATCATCGATCCTCTCCAACATCTCTTGAAGCAGCCTTAAGTCCTCGTTCAAGAACGGACGGTCGGTGTAGTAGATGCGTTCGAAATTACGCACAAATTCCAGCGAGACCTTCCGGATGTTCTCGTCAGGGATGCGGGCCACGAATTCCTCAAGCCCCTCCGATGATCCCTTTTGATAACCCAGGGCCTTGAGTTTCCTCAGAAAACGGTTGAGGACTCTTATTTCCCGGGAAGGGGCCGACCCTGTAAGTATCCACGCGGCAATTACCAGGGTAATCGCCATCAGTGCGATCCCGGTGTACAGCGCAATGCCGGATTTGAGAAATGCAAATGACATTGAGGGCCTTTTGATCTCAGATAGTATCGACCTGCTGATCGATAATTGCCGCTCGACGTTATAGGTGAGGACTATGCCGTACCAGTAATAATTTATGGTGTCAAAAAAGAGCTGGAACTTGAGGAAGACGCCTTCTTTGCGGGCGGGGATGAAGGCGTCCGGTGACGCAGGCGTCGGATCGTAACGGACCCAACCCTTGCCGTCGGCGTACGCCTCGACCCAGACATGCGCATTCTTCTGCCGGACGAGGTAATAATTCCCCATCTCATTGTAATATCCTCCACGGTATCCTCCGACGATGCGGGAGGGAATTTTGTTGACGCGCAGGAGAACGGCCATTGCCGATGCGAAATACTCACAATTGCCGGACGGAGAGTCAAAGAAGAAACTTTCGAGCGGGTTCTTCGATAACGGGAGGTCCATGAGCCTATAGGTGTACCTTTCCGACTTCAAGTGGCCGAAGACCCTCCCTATGGTGGCCCTTGCATTATCCTTCACGGCAAGGCTTTTAGCGAGCGAAACAATGCGTGGGGATATGTTTCGGGGAAGCTGCAGGTATTTTTCGCGGTCTATGGTATCTTCGGGAGCGGTGTCGGAAATAATGGAAAAAACAGTGTATCGCATCCGCTTTTCTACATACGACGGTATGGCGAATGTTAGGTCGTTGTACTTCCGTACGGCCTTAAGATCGATGTGGACCGGCTTGTCGAGGGCAAACAGGGACGAATTTTCGTACGGTTCAAGATATATCGTCTGCTGTATGCGTTTCCCCGCAGGGCTTGTAAGCTTCGCTGCCGCGTAAAAATGTTTCTTCGCCCCCCTCCAGGATGTCCCGTCAAAATGATCGAGGGTGATCCCCCTCCAGTACAGCAGGGATTCGTCGATCCTTTCCATGGTCACTCTGAAAATAACGCTTTCATCTTCCTGTATTTCCGACG
>DHQV01000002.1:88000-110180 GCA_002408185.1 Deltaproteobacteria bacterium UBA5329
TCATCTTCCTGTATTTCCGACACGTGGCCCAGTCTGACATTGTCCGTAAATCCGCTCCTGGCCTTGTCCGGCCTGTTGAGAAAGGTCAGGATAGGGTAACTGGTGCGGGGCAGGATAATGAACATGAGGCCCGATAATGGTATGGCGAGGACCGGGATCCACAGGCTTCTGGTGATCATTGTCTTTATGGTTCGACCGGTAAGTTCAAGCTCCGGGTCCTGGGAGTAAAATGTCAGGAATATGAGCGAGAGGCACAAAAGGATAAAGAAGAGGAGCAGGTAAACCACGAATGCCATTCCGAGGGTCATAAGGCCAAGGCCGGCGAGCACGAAGAGCGCCAGGGCATATATCTGCATATAATCGCGGAATTCCTTATGCTCCAGATATTTTATTCCCATGAGCACGAAAAGGATCTCCATGATTTGCCCGATAAGGTCCTGCATGTCAAACCGAACAAAAAAATAAAGAAGGGCCGCTACCGAAAGAACGACAAGCAGCCATCGGGGAATGGAGATCTTCCTGAGATCAAGATACACGGACAGCGCCATCGCGGCGAGAAGGAGCAAAGGATACACGAACGGGATGTGCGCCGACAATGCAGCAACGCACAGGATGCCGGTAAGATAGGTGAAAATATCTACGACAGTGCGGACTTTCAGCTGGGTAAAATTAGGTAATATCATTGTCGGGCGGAAACAGGTGTGTCTTCTTTCTGGTACATTGCCAATTCTTTAAGCATGCTCAGCTTGTGTACGCCTGTCGTCTCGGGGGGATAAAGCTTGCCGTTGATCTTGAGCCCGACCGGGACATTACTTTTGAAGAGTTGTACAATCGTATAGGCAACGCAGGAGATCCGCTCTTCAATATCGCGTATCAGGACATTTTCGAACTCTATGACGACCGGCTGATAGGAAAGTGCCGACAGTTCCTTTGTCTTGAGCTTTCCGGTTTTTGCCGTCGCTTTCCAGTGGATATATTTTATCGGGTCCCCTCGCACATACTCCCTTATCGATATGACGTCGGCATCGTAGCCTATCGCATCGGATATCCTTTCCCCCCGTGACCTGTGTTCTTTCCGGTAAAGGTTCGCCAGATCACAGGCCTGCAACTTTGGCAGTACGACGATCGCGTAGGTCTTTTGGAGGGTTTTGAACCTGGTAAAGAAATTGAACGGGAAAACCGAGGATATGCGGGGATTTTCAACGGTGTGGATTCCGCGTTCACGAAAAGTGACATTTGCAAAGGCCGATGACGTGCTTTTCCCCGGTGTGAACGGAAGGAGCACGGAGATCTGATCCGCGTTAAGGTTGATCAGAAAGGCGGGCAGGTACCTGCGCCGGTTTTCCACCGTTATCTTGACCGGGAGCTGGCTTCCCGCATACACTTCCTGCGGGAAATCTATCCCGAGATCGAGCTTCGAAAGGTTTGCCTTTCCGAAAAAACCGGAAATGCTCATAAAACTAAGCAGGGCCGAGACAATCAGAAAAACGAGGTTATTGTTGGTGTTTGCAGCAGCGATGCCAAGGAAGATCGTGATCGCTATATAGAAGAACCCAGCTTTGGATATTTTAATTACAGAGGTGTTGAAACTGTATCTACGATCGATCGTACAATCTCCCTTTTGTTGAGGTTCTCGTACTCCTCCCTGAAAATGACCCGGTGAGGAATGGTATACTCGACGAGATCCCTGATGTCTTCGGGAATAACAAAGGTTCTGTCATTAAAATAGGCGTGCGTCTTCGCAGTGCCAATGATCGTCAAAGCACCTCTCGTCGACAGTCCGGCAGAAAGATATTCGCTCGTGCGTGTCGCCTGTATGATGGACAGGGTGTATTCGAGGACCTTGTCGGAAACATGAACGCCATGAAAGATCTCATCCTGTATGCGCGATACCTCGTCATGGCCCACAACGGGTTCGATTAGGTATATGTCTTCCCGCTTGCTGCCTATTTTCAAGATCTCCTTTTCCGCCTGCCGGGACGGGTAGCCGATGCTTATTTTCATCATAAACCTGTCGAGCTGGGATTCGGGAAGGGGAAATGTGCCAAATTGTTCTGCAGGGTTCTGCGTTGCGATCACGCAAAAGATCTTGGGAAGCTTGTATGTCTTGCCCTCGATCGTTACCTGTTTTTCTTCCATGGCCTCGAGGAGGGCGCTCTGCGTCTTCGGGGTCGCACGGTTGATCTCATCGCACAGAACGATGTTGTTGAATATCGGGCCCGGATGAAAATCGAATTCACCCACGGTCTTATTATAAATGGACAGACCCGTTATGTCGGTCGGGAGAAGATCGCTCGTGCACTGGATCCTGCCGAAGGTCAGGCCGAGTGATTTGGCGATGCCGATGGCAAGCGTTGTCTTGCCGAGGCCGGGCAGATCTTCGATAAGCAAATGTCCCCGCGAAAAGAACGAGACCAGGGAGAGGGCAAGCGGCTTTTCCTTGCCCTGAAGATATGTCGACAGCGAGTCTTTTATATTGTGAATTTTATCGATATCGATCCCGATCGCCAGGTCTTTGCCGTTCATGGAAGCAATTGTAGCATAAAACCACGTTGATTGGGAATGGGCAGGTGCCAGGGAGTGCCTCCTTGACAAAACCGCATATTTCAGTTTGAATAGGACAATGGGAGAGATTCCGCTTTTTCCCGATTTCAAGCCGTTAGGAATCGACGACAGGGCCAGCGTGATAGATATCCTGCGCAGCAACCGGCCTGGAACGTCGGAGCTTACCTTCACGAACCTTTTTATCTGGAGAAATCACTACAATTTCCGATGGTGCCTCTACGGAGACTGCTTTTGCGTGATCGGCAGGGAAAACTCGGGGCCTGATTTCGCTATGGCGCCTGTCGGGCCGTCGGGGCGGCTCAATGCGGGGGTGGCCTGTCTTCGTTGGATCAGGGAGACCACAGGTGTGTCCTCACCCGCCATCGAGCGTGCAGACGAGAGCCTCGCTATCGAGGCATCCCGGTCTTCCGGGTTCACGGTCGAAGAAAGACGGGAACATTTCGATTACGTTTATGCTACCCGCGACCTTATAGGTCTCCCGGGAAATAAGAACAGGAATAAGCGCAATCATATCAACCAGTTCTTTCGGGCGTACGGATCGTACATGTACGAAGAGCTCAACGATAAGCATCTCGAAGCGGCGTTAAGCCTCCAGGAAAATTGGTGCCTTCTCAAGCGGTGCAAAGAGGACCTCAACCTGCTCGGCGAATGGGATGCCATACGCGAGATACTCAACAATTATAAGGTTCTCGAGGTGGCTGGAGCGGTTATTATAGTGGCCGGAGAGATAAAGGCATTCACACTGGGCGAACCTCTTTCCGACGATATGGCTCTGATACATATCGAAAAGGCGGATCCCGGCATGCCCGGGCTCTATCAGCTCATCAACCAGCAATTTTGCGCACGCCGGTGGAGTGCGATGAAGTTCATTAACCGTGAGCAGGATCTGGGAATACCGGGATTACGTGAGGCAAAACTATCATATAATCCCGACCACTTCATCAAGAAATACTCGATCGGTTTAGAGGGGTGAAAGAGCGCTATGAGATCAGGCAGGAATGGCATGAATGCCGGCATCTTTACATTGGATGAACTCGAGCGTTACTCCCGTCAGCTCATCGTGCCGGGGATGGGGCTCGAAAAGCAGGAACTGATCCGCAATGCCCGGGTATGCATCGCGGGAGCGGGCGGACTAGGCTCTGTATCGGCGTATTATCTGGCGGCAGCCGGGGTAGGGCACGTAAGGATCATCGACCGTGACAGGGTCGAGGCCTCGAACCTTAACAGGCAGATACTTCATTTCACGCCTGACATCGGGCAGCCGAAGGTCTTATCTGCCCTCGACAAGCTCGAGAACCTCAATCCGTATTGCCGTGTAGAAGCTGTGCAGGCGGACATAAATGAGGACAATGCGTTCGAGCTTATTGACAATTCCGATATTGTCATTGACGCCCTCGATAATATCGGTACCCGGAGGATACTCAATTTTGCCTCGATACACAGTAGAATACCGCTCATCTACGGCGGTGTAGAGGGGTTTTCGGGTATGGTCTCGACGTTTTTCCCGTACCGGACACCTTGCTTCGAATGTATCTTCTCGCATATTTCCGACGATGAAGAGAGAAAAGGAGTGTTCGGGATGCTGCCTGCGATCGTAGGCGCGATACAATCTCTCGAGGCGATCAGGATCATTATGAAAGAGACGCCTGCCCTCGCCGGGACCCTCCTGTATTTTTCCGGGACCAATATGACATTCCAGCGCATTGCCATCGAGCGAAACCCTCACTGTACCGTCTGTGGCACATCGCCGGCAAGGACCTGATGACGGTCTCAAGTCTCAAGCCAAAAAAATTATAATTCCCCCGGGTGAATGAAGGTATTTGCCCGAGACCTGAGAAATGAGACCTGAGACCATACTTTCTACGCCCACGGCGGAGAAAGTATGGTGTTCCTGAACTCGATGAGGAATGGTTCATTCCAGGAAATATGTCTTCTGAATATTTTCCTCAATCCATCGATGCTGTCCGTGGCTTCTGCTTTTATCCCGTAGGAATGGGCCAGTTTTACGAAATCAGGGTTATCGAGGCACATCGAGCCGCTTATCTGGTAGCGGCTGTGCGTTGCATCTTCCAGGATGGCGTAGCTGTTATTGTTGTCCACGAATATGACGACCGGTACCTTATATTTCACTACCGTGGCCAACTCGGCGGTCTGGGGGAGGACGCCGCCGTCGCCGCACAGGGCCAGACAGGGGGCATCGGGCCGTGCGAGCTTCACCCCGATAGCAGCGGAGAGGGAATAAAATGTGGGCGATATTCCGCGCGGCATGAGAAAGCTTCTCTGAAAATAGACAGGAAGATAGTATTCGGCCCAGTAGGACGGGAGGTTAAGGTCGCATACAAATACAGTATTGGGGGGGACGGCATTGCGAATAAGATTGGTAATGGCATGGCCGGGAACAGATTGCAGGGCTTTTCTTTCTGCCGTCTTTTTTTCCTTCAGGGACGCGAGGTCCCAGTCGAAAACCAGGTCGCGCATAATTGCGGAAAGTCCCTCGAGGGCCAGTTCCACATTCCCCTCAAAATGGGCTGAGGCCGGGAAGTTCTTGTTTATCCACCGCCCATCGATATCTATATGGATAAGATCACGTATCTTGACCCCCCGTTTCTTTACATCGGCATCCCGGAGCCGGGCCCCGGCAGCAATGACGAGGTCAGCCGAATCGAGGATATCGCGGGCAACCCCTTTCGTAATAATATTCCCGAACGAGAAAATGGCGCGCTCGTCTATTGTCCCTTTGCCGCCGGTGGATGTAAGGTAAGGTACCCCCTGCGCACAGATCTCCTCGATCGTATCACCCGCACGGGGGGTCATGAGGCCTTTTCCTCCGATCAGGACGGGCTTAAGCTTGTGCTCCAAAATACCGCGACAGTCGTCGAGAAACTTATCGAGCGCCCTGTACGATGTGGGAGCGGGAGACCGAGGTTCGCTGCTCGGAGAATGTGTTGCCGGTATTTCCCTGTCGAGGAAAGAAAAGGGAACTGAAACCAGAACCGGGCCCGTGCGGCCCTGCGTACACCGGTCGAGGGCACTATCGAGAGTGTGTCGCAGTTGTGCCGGTTTTGTGATCCGGAAAACATCCCTGGTAATATACCTGAATATATTTTCAGGATATTCCAGTTCGTGCAGGATACCCTTCCCGATATCCTTGCGGTCCGTATCGACATGCAGGATAAAAATAGGGACGTCGTCCGAGTACGCCTCCATGCACCCCGAGACAACATTGCCGAGGCCGGGCCCAGGGGTTACGAGGAGAAAGGCTGGTTTTCCCGACGCCCGGGCATATCCGTCGGCCATGAACGCGCAATTCATTTCATGACGCGTAGTTATAGATTTTATTGTTTCGTCCCAAAAAAGCTCCGCACTGAGGGGAAGCGTGTGCAAACCGGGTAATTGGAAGATATGAGATACGTCATTTTCCCTAAAAAAAGTTCTAATTACTTGTTTTCCTTGCATAATATGCCTCAATTGGAAAGTTTAGCATAGTAAACCTTAAAGTTAAATAAAAATTTACTTGACAAAAAAAATGATTATCCTGTTTAATACTGTAAACTTTTTGTGAGTATATACTGTTATGGTGAGATCGGGGGAATTAAGCATAGGGGAAAGGATCAAGGTCCTCCGCCAGGCCAAAAACCTGACTCAGGAGGAACTGGGCACGCGGGCGGGTTTGACGAAGGGTTTTATCTCACAGGTGGAAAGAAACCTGACATCCCTTTCGGTTGAAAGCCTGATCGGCATACTCGATGCCCTGGACGAGAAACCGTCCCATTTTTTCAGTGGTTCCCTTGATGAGAAGACCGTGTTCAAATTCGAGGACAGAGTCGATCTCGAAATTGACGGTATAAAGGCCTTTCAGATACTTGTTCCGGCGGCGCAGAACAGGCTTCTCGACCCGGCGCTTGTAGAGCTTGCCCCGGGTGAACGCACGCCCGAGGAAGAGCCGCATGAGGGTGAGGAATTTGGTTTCGTCCTTTCGGGAAGTGTAGAACTTATCCTCGGCGGAAAACCGCAGAGGATAAGGAAAGGCGAATGTTTTTATTATAAAGCTACGCGAAATCATTACATCGTAAATAAACGAAAAGGACTGGCAGTATTGCTGTGGGTGTCTTCACCCCCGAATTTCTAAGGGTATCAGGAGGGTGAAGACAGGCATGGATAGAGGCAATGAACGAGGGCGATATGTAATGCCCGTCATGTATATGCTGTCTGGATCTTGCGCGGCACGTGTGGCATCCCTTAAGCTGCCGGGACTTTAAAGAACTTTGGGAGGTGGTACCTTGATTATAAAAACACCCACAAAATTTTTTCTCGTCAGTGGTTCTTCCGATGGTTTTTCGCTGTTAAATGCGTTTGACGGCGCTCTTCTTAAGTCCGGGGTCGGCGATACCAATCTGGTGAGAATGAGCAGTATACTTCCTCCCGGCTGTACTGAGATAAAACCTCGTCCAAAGGCACTGCCGCAGGGAGCCCTTGTTCCAGTTGCCTATGCTTCGATAACGAGCGATGTTCCGGGAGAGACAATATCCGCAGCTGTCGCGATCGGTATCCCCGAGGATGAGAGCCTCGCGGGGCTCATCATGGAGTATTCGGCCAAAGCGGAGGAGACTGTCGTGCGGGACCAGGTCATACAAATGGTCGAGAAAGGCATGGAACTCAGGAAACGGCCGATCAGGGAGATCATGTCGATATCATCCACGTTCAAGGTGACGACGGTTGGGGCTGCATTCGCCGGAGTCGTTCTGTGGGATTGATCCAAATTCATATCGAAGCGCTATCTTCGTTGACCGCAGCATCGCAAATCCTTGACAGGCCACCGCTGGAGCAAGCTTGGAAAACGGGTCTCCGGCTTTTACTGCACGCCTCCGGTTTGCGCTGCCTTGTCGCCTCGATATCATTCTCGATCTGAATTTGGATTAATTAACCTGATAATAATTTATCAAGAGGATGAAGTGCAGAAGGGGGTTTTTCATAATCATTTCATAGGGTCGAGGGAAAACGCCTCGTCCGATATCGTACTGCTTGGCTGTCCGCTCGATATCACGTCCTCATTTCGGAGCGGGTCGAAGTTTGGCCCGGAAAGCTTGAGGAGAGCATCATGGACATTGGAAACATACAGTCCGTATCTTGATCACGACCTGGAGGAGATCAATTTTTCCGACACGGGCGATCTCGAGCTTCCCCAGGGAAATCTTCTTGAATCCCTGGACATTATCGAAAAAGCATCCGGGGCTATTGTTGAAAATGGGCGGAAACCGTTTTTCTTCGGTGGCGAACACCTTGTGACGTATCCTATCATGAAAGGGGTCAAAAGGGCATTCCCGGTGCTTCAGCTGGTGCATTTTGACGCCCATTGTGATCTCAGGGACGATTATGAAGGACAGAAGCTTTCCCATGCAACGGTAATGAAACGCTTGAAGGAACTCGGTGATATAACCATGCATCAGATCGGGATACGCTCGGGTACCAGGCAGGAATTCAAGGAATTGGCCCCCGTCGATTCGCCTGGCGTGCTTAAGACGCGCCTCGATCCGGAAGTACCGGTATATATCAGTTTTGATATTGACGTCTTCGACCCGTCGCTCGTATCGGGAGTCACGACACCGGAACCCGGAGGCCTCATGTTTCAAGAGGTCATTCAGTATCTGCATGTCTTGAAAGGCGCAAAGATCATCGGCGCGGACCTCGTTGAACTGGCGCCCGACTACGACACCACGTTCGTTTCCTCCGTTTGTGCGGCCAAGGTCGTTCGGGAGATCATCATGCTTATGGGCCCGGGCACATTTTAATATCACCTCGAAACTATTCAGACAGGGGGATAGATCATGAAAAGACAAAAAAGTGGAAAAATTATGATAATAGGGGCAGGCGGGGTCGCGACAGTTGCCGCGCACAAATGCGCCCAGGTGCCTGAGGTTTTCAAAGATATCATGGTCGCGAGCAGAACGCTGTCGAAATGCAACGCGATAGCCGATTCCTTAAGGAACCGGTACCATAAAGATATCGAGACCGCCCGTGTCGATGCCGATAATGTCCCCGAGCTTGCACAACTCATAGGATCGTATAAGCCCGATGTCGTTCTCAATCTTGCCCTTCCGTACCAGGATCTCCATATAATGGACGCATGCCTGTTAACAGGCGTGGATTACATTGATACGGCAAACTATGAACCCCTTGACGAAGCCCGTTTTGAATACGGCTGGCAGTGGGCTTACCAGGACCTTTTCCGGGATAAGGGTATACTCGCACTTCTTGGCTCGGGCTTCGACCCCGGTGTGACGAACGTGTTCACCGCCTACGCCCAGAAGCATTTCTTTGATGAGATACATTATCTCGACATACTCGACTGCAATGCCGGTTCGCACGGCCATGTATTCGCGACAAATTTCAACCCGGAGATCAATATCCGGGAAGTTACCCAGGTTGTGCGGCACTGGAAAAACGGGAAATGGATAGAGACGCCCGCCATAATCGACGAGGGGAGCGTCCATTTCTCCTTCGATTATCCAGTTGTCGGAGCACGGGAGAGTTACCTCCTGTATCACGAGGAGCTCGAGTCGCTCGTCCGGAATGTAAAGGGGTTGAAGAGGGCCCGTTTTTGGATGACATTTTCGGAAAACTATCTGACGCACCTTAAAGTGCTCAGGAATGTCGGAATGACGAGAATAGACGAGATAGAATACCAGGGATGCAAGATAGTCCCGATACAGTTTTTGAAGGCGTTGCTTCCCGAACCGGCCTCCCTTGGCACAAAATATACTGGCAAGACAGTGATCGGCAACATCATGACCGGGACGAAAGACGGCAAACCGGAAAGCCGGTACATATACAACGTGTGCGATCATGAAGATGCCTTCAACGAGACAGGGACTCAGGCTATTGCATATACGACCGGCGTGCCCGCAATGATTGGCGCAATGATGGTCATGACCGGCACCTGGCAGGGAGACGGTGTCTTCAATATGGAAGAGTTCGATCCTGATCCTTTCATGGAAAATTTGACCAAATACGGGCTCCCCTGGCAGGTCGTAGAACATGCCCCATTGTCTTATCGGATGTAAGTGGACTGGATGACCTCTGGAGAAAAGACCGGATGGGTCCTCGATGCACTTTCGGTGGGTGATGTCTCGGCAGCCCATCACTATCACAGCCTCCTGGACCGCGACAGGCTCTCCGTGCTGGGATCTCTCGACCCGGAAATATTGGCGCGGGCCACAGATTTGATAAAAACCTCCCGAGAGACCGAGTTCAGGAAAAGCGAGGCCAGGTCGCTAGAAATAGCTTGGGGTGCGGTCAGGACCCCCGTCTACCTTGTAGACGAGCGGCTCATCGAAGAGAACATGCGGGTTCTGAGGTACGTAAAGGACCGGACCGGATGCCGCATTCTTCACGCATTGAAGGCCTATGCATCCTTTGCCACATTCGGAGTGATGACCCCCTATCTCGATGGCGTGTGCGCGAGCGGGCTGTACGAAGCGCGCCTCGGCCGCGAGGAATTCGGCAAAGAGGTCCATACGTTTGGGGCCGCCTATAAAAAAGATGAGATCCGGGGAATACTGAAGTACTCGGATTTTATCATATTCAATTCATTCCATCAGGCCGCTATGTATGCAGACAGGGCCCGAGGCATGGGACGCAGTACGGGTATCAGGGTCAATCCCGGCCACTCCGAGATCGCCACAGCGATGTACAACCCCTGCGCCCCGTGCTCGAGGCTTGGCGTGCTTCACGATACCTTTGCCCGTGAGTTCCCGGCGCATGTCCGGAAGATCGACGGCCTGCATTTTCATGCAATGTGTGAACAGAATTCGGATGTTCTTGAAAGGATACTGAGGTCATTTGAAGAGTTGTACGGTCCGTATTTGAATGGCCTTGCATGGGTAAATTTCGGCGGCGGCCATCACATAACACGCCCTGATTACGATATCGAGAAATTGATAGCACTTATCGACGGGTTCCAATCGACATACGGGGCCCAGGTATATCTGGAACCGGGCGAGGCGAGCGTCTATGATTGCGGTGTCCTGATCTCCACGGTCATCGATGTCGTGAAGAATGACATCGATATCGCCATACTGGACACCTCGGCAGAGGCGCACATGCCCGATGTCCTCCTGATGCCGTACAGGCCGGACGTCATCGGGTCTGCCGGGCCGGGGATAAAAGAATATACCTTCAGATTGGCCGGGCCCAGCTGTCTTGCCGGAGATGTTATAGGGGATTACTCCTTTGACGAACCTCTTGAGCGGGGCGATCGCCTTGTCTTTACTGATATGGCCCTGTACAGTATCGTCAAGAATACTACGTTCAACGGTATCGGCCTTCCCGATATCGCCGTCATCAGGAAAAATGGCGACCTCGATGTAGTGAAGCGTTTCGGGTATAAGGATTACAGGAACAGACAGTCCTAGAAACGCAAGTTGTAAGTCGTAAGGAGTTAGGAGCAGGACAAAGAAGGGGGCTGCCAGGGGCGACAGGGCAAAATCACATGATTGTCTGTCTAATGATAATATTATCTTGACAAATGTTCTCATGAAATTGTTTATATAGGTTCGGGATAAATGAATTAAGAATAGCCGTCCGGCTTTATATGTATTTCAGCATCAGAGAGGTGAAACATAATGAAATCCCCCGCTACAGGTGAACCGAAATCTTCGTCCTCCAAAAGATCGGACAAGGAATCGGCCATGAAGATACACGCCCTCGAGGAGACAAACGAGGCGTTGAAAATTCTCCTCGAGCGTGGCGAAGATGAGAAAAAGCTGGTTGAGGACCGCATCAAATCGAATGTCAAGGAACTCGTCATTCCCTATATAGAAAAGCTGAAATCGACGGGCCTCAACGTTGAACAGCAAACATATCTTGAAATAGTGGAGACTACGGTAAGAAATGTGTTCTCTTCTTTTCTCCAGAAAATAACCTCCAAACAGTATCACTTTACACCGAAAGAAATACAGGTGGCCACGCTTATCCGTGAGGGGAAGACGACGAAACAGATAGCCGATATTATGAAAGTGACAAGAAGCGCCATCGGGCTTCATCGTCACCATATCAGGAACAAACTGGGCCTCGGCAAGGCCAAGGTCAACCTGCGTTCGTATCTCCTGTCATTACAATAAAAATGATCGATAGATAGAACTGACTTTATGTCGGTTTTTGTGATATTATCATGTGGTACCGGTCCGGTGAACCCCATCCGGACCGGTGATCGCTTTTATCCTATTGTGGAGACGAGATATGATCGGATGCCCGGAGATTACTGATAAGCTTATGACCCTTGATCAGGCAGTCTCCCGTTTCATCCAGGACGGGTGCCAGCTGGCCATCGGAGGATTTTCCATAGCCCGCAATCCCATGGCGCTTGCCTACGAGATCGTGCGGCAAAGGGTGCGTGACCTTCACGTCCTTTGCCATTCACATGGACAGGCGCTCGATGTCCTTATAGGCGCCGGCTGCGTAAAAAGGCTGGAAATAGCGTACGGCGGCAATGGCCGCTACGCACCGACATGCGTGAGGTTCAGGAAAGCGATCGAGCGCTCTGAAATTCAGTTCGAGGATTACTCCAATTTTCAGATGTCGCTGCGCTTCCTCGCCGGTGCCCTGGGGATTCCGTTCATTCCGGCGAGGTCGGGGCCCGGCTCGGATATACTGCGGTTGGAAGGTTTTTCGCCCGAGGTACGGAAGGAGCCTAAAGTTGCACATAAGAAATATGCCAGGGTCCAAAACCCGTTTAGTGAAGACATCGACGAAGTCATCCTGCTGCCGGCCCTCACGCCGGACGTTTCGATAATTCACGCACAATATGTTGGCGATGACGGTACGGTCCGGATCAAGGGCCTGACATTTGCCGATATAGAACAGGCCAAGGCAGCGGATAAAGTGATTGTTACCTGTGAAGAGATCATGCCGCGTTCGTTTATCCGGGAAGATCCAGACCAAAATTGCCTGCCTTCCTTTTTCGTGGATGCGATAGTGAAGGTTCCGTACGGGGCCCACCCTACGGCCTGCTTCAATTTTTATGATTACGACCCGTTGCACCTTAACATGTACCACGACCTGGCCAGGGACGATCGGCGTTTCAAGGAATACCTGGACACATGGGTATATCAGGTACATTCCTGGGGAGAATATCTCGAAAAGGTCGGGGTCGACAGGATCCTCGCGATCAAGGCGAACCCGGCGGTCGGCTATGCGCCGGGGCTTGTCCGCAAATAAGGAGATCTTGGGTGGTCGAATACAGCGATAACGAGATGATGGCACTGGCGGCAGGACGTCTTATAAAAGACGGTGCCATAGTGTTCGCCGGGACAGGGGTGTCCATGCTGGCGGCGACTGCTGCCAAGAGGATCTTTGCCCCGGCAGCGGTCATATTTTTCGAAAGCGGGGGGATCGACCCTTCTTTAAGTGAAATACCCATGGCGGTTGGCGACCCGCGTGTTATGAGCGGGACAGCGGTGAATACAGGCCTTATCGATGCCTTTTCGATAGCCGGCCATCGCCGCTTCCACACCATCGCCTTCCTCGGGGCCGCCCAGATAGACCGGTACGGCAACCTCAATTCGACGTGCATAGGGGATTATCACAGGCCAGTAACGCGGTTTTCCGGCAGCGGAGGCAGCTGCGATGTAGCAAGTTTCGCTTCGGAGGTGATCACCTTTATCCAGCATGAGAAACGAAGGTTTGTCGAGAAACTCGATTACCTGACAAGCGTCGGGTGGTATAAGGGCTTCGATTCGAGAAGAAAGCTTGGCCTTGAGCGCGGGGGAATGACTGCCGTTGTCACGAATCTCGGCGTTCTGAAATTCAAGGAAGATTCAAAAGAGATGTACCTGAGCGAATACTTTCCGGGAGTCTCGATAGGTGAGATCATAGAGAAAACCGGCTTTCCTCTCGATGTCGCGTCGGCGGTGGAAGCGGCTGCTCCGACCGCCCGCGAGCTTTTGATACTTCGCCAGGAAGTCGATCCGCAGCGTTTGATCTGTCACGTGTAAAAAACAGGTAATGGGTAATAGGCGAGGGGTGATAGGCGGAAAAGAAAACTGTATCCGTTACCCATGATCCATTACTCCCGTTTTATTTGCTAATTTGGAAAAGTTCAGTTTATAATAAGGCAGTTTTTACGGGACTTTTCAGTCCTTTTTTCTTGTCGGAGGTGGTATGAAAGTTCAAGTTGAAGCGCTTGACAGCGTGACGAAAAAAGTTGAAGTTCTTCTTCCCGAAGAGAAAGTTGTTTCTATCAGGGAATCTGTCTACGATGAAGTCAGAAAGAATGCGAAGATCAAGGGCTTCAGGCCAGGAAAAGTCCCGAGACCCATCATCACCCAGTATTACAAGGAGTATATCGAAGAGGAAACGCGTAAACGCATGCTACAGGACACAATGTGGGAAGCACTCAAAGAGGCGAAGATCGACCCCATCATGGAGCCCGTAGCCGATTTTCTCGAGGGAGACAAGGGTTATACTCTTGAGTGTGAGATCCTTCCCGAAATTGAACTGCCGCAATATAAAGGTGTCGAGATCGAGGCGGAACCGGTCATTGTGACGGATGCAGACGTCGAGAGCCGCATTGGGAACATGCGGGCTTTTCACGCAAGTTTCGAAGCTAAAGAAGGGGAAGCGATCGCCGAAAAAGGCGATTTTGTCGTTATAAAATATCAGGGTTATCTCAATGGCGAACCGGTGAAACAGATAGCCGCCGAAAACTATCCCCTGGAGCTCGGAAATGCGATGCTGATGCCGGAATTCGAGAACTCGGTTATCGGTATGAAGCAAAACGAAGAGAGGGATATCGATGTCCCCTTCCCCGACGATTACCCGGATAAGGACATCGCCGGGAAAAAAATAACCTTCAAGGTCACGATGAAGGAAGTAAAACGTAAAGTGCTCCCCGAGATCAACGATGAATTTGCCCGGGATATGAGCTATGAAAATCTCGATGTCATGAACAAAGGCGTGCGGGAAGAACTGATAAAGGAAAGGGAAGGCTTCCGCAAGCGTGAATTGACCAACAAGGCAATGGAGGTGCTTCTCAAAGGCGTGGATGTCCCGGTTCCGAAACGTTTCCTCGATAAACGCGTGCACGGCATGATCGAAGAGGCGCAATCCCGGTATCAGCAGCAGAACTTCTCTGAAGAAGAAATGCGGTCGATCACCGAAAGGATGCACGAGGATTTCGGCAAGAGGGCCGAGGAAAGGATAAAGGTCGAGATCATCCTTGCCCGTATTGCGGAGAAGGAAGGCTTCAAAATAGAGGACAGTGAGGTTGAAGAGCGTCTCAAAACGATTGCACAGGACGCCAATAAAACATACAATGAAGTTAAGGGCATTTATGAGCAGTACGGCCTGATTCCGGGCGTAAAGGACCAGATCATGGAGGAAAAGGCCGTGGACTTCGTTCTTGAAAATGCCGTTGTGAAGGAAAAGGTAAAGGAGAAGGAAGAGGCTAAGGAGAAGGAATGAATTTAGTACCAATAGTAATTGAAAAAGATGGAAGGGGCGAGAGGGCATATGATATCTATTCGCGCCTCCTCAAAGAGCGCATAGTCTTTCTGGGCACCGCCGTTGACGACATGATCGCCAATATCGTTATCGCCCAGCTTCTTTTTCTCGAATCGGAGGACCCGTCAAAAGATATCTACCTTTACATCAACAGTCCCGGCGGCATAATCACGAGCGGGCTTGCCATCTATGATACGATGCAATATATTAAGGCGCCGGTCGTGACAACATGCATCGGCCAGGCGGCAAGTATGGGTGCGGTATTGCTGGCAGGAGGCGAAAAGGGAAAACGTTTTGCCTTGCCTCATTCACGCATTCTCATACATCAGCCGCTTGGAGGCGCACAGGGTCAGGCGAGCGATATTGACATCCAGGCACGGGAGATCTTAAGAATGCGGGAAGCTATCAACGCCATACTTGTCAAACATACCGGACAGCCCCTTGAAAAGGTCGCAAAGGATACCGAACGCGATTATTTCATGGATGCTCAGCAGGCGATCGAGTATGGTATTGTTGATCAGATCCTTGAGAAGAGGTTGTAGAAAATGATCAAAAAAACGAACGGCAGGACCATTAAACTTAACTGTTCCTTCTGCGGAAAGAGCCAGGACGAGGTCAAGAAACTGATTGCCGGACCGATGGTTTATATATGCGATGAGTGTATCGAACTGTGCAACGAGATTATTCAGGAAGAAGCGAAAAAGGAGCGTTTTGACTATATCAAGACGGCCATACCCAAGCCTCAGGAAATAAGCAAACTTCTCGATGATTTTGTCATCGGGCAGGACCATGCCAAGAAGGTTCTTTCTGTTGCGGTCTACAATCATTACAAACGGATCGAATCGAAAACCCAGTTCGATGATGTAGAGATCCAGAAAAGCAATATACTCCTGATCGGGCCTACGGGATCGGGCAAGACGCTGCTTGCCCAGACGCTTGCAAAAATACTGCACGTACCGTTCACAATTGCGGATGCCACGACCCTCACAGAGGCCGGTTACGTTGGCGAAGATGTCGAGAATATCATTCTGTACCTCCTGCAGGCGGCGGATTACAACGTCGAGAGGGCAGAACGCGGCATCGTTTATATCGATGAGATCGACAAGATTTCCCGGAAGACGGACAGCCCGTCCATAACCCGGGACGTCTCGGGTGAAGGCGTACAGCAGGCGCTTCTCAAGATCATAGAGGGAACGGTCGCGAATGTACCGCCCAAGGGCGGCAGGAAACACCCCCAGCAGGATTATATAAAGGTTGATACATCAAATATCCTTTTCATCTGCGGGGGCGCCTTCCACAGCATCGAAGGCCTTATTGCAAGCCGGATAGGGAAAAAGAGTATTGGTTTCGGCGTCGACGTCGAAGGCGGAAGGGATAAAATGTATTCTGAATTGATCCACGATATTCAGCCCGAAGATCTCTTGAAATACGGGCTTATCCCTGAATTTATCGGCCGTCTCCCCATTACGGCAACCCTGGAAGAGCTGTCGGAAGAAAATCTGGTCGAGATCCTGAAAAGGCCGAGAAACGCTATTGTCAAACAGTACAAGAAACTGTTCGATCTCGAGAACGTAAAACTTACCTTTACCGAAGGGTCATTACGCGGCATAGCCAGGGAGGCAATGAAAAAGAAGACCGGTGCCCGGGGCTTGAGATCCATCATGGAAAAGGTTATGCTGGACGTCATGTATGAAATACCTTCTCTATCCAACGTAAAGGAATGTGTTATAAGTGAAGAGGTCATCGTCAATCACGAAAGACCTATCCTGATATATGAAGAAGAAGCCGAAAGTGCGTAAACGGTTGACATTTCAAAGTGAACCTGCTATATTGAACCCCATTGGGCGGATAGCTCAGCGGGAGAGCATCGGCCTTACAAGCCGAGGGTCGCAGGTTCAAAACCTGTTCCGCCTACCATTTACGCGGGGTCGTAGTTAAGCCTGGTTATAACGCCGGCCTGTCACGCCGGAGGCCGCGAGTTCAATTCTCGTCGACCCCGCCATTTAAACAGAATATAAATAACGAGCCCGGGTTCCCCCGGGTTTTTTATTGGGTGGGGCGCTGAAAGAGCGAGCGAAACGTAAAACGTAAGAAGTGAAAGGCAGAACTTGGAACGAAAGATCTTCTGACGGTGTCCCTGATACCTCCATTGCATATAAGTGGAGTTAAAAGGTAAACTGAATAGGCGGTTTGTATATCTTTATAAAAAACAAACATTGAAGAGGTGGATTGCTCCCAATGAAACTGATAATCTGTATTCACAACCATCAGCCGGTCGGGAACATGGACCATATTCTAGAAGAGGCTTGCGTGCGCTCATACATGCCTTTTTTTGACGTTCTGAAAAATTTTCCTGCCATTAAACTGAATGTACATTTCTCGGGTTATCTCTTCGACTGGCTCAAGAAGCATAAACCCGATTACATCGCACTCCTGAAAGAACTGCATAACAGGGGACAGCTCGAGATCGTATCGGGAGGGATGTATGAACCGATCCTGGCCCTTCTGCCCGAAGAGGATGCACGCACGCAGATCGAATTGCACCGTGATATGATGGAGGAAGCGTTCGGTGTACGGCCGAAGGGTATGTGGCTCGCCGAACGTGTCTATGAACCGCAATTACCGAAGATAATGGCAAAGGCGGGCATCCAGTACACGGTCATCGATGATAATCATTTCAAATCGATCGGTTTAAAGGATGAGGAGCTTTACGGTTACTTTGTCAGTGAATTTGAAGGAGAAAAGATATTCATCTTTCCGGGCCTTGAAATCCTTCGGTATGCCATCCCGTTCAAAAGCGTAGAAAAGGTCGATGAATGTTTTAAAGAATTGAAAAGTGCTGGTGCGGATGTCGCGATATTCGGCGACGACGGTGAAAAGTTTGGCCTTTGGCCCGGCACGTATGACTACGTTTTTGCCAAGGAGCACTGGCTCGAGTCATTTTTCCGTTATCTGACGGACAATGCATCCTGGCTCGAGACCGTGCATTTCAGCGACTATATCGAAACTACGCCACCAAAAGGACGGATCTACCTGGCATGCCAGTCATACAGGGAAATGGAAGAATGGTGCCTGCCGCCCGAACGCGCCCGCGAATACGGCAAGCTTCTCCATGATGACGATCTTCCCTGCAGGGACTTTTTCAAGGGCGGCTATTACCGGCATTTCCTTGTAAAATACAGCGAAAGCAACGACATGCACAAGAGAATGATGCGTCTGTCGAAGCTGGCGCAGGGTAATCCAGCGGCGAAAGAACACATCTATATGGCCCAGGCGAACGACAGTTACTGGCACGGTGTATTCGGCGGCCTTTACCTTCCGCATCTGCGAGGATCGGTGTGGCATCACCTCATAGAGGCAGGGAAGGCCCTCGATCCGAAAGAGCCTTTTGTCGACGGGTACATAGATGATATTAACTTGGACGGCCATGATGAAGCCGTCATCAGGAACAATGAAATAGAGGCGACCTTTCGCTTGAAAGAAGGCGGGGCCCTTTATGGGCTTGATTACAAGCCGTCTTCGGTCAATATAATGGCGACCCTGAAAAGACGGTATGAGGGGTACCACGAAAAGATAAAGGAAGCGGTAGCCCAGCCTCCCGCCGATGGGACAAAGACCATCCACGATATGGTCATGGCCAGGGAAGAGGGCCTTGAGAAATACCTGCATTATGACTGGTACAGGCGGGCGTCCCTTATCGACCACGTGCTCGGGACCGGGGCGACGCTAGAAGCATTCTACCGGTGCGAATATACCGAACCAGGGGATTTTGTCAGGGAGCCATATCGTGCCGAGCTTAACAGGGGTGATAACGTAATCAATCTCGTCCTGAGAAGAGACGGGCATTTCTGGCAAGGAGATGCGGGGTTCCCGCTTGCGATAGAGAAAAAGATCGCCATTGCCAGGGGCAGTGCGCAGCTCTTAGCCGACTACCAGTTGACGGGCAGCGCCGGTACCCCATTCCTTTTCGGGGTCGAATTCAATTTCAGTTTTCTCGGAAGCGGGGGTGACCGGTACATGGAAACGCAGAACGGCCTGTATGGTCTTGTCCAGCACGGCATTCTCGATGCGTCTTCCAGCCTGAAATTTCACGATCCATACCAGAATATCGATATATTTCTTGAATTCAGCGAACCGGCGGAACTCTGGACCTTTCCGGTCGAGATCGTTTCCCTGTCCGAGCATGGTTTTGAGCGTAATTACCAGAGCACGATGGTGATGCCTGTATGGCAGGCAAACCTCGCTGACGGCCCGAGAAATATACGGATAACAATGCGTCTCGAAAAGGCCGATCGAGCCTGATCCACCACCCAGGCTCAAGAAGGGAGTTTGAGGCCCGTGCCAAAGGTCTCCGTCATAATCATGATTTTTAACCGGCGGGATTTTTTGCAGGACGCCTTTCGGTCGGTTGCAGGGCAGGATTACAAGACAGGGAGATCATAATCGTCGATTACGGGTTGACCGATCGGACCCGTGACAATGCCTCCCAATTGCCTGCGCAATATGCATTGAAAGAGAATGGTGGGATAGGTAGCGCGCGAAACGCCGGGCTCGATGCTGCCCGAGGTGAATATATTGCCTTTCTCGATGTCGAAGATCTCTGGAAGGGGGGTAAGCTTTCGATACAGATGCAGGCCATTGAAGAGTCGGGCATACTCCTGTCGTATACGGACGAGGTCTGGCTGCGCAACGGGAAAAGACTCAATCAGAAACTCAGGCATCGTAAATATTCGAGCATAATATTCGAACATTGCCTTCCTCTTTGTATCATAAGCCGTTCCTCTGCGCTGATCCATCGGAGCATTTTGACGATGTCGGAACGTTCGATGAATCGTGGCTCAGGATAACGTCACGCTATCTCGTGTTGTTCATTGAAAAAACCGCTCATTATAAACGAGGGGGCATAGCGACCAGTTGTCGAGGGCATACAACGGCATGGACCGGTTCAGGATCGCCAGCATGGCACGGATACTCGACAGCGGAAGGCTTGACCCGGACCTATCGGCAAAAACGATCAGGGAGCTTACAAAAAAAATGCCGCATATATGCCGAAGGGGCACTCAAAAGAGGGAGAAATAACGAAGCTGATCACTATTTCGGTCTGACCGCTTCATATGAAAATGTCCGATTGATGACGGGTGGCAGGCACGATAATTTTATTCAATCAAAAGCACGTCAATAATTCAATCTCTATGTGATGTATTCCATCTACTTGATAAAAGTGGTAAAGCCCTGTATATTTGTCGATACCGTGCCCGGACGGGGGTCCGGTGACCCGTTATGTGACCCGTTATGTAAAGGAGTCTTCAATGCCGTATGATGCGACGAAAATGGCGGACTGGCAGATATCGGAAGCCGCTGAAGAGAATATGAAAACTATCTGGCAGCTTCGGGATGAGATGGAACTTCAGGGCGACGAAGTGATCCCGTACGGAAAAATGGGCCGGCTCAATTATGCCGCAATTATGGCCCGTTTGGACAACCGGCCGAATGGAAAGTATATCGATGTAACCGCAATAACGCCGACGCCGCTTGGCGAAGGAAAAACCACGACAACCATCGGTCTTCTCGAGGGCCTTGGGAAAAGAGGGCAGATCGTCGGCGGTGCGATCCGTCAGCCCTCAACCGGACCGACGATGAATGTGAAAGGGAGTGCTGGCGGTGGGGGCAATGCACAGGTAGTTCCTCTGACCGAATTCTCACTCGGACTTACCGGGGATATCGACCGTATAATGAATGCCCATAATATCGCCATGGTAGCTCTCACGGCACGGATGCAACACGAACGTAATTACGGGGATAAGGAACTTAAGAAAAGGGGCCTCAAGCGTCTCGATGTCGATCCAACAAATATACAGATGGGCTGGGTTATCGATTTTTGTGCCCAGGCGCTGCGCAATATCGTTGTCGGGATGGGCGGCAGGATGGACGGGTTTACAATGCAGTCGCATTTCGATATTGGGGTCAGTTCCGAACTCATGGCGATCCTTTCAATTGTGCGTGACCTGAAAGACCTACGTAAACGGATCGGCGAGATCACGGTGGCCTATCGCAAGAACGGCGATCCCGTCACGACCGAGGACCTCGAAGTCGCCGGCGCGATGTGTGCCATAATGAAAGATACTATTAACCCGACGCTTATGCAGACTGTCGAAGGCCAGCCCATTATGGTGCATGCAGGTCCTTTCGGCAACATAGCGATCGGGCAGTCCTCGATCATAGCCGACCTTCTCGGCTTGAAACTCTTCGATTATCATGTTACCGAGAGCGGTTTCGGCGCCGATATCGGGTTTGAGAAATTCTGGAACGTGAAATGCCGGTTGAGCGGCCTGAAGCCCAATGTTTCCGTGATCACAGCCACAATACGGGCGCTCAAGATGCATGGGGACGGCCCGCGTGTGGCCCCCGGTATCCCGCTTCCCCGGGAATACACAAACGAAGACCTGGGGCTTCTTGAAAAAGGGATACCCAATCTCCTTCATCATATCCGCATCGTCAAGATGTCCGGTATGAAACCGGTCGTTTGCATCAACAAGTTTACAACGGACACGCCCGATGAGATCGCTCTCGTGCGGCGGTTCGCTGAACATGAAGGGGCCCGTGTTGCCGTTTCCGAGCAATGGCTGAAAGGCGGCGAAGGGGCTCTGGAGTTGGCCGATGCAGTGATCGACGCGTGTAACGAGAAAGTGGAATTCGGATATCTATATCCTCTCGAAATGCCCTTGATGCAGAGAGTGGACGTGATCGCAAAAAATGTGTACGGTGCCGACAGCGTCCTGTGGATCCCTGAGGCGGAAGAAAAAGCCCGGCGCCTCGAGGCCGACCCGGCAAAAAATGATTATTACACCATGATGGTAAAGACACACTTGAGCCTTTCCCACAAACCGGAGCTGAAGGGCGTACCGAAAGGATGGCGCCTGCCCGTACGCGACGTCCTCATCTTCACGGGCGCCAAATTCCTCTGTCCCGTCACCGGCGCCATAAGCCTCATGCCCGGCACCAGTTCGGACCCGGCGTTCCGGAGGATAGATGTGGATGTGGAAACTGGAAAAGTTAAGGGATTGTTCTAAAAACCGTAAGGCATAAGGCCCTTAGCCGTTCCGTAACTCATGGACAA
>DHQV01000020.1 GCA_002408185.1 Deltaproteobacteria bacterium UBA5329
CCGTGAGGGCGGGGTTGTTTACAACAAGTCAAGACATTGTACAGAATCTTCCGAAGACAAGCTAAGCTCGGGCGTGTGTTTCTGAAAAAGCTCTATCAGTTCCCCTCTCCAACAAGAGACGGGTGATATCGACCATCCCATGGCTACACGGAAGAGACAATAGATAATAACGCTTGACAGTAATAACGCAATACGTTATCATTATCTACAATGATAACGAGTTTCCGATGCCGATACACCGAAAGGATCTTCGAGCGGGAGCATATATCGAGATTCTCAGCCGATATCAGGCGGGTCGCGCTCAGGAAACTGCTGATACTGGATGCGGCCGAACGGTTGGAAGATCTCAGGATACCGCCTGGCAATGAGTTGGAGAAACTCGAAGGTGACCGCGCCGGACAATACAGCATCAGGATAAACAGGCAATGGCGCATATGTTTTCGCTGGCGCGGTTCGGATGCTTACGAGGTCGAGATAACCGATTATCATTGAGGAGGACGATCATGTCAGGGAAAATGGATCCGGTCCATCCGGGTGAAATATTAGTCGAAGAGTTCTTGACCCCACTCAAGATCACTCAGTACAGGCTGGCAAAGGACATCAGCGTTCCGCCCCGCCGCATCAACGAGATCGTCCATGGCAAGAGAGCCATTACCGCCGACACTGCCCTGAGGCTCTCGCGCTATTTCAGTCTTTCCGAGCGCTTCTGGCTCAATCTCCAGGCCCGCTATGACCTGGAGATTGAAAAGGACAGGCTGAAAGGACGCATTGAAAATGAAGTGAAAGTGCTCGAACGAACCGCCTGATCAGTGGGAGGGAGGTTTCATGAACCAAGAGCTTCTGGCGCAACGATTAAAGGCGGCCAGGGAAAATACAGGTCTTTCTGTCCGAGATGCGGCAGAAAAGCTCGGATACCCTGATGACCAGACATTGACCAGCATCGAGAATGGCGAAAGAAAGGTCACTGTCGCAGAGCTCAATCAATTTGCCAGGCCTACTTTTGTTTTCTCGGCAGCCTCCTGGACGAGAGCTCCAACGCGGATGCACCGTCGCGAACAATATGCTCTTTTGAAACAATTGCTGGGCCTAAAAGATGCGGGGAAGACGGAGTTATCCGATTTCACGGATGAGCAGTTTAATCGTCTGGCAGTAGAATGCCTGAAGAACGGGTCTTTATCCCGGGGCAAATTCGCGGAAATTGTTGGTATCGACAGGTGTGAGATAGATATGTTCATTCGGGAATTTGAGAGGAAGGCGAGATGATCCTCGACAGGGAACTGAGCGGACCTACCTCTGGAGACGTCTCGTAGCGACTGTTTTCTTCATATTCTTCGCAAGCCGGTGCGTTATGGCCTTGTACCAATTGACATAAATAATACCTTGCTGAAGTATTTACTTCATGCTACAATACAATCATGAAAGTACTCGGCAAAATGGAAAACCAGTTTTTCGCCTATCTCCAGATGAGGCAACTGACAACAGTCAGGTCTGGCGATATGCAGGTGGCCCTCGGTCTCTCAGCAATACAGGAAAGAAAACTGCTGAGCCGCCTTTCCCGTGCAGGAATGATCACACGTGTTCGAAGAGGCCTGTACCTTGTCCCGGAACGCCTGCCCGTCAGCGGCGCGTGGTCAGCCGACCCAACAGTGGCCCTGAACACCCTGATGCGGGAACTGGGAGGGCGATACCAGATCTGCGGGCTCAACGCATTCAACTTCTATGGATGGGATGAACAGGTCCCGATGAGGATCTATGCGTACAACGACAAAGTATTCGGGGAGAAGGAACTCGGGTCGATAACGGTCAACCTCATCAAAGTAGACGCGAAGCGTTTGGGAGCCATCAGAAAGGTTAAAAGGCCTGACGGGGTTGTCGCCGTCTATCCGTCACGAGAGCGGGCCCTTATCGACGCGGTCTACGACTGGTCGCGATTCAATTCGCTTCCCAGGGCGTACAGGTGGATACGCAAGGACCTCAGGGACGGCAAGATAAGCGCCGCAATGCTGGCCAACTGCGCCCTGCGCTTTGGTGATGTAGGGACTATCCGCAGACTGGGTGCCTTGCTCGAAGCGGAAGGCATTGACGAGACGGTGCTGCGGAGTCTCGAGAAATCCCTCAAGCCGACGTCGGCTTCCATACCTTTTATTCCGAGAAAGGTTAAGAAAGGCAGGTTCAGCAGGAGATGGGGGGTGGTGATGAATGAAGCGTGACATCCAACTGAATATGGATATATATGAAAAGGATTCTGCACTATTCAAGGAAGCTATCGAAACGAGCGAAAGGGAAACCGGGTTCCCGGCCGCGATGATAGAGAAGGACTATTTCTGTACCCTGGTGCTTGACCATCTTGGGGCAACCGGTGGGACTGGTCTTGCGTTCAAGGGCGGGACATGCCTCGCCAAGGTGCATGCCGATTTCTACCGGCTTAGCGAGGACCTGGACTTCACCATTCCGATGGCTTCAGAAGCTTCTCCTCAAATGCGAAGCGATGCTTTTGACCCTGCGAGGACCGCCATCCAGTCTCTTGCGGAAAGATATCCATCCTTCCATATAGAAGAACTGTGCGGCGCGGACAGGTCGAGACAATACTTTACGTATCTTACCTATCCGTCCAGGTATGGGCGCGGCGAGGGAAAGATCAAGATCGAGGTGGGGCTGAGGGAACCATTGCGGGATGCACTGATCCAAGGGGCTGCGAAAACGATCCTTCTCAACCCCTTATTGAAGACAGCCCTTTTCCGGCCGATCATTATGCCCTGCATGTCTCTCAGAGAATCTATGGCCGAGAAGTTCAGGGCGGCCCTCACACGCCGGGAGGTTGCAATCCGGGACTTTTACGACATCGGGTTCGCCGTAGAATCCCTGGGCTGGGACCATCTGGATGAAGAATTCCTGAATATGGTCCGGCAGAAACTGGCCGTGCCCAGGAACCCCCCACCTGATGTGTCTGATGCCCGCCTTATCGACCTGGAAGCCCAGATAGAGACACAGTTGAAACCTGTATTACGTTCCAGAGACTTCGATGTTTTTGACCTGGAGAAAGCCGTTGATCTTGTCAGACAGGTTGCGAACGCGCTGGAGGTTGTCGATACTTTTCCTATACCCTAAACTGGCTGTGGGTGGGATATGTCCATGCCGTGGACATATCGGTATAATGTGTCCATAAAGTCAACATCACTGGACACATTCCAATCCAGCCCAAAGGGGGCAGACTTTTAGCCTTGAGGAGGCCCGATGGGATTCTCCATCCGCCGTTCAGTCTATTTCGACGACTTCGACAAATAGCTCTCGGACCTCGAGGGAATCCCCATCGAGCTCGCGCTTCCCGCCCTACATGCTTGCGATTCCCTGTCACGGTACAGGGCGTTGGGTGCTGACCACAGTGAAGTGTAGTTTGTGTTAATGTATTGACACTACATTTACTCATATGTACAATTTATCCAGCCATTGGCCCGCTACCCTGATACACCGTCTCCGAGCTCCCCTCTTCCTGCCTGATACCGTTTCCGTTCACCTCGACCAGGATGTCCATGAATATCCGGTCAAGTCCAGCGGGGTCCCTCGTCTCGGAGGGCCGCATCCCCTTCCCGTCCAGCCTCTCGATCTGCTCCATAAGGAATGTGGAGATGATCTCGTTTCTGGGCCCTTTCCGGAGTTCCTGCCCTGCCTTTTTGGCGGCGACGAGGGCATCGATCTCTTCGCGGACCTTTCCGGCGGGCAGAATGGCATCGACGAGCTTCGCGAATTCGGTAGGCGGGGCGCCAAGGTCCCGTTCTATCCACATAGCGGCAAGGACCGGCCTTAAGACATAAAAATACTTCTTTGTCCAGACCTCATCGTTCTTGAGGTATTCCCGGAAATTGCCCGTTGCCATGTGCATATAGTGGTACATGGACGCGACCGGGGAATAATACTGTGGTATCGCATGTCGCAGCTGATCGATGGCGGATGAATTGACGCGGTAAACGATAGGGGACTGGAGCCATTCGAGAAGCGGCGGGTTCGAGCGTCGGAACAGCTCGAGAGCTTTCAGAAGGTCCCAGCCGCTCATGTCGGTGTCGTGTTCGTCCAACGGTCTCTCAATCACGTCCCTGCCCTGCTCGATCGTGAGGTACCACGGTGTCCGGCGCAGGTAGATGAACCTGACGTCGTAGTCGCTGTCGGCGGATTCGAATCCCCAGGCACGGCTGCCGGATTCACAGGCGTAGAGGATGGTGACGTTCTCTTCCTCTTCAATACGGGAAAGACGGGTCTTGATATGGGAATTAATCATTTTTGATCTCTTTCAGAATGTTGGCTATGGCCGCCTCAAGAGGGCCGAGGTCATTCTTTGCGACGTTCCAAACTTCTTCCGGCCCTACCTCGTAGTACCGATACAGAAATCTGTTCTGGATATCGGTGAACTTCTTCCAGGGAATACTGGAATGCCGTTCTTTGATATCCCTGGGGATATTTCTTATCGCTTCGCCTATGTTCTGGATGGACTGCGTTACAGCCCCCAAGGTCATGAGGTCTCTTGAAAATGCCGGCATATCCATCGGGCCCATGAAATCCCTGACGTCGTTAATCGCTTCCATAATGTCGTTCAAATAATCAAGAGCGGTTCGGGTTTTCTTTTTATGCAATTCGACCTCCTGATTGTATTTATTCGCTAATTCCCCAGCCTCTCCAGCTGT
>DHQV01000040.1:0-15135 GCA_002408185.1 Deltaproteobacteria bacterium UBA5329
CCCTGGTCATGGCGAGGATCAGGTTGGCATCGGCCTGATCGGTCACACGAGAAGCGGGAGATTATCACACGCGAGGGATTGCTGTTCACTGGAACCTGCAAAAAGAGTATGAAATACTAATATCTGACGAGCGTGACCGGCAGACATTACGAATATACCGGAATATTACCCTGGCACGGGCACTGGCGCCGCTCTAAAACAGGGGTTTCCGGACGGAGACTAATTAAGTATTTGATGATGGCAAGCGAAAATGGTATCAATCATACAGTATAGTTTTACAGTGGTCTATTCAAACGGGAGCGGAAAATGTATGCACTACAGTGAGGCATGGATTCTGGGTGGTTAAATCGGAATTGACATTAGCTATAGTGGTGCCCTGTTTTAACGAAGAAGAAGGACTGCGCCATACTTTTTTGACGTTGTCTGACCTTTTAAAGAGCCTTGAATCTAGTAAACTGATATCTTGTAAATCGTATATTCTTTTCGTTGACGACGGAAGCAGTGACAACACATGGGCTTTGATTGAAGACCTTTTTGCCCAGAATAGGCTCCTAAAAGGATTGAAACTTTCACGCAACTTTGGTCATCAGGCAGCGCTACTTGCAGGTTTGGATTTTGTAACCAATAAATGTGATATTGCAATCTCTATCGATGCTGATTTACAGCAAGACCCGTCGGTGATCAAAGACTTTATCAAGGAATATATCAAAGGTAGCGATATTGTGCTTGGGGTTCGTAAAGACCGCGAAGCTGACGCTTGGATAAAAAAGAAAACCGCAACATATTTTTATGCAATGATGAAAATGATGGGCGTAGATATTGTGCCTAATCATGCAGACTATCGTTTGCTCAGTAACAAGGCCCTACAGGTGCTTGGACGCTTTAAAGAGTCAAATATTTTTCTAAGGGCGACTTGCTTGCAGTTGGGGTTCAAAGTTGGCACCGTGCATTTTGATGTAACCTGCCGGGAATTTGGGGAAACAAAATACACGATTAGAAAAATGCTCCGGCTAGCCTTGGATGGCATTACAGCATTCAGCGTCGTGCCTTTACGAATCATAGCGATACTTGGCTTTGTCGTGTTCTTTTTGAGCTTGGCAATGGGTTGTTACGTGCTCTACCAGGCCCTTATAGTTGGTGGTACGGTGCCCGGTTGGGCGTCAATCACATTGCCCATATATTTTCTTGGAGGAATTCAGCTGCTTTGCCTTGGTGTTATTGGTGAGTATGTTGGGCAAATTTATAAAAACTCAAAAGATCGTCCCAGGTGGATTTGTGAACGCGTTCTCGCTTAGTACCATTCGGGGAGTACTCTTGATGGCAATATATCCGCTAATAAGCTGTTACGGGCTCTATTTGATGAAAGCCGCTACAGTTGTACGTTCTTGGAGTTTTTTTATTGGTCTTATTTTCTATGGTGCAGGCGCAGTCATTTGGATGTTCATATTACGGATTTTTCCATTATCAACCGCATTTCCTATTGCTGCCGGCTCATTGGTGATTGGTACAACACTAACAGGCATATTATTTCTCAAGGAGAATGTAACGGGCATGCATATTGCGGGCGCAATTATGATAATGGTTGGTATAGCGTTCCTCTCATTGAGCAAATAAATTTGGAAAATATTTTTGACGCAGATAAATATTGATAAACGACTATCCGTCTATAATATAGCAACGTTAATTTTGTGCCTCTTTTGCCTCGCATTAATTAGCGGTACAGTTTTAAGTATCAATGGCTTAGGTCCGATCGATGATCATCAGTTCGCGCGAACGCTTTTTCAGGGTAAAAGCTTTGGAGTATATATCATACCTGAATTAGGTCGTTTTTTCCCTTTGCTTGCCCAGGAATATGTTTTCGTATCAAAAATTATTAACGCCACACCTTTTTTATTTTATACGATTGGCGCTATCAAGGTTTTTTTGGCGGGGTTATTGTTGCTAGTTTGCCTGAGGCAGACTCGGACTGGCAATCTGGCCATAGTTGGGGCATGGAGTGTAGTTATATTTTCCATAGCATTCGGCAATGCTGCAACCCGATTGCAGATAGGGGAATTGAACGTTTTAATTCTCGTCCTAATCTTCATATACTCTATTCTTTTTCTAGAAGATAAGGAGTCGTCAAATTTAGGCAAACATCGTTTCCTGCTCACCGTAGGGCTGTTAGCAATGTCTATATCTTTTTTTTATAAAGAATTATCATTCGTCTTCGCGCTTATATTCGCGATTGTCGAAATCGCCCGAAAATACCGCCAAGGTGAGAGCCCAATTCCTGTCCATCTGTGGATTCTACTCGCCGTCGCTAGCAGCTACTTATCATTCTACGGTTTGTGGCGGGTCTTCTACGTTACGGGTTCCTACGCCAGTTTTAGCAGCCTTTCGGTGCTTGAACTCGCTTGCTATTACGCCGAAAATGATCCATTTATTGTGTTTGTGGTTGTACCACTTGCGATTTTTAGACTGTTTTACTGCATTCGAAATGCCGCTGAACAGACGGTTTTTGATTCTATGTTGTTCACTGCAATAGCTTATTTTACATGTTATTTGGTCCTTGGTATGTTTACTAATTACTATCTGTTACCGGCCTATGGCTTTGCTGCATGCGGCATAGCCGGAATATTAAGATTAAAATTTGTTCGAATAGCACAATCCTTAATTTTGCTCCTAATCTGTGTGTTTGCAGTAAACAACTTACCAGTGACCATTTCCGACATGCAGACGTTGAAAATGACGGCAAATAATCATTACCGTTTTGTGAAGGCCGCTTCAGAGTGGATCAATTCCCATCCGTTGGCTGACGCGACGGATCGCCGTACCCTTGTCCTTGTCGGTGTAAGTGCGGGGACGGGCGTTGAGATCTTTGAAAGCCTTAAGCAATTTCTGATCTTGTTCGGCACGCCTGAATCAGCGTTCAGTATTAGGCCCACTGAGCCGAGCGACAACAAGAAGATTAGCGACTTTTATGGTTTAAAGGCGGAGGAAGGCTATAAACCGGTAAAGGGTGATTTACTGATCTTTAATCCGTACACGCTGAAGCAGGTTTATCCTCCGTTACAAAGCCCATCATATCAGGAGGTACATCGTAGTGAATCAACATGGGCAGTTCCTCGCTGGACTGCATGGAATTGGCTGAATATTTGTCTGCTTTCGAGCACGTCTTGCGAGACTCGTCGCTATGCTCAGCGAAGGCTTGCCGGATATACAGCGATGTCAATGACGCGGACTCCGGCAAGTCCAGATTTGCGTCGGGTTGAGTCGCCAGCATATAATCTTACTGGCGTGTCTCTACCATTGCAATTAAAGAAGAGCAGGGCAGTCAGATTGGAAGTCACGGTTCGCAATACAGGAGTAGAGACGTGGCCTGCCAATGGCAGCTTACTTCCAGGTCCTTTTGTCCATCTCGCCTATCGATGGCTAAATTTTGATGGAGATGTGGTATTGGAGGGCAATAGATTCCCCTTTCCAGAACCGATACAACCCAACGATTCGGTGAAAGTTGAAATTGTTCTGACAACACCCAGAATTCCTGGAAATTATTCGCTGCAGATTAGGCCGGTGCAGGAAGGGTTATACTGGTTCCCTGGCCCTGCTGAACGACAGATTGAAGTATATTAAATGCAAATCAAAAGATTGCAATACGGAATATAATTGTTAGGAGGTGGACAGATGAAAACGGCTCTAATCACAGGCATCACGGGTCAGGATGGTGCTTATCTAGCTGAATTTTTGCTCAATAAAGGATATAGGGTCCATGGAATGAAAAGGCGTAGTTCGCTCTTTAACACAGACCGCATTGACCATCTTTATCAGGACCCGCATGTTCATGACCACAATTTTATTTTGCATCATGGAGATTTGACTGATTCGGCCAACATTATCTCTATCATTCAAAAAGTGCAGCCTGACGAGATCTATAATTTAGCGGCAATGAGTCATGTCGCCGTCAGTTTTGAAATGCCGGAGTATACGGCAAATACTGTGGGTATCGGGGCCCTCCGCATCCTTGAGGGGATCCGTATCCTCGGACTGGAGAAAAAGACCCGGTTTTATCAGGCATCTACCTCGGAATTATTCGGTTTAGTTCAAGAGGTTCCGCAAAAAGAATCGACGCCGTTTTATCCGCGCTCCCCTTACGCAGTGGCTAAATTGTACGCATACTGGATTGCGGTTAACTATCGGGAAGCGTATGGAATATTTGCATGCAATGGAATTCTTTTTAATCATGAATCACCGCTTCGTGGTGAAACATTCGTGACTCGCAAGATAACACGGGCGCTAGCCCGGATAAAACTGGGATTGCAGGATTGCCTGTACCTTGGGAATCTCAATTCCTTGAGGGATTGGGGACATGCCCGGGACTACGTGGAAATGCAATGGCTGATGTTGCAGCAAGATGAACCGGAGGATTATGTCATAGCCACAGGTATACAATATAGTGTTCGAGATTTCGTTGAGGTAGCCGCGAAGGAACTGGGCATGAATATCCGCTGGGATGGGGAGGGAGTGAATGAAACCGGCACATTGATGGATGGGCGGAAAAAGGATAGGGTTATTGTGAGGGTTGACCCACGATATTTCAGGCCGACGGAAGTCGAGACCCTCCTCGGCGACCCGGGAAAGGCCAGGCAAAAATTAGGATGGGAATCCAAGACCAGTTTCGATGACCTGGTATCCGAAATGGTGCGGGAAGACCTGAAATGCAGCGAGCGTGATGAGCTTTGTAAGAGAAGCGGATTCCCTGCTTATGATTATCACGAATAAGTTTCCCTTATAATAATTTATAAAATGATATGAAAACAACTCATCTTATTCCTACTATTCTTTGTGGCGGAGCGGGAACCAGGCTTTGGCCCTTGTCTCGGGATGAATATCCGAAACAACTGTTAGCCTTGACAGGACCGGAAACCATGCTCCAGGCTACCATTCGGCGAATGACCGGGTTCAAGCATACAAAAGTCGACCTTGCACCGAACCCCATCATTGTTTGCAACGAGGGTCATCGTCTTCTTGTCGCGGAACAGATCATGGCCATGGGTTACCAGGGGGCACCCATTATTCTTGAGCCGGTTGGACGTAATACGGCTCCAGCACTCACTGTCGCGGTGCTTCAAGCAATGAGAAACGACCAGGATCCCTTGCTTCTGGCTATGCCGGCCGATCATCAAGTGGAAGATGTGGCTGCCTTCCATCTTTGTCTTGCCATGGGTGTTGAACCAGCGCTTTGCGGAAATATTGTGACTTTCGGCGTAGTGCCCGATCGACCGGAAACCGGCTATGGCTATATACAGGCAAATCAGCTTGATCCACATGCTGAACAAATCTACCCAATTATCCGATTTTCTGAAAAGCCCGATCGTGAAACGGCCGAGCGCTATCTTGCACAAGGCGGTTACTATTGGAACAGCGGAATGTTCCTTGTGCAGGCGAGCACGTGGCTAAAGGCAATGGATCAGCTTCAACCCGAGATATTCTCCTGTTGTAAGATTGCTTTTGACCGTAGCATTAGAGAGTCTGATTTTCTTCGGCTTGATAAGGAAACGTTTTCGTCCTGTCCTGCTGATTCAATTGACTATGCGGTGATGGAGAGGCTTAACTTTTTGTCCGATACGTTCATCCAGGGTGTTGTGACGCCGATGAAAGTGGGTTGGTCTGACGTGGGGAGCTGGGATACGGTCTGGAAAATAAACAGGAAAACAGCAGGAAACAATAGTGTCTCGGGCGATGTTATGCTGAATAGTACCTATAATTCTTTAGTTTTAAGCACTTCCCGCCTTGTGTCCTGTGTGGGTGTTGACGGACTGGTCATTGTTGAAACTCCGGATGCCGTTCTGGTCGCACAAAAGAAGAATGCGCAGAAGGTTAAGGAAATTGTTATGGCTCTCAAATCAGATGGGCGAAAAGAAGGTCATGCGCACCGCAAGGTTTACCGACCTTGGGGATGGTATGATTCGCTCGAGCATGGCGATCGATTTCAGGTGAAACGAATTGTTGTCAATCCTGGGGCTATCCTCAGTTTGCAATTGCATCACCAGAGGTCTGAGCATTGGATTATTGTAAAGGGTACGGCAAAGATCACGCTTGGTGATCAGATAGTTACACGAAATGAAAATGAGTCGATTTTTGTTCCTGTTGGTGAAAAGCATAGGGTGCAAAATGTTGGTAATATCCCCCTCGAAATAATTGAAGTGCAATCGGGAGCTTATCTTGGGGAAGATGATATAGTACGATTGGAAGACAGGTATGGCCGTGTTGCACAGTGAGCCTAAATTAACGTGCTTTAAGGCCTACGATATCCGGGGCCGGGTACCGGACGAATTCATTGCCTATCGTATCGGCTTGGCATATGGCACCTATCTCATGCCGGAAAGTATTGTCGTCGGTCACGATGCTCGTCTGCGTAGCCCGGTCCTGGCAGAAGCCCTTTCTAAAGGCATTACCGATAGCGGTTCGGACGTCATAGACATTGGTATGTGCGGAACGGAAGAAGTATATTTTTAAACATTTCATAGAGGTGTCGGCGACGGCAAGCCATAATCCATTGGACTACAATGGCATGGAAATGGTTCGCGAAGGAAGTCGGCCGGTAAGTGGCGACACCGGTCTTTACGAGGTCCACGAACTTGCCGAACGGGGCTTCCTGCAAAAGAATGACTCTCTAGGTTCATTGGTCAAAGATAACAGCAAGGTTCATTACATCCAGCACCGTTTGGGCTATATCGATCTTGATGCGCTGAGACATCTTAAAATTGTGGTCAACACGGGAAACGGCTGCGCCGGTCCTGTAATCGATATGCTTGCAGAATATCTTCCGTTCGAGTTCGTTCGCATTCACTACGAACCGGATGGATCTTTTCCCCACGGTATCCCGAACCCTCTATTGCCTGAAAACCGGCGGGCAACGGTGGATGCAGTGATCCGGCATAAAGCGGATATGGGGCTTGCCTGGGATGGCGACTTCGACCGGTGTTTTTTCTTTGACGAAAACGACCGTTTTATCGAAGGCTACTACCTGGTGGGCGTGTTAGCGGAGATCCTTCTCATGAAAAATCCCAACGAAGTCATCATTCACGATCCGCGCCTCATTTGGAATACTATTGATCTCGTCGCCCGGGCAGGTGGTAGACCAATTCAAAGCAAAACCGGCTTGTCTTTATCGGTCCTTGTGGATCGATGTATGAGCGCCTATCCTTGCAGCGGCGAGATAAACTTTGTTGTAAATGATGTCAAAGCAACCATGGGCCGTGTCCGCGATTATTTTATGCGAAAGGGCCCTCACATCGATGAAACGGATGGCTTGAGCTTCACTTTTTTTGGATTGGCGTTTTAATATCAGGCTATCTAATACAGAACCCCTTGTTCGGCTCAACGTAGAAACTCGCGCAGACGAGACTTTGCTCCATGAAAAGGTTAATGAAATTTCAAAACTTATTGAATAACGAATTCACGTCCAAGGTCCATTTCCAGAAGAACGAATAATCTCCTGGCAGCCGAAGAAATTCCCGTACAACTATATATTCGGCAGAGAAGCGGGAAATGAAAATACTTTATGATCACCAGATATTCGGTACGCAAAAATACGGCGGGATTTCCCGCTATTTTTTTCAGTTGATAAAACATCTTCATAACACTAAGGCCACGTATGAGCTTTCATTAAAATATTCTAAGAATGCCTATATATTGAACGATCCCGGATTCAGTGTTAAGGAAGACATAAAGACTGACGGACTGTTCGGTTATAAATTCAGGGGCAGCGCGAGACTTCTTGATATACTGGGACGATTGTCGATCGTAAACAATCCTCGGGTCGATAATGTTAACAATACGATCGACCGTTTGAAAAGTTCGGATTTTGATATTTTTCATCCCACCGCTTATGGAGACTATTTTTCTCCACATCTAAAAAGACCTTTCGTACTTACCGTTTATGATATGATACACGAGGTCTTTTTGGATAATCCCCTTGAAAGATCGTACAAAGATCTGATTGCGCGGAAGAAAGCGCTCATTAACATGGCGTCTCATATTATCGCGATTTCCGAAAACACCAAACGGGACATTATCAGAATGTGTAATGTTGATGCGGGAAAGGTCACAGTCATATATCTGGCTAATTCTTTGGAATCGGCGAAAACCGAAGAAATTGACCTGCCAGTACCCGATAATTATATATTGTTTGTCGGTGACAGGCATGCCTATAAAAACTTTGAATTTTTTGTAACATCGATAGGTTCTTTATTGAAAAAGAACACGGATCTGTTCCTGGTATGTGCGGGGTCGAAGAATTTTACGCCAAAGGAAATTTCAGTGTTTGAGAAACTTAATATAACCAGCCAGGTCATATATTTTCCCTTCATTGATGATAATGTACTTATCAATTTATACCGCCGTGCCATTTGTTTTGTATTTCCTACTCTCTATGAAGGATTTGGGATCCCGGTCCTCGAAGCCTTTGCGTGCGATTGCCCTGCAGTGATCAGCAATACGAGTTCATTACCTGAAGTTGCTGGTGATGCCGGAATGTATTTTGATCCCGAAGACACTTCATCGATCTTTGAATCGATTGAAAAAGTGATACATGGTCCGGAAATACGGAAAGAAATGATCAACAAAGGCAGAGATAGACTGAAAAACTTTTCCTGGGATAAATGCGCGCGCGAAACAGTATCAGTATATGAAGGCGTTCTGTAATTGTGAAAACAGATAATATCAAGATCTCCGTAATAACGGTTATTTATAACGGAATTGATTTTATCGAAGATACAATTCGAAGTGTAATAGGGCAGGACTATAACAATCTCGAATACATAATTATAGACGGTGGTTCTACTGATGGGACGGTAGAATTGCTAAAAAGCTATGACAATAATGTCACCAGATGGATTTCAGAAAAGGATGGGGGTATTGCGGAAGCCTTTAATAAAGGTCTTACACATTGCACAGGTGATTATGTCCTTTTCTTGAATTCAGATGATATGCTGACCGATCCATCGGTTATTCAAACAATTGTCGATGAAATTAATAAAAATTCACATCCCTGTCTTATCTATGGCGATTTCGATATTATCGACAGGAATTCCGGGAAACCGCTGTACCGTGGGGTCGTGAATTTTTCCTGCAAGGGGATGATAAAAAGGGGTGAAATATTGCCTCATCCATGCCTTTTTACGAGCAAGAAGTATTTCGATAAGTACGGTACTTTCGATACCTGGTACAGGATAGCAATGGATTATGAATTATTTCTCAGGGGAGTTTTTAAAGAAACCGTCGTTCACGTGCCCGTTCTAACAACAAAGATCAGATCAGGAGGAGCGAGTACCGGGAACCGGGAACTCGTTGTCGAAGAAATTATTGCGGCATTGAAAAAAAATGGACACCTAAGGTCACCACTTGCAAAATTGCGGAGAAATCTTTATTTCACTTTTCGGTTTTATGTGCGAAAATTTTTAGAATACACCTTCCTGTATAGCTCATTCACGTATTTACGGAACATGATCAGACGAATGTCTTTGCCGGGCTCAGAGAAGATATGATAGATCATTTTTCGCTTTTGGCCAAAAATTGGGTTAAATCTTTTTTGTATCCTCGTCCTCTGATCGGACTATTATATCTGCCCCGTTTTATCGGACATATGAGCAAATACAGGACACTGGCAAAGGACCAGAAGATCAGCTTCAGCGATATGTCACCTTGCCTGGGAGACTGGAGCGAATATACCCCGTTTGACGCCCATTATTTTTACCAGGCTGCATGGTTGGCACGGCGTTTGGCCGATTTCTCGCCGGTCCAACACGTCGATGTCGGATCAAGCGTTTCCCTGATAGCGATAGCAAGTGCAATTGTAAATACGGTTTTCATAGATCTCAGGCCGTTGCCGGTTTCCTTGAGAAATCTATTTCCGGTTGCGGGGGATATTTTGGCACTACCCCTGGCTGATGATTCAATAAAGTCATTATCATGCCTCCATGTGATCGAACATATTGGCCTCGGCCGATATGGCGACCCGATCGATCCGCGGGGGACGCTAAAGGCGGCCCACGAACTTCAAAGAGCGCTTTGTCCGGGCGGCAGATTGTTTCTTTCGCTTCCCGTGGGACGGGAAAGAATATGTTTTAACGCCCACAGGATATACTCGGTCCGGTCGGTTCTAGAGATCTTTTCGGAGTTGAACCAGATTGAATATTCTTATGTGGATGACCGCGGCAATTTTCACGAATACCAGTCATCTGTGACAGCTTCAGACATGGAATACGGATGCGGATTGTTTATTTTCGAGAAACCTCCAATCTAAAGTGAAGATTCTCTGTTTTTTTGGAAAATTTAATTATGGTGATGTTTCAAGGGGCGAATCCTACGAATATGTAAATTTTATCCCTGCATTGCGTCGGCTTGGGCATGAAGTTGTCTTTTTCGATTCTCTGGAGCGGGAGGCATACTTGGATTTTGCGGATCTCAATCGGCAGTTCCTCGCATGTGTCCTTATCGAGAAACCCGATGTAATTCTCTGCTCGCTGATGCATTATGAACTCTGGGCCGAGACGCTGCGTTTGATCCATGACAAGACCAATGCGGCGCTTATCAACTGGTCTACGGATGATTCATGGAAATACGATCAGTTTTCTCGTTTGATAGCTGATAATTTCCATATTTACGCAACTACGTATAAAACGGCCATGCAGAGTGCGGCCAGTAACGGCCATTCAAATTTTGTTCTGACGCAATGGGCAGCAAATACGAACAACCTTATGGAACCTTGCCGGACTGAGGAATGCCGTTTCCAGGTCACGTTTATCGGGTCTGCTTATGGAAACAGGCATGAATGGGTGTCTTCCCTGAAAAGCCGGGGAATTGACGTGCAATGTTTCGGTCATGGCTGGGAAGCAGGGGCCATCCCGGCGGCCGACATACCCGGAATTATTAATCGGTCTGTGATCAGTTTGAACTTCGGGGATTCGGGCCTGGTGATGGACGGGCTCAGGCCGATGAGGAGCCGGCAGATCAAGGCCCGCATTTTTGAAGTACCTGGCGCGGGTGGCTTTCTTCTGACGGAGACTGCCGATGGCCTGTCGGACTGGTACACGATCGGCGAGGACATTGAGGTATATGAGGGCATAGACGAGCTCGAAGCCAAGATCCGTCATTACCTTGCTCATCCAGAAGAACGTGACAGGATCGCTATGGAAGGGTATCGGAGAACGGTTGTCCGGCACACCTATGAAATTCGTTTTCGGGACCTGATCGAGAGGGCGGAGCGATCAAGAAGAAAGAGCAATGAGAATGGCCGGCATTCTCTTATGGACAGCTTTGCTCAGATCGAAAGGCGACATAAGCCGGGACTGTTCTTGAAGATCATGAAATGGATGCTGGTCCTGCCCTGCACGGCAATATGGGGGGGCCGACGAGGTTCGCGTGCAGCACGAAAAATATTGTTCGAATTAAGCTGGCGTATAATGGGTAAAAAAACATACTCCGTTTCCGGCTGGCCGGGGAGACTTTTTTATTATGAAAGTTAACACTCAGGACCACGGCCCGGCCGAAAGCGTCGAAAAGTATATGGCCGCTGACGTTACTGTTGTTATACCGTGCTATAGATGCGCGGACACCATAGAACGCGCATGCAGGTCGGTGATCGAGCAGACGTTAAAACCGAAAGAATTGATACTCGTTGAGGACTGTAGTGATGATGCAGGCAAAACGATTAATAAGCTTGATGGAATAAAAGAAACATATAAGGGAGAGATCGATTCCATCATCATAATTCTCCATAAAGAGAATGGCGGGCCTGCCAAGTCCCGCAATACCGGCTGGGACAAAGCCGGGCAACCATATATCGCCTTTCTTGACGCTGACGATTCCTGGCATCCCAGAAAACTGGAGATCCAGTATACATGGATGAGATTGCATCCCGATGCAACGCTGACCGGCCATCCGACACTATATATAGAGCCGCACGACGCGTTGGCGGATCTGCCCGGCCGATGGGTGGTCCGGCATGTTGAAAAGTATCCGCTCTTATTGTCGAACAGGTTCCCGACGCGTTCTGTAATGCTGCGTAAGGATATTGAGTTTCGCTTTGACCCGGAAAAGCGGTATGCGGAGGATTACCTGCTATGGTTAAGGATCGTGCTCGACGGAAACGAAGCTTACAGGCTCGAACTGCCGCTCGCCTATTCCTTTAAGCCGGAGTTTGGCGCCGGCGGTTTGTCAAAAAATCTCTGGAGTATGGAACGGGGAGTATTGGAAGCATTCACGAAACTACGCGATGATGGGACGATCTCGTGGTCCGCCATGTCGTTTGCTGCAGTTTTTTCCCTTGCCAAATTTTTGCGAAGGTTTATGATGGTCTTGTTCCGTAAGAAGTGCCATGAAGAGATCGGTCTGTTTCATAGCTAACGTGGAGTTTTCTGTAAAAGCATTCCTGCTGGATCATTTCAGGGCGATGCTTCCGGTCTATGACGTTACGGTTGTCACAAATACCGCTGACTTGAATTTTTTGAAGAAAGCGAACTTAGATATAAACGTGGTCCCGGTTTCCCTTGAAAGAAAGATTTATCTCGGTCGAGATATCTCAGCCCTGTTTGTCCTATACCGGTTGTTCAAAAACAATCATTTCGATGCTATACACTCGATAACCCCTAAGTCGGGTCTGCTTTCAATGATGGCAGGGTTCATGGCCCGGATACCGATACGCATACATACGTTCACCGGGCAGGTCTGGTCTACGCGTAGAGGGTTCAAAAGGGTGATTTTAAAGGCAGCGGACAGGATCACATCCCTTTGCGCCACACACATCCTCGTCGATAGTCATTCCCAGAGAGAATTTTTGATACGTGAAAAAGTAGTTTCACGGTCACTATCTTATGTTATAGCGAATGGCTCTATGTGCGGGGTGAATATCGAGCGGTTCACCCCATGTCCGGCAGCTAGGCGGGAAACAAGGAAGGCCCATAACATACCTGACGATGATTTCGTTTTTCTGTTTCTCGGGAGATTGACACACGATAAGGGTCTTACTGATCTTGCCAGGGCATTCAATGACCTGTGCAAAATGTATCCCGATATACACCTCGTTATTGTCGGACCTGATGAAGAAAGAATGAAGCCGGAACTGTTTTCGTTCTGCTCGCCCTATGAAAACAGGGTCCACTTTGTAGACTATACCGAAAAACCCGAAAGGTACATGGCTGCATCTGACGTTTTATGCCTTCCAAGTTACCGGGAGGGTTTCGGGTCTGTTATAATTGAGGCCGCAAGCACAGGCATCCCCTCGATCGGCACACGAATATATGGGCTTACCGATGCTATAGAAGACGGCGAGACAGGATTTCTCTATGAGCCGGGGAATATTGCTGAGCTTCGCGAACGAATGTGCGATCTTTTTGAAAGTAAGGGCCTGTTGAAGGAAATGGCTATAAAGGCACGATCACGCGCCACTAACGATTTTTCAAAGGATCTTGTTGTTGCCGGTATGCTTGAGTTTTATGCGAAGTTGTGGTCCCATGGTACTGTATTAGATGAATAATGATATACTTGGCATGAAACGACTTTTTGATATTGTTTTTGCTTTACTTTTACTTTTTTTTACGAGCATTCCGATGCTCGTAATTGCTTTTATAGTGAAGGTTACATCTCGAGGTCCCATACTATATTGGTCCGACAGGGTGGGAATCCACAATAAAATATTTAAAATGCCCAAGTTCCGTACCATGTTTACGGATACCCCGGCGGTTGCGACACATCTTTTGGTAAACGCCGGGGACCACGTGACATCGGTTGGCGCATTCCTGAGGAAATTAAGCCTTGATGAACTACCCCAGTTATGGAGTATATTGAAAGGCGATATGAGCCTCGTCGGGCCGCGGCCTGCACTCTATAACCAATACGACTTGATCTCTCTCAGAACTGAAAGAGAAGTGCACAGGATCATGCCCGGAGTCACGGGATGGGCGCAGATAAACGGCAGGGATGATATCCCTATCACTCTCAAAGTTAAATTTGACGAATTTTATTTAAAGAACAGGTCGTTCTTGTTTGATATGAAGATCATTTTTCTTACAATAATGAAGGCGATCAGGTCCGAAGGAGTAAAACATTAACAGGGAATCGAAGATAGTTCTGCTGCTTCTGATATTCACCGTTGCCATACGGACATACCTGGTCTACTCGGCCGATGTCATTACGCCTGATGGCGTGCTGTATATCCATATAGCGAAATTGCTCAAGAACGGTGACTGGAAGGGCGTCTATGAAAAAGGCTTTTACAGTCTTTACCCGTTTGCCATCCTTGGCTTTCAAAAGATCTTTACAAACTGGGAAACCGCCGGGCGCATGGCTTCTGTATTCTTCGGATCGTTCACCATACTGCCTTTGTTTTTTCTCTTCCGAAAAATGTTCGATCTGAAAATTACCGTCGTGGCATGCATCTTCTTTGTCCTGAGCCCGCGTATAGCCCAGTATTCATCGGATGTACTGAGGGAGCCACTTTTCTGGATGCTATCTGTTTCAGCACTCTGGTCAGGCTGGAAGGCTATTTCGGAAAAAAGATGGACGTATGCCGTTGTTTCGAGTTTTTTTACGGGCCTGGCGTCCTTCACGCGCATGGAGGGCGTAGGGCTCATTTTGATACTATGCCTTTGGTCCGTCTGGTTCTTGTTGTACCGGGAACATAATGTCAAGAGATTTCTTATGTTTCTTGTTTTATTTTTCGTGTCCTTCCCGCTCATTTTTACCATCCCTCTATATTCCTTAAAGCTCAGGACCGGCAAATGGGAAATGGGGCATGTCGTATCGAAGATACCCATGATGATTACCAATAACAGTAAGGCCCACGATCAAAGCGCTGATAATGAACAGGCGGCAACTACCTGGTCGGGATTTGGTCTCGTTAATACATATACATTTTTTGCCTGGGAGGCTTTCTACAAGTTTTTCAGGTCATTTCACGTGGTCTTCATCCTGTTGTTGTTTTTCGGTATCTTTCGACGAAGGGCCGTCGGATACTCCAGCAATGAGGTTCCGGCCCTGATATGGTTGTCAGTCTTTCTTATAATTGCGCTTCTCTATGCGTACAAAGCGTCTTATATCAGTACGCGTCACGGTTTACTCATGGGAATCCCGGCACTGTTATGGGCCTCGATC
>DHQV01000040.1:15208-51044 GCA_002408185.1 Deltaproteobacteria bacterium UBA5329
CCCGGCTCTGTTATGGGCCTCGATCGGTTTTTTTGAATTAAACGCCAGACTTTCAGCCTTCTTTCAAAACAGGCACTGGTATAAATATCTGCCGCACCTGACGACTTACCTCCTTGTAATTATATGCCTTACCGTACTTCCAAAAACTCTTTTATCTTCTGTCCATGATAAAATAGAGATGAAAAAGGCGGGTATTTACCTGAAAAATACGGGATATGCGCGCGAAAAATTCGTTGTCGAGCCTCGTATAAAACGTCTCATATTTTATGCCGATTCGCCATATATCGAAATTCCCGTGCCAAGCGATTACCGGGTATTCAATGAATTCCTCAAAGAACAGGATGCAGTCTATTTGATCGTGGATGAACGGTCAATCGACGGATCGGTCAAAGGGTTCCGGGAACATGCCGGCTGGCTCAACCTGGAAAAGGTCGGTGTCCCGGAATTTGAAAAATATAAGGATTATTCTTTTGTTCTCTACCGCATCAAGAGATGACGCTCCCGCTATAATCGTATTTTTCGAATTCAGTTCTTTGGCTTTTCGTGTTATAAGAGTCTCACTCATATGAACAGGCGTGTTATCGGCAATCTTAAAAGGCTCACAGTCTTTTTGAGCGACCTCGTGTTGACCGGGCTGTCTTTCTGGCTGGCCTATATCCTGCGCTTTAATTTTACCATCCCGGACATTTTTTACGGTACGTTTATCAAGACGCTTCCCATTATCGTAGCGATCAGGGTCATTTGTTTTTATCTCTTCGGCCTGTACAACGGGCTTTGGCGCTTTGCATCGATGAATGATCTGCTGCGCATACTGAAAGGTACGGTACTGAGCTCCGCCATATTTTTTGTTTACGTGGCATTCGTTTACCGCTTTGTGGATTTTCCCCGGTCTGTGTTCGTCATTGACTGGTTCATTGTAATATGCCTCATTGGCGGGTCACGTTTCATGTACCGGCTTTTTCGGGAATTTTACCCTCTGAGGCTTGACCGCGAAAAGAAAAAAGTGTTGATAGTCGGCGCCGGCAGGGCGGGGGAAATGCTCCTGAGGGAAATGATCCAGAATCAGAAGCTCAGTTACCAGCCCGTAGGATTCCTTGATGACAGCAAGGCGAAAAAGGGAATGAGAATCCATGGCATCTCGGTCCTCGGCAGGATCCGCGACCTGGAAAAGGTGGTAGAGAACAAGGGCGTGCAGGAGGCGATAATTGCAATTCCATCCCTCACGGGCTCCGAAATGAGACGGATCAGCAGTCTTTGCGAAAATGCCGGCATCTCTTGTAAAACAGTCCCCGCGATAGGGGACATCCTCAATGGTACCGTGCACGTCAATCAGATCCGCGAGGTTAGGATCGAGGACCTGCTTGGCCGCGAGCATGTCGAGCTTAACAGGGAACAAATACGGGACTATCTGACAGGTAAGCGGGTACTGGTCACGGGCGCCGCAGGATCGATCGGGTCCGAGCTATGCAGGCAGATCATGAAAATGGAGCCTGAACAGCTCATCCTGTACGAACGGGTAGAGAATGAGCTGTACCGGATAAACAACGAGTTTTCGCTGGTATTCCCGGGAAAACCATATGAGATGGTTCTTGGTGATATTCTCGATACCAGCCGGCTGGAGCAGGTGATGCGCACATTCAAGCCCCAGGTTATATTTCATGCGGCTGCCTACAAGCATGTTCCCATCATAGAATGGCACCCGGTTGAGGCGATCAGGAATAATATAGAAGGCACGTACAATGCGGTGAAAGCGTCTCTCCAATGGGGTGTTGAGAAATTTGTTCTCATTTCGACGGACAAGGCGGTAAGCCCGGCTAACGTGATGGGTGCTACAAAGCGGATAGCGGAGCTTATATGCCAGGGCATGAACGGTGAGAACAGGACAAAATTTATTGCCGTGCGGTTCGGCAATGTCCTCAACAGTGCCGGGAGTGTTATCCCGCTTTTCAAGGAACAGATAATAAAAGGCGGGCCGGTGACCGTCACCCATCCTGAAATGACCCGCTATTTCATGAGCATCCCCGAAGCGGCCCAATTGGTCATGCAGGCGGGGGCCATGGGGAAGGGCGGCGAGATATTCGTTCTCGACATGGGCGAGCCGGTGAGAATAACGGACCTTGCAAACGATATGATCAGGCTCATGGGCCTGAAAGAAGGGGACGATATTGATATCGTTTATACCGGGCTGCGGCCAGGCGAGAAATTGCATGAAGAACTGGTTTCCGAAGAAGAAGAGTCTGTCAAAACAATGCATGGCAAAATAACGATGGTGAAATCACGCCCGGTCGATTGGCCGAAACTTAAGGAACAGATCGAAAATGTCGTGCTTCCCTTGAATGGGAACGACCCGGGGGCAATCCTCAACCTTCTTGTATCAATAATTCAATCTCGGTCTGACGCGGTCAACTCCCAAGGCAATTAAGGTTATGCGGATCCTTGAAGCAAAATACATAAAAGGCGCCTCTTCAGTGCGCCAACTCGACCTTCGGGATGATATCCCGGAGGTTTCCTTCATCGGCAGATCGAACGTGGGAAAATCATCCTTGATCAACGCGCTCGCTACGCAGCGCGTCGCACGTACCAGCTCCCGCCCGGGCGCGACGCGGATCATCAACATTTATAATGTTCTGTACGAATCCCGGGGAAAACGCGGCACCATGCTATTCTCTGATTTCCCCGGTTTTGGGTATGCAAAAGTATCACGCGCGATGGCGGTTAGCTGGCAGGGTATGGTAGAGGGGTACCTTGCAAAAAATAACCGGATAAAGGCTATTATCTGGCTTTTGGACGTTCGCAGGGATTTCGACGAACTCGATGAAATGCTGCTGGAATGGCTGATACTAAAGGAATTGCCTTTTAGCCCTATCCTTACCAAGGTGGACAAGGAAAATCAGGGCAACATCTCGCGGAAGGTGCGGTCGTTCGAGCAATTCTTCGAAGGAAGAAAGGCCATACTCTTCTCCGCAAAGACGGGACGCGGTAAAAAAGAGCTCCTCGCCTATATCGATACAGCAATTTATTAATCGCGTCTAAGTTGTCCGCACATCTTTAAGATTGAATATCGATTTGAATATATATCCCCTTGATTCTATCGCTTCTTTCCCACCGTCAAGGCGGTCGAGCAGTGCGATGATACCCTTGACCGCATACCCGCCTTTCTCAACGGCTTCGATAGCCTTCAACGAAGACCCGCCTGTCGTTACGACATCCTCGAGGATCACGACATTCATGCCCTTCTTTAAGTTCTTCCCGCCCTCGATCCACTGATTCGTCCCGTGGCCCTTCGGCTCTTTCCTGATGAGGAAACCCATGAGATTGTCTTTATTCATGTAGGAAGCGAGAACGACGGATGATACAAGAGGGTCGCCGCCGATGCTGACACCGCCTACGGCGTCGATGCCAGGGATCTCGCGGGTCATGGCGTACATCAATTTACCGACAAGGTACATGCCTTCCGGATTCAAGGTTGTCTCTTTGGCATCGATATAAAAACTGCTTTTTTTACCACTCACCAGCGTAAATTCGCCTTCTTCGTATGATAATTCTTTCAGGATCTTGAGAAGTTTTGCCCGGTCTTCCGTCATCGAAGCGCTCCTTGTCGTAACAGGTTTTTTATGTGATCAAAAGAATACTGTGCCGTAACGATACCATGCCATAGGGCCAAATTCAATATGGATCTATTTTTCACCGAGCCCCGACAATTCTTCGATGAAGAATTGGATGATCCCCTGGTCCATGAGAACGATGTCGATCCGTTCCAGCGAAGTTTTACTTTCGGCGAGATGGTCCGCAATTTCCTTCACGATGACCCGTGCGCACCTGTCCTTGGGAAAACCGAAGATACCCGCGCTTATGGCCGGTATCGCAACCGACGAAAGCCCTTTGTCGGCTGCGAGAGACAATACGCTCTTGACCGCCTTTTTCAATTTTGTGTCCTCTTCCCCTTCTCCCCACACGGGACCAACGGCATGAATGACATGGCGCGCTTTGAGGCTGCCTGCACCCGTCAATGCGGCACCGCCGACGGGAACGTAGCCTATCCTATTGCTTTCTTCCTGAATTATCGAGCCACCCTTCCTGACGATCGCACCCGCAACTCCCCCTCCATGCTGCAAGTATGAATTTGCCGCGTTGACGATCGCATCCGTGTCGCTCTCTGTCAGGTCGCCCCGTACAACCCTCACCGTGACACCCTGATAAATGATCTCCTTTAGTACTTCGTTCATGTTTCATCCCCCTGTCTTCTTTTACCTGAAACTTGAAACCTGAAAGCGTTTCTTTTATTATAGGACGTTATGCCGCAAATTGAAAATTACCGTGATCCGGTTTGGAAACAGTCCGTTTCGGTCCTTAAAGGTGTCGGGCCGGCCATAGAGAAGAAGATGGTACAAAAAGGCCTTTGCACGGTCGACGACCTCCTGTATTTCGTTCCCATCCGCTGGCTTGACAGGTCGACGATGAAGAAGATCGGGGAATTGAAGACCGGCGATGAGTGCAGCGTTCTGGCGACGGTCGATTCGTACCGCTCGATGTTCTTCAGGCATTCGCGAAAAAAAGGCTTCGAAATGATCGTCGGGGATGAAACAGGGTTTTTGTCCCTCAAGTGGTTCCAATGGTCCAAAGGCTATCTCAGCCGGATATGCAAAAAAGGGCTGACGCTCCTGGTATCCGGGAAAGTGGCGCGTTTCGGGGAAACGCTGCAGATCGTGCATCCCGACGTGTCGGTCCTGGAGGCGGGCGAGGTCCCCACAAAAAACCGGGCTGTAATTCCCGTTTATTCTCAGATCGAGGGAATGAAACAGGGTTTTATCCGCAATATAATGGCAGAGGCCATCAAGGTGTCGGACCGGTCGCTCCCCTGCGTTATCCCGGGGCAGACAGAGAATGAATACGGTCTGATGCCGCTTAAGGACGCGATCAAAAATGTCCACGGCATGGATGGTGCGGAATACAGCATGACGAAAATGGACGAATGCGTACGGCGGATGATCCTCGAGGAATACCTGCAGTTTCAGATCTCGCTGATGGCAAAAAAGAGAAAGGCGCGGGCCCGGAAAGGTATAGCCTTCAAGACGGGCGGTACCGTTTGTGACAGGTTCTTGAAGGGCCTTGGATTTGAATTGACCGTCTCCCAAGAGCGCGTGATAGCCGAGATAGCTTCCGACATGATGCGCCCCGAACCGATGAACAGGCTCCTGCAGGGGGACGTAGGATCAGGAAAGACCGTTTGTGCGGTCGCCGGTGCGTGTATTGCCATCGATAACGGTTTCCAGGTCGCCTTTATGGCCCCGACGGAGATACTCGCGGAACAGCACTACCTGAATGTTCATCGATGGTTCACGGAGCTCGGCATCCCTGTCGCGCTTCTGAAAGGGGGCCTGGGAAGGGAACGGGCGGGGATCCTGAGTGGCATTCGGTCGGGCGCCGTGCCCGTGATCATCGGGACGCATGCGATCATACAATCGGATGTCGAGTTCGTCAGGCTGGGGCTCGTCATAATCGACGAGCAACACCGTTTCGGGGTCGAACAGCGCAAGAAGCTAAAACGAAAATCGCGCCACCCCGATGTTCTCAATATGACGGCTACACCCATCCCGAGAACGCTTTCCATGGTCGTCTACGGTGATCTCGACGTGTCGGTGATCGATACGATGCCGGCGGGCAGGCAAAAGGTTGCGACAAAGGTCCTGCCGGAAACGGACAGGGATAAGGCACATGCCCTGATCGAAAAGGAATTGAAGGCCGGCCATGGTATCTTCGTTGTTTACCCGGTTATCGAAGAGTCGGAGATGGAGGGCGTCCGTGATGCCCGCACCATGGCCTCCCACCTGCAAACGTCCGTTTTCCCCGGTTACAGGATCTCCCTTTTACACGGCAGGATGAATGCCCGGGAAAAAGAAGATGTCATGTATGCTTTCCGGAATGGCGGCATCGATATCCTCGTTTGCACAACGGTTATCGAAGTGGGCATCGATGTGCCGCGCGCCACGATGATCGTTGTCGAGAATGCGGAGCGTTTCGGTCTGTCGCAGCTGCACCAGTTGAGGGGCAGGGTGGGACGGGGCCGGCTTCCTTCCACGTGCCTCCTCCTTACTTCGGAAAGGAAGACCACCCTCGCATCCCGAAGATTGCGGATCATGGAAAAAACCACCGACGGTTTCGTTATTGCCGAAGAAGACCTGAGAATACGGGGCGTTGGTGATATGCTCGGCATACGCCAATCCGGACTGCCGCCTTTCAGGATCGGGGATATCGTAAAAGATATCGATCTCATGACGCGGGCCCGAAGAATAGCCGAACGGTATACCGCCGGTCTTTCAGATAAGGACCTGGAAAAGTTGCTGGCCCAGATCGGCGGCCGTTTCGACGACGCCCGCGACCTCGCAGGAATCGCGTAATTACGGCTAACGGCACGGATGGCTATTCCAAATACACATCCCCGTTTATCGTCAGCTCCTTCCCATCGAGCTTTTCGACCACATCCTCAGGCCCCAACCCATACAGCGGGCTTATTTCGATGCGGGCGCTGGCAGGCACGGCAAGACCTGCTTTGCAAAGCCAGGCGCTGTGGAGGTTGAGCATAGCCGTCCGTGCTGTTTCGGGTGAATCATTCCCGTCTTTGTTCTTAACTGGGGCAAACTCTTCATCCCGGTCTACTTCCATACAGCATGTCCGCTTCGCAAAAGGTATCGCATCGAAAACGAATGTCTCGAATTTCCAGACATCGACGCTGGCCGGTCCCCGGTCTGATGAGACCATATACGCCGATTTTTTTGCGCAATGGTATGGCAGGGCAAAGCCGTCCCTGTTGAGGTCTTTTATAAAAGAGAGGGAGAATATGTGGATCGCAGTATTTCCGGCCCAGTAAAGGATATCGCCTTTTTCATCGAGGGCACGCATGTATCTCTCGTCGAGATCGCTGTATTCGGCAATGGCATCTTTCCCGTTGAGCTTGAGGTAGACCCCGACCTTCTCCTTCACATTCCTGCGCCTGACAACTTTTGTGGAGACTTGCGACCGCGCCATGGCGTGGTATCCCAGGAAGAGGGGATCCGCGACCTTTACAAGCGGATTGTCGACCTGACAGTAGAACAGCTCTTCGTAGCCCGACTCGATCAATCGTGATAGAAGCCCGGAATCTGACAGTGCCTTAAGCGACCCGCCATGACCGTTCGGGCTGGTGTGCAACTGGACCTTGTCTTTCAGGATCAGCTTGCCGTCGAGGGAGAGGGTGGGAAGGACCCCCTGCGAAAAGAAATGGACCGCCCGGGGATCGAGCCCGAAGAATTTATTCCGTCGGAAAAACGTTATCGTTTCATTGTGGTTGTCACCGCTCGTCATGATCAAAAGCGGTATCGTGACCGAATACCGCCTGGAAATGGCCATGACCTGTTCGGCCAGGAGTTGGAAAAGGGTTTTACCCTTCACGGGGGATAGCGGAAAAGTCCCCTTCGGGCCCTCAAATCCCAGGCGCGAACCCTGGCCCCCGGCCACGATGAGGACGGCGACTTTTTGCCCACGCAGGAGGGCCTCCCCTTCGGTATAGGCCGTCAATACGTTTGTGTCCCGTGTAGGGTCCTTCGGGATAGAGACCACGTCCGGTGTACTGACGGCGGCTGGATCGATCGGATCGGGCGCCGCTTCGCAGAATGTTTTGTAAAGCTTGAACGCGAGATAAAGGTCCAATTCCCCATTTGCCCCGAGGAATGCCTCCTTCTGGCGGAAGGAAAGCGCCCTGTAATGATCGAGGACCTGGTGCTGGTCGAAGAGTTCGAGAGTCCTTAAGAATTCCTGCTCGGTCATGGTATTTAAGTCCTGATATTGTCTTATTTATGAAATCTTACAGGATTTTGATGTTTGCTGGCAATAACTTCTGTGTCGCCGCGACGCTATATCTTTGCAATGAGAAGGTCGACGAGAGCGGCGAGGCCGGGCACCTTCTTTAGGTCCGAGGCGATAGCGTCGATAACGGGCCTTCGGAGACTAGCCTTTGATACCTGGAGCTCCAGGCTTTTCAGATCGATCAAAAGGTCAGATCTTAAATCTGCGGGTAATGAAGCATCATTGCCTATCAGCATTTCCAGAGTGGCAACGACATGTTTGAGATCATCGCGCGTACCCGTGACAGGAGCGGTAGTAGCGCCTGTGGCAGGAGGAATTTCCGGAGCAGGGGAGGGTGGTTCGAACTGCGGGATCGGCTGATCGGATGCCTCGAATTCTATTCCGGGCAGACCGGCGGAAGCCCCGGTTTTGGCCGATAGATACCTCTGATACTCGCCGATTATCCCGGTCTCCCCTCCGCTGGCCACGTATGCTTCGCCTTCAGGGGTGATGGAGGCGCTGAGCGCCGTCGCATGGTCAAAGGCGAGAAGTATGCACCCTTTTTCTTCAAGCAGATGGCATGCGTCAATGATCTGCACATGATCGTGAACGTCAAGGTTGGCAGCTATCTCGGTAACCGAAATGAAGAAATTTGGATGACCGAGAGCTTCCATTTCCGTGTAGGCGGACACGAGCAATAGTTCGGCCAATTCATTCAAGCTGAGAGAACTCATAGGACTGACTATTATATCGGGTTGAGGAGGAACTGTAAAGAATAATAAACGGATAACGGCAAACGGAAAAGAAAGAGAAAAGAAATGTAACCACCCAGCATTCCCGCGGGGGGTACCGGAATACGGGGCGAAAACCGGTAAGGTCTTTTTAAATGGAAAAAAAGCCAATAAAATTACCGTTAGCCGTCATATATTAATCATCTTCTCCCGGCCGATAGGTACGTGCCTTTTTCTTTTCTGCCGTATGGTGCTTGATACGGAGGACCTTTTCTTTGGCCCTTCGGGAACGGCGGCGTTTCTGGCGTCGGATCTTTTCCCGTAGCTGCTGTTCCTTGCTCTCTTTGCCCAGCATCACATTCTCTATCTTGTCGGCCAGGATGCGGCGTGCAAGAAAACGATTGAGGGCCTGTGAACGCTCGGTCTGACACTTGACCTCGATGCCTGACGGGATATGCTTGAGATAGACGCAGGTCGACACCTTGTTGACGTTTTGTCCACCGTGGCCGCCGGAGCGGACAAACCGCTCGGTTATGTCCTTCTCATCTATCCCCAGGTCGGCGAATCTCTGGCGGAGGGCTCTTTCCTTTTCAGGGCTGACAGAAAACTTTAGTGGTTCGGCCATAATAAAATCCGGTGGTCGGTTACAGGTTATGGGAAATAACATCACCCATCACCCATAAATATATCATCATCCTCCGTCAAAAAATAAAAAATGTTCCCCTTGACCAGAATATTCTGGATCTTTTCTTTGTGTGAAAAGTAATACAGCAACATCCGGCTGGTCCTGGATCAAGACTTTAGCAGGAGGACCTGCGGGATACGTGCGGTGTGTGATCGTGATATGTTTGTCGGCGGTCTTTCTGACTGGCGCCGTGTCCGGATGCACGCGCCAGGCGCCGGTGGCCGAGGTGGATAAACAGCAAGCTGCATCGGATGCTCAATGCAGGAAGGAAATGGATGAGATCAAGAAAGGCATCCGGGGCGACATCAAGATCAAGCTGAAAAAGGATGGGGAGGGCGCATATTCTTGGGAAATTTCGGGGAAGGACGCCCGCGGAGTCACAAAGACAAACAGTATTTTGAGCAAGAAGGTCAGTGCCTATTAGCCCGTGCAAGGTTGAGGGACCGGGCGTAACGGATGATCTCCTCGTGCTCGCCCGCCGTTATTCGCCTCGAGATCTCGGGAAATTCATGCGCCTCGTGACAGGGATAATACTGGGTCATGATGTTTACGTATGAATTCACGGACACTCGGGCGACAAAGTCCAGCACGGCCTTCGAGTCATCGAGCGCGGATGGCATTTGAAGATGCCGTATTATCAAACCTCTACGGGCAACTCCCCTCTCATCTACAGTGAGATCGCCCACCTGCCTGTACATTTCGCATATTACCTCTGCGACAACTGCGGGATAATTTTCAGCATGGCAGTATCGGGAAGCAAGCCGTGGATCCATGAATTTTATGTCCGGCATGTATATGTCGAATATGCCCTCGAGCAGCCGGATGGTGTCGGGGAAATCATATCCGCCTGTATTATAGACAAGGGGAACGCGGAGGCCTTTTTCAATAGCCAGGGGAAGCGCTTTGACTATTTGATGGACATAAGGCGTCGGTGTGACGAAATTGATATTGTGGCAACCCATGTTCTGCAGGTCCATCATAACATCCGAAAGTGCGGCGGCGCTTAAGCTCATCCCTTCCCCGCGGATGCTTATCTCATAATTCTGACAGAAACAGCACCGCAGGTTGCAGTGCGTCAGGAATATTGTGCCGGAACCGTGAGTCCCCACCAGCGGCGGTTCTTCACCGAAATGTGGTGAAGCGGATGACAGGAACAGGCCGTAGGGCGCCCGGCAATACCCTGTGTCACCGCTTATTCTGTCGGCCATGCATTGCCGCGGGCAGAGCATACAGGGAGCGGCCCGCGTGAGTATCTCCTCGAGCCGGTCTTCGATAATGCCCTGTTCATATAATTTTATATATGATGGAAAATCGATCATGAACACTTTAAAAATATCATATAATGGTTTAGTATTATACCATAAAGCGCATTGGACGAGGTTTAGGGGATGAAATTCGAATATACAATCAAGACTTACTCGATAAACACACTAAGGGAGGCCGGCGTTGATATCGAGGAAGAAAATAGTATCGTGTACGCGTGCAGGCCTGACGGTGAATGCGAGATCCACCAAATGGGGGTCGAACAGCTCGATAACCTTTCGGGTATTTTAAACGAGATGGGAAGTGAGGGGTGGGAACTGATCGAACTGTTTTTTCACCAGTCCGGTATAGTCACCTTCTGGAAAAGGGCAATAAAAGTATCGTGAAATGAATTGGGAGGACGTATATGGCCCTGACACCTTGGGGAACTGTGTGGGATACGAGATTTCCTTCTTTGAGAGAGGAAATGGACAGGGTTTTTGAGGATTTTTTCGGGGATACCGGGTTTGCTTCCCTGAGAGGAACAAACTGGGCCCCGCCTGTCGATATTGTGGATACCGAAAACGAGATCACGGTCATCGTGGACATACCGGCAATAGACCCTGAAGATGTCACGGTTACCGTGTTGGGAGACACGTTGACGATCGAGGGGGAAAGAAAGCAGGAGCGTGAATTCAACGAGCAGGATTATTATCGTTCAGAAAGAATGCATGGTTCGTTTTCGCGGACGATCTCCCTCCCCGATACTGTTGTCGGTGATATGGCGTCAGCCTCATACAAGAATGGGGTCCTGAAGATCAAGCTGCCGAAGTCGCATAAAGAGGCGGCGAAAGAGATAAAGATCAGCGTCGAAAATGCTAAGCCTGCAAAGATAGTTGCACAGATGGTAAAACAACGGAGGAAACAATGAGAGAGAAAGTCGAGCGGGTGATCGAAAAGATACGGCCTCTTCTGCAAAGGGACGGGGGCGACATTCAACTCGTAGATGTTACCGACGGTATTGTTAAGGTCAGGCTTCAGGGGGCATGTGGAAGTTGCCCCATGAGTGCAATGACACTGAAGATGGGTGTCGAGAAACAGATTAAACAGGAGATCCCGGAGATCAAAGAAGTGGTTTCCGTGTAATGAAGGCAGCTTCGGGTTTAAGGACGTTACCCTTGGGCGAAATGGCCGATAATGTCTCCTGAGAAGCGCTTGTTCATTATCGATGATGAAACGTCTCTCCTTGGTGTCTTGCAGGAATTCTTGCAACAATTCGGGCTCAGGGTATTTGCGTACGACCGCATACCCGACCTGGACAGGGAGATCGCGGAGAAAAAGCCCCATGCTGTCCTACTGGATATAATTCTGCCGGACATATCCGGAATAGAAGTACTCAAGTCCATAAAAAAGATCGACCGGCACATCCCGGTAATAATGATGACGGGATATGCCGATGAGACCGAACGGCTCGAATCGTTGAGCAACGGGGCCTATGCGCTCCTTTCGAAGCCTTTCAGGAATTTTGAGGAATTGTTCCATATTGTCAACAACAGCATGGACCATTACACGGAGATCCTCCGCACCGAGGAATTGACGGCACAGGTTGAAGAAAGGTACCGGCGCGAAAAGATCAATATACTGGAGCTTGAATTTCTCAAGGACCTCCAGCAGATGATCGGTGAAACGGGGGACCCTGTCTTCGTTTTACGAAACACAAACACTTTGCTGCGCGGTTTTCTGGATTTCGAATATTTTGGGACGATGTTAGTGGGCGGCAGGGAAGCCGACATCCATATCCTGCCCGAAGAAGAACTTGACCCCCAATTGCACCGGGCAATGGTTTCCGCGCTTGCAGGCTGGACAACCAAAGGGGATGACGCATCGTGGATCTCCATAGAAGCCGCTGTATCCGAACTCAGGACCAATAACCGTCTGTTCGGGTACGCCGCACTCTACAGGAACAGGCCTTTCGACAGCGAGGAAATTTCGATGTTTACGCGATTCTGTTCCCATATCGCCCTGACGCTTGAAAAAATAAGCCTTTTTGAAGAGATCAAAAATCTTTCACGTCACGACGGATTGACGGGCGCCTTGAATCATGCCTCCATCGTGGGGGAGATCACTGCGGAGATACAGCGTTCACGCCGGTATGAAGGGCCTTTCTCGGTCATTTTATTCGATATCGATGATTTCAAGATGGTGAACGACCGGTACGGACATCTCGCTGGAGACCACGTGTTGAAGGAAATAACGCGTATCACTATGGAGAATATAAGGGCGATGGACAAGGTGGGCAGGTACGGGGGTGAAGAGTTCCTCATCATTCTTCCCGAAACGGGCATACAGAAGGCGATCGTCGTTGCAGAGCGCTTGAGAACGGCAGTCGAAGGCACCACGTTTGACGTGGGTGACAATCGGATTCACACAACGGTGAGCGGAGGCATTGGATCTTACGTGGATGGCCTGGAGGAAAAGGACATCATAAAAGAGGCCGACGACAATTTATACAGGGCAAAGAACGAGGGAAAGAACAGGGTATGTTATGATAGATCTCGATGAAACAGTAGAACTGCTGCGCGATTTTCTCCGAATTGACACAACCAACCCGCCGGGCAACGAAGAAAAAGGAGCGGTCTTTATCCAGGAAGTTCTCCGGAGGAAAGGACTTTCTTCAAACATATACCAGGCAGAACCGGGGCGGGCGAACATACTCTCGCGGATAAAGGGGCGCCTGGACGGCAAACCGGTTATTCTGCTCAGCCACATCGACGTCGTACCGGCGAAGCGCGAGGAATGGACCTGCGACCCGTTCACAGCCGAAGTGAAGGACGGTTATATATACGGGCGGGGCGCTATCGATATGAAATCGCAGGTCATATGCCAGCTTGCGGCGTTTGTCGATTATGCCCGGCAGGGGAAGACCCCTAAAAGAGACATTATTTTCCTGGCAACATGCGATGAGGAGGTGGGCGGAGACCACGGGGTCGGGTTCATGCTCAAGGCAGTCCCTGAACTCAAAGATGCATCTTTTGTTCTGAGCGAGGGCGGCAACATGTTCGATGAGAACGGGTCCGTTCACGCCCAGATCTCTGTTACCGAAAAGAAATTGAGCCAGTTCATACTGAAGGCGACCGGAAAGGGCGGACACGGGTCGATGCCTCATGATGATAACGCAAATGAAAAGATCATTGCGGCGGCCCACCGCATCCTGGCGTACAAGTGGCCCCTCAAGGCCATGCCGGTGACATCGGCGTATCTCGATGGCGTGCTCGGGGACCATACTGTCAAAAATGCAAAATTTCCCGGATTGACGAAAGCGCTGCGGTCGAAGAAATGGAAAAGTTATCTCGAACGCAACGAGATCTACAATTCAATTCTTCGCAATACGGTGACATTGACAATTTTGAAAGGCGGCGAAAAAGTAAATGTTATCCCGTCCGAGTCATGCGCGTATTTCGATTCCAGGCTTTTGCCGTCCGAGAAGCACGAACGATTTTTTACAAAAGTAAAAAAGCTTGCGGGTGACGATGTAACCATCGAGCGTATCGGTGAAAAGATCCCGGCTCCCGGACCGTCTCGTTATAATACCGTGTATTTTCAAGGTATTAAGGAAGCGATACGATCTTTGAAAGGTGACATCCCGGTCCTGCCCTTTGTGACGACAGGGGCAACGGACATGCGGTACTTCAGAGACCTCGGCATTCCTTCTTACGGTTTCTTTCCGGTCACCCTGACCAAAGAGGAACATATGAGGATGCACAGCAAGGATGAGAGGATATCCCTTGCAAATATCAGGGAAGGATTGGACGGCTGCAGGGCAATCGTAAATTTCCTTGCCTCGGATAGAACTCCGTAACGATATTTCTTGACAAAGAAACGTTAATCGGTTGAAAATAATACGTGAATTCATTAACAAGCAAAAAAAAATAATACGACAATTCAGGTTCTTAAAGGAGGTGAAGCAATTAATCACTCAAAATCCAGGCGATACGCCATTATGGGGGTAGTATGAAAGAAATAATGCAAGGAAATGCAGCAATTGCAAGAGGTGCCTGGGAAGCCGGAGTAAAAGTCGCAGCCGCATATCCCGGAACACCGAGCAGTGAAATTCTCAAAGACGTCGCCGACAATTACCCTGAGATCTATGCTGAATGGTCACCCAATGAAATGGTGGCAGTTCAGGTAGCCGCCGGCGCAGCGCTTGCGGGAGCAAGGGCGATGGCATCGATGAAGCATGTCGGTATGAACGTCGCGGCCGACGCATTGATGACCCTGGCCTACACTGGGATCAAGGGCGGTCTCATGATCGTAATCGCAGACGATCCCAACGTCCACAGCTCACAGAACGAGCAGGACAGCCGCAACTGGGCCCGCTTCGCCAAGGTCCCGATGCTGGAACCGGGCGATGCGCAGGAATGTTATGAATTCACCAAAGCGGCCTTCGACATCAGTGAAAAGTTCGACACCCCGGTCCTCCTGAGAACGGTCACCAGGATCGCTCACGCTGACTCCCTCGTTCAGACGGGCAAGAGGGTCGAATCTAAGATGCCGTTGGGCCTCGATCCGAAAGAAGCTACCAAGTATGTCATGGTCCCAGCCTTCGTACGGCCGAGAAGAAAAGCCGTCGAGGAGCGCATGAGAAAACTGGAAGCCTTCGCCGACAAGACGAAGATCAACAAGATGGAGATCAACAGCAAGACATATGGCGTCATCACAAGCGGTTCCGCTTACATGTACGCAAAAGAAGTATTCCCGGAATACTCCTTCCTGAAGCTCGGCATGGTCTGGCCGCTTCCGAAGAAGATGATCGACACATTCTTCAAAGAGGTGAAAAAGGTCTATATTATCGAAGAACTCGACCCGTTCTTCGAAACCGAGATCAGGGCAATGGGCTACAAGGTTTTCCATGGCAAGGACATCATCCCCAACATGTACGAACTTTCACCCGAGATCGTTGAAGCAGCCATCAAGGGCAAAACCTACAAGGCGCCGAAGGTCAGAGTCAAACCGGAAGACCTTCCGAGAAGGCCGCCGAACCTTTGTGCGGGCTGTTCCCACAGGCCGCTTTTCTACGCACTTAAGAAAGCCGGCGCGTTTGTCTTTGGCGACATCGGCTGCTACACGCTGGCAGTGGCACCCCCGATCTCCGCTCTCCACACGACAATTTGTATGGGCGCCGGCGGCGGTATGGCCCACGGCGCAAGCAAGGCAATGGGCAAGGAAGCCCTGGGGAAAACGGTTGCCGTACTTGGCGACTCGACGTTCCTCCACTCAGGCATTCTCCCGCTCATGAATGCCGCATACAATAAAGGCAATACGACGACCATCGTCCTCGACAACAGGATCACCGGCATGACCGGCCACCAGGAACACGCGGGAACAGGCTTCACCGTCCGCGGCGAAGTGGCAAACCAGGTCGACTACCGTGAAATAGGCAAGGCCATCGGCGTGAAGGAAGCGAACATCCGCTACGTCGATCCTTACAACATCAAGGAAACTATGGAGATCGTCAAGGAAGAGATGAACAAGGACGAGGCGTCCCTCATCCTGTGCAAGGACAGCCCTTGCATGCTCCTCCGCAGGGCGAAACCTCTCGAAAGGTTTAAAAGTCCTCTTTATGCAATTAACATGGACAAGTGCCGCGGCTGCAAGATGTGCCTCGAGATCAACTGCCCGGCAATAAGCTGGAAAGAAGGCGCAGGTCAGACGGTAGACGGCCAGAAGAGAAAAGGCACCGTTTACATTAACCCCGATCAGTGTGTTGGCTGCGAAGTCTGTGTACAGGTATGTAAATTCGACGCCATAGAACCGGCAAAGAAGTGAGGAGGCGAATATGAAAAAGAACGAAAAAACCACTAACATATTTCTTTCCGGTGTAGGCGGGCAGGGTGCGATCCTTGCCAGCAACATTCTTGGCGAGGTTTTCATAAGGGCCGGATATGATGTCAAGAAAGCGGAAGTCCACGGTATGGCCCAGCGCGGCGGCGACGTCACGACCCATTTCCGTTATGGGACAAAGGTATATTCGCCGATCATCAAATATGGTGATGTCGACTTCCTCCTTTCCTTTGAGCTCCTCGAAGCTCTTCGCTATATCAACTGGGTGAAACCGGACGGCAAGATCATCATCAATACCCAGGAAATACTTCCCCCGGCGGTCAGCCTTGGCCAGATGGAATATCCCCAGGGCGTACCCGAAACCTTCAAGAAGTATTTCAAAGACAATGTCCATGTTGTCGATGGGCTCGGGATAGCAAAGAGCCTGGGCAACCTCCAGGCACAGAACGTTGTCCTCGTCGGCGCGTTCTCGAATTTCTTCCCGAAGATCAAAGAAAGCTTCTTCGTCGATGCTATCAAGAAATTACTCGCACCGAAGCTTCACGATCTCAACGTCAAGGCATTCGAAGCAGGGAAAAAGGCACTGTAGAAGTATGAAATCTGTCTGTTTGAAGAAGCACGAAAGGCCCCCCCGGGGGCCTTTCGTTTATGTATGCTTTTTAGTTTTTTCTTTATTTTTTCTCACAGGTCTCTTATTTCCGGGAAGGACGGCTGCAATGGAAAGACATACTCTCAAGAACGGCCTCAATTACATTTTGGAAGAGCGGAAGAACACCGGCGTAGTCGCCGTTCAGGTCTGGATGAATGTTGGCAGTAAGGACGAGGATGACAGGGTCGCCGGCATAACGCATTTCATCGAGCACCTTATATTCAAGGGAACCGACAAGATAAAGGGCAATGAGTTCGCCAGGAAGATCGAGGCAATGGGCGGCAGCGTCAACGCATTCACCTCGTTTGACAATACGGTATATCATATAATCGTCCCGAGCACGGTGTTTCGTGAAGGCTTCGAGTTGCTCATGGAATCGGTGAAAAACCCCGTTTTTCCCGATCAGGAGATCGCCAAGGAACGCAAGGTGGTCCTTGAAGAGATAAAGATGGGGGAAGACGATCCGCAGCGGAAACTTTTCAAGGAACTTTTCTCGTTAAGCTATCATGGCGAGGTCTATGGGAGGCCGGTCATTGGCTTCAGGGAGACGGTCGAGAACATTACCCGGGACGACATCGTCAAATACTTTGGGACCCATTATGTCCCTTCGAACCAGACAATCGTTATTACGGGGGATTTTGACAGAGACGCGGCGCATGATATCATAGTCCGGTATCTTTCCGACCAAAAAAGCCCAAAAAAGGAAACCCCGAAGAAGGTCGCTGGCAGTAGATCAAAGGGTGAAACCGAAAAGATCATATATAAGGATGTGCGGGAAAATTATATCGCCCTCGCATACGGGATCCCGAAACGGACCGATCCGGATGTTCCGGCGGTCGATGTGCTGGGGACGATACTGGGGGATGGCGAGAGCGCAAGACTTCAAGAGGTATTGAAGAAGCGCAAGGCAATCGTCAACGGGATATCGACATATGTATTTACGCCGCAGGAAGAGGGGCTTTTCGTTGTCTATGCCAATTATTCGGGCGATGACACGCAGAAGGTCATGCGCGGAATAGAGGGCGAGATCCGGCGTATGCAAAAGGAAGATATCAGTGAATGGGAGCTTGTCAAGGCCAGGAACATGCTCAAGGCATACTATATCTACGATGCCGAGGCGGCTCAAGGCAGGGCACGCCAGATCGGGGACTCGACAACCATGACCGGTGACCCTGATTTTATCGATAAATACCTCAAGGCGGTCGACAAGGTGTCGGCGGCCGATGTTAAGAGGGTGGCAGGGAAATACCTTGCGACAAAGGACCGTCGAACTGTGATCATAGGGCCGAAGAAGGTCGCAAATCCTTACACGAAAAACCTCAAGAATGGCTTGAAGTGTCTTGTCAACAAAAACGATTCCAGCCCGACATTTTCGGTCAGGGTGGGTTTTGCAGGAGGCTTGAAAGCCGAGGAAATCGGCAAGAACGGCGAATTCAATATCCTGTCGCGAATGCTGCTCAAAGGTACGAAGGAGAAGACCTCTTCGGACATAGCCCGTGAGATAGATATGCTCGCCGGTTCACTGGTGCCCTATAATGGCAGGAATGTTTTTGGGCTTTCGGGGAAGTTCCTGAGCAAGGATATCAAGACCGTAATTTCCCTTATCAAGGAACTGCTCCTTCAGTCTTCCTTTACCGATCAGGAGCTCACACGGGTAAAGAGGGAGGTACTGTCGGAGATACGCCAGAGGGATGACGATCCGGTGTCGTATACATTCCTGCGCTTCAACCAGGTGATGTTCGCGAATCATCCCTACAGTTTGGATCCGATCGGCACCGAGAAGGATGTGGAGAAATTGTCGCTCGATGACATTGCGGGCCTTTACCGTCAGTACGTCACACCAGGCGGAGCCGTTATCGCATTCTCCGGCGATGTCGACGAAAAAGAGATCTTCAAGCTGATGGAGGACCTTTTTCAGGAATGGGAAGGCAAGAAAACCGTCCTTAAAAAGGTCTACATGAAGCCGTTCCGGAAGACGGTCAATGTGAGCAAAGACATCGAGCAGGTCCATATCGTGTTCGGTTTCCCTGGCCCCGGACTCATCGATGAGGACCGGTATCCGGCGGAGGTCCTCGATGCCGCATTGAGCGGTATGGGCGGGAGGATACATAAGGCCTTGAGGGAAGAAAACCCCTATGCGTATGCGGTGACATTCTTCAACCAGATGGCATATGAAACTGGGGCTATGGGTATATATATCGGAACGAGCCCGGCTTTCCTCAAGGATGTCGAACACATTGCCAGGCGGGAAATTCAAAAAATCATCACCGAAGGCTTTTCGCTCCAGGAGATAGAGGACGGAAAGAACTACATCATCGGGAATCACTATATCAGGATGCAGGCGAATAGCGCAAAGGCATCCTCAATGTGTTTGGATAGTCTTTACGGGCTCGATCCGGACCTTTTCAAGACATTTCCCAATTTTATCGAGAAAGTGACAAAGGAGGATGTCGACCGTGCCGCACGAAAATATATCAATATGGACTGGATGGCAGAGGTTCGCGTGGGCAGGGTAGGGCCGGATAAGAAAACCCCCTAAATATAGATCATCAGATCGTAAGTCGTAACGGTTGATGGCATAATAAATGACAACCACGGGGTGGTAGTCGTTTGTTATGTATATGACCCGCAAGTAGTAATTAAGCATGGCCGACGACTTACGAGGATCTTGCAAGCATTTGATATCCCTGGATAATAAAGAGTTATCCAGGGATATTTCTTTTTACCGGACCTATATTTGAAGGAACAGTCAATATGACAAAATTAAGATCGGGGAGGATGGTATGAGATCAGTATCAGGAAGAAAGGTGGTCATTACAGGAGTAGGCGCAGTAGGTGCCACTTTTGCCTTTGCGCTCGCGCAGAGCGGTGTTGCAGACGAGATAGTGCTCATCGACAGCAACGAAAAGCTCGCGCATGGCCAGGCCCTCGATCTCCTGCACGGTCAATCGTTCTTTCCCACTGTCGATATCAGATCCGGTGGTGCCTCGGAATACGGGGATGCAGACATTATAGTTATTACGGCGGGACGCGCTCAACGCCCCGGCGAAACACGGCTCCAGCTCGTCAAAAATAACGCTGTTATCGTACAGGGCATCGTGAAAGAGATCGTTGAGCAAAGATCGGCCGCAGCAATGCTTGTCGTTACGAATCCTGTGGATATTATGACGTATGTTGCGCTTAAGGCAAGCGGTTGGGATAAGGGACGCGTTATCGGTTCCGGAACGGTCCTCGACAGCTCCCGGTTAAGGCACATACTTAGCTCGTTCTGCAACGTGGATGTGCACAATGTTCACGGCTACGTCCTCGGAGAACACGGCGACACTGAATTTGCTGCATGGTCCATGACGAACCTTGCCGGTATTACGATCGATACGTACTGTCCGCTATGCGGGAGGTGCCTTGATTGGATGGGCGAGAGGGCCAGGATCGAAGAAGAGGTCCGGAAGTCCGCGTATCATATAATAGATTATAAAGGTGCGACCAATTTTGCTGTAAGCCTTGTAATGGTTACGATCACTGAAGCGATCCTGCGCGGGCAAAATAGCGTACTGACCGTTTCCACCATGCTGGAAGGAGAATTCGGTATAGACGACGTCTGTCTCAGCGTACCCTCCATAGTCTCCGCCAACGGGGTCCACCGGATCATAGAAGGTCCTCTCAGACCTGACGAATTCGAGGCCCTTTCCCGGTCTGCTGCGACGCTTAAGAACGTCATTCGTGACATAACATCATGACCCGGATCACCGGAACCGGGTTTCCATGATCTTCCTGGTTTCCGAGACGGACCATTCGTGATTTGCGGGTCTCGTGATAATAAAACCGGGGTCAGCCGTTATACCGCTTTTCTCCAGTAATTCCGTGTTCTGATATTCCACTCGGGATCGCTCGTATCGGGCCAGTTGTCTTTATCGAAACATGGAGCTTTTTTCAGCATATCTTTCGAGACATCGAGAATGAATTTGTGTTCATCTCGCGAGATCTGCAGGGCCTCCCATGGAATGGCGAAGAGTTTGTCTCCCATGCCGACTATTCCCCCGAAGCTGAGCACAGCATATGCGATACGGCCGGTATCGAGATCGACCATAACATCTTCGATCTCGCCAAGGTCTTCACCGGTGGCGTTTCTCACCGCGTCCCCTGCAAGAGTGGAACATGAAACCGGACCTCTGAATTTTGTCATGACGTCGATCCTTTTTATACGTACATTAACTTAAGTACATTCCCCGGATCCGTCAATGGTGGATATCATAGAGTCTTGTGGGAACCCCGGAACGTATAACCTGGAACAATATTCAAATGTCGTCTGTTGCCGGCCGTTCGACCTGAGATTCAAAGAACAAACGAATTGTTTTGATAATGTAGTCTTTTTCTGTCTTTTTCAGTTCAGGAAAGACAGGTATTGCGAGGCTCGTTCTGGCTGCTTTTTCAGCGATCGGGAAAGATCCCTCATCGTATCCGAGATAAGAAAAACACGGTTGAAGATGCAGGGGCACCGGGTAATATATGCCTGTCATGATCCCGTTCTCTTTGAGGTGCGCCTGAAAACCATCGCGTTTGTCTGTACGAAGGACATAATGATGAAAGATATGTGACGTCTCATCCTCAATTGTGGGAAGAGTGACCGGGATATCCCGAAGATGCATATTGTAATAACCGGCCGTTTCGAGCCTGGTTTTATTCCACGAAGTAAGTTTGGGAAATTTCACGGATAATGCCATTGCCTTGATCTCGTCGAGACGGCTGTTGAAACCTATCATTTCATGTATATATGGTTTGTCTCCCATTCCGTGTACCCGCAGTTTCCGTACCTTCTCGCCAAGGTCGTCCCGTTTCGTCAAAACCATTCCGCCTTCGCCGATACCGCCGAGGTTCTTTGTGGGGTAAAAACTGGTCGCTGCAATATCCCCAAAATTGCCCGCGCTGACATTGCCCCTCCGGGCGCCGAGGGCCTGCGCCATATCCTCGACGATCGGGATAGCATACTTCTGGCCGATCGCGGTTATCCTTTTCATATCGCATATTTTTCCAAAAAGGTGGACAACCATGATCGCTTTTGTTTGAGGAGTTATCGCCTTCTCGATCTTTGCCGGGTCAATGTTCATATCACTTTCCTGAATGTCGGCGAAAACAGGGCGGGCCCCTACAAGGGCGATAGAACTGGCGCTGGAAAAGAAGGTGTACGGTGTCGTAATGACCTCATCTCCGCGGCCGATGCCGAGGGCCATGAGGGACAGTATAAGGGCATCCGTCCCATTAGCGCATGAGATGGCGTGGGGAACGCCCGTCGTAGAGGCGGCCTGTTCCTCCAGCTTAAGGCAATACTGCCCCAGGATCAGTTTCTGATCATCCAGTATCTCCCGAACGCCTTTCATTATGTCCTTCTTGACACCTCTGAACTGGGCCTTCAAGTTGATAGGGGGGATATTCATAAACCTTGCATCCTTTCACATATAAATTTTGACGTGGGGTCGGTTTATGTTAACACACATTCCCCAAAATCAAAACAACATTTCGTTGCATTTTTCAGAGGATACTGTAAAGTGGTGCATGTGGGGCAATTTCACTCGATAAAGGGGAAAGGGTTGTTTTTCCTCGCTTTCCTCTGGTTTATCTGGTTCATGAACTTCAGCGCCAGGACCATTTTTTCTCCCATCATGCCCCTTGTCGAGGATGAGTTCTCGGTTTCTCATTCCTTGGCTGCCAGCCTGTTTTTCTACAATTCTGCGGGCTACAGCATGTCGCTTTTCCTTTCGGGCCTGTTTTCAGGGTATTTTGGCTACCGTCGTTCGGTATCACTTTCACTTCTCGTATCCGCACTGATCTTCATTGCCATCCCTTTTTCGCGCAGTTTCTCGCATCTCATCACGCTTGCCTGTGCTCTCGGCCTGACAAGCGGCATTTACCTGCCCGCGATCATCCCGATGATCACCCATTATTATGATGAGAACAACTGGGGGAGAGTCATAGCAAGCCATGACTCCGCGGCGTCGATGAGCATTTTCGCGACGCCCTTTCTGGCTGTTTTTCTTCTTTCGTTCGTGCCCTGGAGAGGGATCTTTTTCATATTCGGCGGGCTTTTTATTATCCTTTCCGCTGTCTTTTACAGCGTCTGCATGGAGATAAAGGTGTCCCGTAGAACGCGCGGGCACCTGTCCCGCATCGTCCGGTCACCATCCTTATGGGTGATGGGGACAATGTGGGTGTTTGCTGCGGGGGCAAACTTGGGGATTTATTTTATAACGCCTCTTTACCTCACAAAAGAATTGGGCCTCGACATAAAACACGCAAATGAGATATTCGGCTTTTCGCGTTTAGGGGGCGTGGTGATTACAATCGCAATGGGTTTTGCGATAGACAGGTTCAGTCTCAAGAAGTTATTGTTTATCCAGCTCATTTTCGGCGGCCTTTGCACACTGTTCATACCTTTTGCAGGTATCGATCATGTGGGCTGGGTCCTTTTTGTCCAAGCGAGCGTGATCATGGGTTTCTTCCCGGTGGGCCTTGTTGCCGTCTCCCGGATGTTCAGTGCCGAAGAGCGAAGCCTGGCAACGGGGATCATGACAACCTTCGGCGTCATATTTGGCCTCGGGTTGATCCCGTACCTTCTGGGCCTGTCCGGGGACCTGGTAGGGTTCAGGTGGGGGATCTATTTCCTGGGGATATGCGTGATCATGGCAAGTGCTTTGACGCGCTTTCTTCGCATCCCGTAACGTCCCCCTGCAAACTCCCGCAGATGGTGCGCCAGTTACTAAAATCGTTGACAATTACAGGAAATTAAGATAAAAAGATTGTGAAATTTTTTTCAACTTAAGAAAGGAGACCTGTATGAAAGAAGCCGTTATTGTTTCGTGCGCCAGGACTGCGATAGGGCAGTTCGGTCAATCGTTGAAGGATGTACCGGCAGTCGAACTCGGCGGAATAGCCATCAAGGAAGCGGTCAAAAGGGCAGGTTTAAGGCCGTCTCGGAACAAAGATAAAGAGGTTGCCCCGAAGATATTTGAGGGAAAGACGGACACAGAACTCGAGGCAAAGTATTATGATTATGACCCCGGCCTGAAAGAAGTTGTGATCGACGAGGTCATTATGGGTAATGTCCTCCAGGCAATGCAGGGCCAGAACCCGGGTCGCCAGGCGAGTATCCGCGGTGGCGTTCCCAAAGAAACAGCTGCTTTTACGATAAACAAGGTATGTTCATCAGGTTTACGGGCGCTGCTCCTGGCACAGCAGTCTATCCAGGTTGGCGATAATGAAATTGTCGTCGCCGGCGGCATGGAGAACATGAGCCTTGCACCGTTTGCAATCCCGTCCTTGAGATTCGGCGCCCGCATGTTCGATACACAGGCGAGAGACATTATGGTCCTCGACGGCATCTGGGAAATTTTTTATGACTATCATATGGGTAATACCGCCGAGAATATCGCTGCAAAATACGGCATTTCGAGATTGGAGCAGGATGAGTTCGGTCTGTTGAGCCACCAGAGGGCAATGGCAGCCATCAAGGGCGGACTTTTTAAGAATGAGATAGTTCCCGTTCCCATCAAAACTAAAAAAGGCCCCGGGGCATTCGATACGGACGAAAGACCTATGGATACCTCGATCGAGAAAATGTCGGCCCTTAGACCGGCATTCAAGAAAGACGGCACAGTGACTGCAGGCAATGCATCCGGCCTCAACGATGCCGCGGCGGCATGCGTCATGATGTCACGCGACAAGGCAAACGAACTCGGCCTGAAACCGATGGGCAAGATCATTTCCTGGGCAAATGGCGGTCTCGATCCGGCATACATGGGTTTAGGTCCCATCCCGGCGATCCAGAAAGCCCTCAAGAAGGTCAACATGACCATAGACAACATCGACTACATCGAGTTGAACGAAGCGTTCGCATCGCAGGCGATCGCATGCATCAGGGAACTCGGCGTGAACACGGACAAATGCAACATGTTCGGCGGCGGCATATCCCTCGGTCATCCGATCGGATGCACTGGCGCCCGCCTTGTGACAACGGCCCTGTACCAGATGAAGAGACTCGGTCTCAAGTACGGTCTTGCCTCGATGTGCATCGGCGGCGGTATGGGTCTCGCAGCGATTCTCGAATGTGAGGCGTAATAATGGAATTCAAAAACCTTATCGTCGAAAAGAAAGATGGTATCGCAATACTGAAATTCAATCGGCCCAAGGCCTTAAATGCCCTCAACTCTGAGACGCTTGTCGAGCTTAAGGCTGCAGGAGAGGCCTTGAATGCGGACAAAACGATCAAGGTTGTCATTGTTACAGGCGAGGGAAAGGCGTTTGTCGCCGGGGCGGATATCCTCGAGATGAAAGACTTGACGGCCCTCGAAGGCATGGCGTTTTCCGCGCGGGGGCATGAGGCATTCGCCACGTTAGAGAATATGGAAAAGCCCGTGATCGCCGCTGTGAACGGCTTTGCACTGGGTGGCGGTTTCGAGGTTGCACTTGCATGTGATATTATTTATGCGTCGGACAAGGCGAAGGTCGGGTTCCCCGAGACGACGCTCGGAATTCATCCGGGTTTTGGCGGGACGCAGCGTACGGCAAAGCTCGCAGGTCTTGCAAAGGCAAAAGAACTGATCTTTTCAGGAAAAACGATCGGTGCCGCGGAGGCATATGAAATGGGCCTACTCAATAAAGTTGTTCCCGACGATCAACTGATGGCCGAAGTCACGGCCCTCGCCAACAAGATAGCTGCAAACGGCCCTTTCGCCGTCCGGCTGGCAAAAGAATGTGTGAACAAGAGCCTGTCGCTCGACAACAAGGAAGGGCTCGCGCTCGAGGCAAAGGATTTCGGTCTTTGTTTTGCAACAAAGGACCAGAAAGAAGGCATGACGGCGTTCGTAGAAAAAAGGAAAGCCACCTTTACGGGTGAATAAAACATATAAGGAGGACACTGTGAAGATAGCGGTTTGTTTAAAACAGGTTCCTGATACCGAAGCAGAGATCAAATGGGATATCCCAAAAGGGACCCTGAGCAGGGACGGCATGGATTCCATCACGAATCCTTTTGACGAATTTGCTCTCGAAGAAGCACTTCTCACCAAAGAGAATTACGATGGTGAGATTGTGGCCATTTCCATGGGGCCTGAAGGCGCCAAGGACGTACTGCGCAATGCCCTCGCATTGACAGTCGACGAAACAGCACTTTGCTGCGATGACGCGTTTGCCGGTTCCGATACATATGCGACCGCATACGTTCTCGCTGCAGCGATCAAAAAAGCAGGCGATGTTGATGTCGTTTTCTGCGGCAAGCAGTCCACAGACGGCAACACCGGTGTTGTCGGCGCAGAACTTGCCGCAATCCTCGGATTCAGTCCGCTTACACAGGTTGGCAAAGTCCGCTCCATCGACGCAGGGGCCAAGAAGATCGTTGTTGAAAGGGCCATCGATGGCGGAATTGAAGTAGTCGAAGCAAAGTTGCCCGCCGTTGTATCCGTTATCAAGGGTATCAATGAGCCGCGGCTTCCGAACCTAATGGGCATCAGGAAAGCATCCAAGATTGACATCCCTCAGTGGAGCGCAGGTGATCTGGGTGTAGATACCGGCAAAGTGGGAGCAGCAGGCGCAAGCACGAAAGTGGTCGAGATCGCTGTACCGCCTCCGCGCGGCGCAGGTGAGATCCTCAAGGGCGAGATCGAAGAAATTGCCAACATGATCACCGACAAGCTCATTGACTTGAAAGTTATAAAATAACTTGGAGGAGGGAAAATACAATGGCTAACGATGTTTGGGTATATATAGAGCATAAAGAAGGCGCGATTTCGCCCATGTCTTTTGAGCTTCTCGGCATTGGCAAAGAGCTGGCCAGCGGTTTCGGCTCCAACCTATGCGCATTTGTCATCGGCGCAAAGGTAGACGACCTTGCAAAAGAAGCGGGAGCGTACGGAGCAAGCAAAGTCTATGCAGTCGAAGGCGACGTTTTCAAGGATTTCAGGGGCGAAGCATATGCCAAGGCAGCGGCGTTCCTGCTCGACAAATACAAACCCGAAGTAGCCCTTTTCAGGGCAACCATCATGGGTACCGACGTTGCAGCCGCAGCAGCAGCCCAGCTCGGTTTCGGTCTTTGCACCGATACGATCGGCCTTGCAATGGATGGCGGCAAAGTCAAAATGACCCGCGCAGCATTCGGCGGTAACTTTTCAGTATCCGTCGTCAACGAGAAGGCAGCACCCCAGATCGCAACCGTCAGGCCGAAAGCATTCGCCATGCCGGAAAAAGGCGCAGGGACAGCTGAAGTTGTCAAGGAATCCTTCTCAGTGGCAGATGCAGACATTTCAACGAAGGTTGTTGAGTTTCTCCAGTCAGCATCAGCAGTCAACCTCGTAGAAGCCGACATCATCGTGTCGGGCGGCCGCGGCCTCGGCAACGAAGCGGGTTTTGAAATGCTTCAGCAGCTCGCAGACATGCTCGGCGGCGCAGTCGGCGCATCCCGTGCGGCAGTCGACTCTGAATGGATCCCCTACGAACACCAGGTAGGCCAGACCGGCAAGACAGTAAAACCAAAAATTTACATCGCATGCGGCATCTCCGGCGCCATCCAGCACCTCGCCGGTATGAGGACATCAGATTGTATCGTCGCGATCAACAAAGATCCCGATGCCCCCATCTTCAAGGCAGCGACATTCGGCATTGTCGGCGACTACAAGGAAGTCGTTCCCAAGATGATCGAGAAATTCAAAAGCAAACTCGGAAAATAATTGAGAAGAGCCCAAAAAAAGGGAGAGCGACTGCTCTCCCTTTTTTTCCTCATCGTCAGTCGTCAATCGTAAGTAGTGAATACCTGAGATTTTCATTTATCTGCATCATAATATAAAGATTTTCAACACCTTACGACTTACGACTTACGATTGACGATCTAATCGGTATTTACTCCGTATCCTTTTTCCGCTAATCTATTTAAATGGACAATATAGAACCTACTTTTAAATCAGATGCACTGGAGATCAATCTTGAGCGAACTAAGGCCGTGGTCGAGATACCGGAGAAATATAAGGTCCTGATGGAGATGATGCAGGGCCATTATGGCATCCTTCGCCGATTGGAGGACCTTCTTATTGAGCTCAACCATCCGTTCGTTAACTGGGAGTATGTGTTGAAGCAGGTAAAGAGCCTGTCCATAGGCGATTTCTATGATTTCAACCGTCATGAAAATGGCCTGGAGGCGCTTCGACTTCTTTCCGATATATACATGAGTACTATCGTGAACGCGAAGGATGAAAATGTCCAGGACAGCGGTGTCCGGTACCTGTTTGAATTTATAAATACGATACTCGGAAAGAGCGGCAAAGAGCTGAACAGGAATCTGGAACTCATTCTTGGCCTATTTTCATCTCTCCTCATGCATGCCGAGAAGGGAAAGCATCCCTTCTTGAGAAAATCATCGACCTATCTCAAGTCGACCATGGGCCTTCTGAAAGACCAGGAGTGCGCCATAGAGGGCAAGGTCCTCGGCGGCCTTCTCTACAGGGTGTTCCGGAGTACGTACGACTTTTGGATGACGCAACCCGACCCGGGAGATTGGTTCGATTCCGACAGTAACAGTGGCGAAGCACGGTCGGAATTCAAAAAGATCGTCGACCCTTTAAGCCATACACGTATAGCGGAACTTCTCGAAAGACTCGAAGTTCTGCATCAGGCTGTCACGTCACAGGCAGACTCACAGATCTTGGCGTATCTTGATATACCGGACTATTTTCAGATCGTGAACGGGTATCTGCTTGTCGCCGATGAACTTGAAAGATCGGCAACATTCACCGACAGGCGTTTCCTCGTCAAGCTCGATTTCCTGTTCCGTATACTCAATGTGCCTGGTCTCGTGGACATCCATGCTTCGGCCCTTATCGAGATCAACAGATGCCTGGGCAAAGTGTTCGGGCAAACAGGTGATCAGGACTTGAATGAGTTTATCAAAAAGGTCTTTGCCTCGATGAGGCGCACGGGCCAGGGGGGCAAGCATCAGAGTAAGATAATCGATTGCATAACGACACTTGCCCGGGGCGTTTTCGATCAGAACGACCATCCCCTGGTTGACTCGTTTATCGATGAATTGATCGCTTTCGGGTTCCAATATCCCGATATCGAGGGGTCAACCGAAGAATGGCAGATCAAGTCCAACCCTTCACATATCGAGAACATCCGGTCGTGGCTCAGGATAATCGGCATCAGGCCGCGATGGACGAGAAGGCTTTTGTCCGCCCTCGTCATCAATCTTGAACGCAAGGGTGTCTTTGTCAAAGATACAGACCTGTTCCAAAAGGAGATCTCGGGATTTCTCAATTCCGATATTATGCCATCGTATAACCTGGCGAAGCAGCTCCTCCGGTTGTTCCCGATCTTTTTCACGGAGATCGGGGCGGAAGGTGAATTGCGCGAGACGTCGACAAATGTCGACGAACTATCGGCCCGGAACGATAAATTGATCTTTTATCTCAGAAAACAATCCCACGTAGAAAGCAACAGCCTGCTTGTCCCGTTTACCGAGGACATCTTTCGTTACTGGGCAACGAGGGATAAGTCATTTATAAAGCCCCATCTTCCGCAGGAGGTTTTCGACCAGGTCCATAACGAAGGCGAATACTTCGATGACCTTCATACAACCTTCAAAAACCTCCTAATGCGCGCGAAGAACGACCCGAAAAATTTTCTGGAGTGGGATTCTGCACGCATATCAAAGGAAGTAAACGGTGTTCGCAAGATCAGTGAAAGGGAACGGGAAAGGGCCCGGCTGATCCTGCGTTATTATCAGCTCATATTCAAAAAATATAATCACCAGCATATTGACCTTTTGCGCGACCTCGAGATCTCGTGTATGCTCGAGATACCAAAGATCAAATCCCTCAGAAGGGCATTGAAGAAGAAGGACCATTACGCTGCGCTGGACATTACACTCGACATGCTGGCAGTGCTAAAAGAAAAGATATTATCTCCCGTCAAGACCGACTATTTTGAGAACATTTATCACAAGAGACATATTGCAGCCGGGATACCTTCCATGTACGGGACATACCGGGAGGAAAAATTCGAGGCCATGGGCCTTACGTTCCGCCTGGAAAGCCTTGCCACGATGCTTTTTGATAAGCTTATTCAATCCCTTAACCTGAAATTCATTACGAAAAGCACACTTATGACGATCCATAAGTACCTCTGGCTTTTTGTGAAAGCTCTCGATATCGATGGTATTGCCACAGAAGGCCTTGTATCGAAGATGCGGTATATAACATCCGCACTGCAAATACGTCAGTTCTCGATAGACCAATATATCGATATCTTTCAATTCATCTCGAAGCAGGTCCAGGACATCATCCGTGATTATTACATTGACACCCATGCGCAGAACCTGCCTATTATTATCGGTCAAATGAATGCGGGAAAAGGCGATGGAGAGGAAGGTCAATCCATCCAGGAAATAATCTACCGGAACTCGGAGAATTTTATCCGGTCTGTCATTGCGTCGGCTTTCGGTCTGCAGGTATTTGATAATTTCATCAATTCCATCATCCGCGCCCTGGGCCAAGAGGTTGAAAAATTCAAGGACAACAAGCAGATCCTCAACCTGGTCATGGCCTATATTCCCGAGTTGACAATATCTCCGATCTACAAGAAGAACAAAGACATCGACAACCAGGTGCTGATCGGAAACAAAGGATATTTCTTGAAAGAAATGGCATCGCTTGGTTTTCCCGTTCCTCCGGGCTTTATCATTACAACGGAAGTTTTCAGGGGATACGACGCGGTTGTAGGCTACAAGTATATCTTTAAAGATCTCAGCGCCCGGATCTTCAATGAGATACAGTCGTTGGAACGTGTCACCGGCAAGAGGTACGGGAACCCGCGCAATCCCCTTTTGCTGTCGGTGCGCAGCGGCGCGACGATCTCCCTGCCCGGGATGATGCATTCGTTTCTCAACGTGGGGATGAACGAGACCATTGCGGAGGGTTTGAGCCGCAACCCGCAATACCGTTGGGCAGCGTGGGATTCTTACCGGAGGTTCCTGCAGACATGGGGGATGTTCCAGGGGCTGGAAAGAAATATCTTTGACGAGGTCATGAACAGCTACAAGTTGAAATACGGCGTCACAAAGAAGATCCAGTTCCGGCCTGAGGAAATGAAGCAACTGGCCCTGTCATATAGACAGGCCATGAAGGACCGGGGGATCATTATTAGCGACGATCCTCGGAAACAGCTCCAGGATGCCATCATGCTCGTGTTTGCATCGTGGGATTCACAACAGGCGAAGATATACCGTCATCAGATGCATGTTTCCGATGAATGGGGTACTGCCGTTATAGTTCAGGCCATGGTTTTCGGCAATCTTAACGAGAACTCGGGGTCCGGCGTCATCTTTACCCGTGACCCGCGCGGTTCGTCGCAGAACGTAGCGTTGTATGGTGATTTCATATTCGGCGTTCAGGGGGATGATATCGTTTCAGGCCTCGTTGAAACATACCCGATATCCGAGAAGCAGAGGGTTTCCGAGATGCGGCAGTCGATAATTTCCCTCGAAAAACGTTTTCCCGACATATACGCAGAACTTGTCAAGCTCGCCGAATTCCTTGTTTACGAGAAGAGGTTCAACCACCAGGAGATAGAGTTTACATTCGAAAGCAAGTACCCGAAGGGCCTTTACATCCTCCAGACCCGCGATATGGTACAGCGCGGCGCCGGAAAGGTGTTGACATTCAAGGATAGTCCGGAACTCGAGCGGTCACTGTTGGGCATCGGGATAGGGGTGAGCGGCGGCGCACTGACGGGGCGAGTGGTGTATTCCGAGGAAGAAATTGCGAAATACCGAAAGAAAAACAGCAAGGAACCTCTTATTCTTATCAGGCCGGACACTGTCCCCGATGATGTCGGCATTATTCTCAAAGTGGAAGGGATATTGACCGCACGCGGCGGCGGGACATCACATGCCGCTGTAACTATACCCCAACTCAACAAGGTAGGTGTCGTAGGTTTCAGCAAACTGCATGTATATGAGAACGAAGCCTTCAGCCAGTGCGAGAACCAAATTATACGGGGAGGGGACTACATCAGCATCGACGGATGGACTGGTGCGGTCTATTTCGGCAAGCATGATATAGAGAAAGAAGAATCGTACAAGATTATGCTTTGACGCTGTCTCAGGCAAAAACTAATGATAAAAGAATGCCCCGAAAATTTCCGGGGCATTCTTTTATTTCTTTTTCTTGAGACGTGAGACCTGAAAATTAATACAACAGCCGCTTCGCGGCTGTTACGTCATGCTCTTGTGGACGTACACGGCGAGGTCGCCCATCCGGTTCGTGTAGCTGCCGTATTCGTTGTCGTACCAGCCGAAGACCTTGGCGTGGACGACGGGGACTTTCATACTTCCCTCCGGGACGGCTTTCAACAATTCATCCGGCACATTGGGGATTGCTGCGACATCAACATCGATGTGTGCCGTCCTTGTGTGGTTGGACTGGCCCTCGATGACTATCGCTGCATCAGTGCCTATAAGGTCGGTGGAAACGTTCTGTTCCGTCGAAAAAATCAGGAGATGTTCGGGATCGTTATCGGCTGCCTTCTGGTACAGGTCGTTGAGCACCTTTGTTGTTACGGCTTCTTTTTTTCCGTCTGCACCGGTCCGGACCTGGAACGTCAGGTTAAGGACGATCAGGGATTCGGTATTTGTCGGGACGCGGATGGAGTCGGCCATAAAACCGATGTCTTTTACCTCGGGAATAACCTGGACCAGTGCCGCCGCGGCGTTTGTCGATGTAAGGATGATATTGTTGAGCGTGCTGCGGTTCTTCCTCAAATCCTTCTCGCCGGCCTTCGGTGTCTTATCGAGGATGCTCTGTGAATTTGTTACGGCATGCACCGTCGACATCGAAGCCGTCAATATCTTGCTCGTAGCCGCGTTGTCCAAAAGCGGTTTTATCATGTGCGCGAGCCCGGTCGTCGTACAGGAAGCGGCGGATAGTACTTTGTGCTTCTTGTAGTCGAACGCGGTATGGTTAATGCCGTAGATGAGCGTTACGGCATCGTCAGGCACCGGCAATGCCTTGTTCTTTATCTTGAATGCCGATGAGTTGATGACCGCCCTGGCACCGCTTGCGAGGTGGCCTTTTATGCTTCCGCCTTTATCATCGGCTGCGATAGTGGGGTCCTGGAACTTGCCGGTCGCCTCGATAACGAGGTCCACCGAATGGTCCCGCCATCCTATCTCGGCAGGATTGCGTTTTTCCCGAAGGATAGTGACAGGGATGCCGTCGATCAGGAGCTTTCCTTTCTTCTCGTCGACAATTTCGATTATCCTTTTCGAGTTGATGCCGTACAGGAACTTATGAATACTTCCATAGGTTGCATCTTTTTCAATAAGCTGGGCTATCGCCGGAATACCGTTGCCGACATCGCGGCCAAGGTTGACGACGATCTCTTGGAAGTATTTCCTCGCGACATGATGCCAGAGCGACAGTTTTCCGATCCTTCCGAGACTGTTGATACCGAGTACGGGGCGCTTGTTCTCGAACACTTCTACTTTACCCATGGTGTTACCTCCTGTAGTAGTTCACGACCTGGATTAGATTGAGGTTTATGTTCAACGCAGAAAAATATACTCCTGTATTAAGCGAAGAGGCTTGTATTGGAATGGAGAAGTAAGGCATACATGCCTCTTTAAGATCTCCTATCTTACCAGAATTTGTCGCACACGTCAACGCAATGATAGACTTTCATGGTTTATATCAAGGACTTGCCTGTCGCTATGCCGCCGTCTTCTCCGCAGCTAAAAGGAGCGGTCCGGGACTTTCTATTGAAATCAAAACAAGAAATGTTTATAATCAAAAACCTTGCCCCCGTAGCTCAGGTGGATAGAGCAATGGATTCCTAATCCATGTGCCGCATGTTCGAGTCATGCCGGGGGCACCAAGAATATCAAGGGGTTAGCCGATATCAGGTTAACCCTCTTCTTTTTATCCCGTTCATTTTACCGCTTTCGTCTTAAAAAAATGCTTACCGTAATTAAATTCGATTGGCTATTATAATCACACCGGGGATAGGGTCGTTCCCGAAAAGCGGTAATCCTGACCGCTTTCCACCGTATTCTTCTATCAGGAGCGCGAACAGGAGGCGCATACTACGTTGCCAACCGAAAATGGGAAACTGATCTCACGCTGTTCGCGGGGGTAGCTCTCCGGAGCGCTCCTGTCGCGTTCTTTACACCGGATCAGACCTCAAAAGCCCGGACTTGGCTTGCCGAAGGATAACGCGTCGGGGAATACCGGAGTCAAATGTGCTGCTCTATTTCTTCCCAGGGCGGGAACCTCCGGGTGAACAAAGCAGAGCGAGGCCATGTGGGACGTGCTGGCCAGGATTTGCGCGATGGGAGTTGAGGCATTATGGATTAGTCGTTGACAGGATCGCTGGGCCGTATCGCGGCCAAGCCGAGAAAACCCTGCAGGAACGCTTAGAATTCGAGACGGTTGGGCTTCTCACCTCTAATTCGGCGCTCGAAGATTATTTTCTGAAAAGCATAGGGCTCACGTACCGGTCATTGTGATATCCGCGAGCGACGATGTGTGGGTCCGTGAACATGCGAGGGAACTGAGGGCCGAAAAGCCGGTTGGTGACCAGGCGCTTCTGGACGCCGTATGGCGGGCTATTTCGGGAACGCGTTAGAGACTATTATCGCTTTCCGCGATTCTTGAGGATCCTAGAATTGATACCGCACGGTCGTTTGGATCGCATGGATGCAGGCATTTCTATATTCCCCTGCCACTCTTCCCGCAAGGGGACCTCTGAACTGATCTACGTTCAGTGTTCCCATCCAAACAAGCTCATATGCAAAGTCAAATGAAAGGTGTTGGTTCCACCTGTACTGCGCGCCTGTTCCAAACCGGTACGTTTCGTCCATGGGCATTGTTACGGTCATGTTGTCACTATTTACCGGGGACGTGTCATAGGCCGCACCGAAAAAGATAAGCAAAGGGTCTGAGACCTGGTACTGGGCGGCGAGGGCAAAATGCCATGTATCCTTGTAGTTAAGGTCGGTTGTGAGGCTCCTCGGATCGTTGGAAGCAATGCTCACGTCTACCTTGCCGAACTTTGACCACTCCTGCCACCCCACATCTCCCATTACGGCCCACCTGTCGTTTACCTGGTGAAAAAAACCGGCCATTACCATTTGCGGGACTTTCATTGTCATATCAATGCTTCGATCGGTTAAACCCCGGGCGGCGAGTGCCCGGGAGAGCAAAGGACCGATCCCGGTAAGCGAGGTCCTGGGCTGGAAATCAAGCTTGACCTCGGACAAATAGTTGAGCCCGAATCTCGTATTCTTGTTCAGCTCGTAAAGAATTCCAATATTTGCCCCGAACCCCCATGTGTTGTCGCTGACTTTCAATTCACCGTCGGGCCGCCGATCAAGGATACTGTTGACCGCCGCTTTTTGTTCCAGCATAGCATACATTGCGTTAAGGCCCATCCCAACGGACAATTTTTCCGTCACCTTGTACGCAGCCGAAGGCTGGAACGTGATGCCCTGCAGCGCAGCATCCTTCACGTAGTAGCGGCCGACCCAGCTGTCGCCGTAATCAACGGCCAACCCGAAATATCCGAGTACTCCCATTCCCAGTTTGAAGTCCGGAGAGACGTTATGGACATAGTACATATTGCCCGTTGGGATCCAGTTGCGGGAATTGCCGTCGTTCCCCGTCGTTGTCGTCCTTGAATCAGGAGAAAATGCAAGGTTAGTGTAGAGCGGCTGGATACCAGCAAGCAGTTCGGACCTTTTCAATCGTGTCATACCGGCCGGATTGGTAAAAAGAGTGGAGGCGTCGTCGGCCCTTGCAGCGTGCCCTGCCGAAGCAAGGGCTGTTTGAGTGGGGCCCA